>JBFFHJ010000042.1:0-64282 GCA_041556995.1 bacterium | reverse complement strand
GTCCCCCCCATGTGATTGGTAAAAATACTAAACACTGTATGCAATCGGGAATTGTATTTGGTTACGCCGGACTGGTGGATTCAATGGTGGAAAAGATAACCAAAGAGCTTGGATCAAAGCCGAGAGTGATTGCTACTGGGGGATTAGCTACCCTGATTCAACCGGTTTCATCAACTATAGAAGAGTTTGTCGATGATTTGACACTACAAGGTTTGTTCATGGTGTCTCAGGATCTTTTAAACAAAACGGAATAGGTATTTTTTATTTTGTTTGTGATATGCTATAAAGTACAATTTCACAGAAAACCAAACCATATTCAATAAGAAGTGCAGGATGGATCATGGAGCGTCGCGATCGTTCCACCATTAAACCGAATAAAAATTATAATGGGGCACAGTACCTTTTCGACTGTCCATTAAGCAGGCGGCTGTAAGGTGAAACCTTCTAATATTGCAGTAATGAAAATTTGTTGGTAAAAGTGGATAAAC
Source organism: bacterium (assembly GCA_041556995.1). Classification (GTDB taxonomy): domain Bacteria; phylum SAR324; class SAR324; order XYD2-FULL-50-16; family XYD2-FULL-50-16; genus JAHJTV01. The sequence goes on along the minus strand of JBFFHJ010000042.1, from coordinate 63,794 downwards.
ACTGAATAAACCATAACTATACAGGATAAACATGGCAGAAGAAGATTTGGATCTTGAGGATGATGATTTAGATCTGGGCGGTGATGATTTTGCCGGTGAACTGGACGACATGATGGGTGACGACGAACTCAGCGGTGAATCTGCTGAGGGCGGTGGAGGTGGCGATGAAGGAGACAGCGATAGTGAGTTGGACTCTTTTTTCGAAGACCTGTCTTCTATTGAAGATATGGATGAGGGTGTGGCAGAATCTTCGGGCGAAAGCGGTGGTGTAGACGACGAAGAAGAAGAGGAAGTTGCAGCTGCTGCCCCGACCAAGCCGAAGAAAGCGGCACCAACCGATGAGAAGAAGGGAGGCAAGCTCAAGTATATTATCATGCTTTTACTGGTGGCCGTTGTTGGAGGGATTGGTTATTTATATAAAACACAAGATCCCAGCTTTTTTAAAAAGGACCAACCACCAAACGAAGAATTAGTGATACCGGAAGAGGTCATAACGGTAGAAAAACAAGCGAAACCGATAGTAATACCGAAAACACCGGTGGAAGAAGTCAAACCGGAACCTAAGCCTGAACCGGTTAAACCGCCGAAGCCGAAAAGTAGGTATCTGATTCAGGTGGCTACCTGTTCTTACGAAGTGTGTAAAGAGGATTATATCAGGTCCCTGCGTCAAGAAGGAGAACCGGTTTATCAGAAAGACAGTGGTGAAAAATATGACTTTATCGAACTGATCTCAAAGCAGGTATATAGCTACAGCAAAGCTAATTCTATCGTGAAAGAGATTAACCGAAGCAACAAAATGGCTGGTAATGCTTCGATAGTTTTCCAAAGCAATGGACATCGAATCAGCATGGGAAACTTTCCGGCATTGGACAGAGCCAAAGAGGTCAAATTTAATGTGGAAAAATTGTTTCCCAGAAAAGATGTATTATTCAACCTGGAACATGTCCGCAAGAGTTTTTCGACGACCAAAATTTTTGCCGGTCCCTATAATTCGAGAAATTCAGCCAAAAAGGTACTGGCAGATTTACGTTCAAAGCCAAAATATAAAGGTGCGTTTTTGGTCAGGTATTATTAATATCTGAAATATCAATTTGGGACGGAGGTTTTTAGTCGTCCCTGACCTTTTTAGATGGACCCCTCCATAGCCTCGATTTTATTTCCTCCGTTTATGAGCCGATTGTTATTCATTTTATTTCTGGCAGTATCTTTCAGTTGTATTAATATTGCCCATGTAAAAGCCTATGTGGCGGGCGAAGTAAAATTAATGCCAATGCCGGAAGATAATGAATTCATTGTAGAAACGTCGAAAACCAAAGATATCCTGAAAGCACTGTTTTTTGAACATCGACAAAAATACAAACAAGCCAACAGGATCTGGCAAAAGATGCCGTCGGATAAAAAATCTGTAAAAGAACATGTTTTTCGAACCGATTTGGCACTTTCATCATTCGGTACCTTGCCCCATTCCCCAAAATCTGAAACATCACTGTTGCTGTTGTCACGATATTACAGTTGGCATAAGGCTTGGGCTAAAGCGCTTAGTGTACTGGAGAAATACAAAGATGAAATAGACTTTAGTCATGAAGCGTATATGGAGATGGTGCGGTTATATCTTTGTCTCAGGCAGTATGATAAAGCCCAATCTGTTTTAGTGAAACTTTGTCCTGCTAATAGAAGGGAAAAGATGCAGCAGGAAATTATGACCATTTGGTTGGGATTACTGAGTGGGAACAGGGGGGATGTTTTACAAAAGCTGGAGACTATGGAGGAAGATTTTTTATATATTTCTTTCTTGTCAATTTTTCCTGAAGAGATTCTTTCTTCTAAAAGTGATTTAAAACACAAGTTGAAACAGTCATTTATTCGTTATCCGTCTGATGATGAAATTTTTGAGCAGTTAATCCAGGTTTTGATCTTTTTGGAGGAGTGGAATGAGTTGCAGGAACTATTGTCTTCACAGCGGACCATTTTTAATATGCAACCTGTATGGTCTGTTTTAGCGGAAATGTATCTCAAAACCGGCCAATATAACAAGCTGGATAAACTAATCGAGTCCAAGGCTCGAAGAAAAAAGAATCCATTAGTGTATGATTTGATAGCACGCAAAGCAATTCTAAATAAAAACTGGAAGCTATTGAAAAATATCTCCGGTATTTATCAGGCAGCTTTTCCTGAACTGCTGGATGGAAAGTTGTATCGTGCTGAATACTACCGTTTGACCGGACAGATGCAGAAAAGCGATATGATTTTGGCGGAAATCGGATTGCTTGGCAAACAGCGTTAAACCATTATTGCACACTAATAAGTCAAAGGGACACGGAAAGCAAACCCTTGAATTTTTTTATTTTTTGAAATGATGTTTAAATACCCACCTGATTTTTTAAGAATATCACGGACTTTTAAGAGGTTAAAGCCAGATTCCATCAGCTGTTTTTGATTATTCCTGATGGAATGCACCCAAGAGTCTTCCCATTCAAGCGATGTTGGTATTTCACACGATATTTTTATCGACAAATCTAGAATATCAATTCCGTATTTTTTCCCACTGTCTTCCGTAGAAACCGTCACAGTGATTTTACATGATTGGGAAATCTGCTGCAGCTCATTAATAAGGTTGGTTAGGCAGGTGTTTAAAGTGGTTGTATGCAACGGACTTTTTTCCGGTACGTTTCGGTCAATGAGTAGAGAAAAGGAAAAATTAGTGCCACTATCCGATTTTGATTGTAGTTTTGACAGAATATCTCTGAAGAATTCCCTGATAACAACCATTTTTTGCGGTGTGGTTTGACTGCTACCCATTGACAGGCAGAAGTCTTCTACCTCATCAAAGGAATCCAATACATTGGAGGCTGTATTCAGACAGTCGCGTAATGTCTCCTGGGTTTCCTTGTCATCGATTTCTGACAGAACGCCCGAAAGATTGTCCATTACTTCCGAAACAGGCGATTTGAGGTTTTGCATCACATCTGCGATGATCTGGAAATTCTCCTTGTTCTGTTTAATTTCCTCTTGGTGCGTAACGATCATTTCGTTGGCCAGCTCTTCATGCAGGGAAAGACGTTCTATTATTGCTCGATTTTGTTCCTGCTCCTCCTCAATGGAATTCATACGGGATCTTAAATTGACTAACTCGTCTTTTAAATCATTAAGGATTTGATCGGATTCGGTGTATATTTTTGGCTTTCCTTTTTTATCAATGGTCGTCAAACTATCCCTCCGCTGGAGTTGAATAAATGCAGATAATCACCGGCATAATTTCTGGATATCACGCTATTGTCAGTGTAGGTCCAAATTGTTATCGATATGGCTGGTTTCATTCAAGTTTTCTTTCCCGTTGGAAACCCCCAGATAATCTCTGATTACTCCCGGTGTTATCTGGTTGATGATACCGAGGAATAAAAAAGCCAGGAATAACGATTTGATAGGGCGAAAAACAACATGACACACAATATGGGTTTCTTTAAATTCAATAATTGCATCGATTACTTTCCAAAAATGTTGATCGATCAACTTTTTGTCAGCCGAGCCCTTTTCAAAAGCTTCGATAAGATTGATCAAACTGGGATGTTCATTGAAGTAAAGGATAGCATAAACAATTAAAACAAAAGGAATAACAATCAAAAAGGAAATAGATAAATAGTTCCAAAACAACGGGAAAAAGCGACTTTTAACCAGACGAATGCTGTTGATCAGGTTATTTTGAATTGAAATCGATGCCGGTGAGTTCTCCATGATCAGAAAAAAACCGGCGAACATAAAAAAAATATAGGGTATGAAACCGACCAGTGTCGAAAAAAACAGTATGGTTACCAATTGAATGAAAATAATGATAGCAGACGATAGGAAAAACCGTTGCATGAACAGTTGAATGGTAGCCATTGGATAAACCTTTCTCTGTGTAAATACTGTAGGTAAAGTTAGAAAAATAATGATGTCCAGAAAATTACCATGAAAAAGTTTTATAATACCAAATATATCGAATTTTATAAGGGTATCAAAAATCAAAAATGGTAAAAAAGTAATCAAGGTCAGGATCAGATAACTTAAAAATGATTGTTTGTATATGGTGATGCCTTTTTTGAAAATGCCCCAAAATAGAACCGGAAACTCATGTAATAGTGAATCTTGTTGTTTCATCAATTATTTACCTGGGTGGTGCCAATGTTTTAATGTGAATATTAAAAAACACATTCAGCCATGATCCATCGTTATGACATGTCTGTGTTGAACTTGCTTTTTTAACGTCAATCGATAACACTTAACTGGATTATTCGTCAAACCAAAGGTATCCGCATCGACCATTTGGAGGTCTTTAATACAAATCTCCCTTTTGGTTTGAAAAAAGAAAACAGTTTTATAATGCTTACTTGTTTAGGTTAGTTTATATGACAATGAAAGTCACTTCGGCAGAGTACATAAAAAGTTTTGTGAAAATCCGAGATTTGGATGTGCAGGTTTTGCCGTCGATTGCCTTTATTGGGCGATCAAATGTTGGTAAATCGAGTCTGATCAATCACTTGTTGAACCGGAAAAAACTCGTAAAAACAAGTTCAACGCCTGGAAAAACGCAATTGATTAATTACTTTTTAATTAACAAATCATTTTATTTTGTTGATCTACCTGGTTATGGTTTTGCTAATGTTCCGGTGGATGTTAAAAGCAGCTGGATGAAAATGATCTACGATTTTTTGGAACATTGTCCCGATCTCAGGTTAATCGTACAATTGGTTGATATCCGACATAAACCCAGTAAAGAAGACATCGAATTTCAAAAATTGCTCAAAGTAAATCAACACCCCTTTTTGGTGGTGGCCAACAAAGCGGATAAATTGAAAAAAAACGCCATCCCCAAAGCAATTAAGGAAATTAAATTCGTATTAGGTCTCGATTTTCCTCCAACCATTCATTCTGCGCCAAAAAAAACGGGTGGGCAAGAGATCTGGCAGACCATAAATTCTTACCTGATGGAATAAAACCTATTTTAATTGGGGTTACTGGTTACTGATCCCCGATTTTCTCCATGTACATCACAGGAAGCTTCAGGCTCGTGTCCTGTCGTAAATGTTTTTGTTTCAATTTCTTCTGCTGGGCAGTAAACGGTGGCCAGCTTTCCGGAACTGGTGCAGATCTGAACGGTAATTTCGGTTTTCTCTTCGAAATGAATATCGCAATATTCATTTGGGCTATTATTCTTTCGAATGGAATACCAAGCCTTTTGAGGACACCAGGATGTGGCCAATTTACCGGATTCGTCACAGATTAAATATTCCTCATAATTTTCATTGATGGCAAAATCCTTCTGGACATCGGTTGCAGGCAGCAAGTTCATGTATGCTCGCCATAATCTGGCCGGGGTTCTGCTACCACTCTCATTTACCATAGGACGGTTATCATCGTTTCCGATCCAAAAACCGGTGACCAGCTCCGGTGTGTATCCTATAAACCATGCATCTCTAATCAAATCACTGGTTCCGGTTTTTCCACCGGAAACCCGACCGATTTTTGCATTACGTCCAGTACCGATATTAACGACATCCTGTAACATCCTATTCATTTGAAATGCCTGATTAACAGAAAGCACCTGTATCTCTTTTTGGTTCTGGTATTTTTCCAGTACCTTACCCTGGGCATCCGTTATTTTTAGGACAAAAACCGGTTTATTGAGATATCCTTGGTTGGCAAATACCGTATAAGCATCAACCAGTTGAAGTAGTGAGGTTTCACCGCATCCCAATGCCAAGCAAAGACCACGATCGGCAGGCAATTCAATTCCAAAGAGTCTGGATGTTCGGACCAGAGTATTAATACCAATTTTGTTTAAAATCTTTGCACTGACTACATTGTTGGATGTTCTTAAAGCATAGGCTACCGTTATTTCTCCCCGGTGCTCATTATCAGAATTGCCCGGTTCATAAACCTCTAGTTCATCTTCAATCACTCGTGTGTATTGAGTAGGCTCGTCGATGTAGGTATCGGTTGGATTTATCCCCTTCGATAAGGCGGCAGCGTAAAGAATGGGTTTAAAGCTTGATCCCGGTTGTCGTTTGGCTTGCGTAACCCGGTTAAATTCACTTTTATAAAAATCAGCCCCTCCAATCAAGGCTTTGACAAATCCGGTGGTTGGATCGATGCTGACACCTGCAATTTCTTCAAAACTCCTGGATTTTGACATGCGTACTGAAATTGCGTGTGTCATTGCGTGTTGCATTTTAGTGTCCAGAGTGGTGTAAATTCTTAATCCCCCACCATAAATCATATTGTGTCCATATTTTTTTTCCAGATGCAGCATAATATGACTGGTAAAAAAAGGTGCTGTTTGTAATTCTGATTTTCGTCGTTCCCGGATAAGAAGGTGTTCTTTTACCGCATCAATATATTCTTGTTCGGAGATCCATTTTAGTGTCAAAAGGCGTCTGAGAACAAGAAGTTGCCTTTTACGCGCCATTTTTAGATTGACAAAAGGTGAATATCCTTCCGGTTTCTTGATCAAACCTGCGATAAATGCGGATTCTGCAACTGTCAGATTATTGGTGGATTTATGAAAGTAATTCAGTGAGGCATTTTCCACTCCGTAGTTTCGATGTCCGAGATAGACCTTGTTTAAGTAAAACTCCAGAATTTGTTCCTTGGAGAATTCCATTTCCAATGCCATGGACATAAAAATTTCTTTAATCTTGCGACTATAAGTTTGTTCAGATGATAACAAGGTCAGTTTCACCAGTTGCTGGGTGATAGTGCTGGCTCCTTGGACATATCCAGTGTTGATTACGTTTTTTAAAATAACAGAAAAAATACGTATTGGATCAAAACCAAAGTGCTGGAAAAAACGTGCGTCCTCAACAGCTACCACAGCCATTTGTATATTACGGCTTATAGTTTTTAATTGCACATATTTTCGATCTTCAATTCCCCTGATAATATGAAAGGGCTGCTTGTCGATGTCAAAAAAGATGGTATTGTTGTTCTGGACGGCTTGCAGGCTGTTGAAACGGCGAATTGTGTCAGCCTTAAAAAAAAGGAAAACCACCATTAACACCAAGAGGAGAATAAATACTGCGGCTCCGCTGATGATGAAGACTTTTTTTCGAGGAAAATCCTGGCCGATTAACAACCTCATTGTCTGTTGGTATTAAAATTCGTGTAATTTTGTGCGGAAGGATACAGCCTTAATATTGAATCTTTTAGGCGTGATCTGGCAAGGCTAAAAATCCCGGCACGTATTACGCGAATTGTTTTAGTGCCGAGATGTTTCAGATTGTCTAACCAATCCATTACTGGTAGACAATGTATTTTTTTTTATTGGTTCTTCTGCTGAATGCCGTACTGGTATCCTTTTTCAAAGGCAGCGAAGTTTAGCTTTTCAGTCCCCTTGGGGATAGATGCTTCAACACCTTTTCGGGCAATTTCTTCCGAAACCAGACCGGTGACGGCAACAAGAAATCCATACATAACGATATTCAGGACAATTTTGCGACCGATTTCTTCTGCAAATCGGGTAGCCGGGCATTTATAAACTTTTATGCTGGGATCAATATCACCGATATTTACCAGATCCTCTTCGATCACTAGAATTCCGTCGGTTTTTAATCCCGAAATATACTTATCATATGCTCCCTGACTCATGGCCAGTAAAACATCAGGAGTAAAAACGTTAGGGTACAGAATCGGATTGTCGGAAAGAATAACGGCACATGAAGCAGCTCCACCTCTGGCTTCCGGACCAAAATCCTGCGTAAGAGTCGCGTATTTATCTTCAAAGATGGATTTAGCACGTCCTAGGATCATTCCTGCCAGGATAACACCCTGTCCGCCAAATCCGCCTAATCTTACTTCTTGTGTTGTCATTGATTGTTCCTCCTAGATTATTTGGCTGCTTCTTGAATCACGTTGAATATTTCTTCAGGCTCATGTACTTCACCACAGGGGCTTCCACATAGAAAAGTTTTACAGTGGGCATTGGCAAATCGATCCATCTCGATAAACATTTGACCGTAGTTCAATTCTGCCATAACCATGGAATTCACTTTTTTAGCCAACTCAGTGACAACTTTGTTGGGAAACGGCCAGCAAGTAATCAGTCTTAATAGTCCGACTTTTATTCCCTTTTCTCTTGCCATTTCCATGGCTTTATATGCCATTCTAAAAGAAATACCATAAGAAACCAATGCAATATCAGCATCTTCCATCATATGTTCTTCAACTCTTACCAGCTTATCCGCATTGTCGGTAATCTTGCCCATAAGCCGAGTCATCATCTTCTCCTGAACCTCTTTTGTCAAGACGGGATATCCACGTTCGTCGTGGGTTAAACCGGTGATATGATAATGGTGTCCCAACCCAGCTTTACTCATTAAAGGAACACCGTTGGCTTCGGGTTTGTAAGGTAAATACGTTTCACTGCCTGTATAATACTGTCTCTCTACAAGTTCGATTTCATTGGCTGGAGGAATGACTACTTTTTCTGTCATATGACCAACCATTTCATCTGACATCAAAAACACTGGTGTTCGGTATTGTTCAGCCAAATTGAAACAATCGATAGTGAAATCAAAACAATCTTGTGGAGAACTGGGGGCTAATGCAATCACTTCATAATCACCGTGAGAACCCCATTTGGCTTGCATCATGTCTGCCTGACCAACTTTGGTGGGAAGCCCAGTGGAAGGACCGCATCGTTGTACATTTATAAACACACATGGCGTTTCAGTTATCGCTGCCAAGCCGATGCTTTCCATCATTAGAGAAAAACCAGGGCCTGATGTCACAGTCATGGATTTTCGACCAGACCAGACACCACCCTGTAAACAGATGGAAGAAGCGATTTCATCTTCCATTTGAACAAAACAACCGCCTACTTTTGGAAATCGGGAAGCGATTCGTTCTACAATTTCAGTTGAAGGGGTAATAGGATACCCGGCAGCAAACGTACATCCTGCGGCAATAGCCCCTTCGGTAGCAGAATGGTTTCCATTGATAAAATGGTTGCCGGTAAGTACTCGTTTGGGATCAGCTTTCACTCTTTGCTCCTTATAAAGTTAATTTTGAATATATCGTTCATTTAACTCTCTAGCCTGGTACCGGCCATTTTACGTATTTGTCACCTAATTTGGTTTCCAACGATTGATTCATAGCTTTCATCAATGATGGTCGTTCTCGATCAACGAATTTTCCAATCAGAATATCATCCTGAAAAGCAATATCCGCGTCGGCTGATGTATGTGTATCTTTTTTCATCCTAACGGATTTTTCTTTATAGAACTTCATCAAGTCAAGACCGTCACCCAGTTTGTTTCGTCGTCCATAAAGGGTGGGACAAGGTGAAATAGCTTCAACGAGAGAAAAGCCGTCCTTTTGTATAGCCGCTTTAATAGCGTTTTGCAGATGTCTTACATGATAAGTTGTCCAGCGGGCAACATATTCGGCGCCGCAACTTTCTGCAATAAATGGAATGTTAAACGGTTTGTCAAATGCGCCGTAAGGCGTTGTGATAGCAATGGATGATTCAGGAGTTGTAGGAGCAACCTGACCACCGGTCATACCATAAATAAAGTTGTTAACACATATTACCGTCATATTTGTATTTCGTCTGGCAGCATGGAAAAAATGGTTTCCTCCGATAGCTGTGAGGTCTCCGTCTCCACTAACCACAATTATTTTTTGATCCGGTGCGCCTAAAGCCAAACCAGTAGCAAATGGAATAGCTCTACCATGGGTTGTGTGATAAGAATCCAGATTTACATACCCGGCTACACGACCTGTACAGCCGATTCCAGACACGATTTGTGTTTTATCAGGATCGATTTCAGCATCTTGTAGGGCTTTTACTAGGCAATTTACAACTGTACCGATTCCGCATCCAGGACACCAGATATGAGGCATTCGGTCCATTCTTACGAATTCGTCCGCAACGTGAGCATCTTTTTTATGCATATCCGAAACCGCATATATAGCGAATTCAGGACATACCATCTCGCACATGTCGCAATAAGTGCAACTTTCAGCGTCTGCTACCATTGGTGGATGGTAACCTTTGGAGTTAAATTTATCTGACATCTCAAGTGTATTCTTGGGACAGAATTCCACACAGAATCCACACCCCTTACATCGTTCGGCATCAATTTCAAGCTGCCACTCTTTGGGGTCTTTCTTTTTTCCTTTTTTTTCAGCCATTAGCTTCTGCTACCTCTATATGGATTGGTTTTTAAAATCTGATTTCAGCAGTATCGCAAGAATATATATTAAATTAAAATATATGACAAAATGATCTCAGATAATTCGGGATTTAACATTGATTCAGAACATATAAAAATTTACATCGCCTCCCGTATAGATTCTTAAGACCCGCAGTTTCTTCGGAAAGCTTCCTTTAAATTCGGAGGCCTATTTAAACAATTATTAAAAGATTGGTTCGGCTGGCCTATTATGAACTAATAATGTTATTCAGGATTCATATGGTATATTTAAAAATCCATTTGCTACTCAAGTAAAAACATTGTATGGATTGGTTATATTCAAGAATACTAATCTATTTATGCCAGGGGTAAAATGAAAAAACTGACCGGATTGCTAACGGACCCGATTTTCTTGGAACATGACACAGGACAACATCCTGAAAATGCCGATCGGTTACGCGTAATTTTGAAAGAATTACAGGGAAGCGACATTTGGGACAAGCTGGATATTCTACCTGCGGAACGGGCGGAACGGTCTATGATAGAATTGGTTCATGATCCGGCATATATCGAATCATTGGAAAGAGAGATAAAGTCCGGGGCCCCGTTTGTCGGGACCATGGATTGTATGGTATCTCTCCGTACCTTTGAAGTGGCCGAATATGCTGTTGGTGGATCATTGGCTTTAACAAAAAAAGTTGCATCCGGAGAACTGAAAAACGGTTTTGCATTGGTCAGACCCCCTGGACACCATGCGGAAAAGAAGCAAGCCCTGGGATTCTGCTATTTTAATAATATTGCTATTTGTGCTGAATACCTGATTCGACACGAAAACTGCCAGCGAATCCTGGTGATGGATTTTGATGTGCACCATGGTAATGGTACTCAGCATAGTTTTGAGTCTCGAAAGGATGTTTTTTATTGCAGCATTCACGAGAATCCTGCTGTTTGCTACCCGGGAACCGGATTTGAGTCGGAAACAGGATTTGGTGAAGGAAAAGGATATACCCTGAACGTCCCCATGCGGAGCTATTCTGATGACAACGCCTATCTGAAGGAACTGGAAGATACATTTCTCCCTGCCTGGAGAGAGTATCGCCCGGATTTTGTTTTGGTTTCCGTTGGCTATGACGCCCATAGAGATGATCCACTGGCCAGAATTAACATCACGGATGTGACATATAAAGCATATGCTGAAGCCCTTTGCAACATTGCCAAGGAGTTTTGCTCCGGCAAGCTAGTCAGTTTTTTAGAGGGTGGATATAACTTGGAAGTTATTCCCAGTCTTGGGCTTCTACACACCAGAATTCTATTGGACGCTGCCGATGCGTTATAGGTAGTTCACTATTGATCTTTGATAAGTCTTAAATTGAACCGGATGGATTTCATGCCTGCAAAACAGAATACATCACCCCTACCTGTAGTATTCTGAATAAAAAAGAGCTGACATTAAGGAGCACTATGCATGATGGTATTTTTCGTTGTTGATAATAGTGATTGCCCGGTATATTTGTTCAATAAGAATGAGGCGGATCATCTGGTGGGTCAATGTCATTGCCGACAGGCTAAAACGAAGGTGGGCGTCCGCTTTGATCTTTTCCGACAATCCATACGGCCCACCGATGATAAACTGTAAATGTGAAAATCCCTGGTTGGCGCATTGCATCAATTTGTCGGCAAATGCTACAGAATTGAATGATTTTCCGTTTTCATCGCATGCAATGGTATAACCACCGTTCAAAATATATTTGGAAATCCTATTCCCTTCCTCCTCTAACCATTTGTTATTTTTCCCGGAATGGTAATTTGCCTCTTTAATGTATTGAATATTGAATTTGCAGTACCGTTTCAGTTTTTTCTCAAACAGCTCAAGGCCTTTTTTTATATAGTCCTGCTGGTTTTTCCCCACACACAGGACATCTATTTTTCTCATTCGTATATTTTTGTTGGGAAATCTTGATATAAGTCTTCCAAATTATATAACCCCCTGGAGTCTTCTATAAATATATGAATAATGACGGCGTTGTAGTCCATCAAGATCCATCTACCCTCACTATAGCCTTCGGTGCCGATAGGAAGTACGTTTTTATTTTTCAGTACCTGGTGAATATTGTCGGAAATCCCCTGGGCGTGGGCGGTTGATGTACCATGACAGATTAATATATAATCGCATAGAGAGGATTTACTCTCCATATCAATTTCTGTCAGGTCGATGGCTTTCAGATCCATCGCAGCATTAACTATGTGGTTTAAGGTGGAAAGCGTATCCATTCAAAAATTCAATTGATTAGGGTTTGTTTTAAAGGTTTTCCATATCGGTAAAGCTTCCGGGTGCAACCAGTTTTTTTGTTCCACCAGTTCAACACTGCTTTGGCGGATACTGGTGGCAGAAATATTCGGAATTTGGATGTTCATCCACTCAACATTGTCTGACTCACTGTAATTATACGGTTTGGGCTCGTCATTGCTTGTTGCCGATCGATGAAATACCAGGATTTTGGATAACTGAAGTATCATATCTGCTTTGGCCCAAAGATGGAAGGAGGCAAATGCATCTTCCCCAACAAGCAAATAAAGCAGATGATTTTGATAGCGCTTTTTGAAATGCATCAGTGTATTATAGGTATAACTTACGACGCCTTTTTGCCATTCAAAATACGAAATTTCGACGTTTTTGAGTTCAGAAAAAGTGCGAATAAGCATCTCTTTTCGCAGTCCTTCCGGCAATGTCGGTGGTTCGTTTTTGAGTGGATTCTGAAACGCTGGGACGACAATCACTTTTGTCATCTCCTCTCGTTTGAGCGTTTGCTGAACGATTTTAAAATGTCCATAATGCACTGGGTTAAAACTTCCACCAAAAATAGCTATACTCATCGCAGGAAATTAAAATCATTATCAATCTATGGTGCTATTCTTGCTTTTCAAAAAGCAGCAAAAATCCGTCCCAATTCATTGTAGGAAGGTAGATATGCAAACTGATTCATAATTTGAAACCACCGATTACACAGATTACACCGATTTCATAATAATGCAATCAGTGCAGTCTGATTAAGTCCTTCTTAAAAACAGTTAAAATAGATTTTATACCCTATAAGACTTCAATTATTGTTATAAAATAAATGAAATAGTATTATCCATTAATCAATTTAAAAAAACGACTGTAATTTAGATTTCATTGAGAAAAAAAACAATGTTATCTTCGGTCTCTGTTCACTATTTAACCAGTCTTAAAACTCTGAACGATTCAATTTCCATGGCTTGGTATTCACTATTCTATTCCGAAGCGTACGCAGTCAATAAGAGTCTTGATACATCGATGTTTGGTGTTAAAAATACATCTTCGTCGAGTACGTCTGTCTTGTTCTGGCTTGCTGGTGTTGTTGTTTTGTTGTTAGTTCTGATCTTAGCTTATCGGTGGCTGAATATCCAACGAATAAAACGTGCTAACCAGCGATATTTGCTCCGAAGGGCCAAGGTTCAACAGCAGGAAATTGAACTCTCTGAAGACGCCAGTTTTCGCATCGTCGCTTTAGCCAAGGCAGTTAATACAGTTCCAGAAAAACTCCTAAGTAGTAATACGGCTTTTGAAAAAGCTGTGGAAAAGCTTAAGAAATTATCTCCATCTGATCCGTTAATCATGAAAATTCCCGGCTTACGGGAAGATCTGGGTTATATCTTTTTTAATCGCAGGGCAAATTTTATATGTACCCAGATGTTGCAAACTGGGCAGAAACTTCGCGTTAGTGTCAATTTTAAGGGAAAAAGCCACTCCTACGTGGGGACCATTCTCAATTCAACCGAGGACGAATTCTGGGTAAAACCGCCCACAGTAAAAGGAAAAACTGTCAACCTTTCCAAATTCAAGTCATTTGATTTCAGCATATTTAGAAAGAATGACGGAGAATATCGATTCAGCTCCATATTAAAGTCTCAGATTACTACCCCAATTCACGCTCTTGTTATGGCGCATGTCAATAAGATAAAAAAATTACATATTCGGGAACACGACCGATATTCACTTCAGTTTAAACGACAGTTTTTCTTTGTGCATGGTAATCGAAAAATACAAGCAGCCGGGAATACGGATGATAACATGCAATGTGTGGGGACTGTGGTTGATATTAGTATTGGCGGTATGAAGTTTTCGGTTAATGAGTTGCCTGAAAGAGTAACTGAGGGTGTAAAGGTGATTTTTCGACTGGAGGAAGCAAAAATCAGAAATGAAATCAACGCTGAAATCGTTCGTATTACAGATGAAGGGACTATGAAAAGCGTTCACCTACAGTTCCAGGAACTCTCTGAGTTGAATCGACTGTATTTACAGAAGTTTATTGCTAGTAAAAATCCGATTAAAATAAAATAGGGATTATGATTATATATTGATTTTGCAGAAACCACAGATTTCATGGCTGTATTATAATCTGTGGATTTTGTTAATGTTATCACAAAGACTTTGTAAAGAGATTTGAGTTTAAAAATGATGAAGACTCCGTATATTAGGAATATAAAGATAGTCGTTGCTATGATCTCAATATTTGTCATATTGATCTGTATACAGAATTGTTCAAGGCGACAGCATGATCCATCGCGTTTGAAACGTTACTATGTAGAAAACTATCCGTCTTCAAAGAAGTTGGATAAAAAGAGCCCGAAAAGTGAGGAACCGGTCGCCTTTTGGCAGGATGAGTCTGAAAATGGGGCGCTGGATTTGACCAAGATTCAGAATAGCGATGTTGATCTGGAAAATGATAACGATTTTGAAGAAAAAACCGACATCAACGATTCACCTTCCAGCGTTGATGAAGTAGTACAGGGACAGCTTGAGGAGCACCCGGATTACCAATATGCTGCTAATGATACCGTGGTTGGTCAAAACACCTCTTCCATGATTGAAGGGAAAATCTTCAAATTAATAGAAAAAGCATATGCCAGAAGGGATTACGACGAGTTTCTTCGATTGTATTCGTTTTTCCTTGAATCGTTTCCTCATAGCAGCCAAAAAGGGCTCCTGGATGAAAAACGGGATAGCTTTTTTTATCATGAAGAACTCCATAAGGATGAATTGCAAGGGTCTCTAGTAGATATCAGTTATCCCGACGCCAAAACATGGAATGAGCTTAACCGGTATTTCGAAAAGTTAAAAGAAAGCGGTGTGGAAATGATCCAGGTTAATGTTGTTCAATATTTGTCGACACCGGTATACCTTTTTGCTACTGAGAAAAAATTACAAGGATATTATTTTTCCGGGCATAATGGTGTTTTGATTGAAGATCTATTAACACGAATGGCATCTACAGCTCACGACAAAGGGCTTAAAATTCTGGCTTCATTTCCTTTACGACATCATCCTCAGCTCAGTAGTAAACCTGAATTTTTAATGGATGAATCATGGAATGAATTCCAAAATCGAACTACGCCAAATCTTAAGCTGGATCTTTTAAATCCTCAAAGTCAGATTTATTTACAAGAATTGATTGATGCCCTTATGAGTGTTAATATCGACGGCATTGTTTTTCGGGACGACTTCACTTATGAAATCAATGAAGGATTCTCGGAGATGGCCCAATTTAGATATACAAAACACACCGGTCGCCCCATTGTTTTCAATCAAATGTTTTTACCAGTGAATAAAAAGCATCATGCGATATTAACCAGCGACGATTTTGATGATGTGGCACTTTGGCGAACACGGGAGATCAAACAATTATTATGGGAATTAACTAGTTCTATTAAGGATGCTAGACATGATTTTATGGTTGGTATTGAAGCGACTCCTGAGATGCTGTTGGATAATCCGAATTCAGTAAAATGGTATTCCACCGGATTGAGTTTTCTTAGGGATTTGAAAGTTGATTTTTATATATTAAAATGGCGGAAATTTAATTCAGATATCGAGTCCGATCCCGAAGTGTATCGGGCAGCTGCACTTGGTCTAAGGCAGGCCATTTCGGAAAAGACGGATATTTATCTGAAAGTACCGTTGGGAGATTATACAAAAAATATCATTAGATTAAATCGTAAGTTGGCATCCCATACGGAAATTAAAAAGGAAATGGAAGGCGTCAAATTGGCAATTGGACCGGTGGATCGATTAAAGAATTTTGAGTTCCTGAATTAGATCTCCAACACTGAATGGTTTGAGAGGACATTTGTTTCTTTCATCAAATCATTTGATTAAGTTTAAACATTGGTAACATAACGGATAAAACGATAAACCCAACCATAAATGCCATTCCCAAAATCATCATCGGTTCAAGCAAAGCAATGGTTTTATCCAGCGATTGCTTGACCTCTTTTTCCTGTATAATTCCGATTTTAGCTAACATCTCTTCCAACTTACTGCTTTCTTCTCCCACTCGAATCATCTGAATGACTGATAACGGGAAAAGAGCAGTTTTCCGAAGAGCTTGCGAAAGATCCATCCCTTTTTTGGTGATATCTGTGCTGATCTGATCAAATCGGTCCTCGTATATACGATTGCCGACAACATATTTTACGATATCGAGGGATTGTTTTAATTCGACTCCGCTAGTAAGCAATGTTCCCAGAGTTTGAGTAAATCGGAAAATAATCATTTTTCGAGCCATGTTGCCGAAAATGGGAAGTTTAAGCAGTACTGTGTCACATAACTTTTCACCTTTTCGGGTTTTGATTAACCGTTTAACGATGAATACAAATACAACGATAAAAATAATCAAGGACAGCCAGTTATCGGTAACAAAATGACTCGTAAATAGTACTATCCGGGTGGGAAGCGGTAATTCAATTTCAAATTGCTGAAAAATCGGGATAATTTTGGGAATGATAAATGTAACCATCAAAATAACAATGCCCATGCCCATGATGCTCATTACAATTGGATAAATGAGCGCACCTTGAACCTTAGATACCAACTCTTCGTTTTCCTCCCTGGAGCGAGCCAGTTGATCCAGAACAGTCCCTAATGTTCCGCCAGCTTCTCCAGCTCTGACCATAGCAATATACATTTTTGAAAAATGATCGCTGTGCGGCTGTAAAGCACCGGCTAGTGAACTTCCTTCAACAATCTGCGCCTTAATGGAGGATAAAATATATTGAAAGGCAGCATTATCGGATTCTTGGATTAGTATTTCAAAAGCTTTGTCATAGGGGATACCAGTGGATACAAGAATGGACAATTGTCTGGTAAATGCTGTTATGATTTTAGATGGAATAGATGATCTTCTGGGTTTTGTGCCATCATTTTTTGTTTTAATCGGCAGCTTTTTCTTTGAACTGGATATGGAAACCAGATGTAATCCCTGGGATTTTAATTTTGATGTTGCTTGCCGTAGCGATGTTGCGTCGATCTTCCCTTTTTGTGTCTTGCCAGTTTTATTAATTGCTCGGTATTCGAATAAGGCCATAGCCAGCTATGTATAAAGATATCAATATATTAACTTCTTTTTATTAAATTATTAAAATAAACACTTTTCTTTTTTATAAAGCCAAAATGACATTTCCCAAAGCTACTTTCTTTGATAGGCTCTGTGGTAGCTTTGAGAGCCAAAATGTCATTCAGCTAAGCTCTGACAACTACTGTTTGTTGAATGTCTTCAATCGTCTAACGAGCTTGGGCTAAATCGTCTGGGAATACTTGACTTGGGGGATGTCACTTTTTCCCAGGTAAGCATCGAAAACCATGCAGATATTTCTTACTAGAATCTGTCCGTGGTCCACAACTTTGATACAGGTTGAATCAATCTTAAGTAGCCCGTCATTTTCAAGTTCCTCCAGGCGATGCAGTTCTTCATGGAAATAATCAGAAAACGAAATACCAAATTTTGATTCAAATTCAGTGAAATCCAGGTAAAAATGACAGATTAATCGTAAAATAGTCCATTTCCTGACCTGATCATCCCGGCTTAATGCTATTCCCCGGCAGCCAGCCAGACCGGATTCGGTGATCTGCTGTTCATAAGATTTGAGTTTACGTTCGTTTTGCAGAAAATAGTGCTCAAATTCACTGATAGATGTCATACCGATGCCAAAAAGGTTCACCCCGGATTTTGGAGTATAACCCATAAAATTCCGATGAAGCGTCCGATTTTTCTGGGCAATGCTGAGTTCATCATCGGAAAGAGCAAAATGGTCCATCCCGATGTAGTTATAACCTGCTTGACAGAAACGATTGATAGTATCCAGCAGAATTTTCATTTTGGTATCTGCATCCGGCAATGTGTTGGGATCGATTTTCCTCTGGTGAAGCATGCGATTGGGGAGATAACCAAAGTTGTATACCGCCAACCGATCCGGCCGCATTTTTATCACCTCGTCCACGGTTTGTTGGAAGCTTTCCAGGGTTTGGTATGGCAATCCGTATATTAAGTCGAAATTAATACCGGTAATCCCGAGTTCCCTAGCTAGTTGAAGATGATCCAGGGTGATTTCGCGGCTTTGAATGCGGTTTACTGCTTTTTGAACTTGTTCCGATAAATCCTGGACGCCAAAGCTTACCCGATTGACACCAATCTTTCTAAGAAATTCCAATTGTTGCGGACGCGTCATACTGGGATCAACCTCGATGGCGATTTCCGCATCATTCGAAAATTCAAAGTTGGTGGTTATTGCTGCCATTAAAAGTGTGAATTCTTCATCCAGCAAAAAATTCGGGGTGCCGCCACCAAAGTGCAATTGTTTGATTTTATTAGATTTGAACTCATATTTGCCTAGATTATTAATCTCACTTACCAGGTGTCTGACATATTCAGCCGATCGTTCCTGTTGTCTGGTCACTACAACATTGCACCCGCAATAGGTACAACGTTGTTTGCAAAAGGGAATATGAATATAAAGAGAAAGAGGACGCCGATTTGATTGTGATTTTAAAAACCAATCCTGTTGTTGCTCCCGGTTTACCTCATACCACATGGGAGCAGTTGGGTAGGAGGTGTATCGTGGTCCAATGACGGCGTATTTATCGATTAACGATTTGGGGATATAAAACATTTTACCTGAAATATTGTTGCTTGTGCGTTAAAACATGGTTTCGCTTTCAGGTAATGAAAATACTACCTGACCTTTTTTAATTTTTGATTGATCATCCATGTCAATTTCGACCCAGGATTCATTTTCAGCTACTAGTACGACCTTTACTGTGGCTAATGAAAGCGGTGGAAATGAAACGATACGGCGGGCCATGCCAGCTACCATTTCGTTTTTAACTTCCCGTTCCCTGACTTGGAACTCCCGTCCGATTTTAATTCCCAAACTTCGACCAAGGGATATCTTGGCATATTGTTTACCCCCTCGAGTTTCCAGGATAAACCCTCGGAGCTGAAAGTATTCCTGAATCTGATTTTTCAGGGTTAATATTGACTCTTCCTGTTCTTGCGAGTCATAAACAATATCCTTTTTAAATACCACCTGTCCGCTGTCGGTAGTGAAAATGGTGATGTTAATGTTGGCTTTATAATGGTCAATGCTGTCAACAATTTTACTTTCGCCGATAAGTATCTGATACTGGGCAATAAACGAAGCGTTGAGTGATTTTCCCAACTCAATGGCATCCGCCACGTTGCTGGCTTGAAATCGTCGGTTTTGATCGCTGGAAAGCAGTGTATCCACTTTATCCTGGGAAATGACTGAAAAATTGCCATGGGCTTCAAATTCCCTATGCAGAAAACTCAATACACGATCTAGTCTTGTTTTGGTTACGGTTTCGTCTTTTAATACGATCAGCGGGAGTAATATTCGAGGTTTAACCATCAGTTCATCAGGAGTAGGCGGATTCTTGGCTACTTCTTTATCCATTTCGGTAATTTCCAAACTCGTGGGATCAGCTTGTTTAACAACACATCCGAAAATGAACAAAAGTCCAACAATGAATAGGATAACGGTATGTTTCCTATATAATAGCCGTAAATTTTTTATCATAGAGATTGTTTTCATCATAAACCCGTGAAATAGTTGGTTTTAATCTTAAAGTAAAACTGGCAAACACAAAATACACGCTTGAAAATAATTGTTTTCCCTCTGTAGTGCTTTGGAACACCATAATATTAAGGAAGTTTTTTCAGAAATCAACAACGAATGAATTGATTATAAACAATGTTTTGTCTAAAAGATAGTACCAGCCCAAGCTCTTGCAGAGCAATCGCTTAACTTGGGCTTAACGGCCGTTTTTTGTGTTTAGGTTGGTATCAGTTTCAGTTTTTTAACGAACTTTGTCTGAATCAGCGTGAGTCAGTAATACGCTATTTAGTCTTTGTTTAAATCAGCATGAACACAAATCCGATGATAACGGTTGGAACAACTGCTCCCAACAGTAATCCTATTGGGGAAACACCATGGGTAAAAAATCTTTGCAAGATGGATTGACCAGCAGGGTTTGGGGCATTGGCGATAACCGTTAATCCTCCCCCGGTGACAGCACCGGCAACGACGGCGTATTTCATGGTGTCGGTCATGGTCGGTACTAGGGAACTTAAGTAGGTGATGGCGGCATTATCATTAAAAGCTGTCAAAATTGTTGCACCGATCATCAATGGGATTTCATTCAGATTCCCCAGAATTGGGGCGATCCACCATTTTTGCAAGCCACCGTGAATCACAAGACCGGACAGGAAGAATCCAACCAGTAGAGCGGGTTTGAGATCGGTTCGATTTTGGTGATGAGCAGTTGCACGGGCAAACCCTAAAAATCCCAGGAAGCCGGCGATAAATAGAGGGGGGAAGTGAGCAAAATATACAGTCCAAAGCATAAACAAAATATGAAATAGTGTGACCCAGACCGGTACGTTATCTTCACGCATATCCCATTTGATTAGCAATTTTGATTGACTGGCTGTTTCAATATCGGTCAGGGTGTCAAATTCTTTACGAAAAATCAAATAATATAGAATATTAGATATAAGAATACCGATAAATGCTTTGTATCCGTAATTGGTGATCATAAATTCGAATCCCCATTGCCATTTTCCGGCTACCATCAGTACCGGTGGTGCTGCAAAATGTGTTAAGGTACCACCGACAGATACATTCACAAACAGAAGACCGATGGTGGCATAGGCAAATCTTGGATTCGGTTTTCTGGAATAAAACTGCTTGGCCAGAATTAGTGCTGATATGGTCATGGCTGCTGGTTCTGTAATAAATGAACCAAGAATCGGGCCGATTGTCAACACAGTAAACCAGGATGCAGCAGCCGATCCTTTGCCCAATCTGGCGATTTGGTTCAGGCTTTGTTCTGCTAATCTGACAATAGGTCGGGTGGCTGCCAATGTCATGATAACAACTACAAACATGGCTTCTGTGAAGTTGACATTGGCAAAATAGGCTATGGAGTTATCCAGCCCGTAGACATAAGCAACTGACCAAAATACGGGTAAAACCCAAAGACCGAAAACCACTTCCACTTCCCCCATAAAATGAAAAAACTCTGATAAAAAACTTACCTCCTCTACATATCCTCCGACATACTTTGATGCATTATTCTGATCGGTAATGGTTTTTTTATGTTTTTCCTCAATGGCATGAGCGATTTTTTGAAAGCGTGTTGCCATAAACGTATGAAAAATAGCACCAAGAAAAAAGATAGTTACTACCAGGTTTAGTGGCTCCTGATCTATCCTGTGTTTTAAAATTTCCGATACTTTGACCAAATGGGAATCATGATAGTCTTCCAGCGATGGCGGAAAAGCAGCAACCTGATCTTGCATCCCACTGGAAGCAATAAGGATAAACGGCAATACAATGAACAACAGAATGGCAATAGAGATAACAAAGATATGTTTCATTATAAATACTCCCAATGATAATAGTTGATACTGATCTGACGCTTAAATCGGTGAATTCTTTCCAAAATAAGTCAAATTCAATAACCGTGTTGAGATATTTAACACATTGGTATTATTGCTTTAATAAGAGCAGTCTTGTTGCATTAAAGCCCATCGACAATTCAAAAAGGACTCATACAGGATTTATAAGGGATTATTATACTCGTTTTTTTCTCAAAGATAAAACCCAGAAAAATCGAATGATGTGTTTCTGATGTTGATTTCTGACCGAGTTTGCAGCATTACTTTTTTATAGCCTTAAATTTTGATAGTTAGAAACAGTTTTTTATCCAAAACATCGCTGACTGGATGCTTTTTCTTTTAGCTACAGCAGAATTATTTCTTATTTTCCTGCTTTATTGTCGAAACTGATAATATTGTTTCAAATAAGTTCAAATAAAGAGACGGTTGCTTTATTTGATCAATTTCATTACACTCAAGACCTTTGAAATCAATGATTGGTTAACAATTAAAATGCAATAAAAACAGATATTAAACCGCAATCGTTTGGCAAAAAAGATTGTCGGCTAAATAACAAACCCTTGGAGATTTAACATGTGGGACTCGGATAAAACCAAAGCAATCGAAGCAGCGCTTTCTCAAATTGACCGACAATTTGGAAAAGGCTCTATTATGAGGATGAGTGACAAAGCAGCACAAAATGTCCCGGTCGTTCGCACTGGAATTGTCGGCCTGGATGTTGCCTTGGGATCAGGCGGTTTCCCAAAGGGAAGAATTATCGAGATTTTTGGACCTGAATCATCGGGAAAAACAACGTTGGCGTTACATGTGGTTTCCGAAGTACAGAAAGCCGGTGGCGTGGCTGCGTTTGTTGATGCTGAACATGCATTGGACGTCATGTATGCCAGGAAGTTAGGAGTTAATATCGATGATTTGCTGATATCCCAGCCGGACTTTGGCGAGCAAGCATTGGAAATTACTGATATTCTAGTTCGAAGTGGTGGCATTGATATTGTGGTTGTGGATTCAGTGGCAGCCTTGGTACCCAGGGCGGAAATTAACGGAGAAATGGGGGATGCCCATGTAGGATTGCAAGCCAGATTGATGTCTCAGGCCTTGCGTAAACTGACCGGGACCTTGGCCAAATCAAACTGTATGATTATTTTTATTAATCAACTCCGGCATAAAATCGGTGTCATGTACGGCAATCCGGAAGTAACCACTGGCGGCAATGCTCTGAAATTTTATTCGTCAGTTCGGATTGATATTCGAAGAATCAGCGATATCAAACAGGGAGATAATGTTCTTGGAACCCGAACCCGTATTAAGGTGGTCAAAAATAAAGTCGCTCCCCCTTTTAAAACCATTGAAATAGATATCATGTTTGGCCAAGGTATATCAAAAATGGGCTCATTATTTGATCTGGCTGTTGATGGGGGAATTATTAAAAAAAGCGGTAGCTGGTATTCATTCGGCGACGAACGCATGGGGCAAGGCAGGGAAAATGCCAAAGAATTTCTGGTGGAAAACCCAGATACCATGGCGATAATTGACCAAAGCGTCAGAGAGCACTTCAGTATTCCCGCCGAAACTCCTACCCAAAATATAGTAGAAGAGAAAAACGAAGAGTCATAAGTACACTTGTTTAGAGAATGACAATTCTTTGTAAAAAAAAGAACTTTGGAAATTGTCATTTTCTTCTTGATATTATAAAAATGGATCGTTATATTTATATTTTATATTAGCACTCTACTTAGGTGAGTGCTAATAACGTTAGAGAGTCAAATACGGAACAATGACCTAAAAAGTGCACTTTTTGTGTGCAGGAAAGTTGTTCGATTTTTATTCAACCAAATATCAACTTAATTGTGGGAATTTGATTATGAAGATAAAACCATTACATGATCGAGTGATTGTAAAGCGCAATGACGCTGAGAACAAGACGGCCAGTGGTATTATAATTCCTGATTCTGCTAAAGAAAAACCTCAGGAAGGCACTGTAATTGCTGTCGGTTCTGGAATACGTAAAGAAGATGGAACCATACTGCCGTTGGATGTAAAAGAAGGCGACAAAATCCTTTTTGGTAAATATGCCGGAACGGAAATCAAGCTGGAAGGCGAAGAATACATAATGATGAAAGAAGATGACATTCTTGGAATCATTGAATAATCGAGTCGGGTGGTAAACACTTTAAAATTTTAGCATTGATAACCGGCGTTATTCCGGAATGAATAATCGAGTCGGTAATTGTTAACGAATAATACTTTAAATAGGATTAAAATATGGCAAAACAAATCGTATTCGGTGAAAAGAACCGAGGCGAAATGCTGAAAGGTATTAATCAGCTGGCGGATGTAGTGAAAGCTACTCTTGGACCAAAAGGTAGAAATGTATTGATTGAAAAATCCTTTGGTGCGCCTTTGATTACCAAAGATGGTGTAACAGTGGCCAAGGAAATTGAACTGGAAGACAAAATTCAAAATATGGGCGCTCAGATGGTCAAAGAAGTGGCTAGTAAGACTTCCGATGTAGCTGGAGACGGAACGACTACTGCAACTGTCTTGGCTCAAGCTATTTATAGAGAAGGTGTAAAAAACGTAGCTGCCGGATCAAATCCAATGGATCTTAAGCGTGGAATTGATACTGCCGTTGAAGCAGCTGTTGCCGAATTGGCTAAGGTGTCTAAAAACGTATCAGATAGTAAAGAGATCTCACAAGTTGGGACAATTTCAGCCAATAGTGATGAAACCATTGGAAATATCATTGCTGAAGCCATGGATAAAGTAGGTAAAGATGGTGTTATTACTGTTGAGGAAGCCAAAGGTTTGGATACTACTCTTGATGTTGTAGAAGGTATGCAATTTGATCGTGGTTATCTATCTCCTTATTTTGTAACGGATGCTGATAGAATGGAAGTTGTTTTGAAAGATCCGTACATTATATTGGTGGAAAAGAAGGTCAGTAATATGAAAGATATTCTTCCGGTTCTTGAGCAAATAGCCAAGGAAGGAAAGCCCTTCTTGATTATTGCAGAAGATATAGACGGTGAAGCTTTGGCAACATTGGTGGTTAATAAACTTCGTGGAACATTACAGTGTTGTGCAGTAAAAGCACCTGGTTTTGGCGATCGAAGAAAAGCCATGTTGGAAGATATTGCCATGTTAACTGGTGGTGAAGTAGTTTCTGAAGACAGAGGCATGAAAACCGAAGATTTGACTATTTCTCAGTTGGGAACAGCCAAAACAGTAACTATTGACAAAGACAATTGTACCATTGTTGACGGTGCTGGAACTGATGCTGAAATCAAAGCCCGTGTCAATCAGATTCGAGCCCAGATTGAAGAAACAACATCCGATTACGATAGAGAAAAGCTACAGGAAAGATTGGCCAAACTGGTAGGTGGCGTGGCTATCATCAATGTTGGCGCTGCTACAGAAATTGAAATGAAAGAGAAAAAAGCCAGAGTTGAAGATGCATTACATGCGACTCGTGCAGCTGTAGAAGAAGGTATCGTAGCTGGTGGTGGTGTTGCTTTGCTTAGAACTCAGAAAGTTGTTGAAAAAATTGCCAATAAATTGGAAGGTGATCAGAAGATTGGTGCCGGTATCGTGGTTAAATCTCTGGAAGAGCCCTTAAGACAAATCGTAGCCAATGCCGGTTTGGAAGGTGCGGTTGTTGTTAATAGTGTTCGGGAAATGGAAGGCAATATGGGATTTGATGCTCGAACAGAAGAATATGTCGATATGATCAAAGCAGGAATTATCGATCCGACCAAAGTTACCCGAAGCGCATTACAAAATGCTGCGTCGGTTTCAGGATTACTGGTTACAACAGAAGCATCTGTTGCTGATAAACCGTCAGAATCCAACGAGGGTGGAATGCCTCCTGGAATGGGTGGCGGGATGCCCGGTGGAATGGGCGGCGGGATGCCTGGAATGATGTAAATAAATTCTTAGATCAGTTAAAAAGCCGGCTTTTGCCGGCTTTTTTTTTGCTTTTTTCACCGGATCAATTTATGATCTATCAAAAAATGAGCTGATAGGATAATAATTATTGGCTCGATGCGTAAAAATAGTTTTGAACTTGCCGAAGGAACCAAAACAAAAGAGATAAATTTACTGGTTCAAAACACTTTTTTGTGAGAAACTTGAAAGAAATGCTCAGTGATTCCTTATTGATCTAAAACTGTGTATATGGCTGATGGAGCAAAGGAAGATAGATTTTGAGCCCGGCCTAAACAACCCAATTTCCCGTTTTTGAAATGTCAGAAAATATCGGTGGTATGGAGGATATGAGAGATATTCTCCATGAATTTGTTGTAGATTCCAAAGAGATGCTGGAAGACACGGAACCCCTGTTAGTTGAGCTGGAAGAAATTTATGACGAAGAAAAAATCAACAACATATTTCGCTGTTTCCATTCTATCAAAGGAGGTGCCGGATTCCTGAACCTGAATAATATTCAAAAGCTTACTCATTCTGCCGAGACCTTATTGGATCTTTTTCGTAAGGGAAAACTCGATTTTACTTCCGAACATTTGGATTTGATGGTGACGGTTTGCGATCAGATCGGGAATATATTGAACAACGTGGATTCCAGGCTGAACGATGAAGGATTTGAAGCGGAAATCGACATGATCTGCTCATCCATTGATGATATCATTGCCGGGAAAAAGGATAAAACTCTGGTTAGTAAAAAGCAGGATGAAGTAGCTGCTGAAGAAGAGGCGGAAGAGGAATTTGAGATTCCAATAACCGATGAAATGATCCAACAATTTATTCAGGAAGCGGAAAGCGGATTTGAAAAGATCGAAGAGATCATGCTGATTTTAGAAAAATTTGGTTTCGAACAAAAATTATTGGATGATGCCTATCGATTAATCCACAGTTTCAAAGGTAATTGTGGATTTATGAATTTCAAAGACTTGGAAAAAATTAGTCATAAGGTTGAAACCGTGTTTGACGGGATGAAAAATAAAGAAATCCCTACCACGGAAGAAAATGTAACCGTTCTGTTTAATGTTCTTGACATTATACGAAGCTCTGTTCAGCAAATTGTCAAAGAAGGTAAGCATAAAGTTCAGGGATGCGCTGCGGTTCTGGAGTTACTAGATACAATCATACCCGGTCTGGCTGTCGAAAAAAAGGAAGCAGAGACAATGTCGTTTCCAAAAGATGACAAATTGCTGGTAGCCGAAAAACCAGAGGATGCAGATAAACAAGCCAAAGCTCCGGATGACAAAGTAGTGGCCAAAACCCTGCAAACCGATATTCGTGTGAATCTACAAAAGGTGGATAAAGTCATCAATCTGGTGGGCGAGCTGATGATCGTCAGTCAGATGATTACCAGCAACTTGCAAGGGGATTCTGAAAAGACATCCCGTTCTTCACACCAGCTCAACAACCTGATTACGGAACTCCAGGATGTAGCCATGTCTATCAGGATGATCCCCTTGGCCGGAACTTTTCGAAAAATGGTACGTCTGGTACGTGATCTTTCCAAAAAATCAGGTAAACAGGTTCTGTTTGAAACCAGAGGGGAGGATACAGAACTGGACAAAACCGTAGTGGAACAGATTTCCGATCCATTAGTACACTTAGTGAGGAATTCTATCGACCATGGTATCGAACTTCCCGCCGATCGAGAGGCAGTTGGAAAAGAACCCGTTGGGAAGCTTATTATTGAGGCCAAATACGAGGGAAATGAAGTTTGGATCAACATCATTGATGATGGCCGAGGGCTGAATCGGGAAAAAATCCTGGCCAAAGCCAAAGAAAGGCAGCTGGTGGGAGATGACGTGGATGAATGGTCGGATGACAGGGTTTATAAACTCATATTCGAACCGGGTTTTTCAACAGCTGAAAAAATTACCTCGGTTTCCGGTCGAGGAGTGGGTATGGATGTGGTAAAACGGAATATTGAAAAAGTTAAAGGCCATGTGGATATTAAAAGTGTTCCGGGACAAGGAAGTACGCTGGGATTACGGATCCCTTTGACTCTGGCCATTATCGATGGTATGCTGCTGCGTGTTGGTAAGGCGATTTACACGGCTCCATTGCTGGCCATACGTGAATCAGTTCAAGTGGATTTGTCACAAGTGACAATAGTGGACGGAAAAGAAGTTGTTATGATAAGAGAGCAGTTAATTCCGGTATTTAGATTGCATAGGCTTCATAACATTGAACCACAGTATGAAAAGCTGGAGGATGGAATTTTAATTATCCTGGAACACCAGGATGATGTTTTTGGGTTATTTGTGGACGAATTGCTGGGTCAATACCAAACAGTGATTAAAGCATTATCTGATTACCTGGGCAAAATATCCGGCGTTTCCGGTTGTTCCATCCTCAGCAACGGTGAAGTCAGTTTGATTTTAGATGTGGCTGATTTAAGACAAGAAATTGGATAACCAACATTATGATTATTGCTTTTGTACAAACCAAAGGAGGGACCGGAAAAAGTACCCTCGCATTGAATGTGGCTTTCTCCCGGGTCGTTCGAAAAGAATTTCCTTCCATTGTATTGGTAGAACTGGACCCCCAGGGAACCCTGAAAAAATGGTGGGAAAGACGAACCCAAGCGGAAAATAGTGCAAATGAGTTTAACAACATCAGTTTTCACCATATATCCAGTGAAAGTAAAGATGAAATCCTGGAAGAAATTGAAGCGCTGGAAGCTAATAATGAGCTGTTGATACTGGATGTACCAGGGGAAAGTATCGGTAAATTTCATACTAAATTTGCTTGTGCAGTGGCTGATTTGGTTCTTATCCCCATGCGGACGTCAACCAATGATGAGGAAGCTTTTGAAGACAACTTGCTACCCATTATTGATAAGATTTTGGAGGTTGATAAAGAAAGTCGGGATGTGTTTTATATCATACCGTCTTTTACTCATCCACGAGCCAATAGGGAAAATATATTCAATTATTTCAAAGAAGTGACGCCGGATTATATTCATTGTTTGAATGCAGTATTCTGTTTTGGAACGGCGTTTGAGAATTTTTCCAGAGGCGGTAACAATTTATTTGAATATGCAGAATCGGTGCGGGCCAATACCAAGGCCTATCAACAAGCAGTAAAAGCAATTAATGATGTTGAATTAATTGCCAAGGAACTTATTCATGTAAGGTAATCATTATGGGTTTGCCAAGTAAAAAACAATTACACAAACATAAAAGAGGAACTCGCAAAGCCTTAGATACACTGGACGCTTTGGAGAAAAACGATATAACAAAACCGCTCGAGACGGATGTGGACGATCTGATTGAAATTAAGAAGGCTAAAAAAGCCACAGCCAAAAAAGGATCAAAAAAAAAGAAAAAACAGAGTGAGCCGGTTGTTGAAAAACCGATCAAGAAAGAGACTGTAAAAGAAGCCGTCGATGAACCATCGGTAGCGGGAGATATAAAAGAAGAACCTGTGGTGGAAACACAAAGTAAAAAGCCTGATATAAAACTGGATTTTGATGAGCTGGAGCCACAGGTTCACTCAGAGGAACCCGTACTTTCACAGGATCAGGAATTACCTGTGGAACCGTCTCTATCCATGGAAAAAACTGAGGAACCGCCGCCAATACCGGAAAAAACTAAAGGAAAACTCGAAATCGAATCCATAATTGACCCAGAAAGAAAACTCCTTGATAAAGATGAAGAGGCTCAGGATATCAATAACATTAATAATTACGATGAGGAGTTTGAGGATACACAAAAAGATAAGTATTTGACTTTTCAGATTGCGTCGGAAAATTTTGGCGTTTCTATTAAGTATGTAACCGAAATTATTGTTATACAAAGAATAACAGAAGTCCCAGATACCCCTGCTTTTGTAAAAGGTGTTATTAATCTTCGAGGACAGGTTATTCCGGTCATTAGTGTTCGTCATCGCTTTGGCTTGGAAGAACGGGAATATGATGAACGAACCTGCATTATTGTGATCGAATGTCTCGAAACCGCTGTTGGAATGATTGTTGATACAGTTAACGAAGTGATCGATATTCCTGAAAATCAAGTTGATCCGCCTCCTAAAATGCATTCCGGCATAAAAAGCAGTTATATTCAAGGGATGGGGAAGATTAAAAAAGAAGTTGTTATCTTGTTGGATGTTGAAAAAGTTTTGTTTGTTGAAGAACTTCTTAAAAGACGGCAAGTTCTTGAAGAGTAAAAAATATTGAGAGAGCCTTTGCCCAATATCTGTTCTATCAATTCCTTGGAGATATTTAGCAGTTTGTTATGGTTGATATTCCCAAAAGTTCGATATCAGAAGGTAAAGAGGGAAACGGGTATTTATCCAAAAATTTTATTCAAATAACTGATCAGGAATTTAAACTGTTCCGGTCATTTATATATGAAAATTTCGGTATAAATTTAACGGACGCCAAACGTGCCCTTCTGATGAATCGTCTTCAGAAAATACTGAAACGTAAGAATTTGTCATCTTTCAAAGAATACTATGAGTTGGTTCGCAACGATAAAACGCTGACCCAATTAAGCGAGCTGGTTGATGCCGTTTCTACCAATCATACTTTCTTTTTCCGTGAAAGGGCACATTTTGATTTTATGGTGGAAAAAGCGTTACCAGAGATTGTTCCACAGTTGGAGAAGAGAGGGAAGAAAGACCTAAGAATTTGGTGTGCGGCTTCGTCTACCGGCGAAGAACCCTATGTTATGGGCATGCTGGTAATGGAGTACTTGGGGGCTAATTATCGTCACTGGTCGGCAGGAGTATTGGCTACAGATATTTCCAATGATGCTCTGTCTGCGGCCATCAACGGAGTTTATTCTTATGAGCGAATATCCCAAGTGCCCCAAAAGCTGCAAGCTGTTTATTTTGAAAAACTGGGCCCGGATAAATTCAGGGTGAAGGAAAAATTGCGAAAAGAGGTTTTGTTTCGTCGATTCAACCTGATGAACGAAGTCTTTCCCTTTAAAAAACCGTTTCACATCATTTTTTGCCGTAATGTGATGATCTATTTTGATCAGAAAACAAGAGAAAGACTGGTTAATCGGTTATTTGATTTTACGGCTTCGGGCGGATATTTGTTCATTGGAAATGCCGAGACACTTGGCAGGGGGGAAAGTCCTTATCGATACATTGCACCGTCCATTTACCAACGAGTTACCTGATATATTCTCATTTTCTGAGTAAAAAAGATGATTAAGTAAAGGAGAAGATCATCTTATCATCGTGAAGCTTATAAAATATTGTTTTAAAAAAGAACTTAATCCGTAGTGTTCAAAATATAATTATTGACATGGCTAAAATAAGAGTACTGGTTATCGATGACTCAGCTTTGGTTCGTAGCATACTTCAAAGCGGGTTGGGGCAAGATCCGAATATCGAAGTGATCGGAACTGCTGCTGATCCTTACCAAGCCAGGGATAAAATACTGGATCTGGAACCGGACGTTTTAACCCTTGATGTCGAAATGCCACGTATGGATGGAGTGGCATTTCTGCGAAGATTGATGCCGCAATATCCTATGCCCGTCGTTATGGTTAGCGCCCTGACTGAAAGAGGGAAAAAAATTACAATGGAAGCATTGGAAGCAGGGGCCATCGATTTTGTGACCAAACCCTCCACGGGGGTCTCTCATGGATTGAACGCTATGATGGGAGAATTACGGGAGAAGGTCAAAATAGCGTCTCAGGTGGATGTATCTCACTGGCTTAATAAAAAAGTAGAACCGTCAAAGGTATCAACCGTCGATAAGGTTCTGTCGGGTAGTACTGATAAAGTTATTGCTATTGGCGCTTCAACCGGTGGAACCGAAGCCATTCGAACGATGATAAAGATGTTTCCCGCTTCCACACCTGGTATTGCCATTGTACAACATATGCCGCCGGGATTTATCGAGGCTTTTGCAGAAAGTTTGGACAAACAGAGTGCTATGAACGTGAAGGAAGCGCAAAACGGTGATCGGGTCATGCCTGGAAGAGTTGTGATCGCTCCAGGTGGAAAGCAGATGCAAGTATTTCGCTCCGGTGGAATTTATCAGGTAAAAGTATTTGAGGGAGAAAAGGTAAACGGACATTGTCCTTCAGTTGAAGTCCTCATGCGTTCAGTGGCCGAATATGTAGGAGATAATGCCATCGGCGTAATATTGACTGGTATGGGGAGTGATGGAGCCGACGGATTGTTGCGCATGAGAAAGGCGGGGGCAAAGACTTTTGGCCAGGATGAAAGGACATCGGTGGTTTATGGAATGCCCAAGGTGGCTTTCGAAAAAGGAGCGGTGCAAAAACAGCTTCCGATTGACAATATGGTGCCTAGTATCTTAAATGTCCTTGAGGAGAAGTAACCATTGAATAATGTTTATTTTTTAGTGATGGCAAAGAGTGGAAGGACGTTTTCAGGTTCTTTGGCCTATTTGATACGGAATATATACAAATATACAAAAGCCCCCAGACAGACAAGATGAGAGATTTCTTGTAAAATAGAACAGAAAGATGGTACCATCTACTTAAACGTGTTTCTTTTTTGCAGCTAGACCTTCTGTCGAAAGATTTAAGATTATGGCGTTGGTCACGGTCGAATGCATGGAATTACCTAGTATCAGTCACGTTGACAAATAATCCGGTATTTAACAATATAGACCCCTGCTGGTCCAGACAAGATAGGATGCATGAAACAGATTAATGTAGGTATTGGTGAACTTGCCGTTTCGAAAAATCCGGAAGAAAAAATAAAAACATTCGGCTTGGGATCGTGTGTGGCGGTTATTGCCCTGGATCCTAAAGCAAGAATTGTTGGGCTGATGCATATCGCATTACCGGATTCGAGTATTAATCCAGAGAAGGCAGAGAAACAACCTGGATATTTTGCTGATACCGGAATCCCGTTTTTTTTAAACGAGATGGCAAAGCTGGGAAGTCATCCCAAAGGCAAAGGGCTTATTATCAAATTAGTAGGTGGTGCACAAGTAATGGACCCAAACCAACGGTTCAACATCGGAAAAAGGAATGTAATTACGATAAAAAAAATACTATGGTCTTATCAGTTAGCTGTAGTAGCGGAAGAAACAGGTGGCAATATTAGCAGGACAGTTGATGTTGATGCAAGTTCGGGACGAGTGACTATTTCCCAGGGGTCATAGGATATAGAACGATACTAAATTAAAGGCATACCATGAGAAAGATCATGATTGTAGATGATTCGGTAACTTCCAGGATGTTTGTTAAAAGGTGCCTGGAGATGGTTTTCACCGATCAGGAGACAGAGTTTTTCGAAGCAGGAGATGGAAAAGAAGCCCTCGCTAAGTTGAAAGAAAATCCGGCGGATCTTGCTGTTATTGATCTAAACATGCCGGTAATGGATGGGGCCACACTCTTGAGGTGGCTGAAAAGTAGCCCAAAACTAACCTATATGCCGGTGGTCGTTATAACCAGTGTTGATAATCCGGCTAAAAGAGAAGAACTAAAGTCGCTTGGTGCCGAAGAGGTGTTAAGTAAACCTATTGCACCGGCCAAGTTAGTGCCAGTGATGAAAAAATTATTTAATATGAAAGAAGATACTTTTGGATTTTAATTTTTAGGGAAAACATCAAAAAACAACATAAGGTGCCGGGATGAAAATTTTGGATAAATTAGTAAACGCTACTTTGGAAACTATTGAAAATATGGCGTTTATGGAAGTGATTAAATCCGACAAAGAAACACCGTATGACGAACATTTGGTGCGATTGCGCGTAGAAATCCTGATAAATAAACCTTTTCCAGGCGAGATGCGACTGGTTTTGCCGATAGGATTGGCCATCGAATTCGCTAAAAATATGTATAATCTGGAAGAGGAGGAGATTTCGGAAGAATTAATGCATGATGTCCTGGGAGAAATCATTAATGTTATTGCTGGGCGACTCATGGCAGACTTAATTCCGTCCGACCAGATGTTTGATCTTGGATTACCCTTGATTGGCCCCGATGTTTTTGTAAAAACCGAAGCGACTTCCATGAATGTGGAATTCGAGGCTGATGGAATACCTTTTTGGTTGATTCTTTTTGGCGGTGGATTTCAAGATACTAAGTGAACGTTCCCGGATTCAATTTGTTTTGCTCACATCATATCCCTCAATTCCCGAACTACTTCTAAAAATTGTTTAAGAAAAGATTCCTGGTTTTCAGGAATCTCTATTGCTGCCAGTGATATTCTGATGGTTTCTTTAATTCGCTTTTGCGAAAATCCCAGGGCTTGCAGCACTGACGATAGCTTTTTTGATGATGCTTGGCAAGCGCTGCCAGTACTGACATAAATACGGCGTTCTACCAAGTGGTGCAGGAGTATCTCACCCGGGATTCCGGGTATGGCCAGGCTGATGATGTGGGGAACGGTGGCTGCCGATTCAAAAATATCGATGTCCCGAATTTCATTTTTTATTCCCTGCTTTAAAAATCGACTGAATGCTTCGATCTTCTTGTAGTTTTCATTTATACGTTTACAAGCCAATTTAGCTGCCAACCCTAAGGATGCGATACCGGCCACGTTTTCTGTTCCCGAACGGAACCCAAATTCCTGCCCACCGCCGTTAATAATTGGCCTTAAGTCGATCCTTCGGGAGAGAATCAATGCACCGGCACCCTTAACACCATGAAACTTATGTCCACTGATGGAATACATATCCACTCCCAGTTTTTTCAAGTTAACCGGGAACCGGGAAAATCCTTGCACACCATCGGAGTGAAAAAAGACATCGGGATTTTGACCTTTGATGGTTTTAGAAATAGATGGTAAATCTTGAATGATGCCGGTTTCACTGTTTACGTGCTGTATGGAAACTATCCGCGTGTCGGGCTTGATCAGCTGCTTCAAATGCTGAAGGTCGACCAGGCCGCTTTGCTGATTTATGTTTACATAGTCTACTGCCACTCCTTTCTCTGCCAATGCCTCAACAGACTTTAATACAGCGGCATGTTCCAAGCTTGTGGTGATAATGTTTCCCGTTGGATGCTGTTTATTGGGGAAAATGCCATTGATGGCCAGATTATCGCTTTCTGTTCCACTGCTGCAAAATATAATGCCTGCTTGGGGAACTCCGAAAAGTTCGGCCAGCGTATTTCGCGCTTCAGATATAATATTGGCTGCTTGAACTCCAAATGGATGAATACTTGAAGGATTACCGAAGTTTTGACTTAGACATTTATCAACAATATCAATCACCTCTGGAAATGGACGGGTGGTAGCGGCGTTGTCCAGATAATACATGAGATCTATTTTGTTAAGTGTTGAGAATAAAGTTGTAGAGGCGGGTCAATGCCATTTGCCATTCCGATGAGGCACAACGAAGTGTCTTTCAGGACCAGAAAGTGATGTCCTATAACATTTCTTGAATCTTTTAAGAACAACCTGATATAGAAGGACTTTCATACAATCAAGTTATTGCTGAATATCACCTGAGTTCCATTGAGATTCTTCATATTGCCTTAGTTAGGTTCCAGAATGACAATAAGTAAAACGTTTTTCTTGACTTAATAACATTGGGATCTATGTGACCGCCCTAAAATCCGGGAACAAATAAATAGACATACAGCTACCATACAGACTGTGAAGATGACCTGTATGTCTACTTGATAAGTTATATACCTACTGATCCAAGTATGAATAAGCATTTTTAAAAATCTTCAATCCATCTCCGTCTTCGGATGAAAATGTCATTCGAGTCCATTGCGGGTGATTGGTGTAATGATTATACGCTTCCGGATGTGGCATCATACCAAGTATGTTTCCTCTCTGATTGCTTAATCCTGCCACTCCGTGCCATGATCCGCACGGATTGTCCGGGTATGTATTTGTGATTTTCCCATTTTCATCGGCATAAAACATGGCAACCTGGTTGTTGTCCAAAATGTTTTCCTTGATTTTAGAATCTGTGACAACAATCCGCCCTTCCCCACACCGGACAGGAAGGTAAAGGGAATCGATACCTTTGGTGAATACATTAGTATTGGCTTGATTGATGTTTAAATGAACCCATCGATTTTCGAATATGCCGTTTCGATTTTGAGTCAGCGATATGGTTTGATTCTCAAACGCCTGTTCTTCATCAGGTAACATACCTAATTTAACAAGCATTTGAAAACCATTGCAGATGCCCAATACCAATTTTCCGCTGTTTACAAATCCGGTCAATTCTTCTTTCAAGTTGATCTTATCCGACGATCCAAATTTGAAGCGATTAACGCCCACACGGGCGGAGCCCAGGTAATCACCGTCTAAAAAACCACCGATAAAAATAATAAAATCGTAGTCTTTCAGGCTGACAGCGCCTTCCAGGAGTCGAAGTGTATGCAGAACTTCCACCTCACGGGCACCGGATTTTTTACAGGCGTAGGCGGTTTCTTTTTCACAGTTTAGTCCCATTCCGGACAAGATAAGTGTTTTTTTATTTTTCATTTTTCAAGGTTTAGCCGGAGATTTTGATTTTGTTTTCAGGCGAATTTTTATAATATGGTGAAGGTTTCAGGATATCTGTAATCGATAGACTTTGGAATTGGAAACTCAATATTAAAGTGGATAGCGTTTAATTATTAAGTGATTTCAATAAAATGAATCATAGTTCCAGTCAAAGATTTCTTCTGGATCGATAAGCCCACCTCACTTTTCCCTAATATTTTTTTATATGGCTGTTTTGAAGAGTTCAAGTGCCTTTGGCAATGTCTATTATAAAAAGTTGATGGCGACCGTAAAAGGGAACAGGATTTCTACGTCGGTTTCATTGGAAAAAAGGAAAACAATTTACAAGGAAATGTTCGAACGGATTTATCTTGAATTCAGTGAAACCATAGCCGAAGAAGTGCTTGTCAGCCAAAATGCGGAAGAAATTGTTGCTCAGTATTCATTATGGATGGATGCCTGGGTGGTGTTCACCTGGAATTTTGTTTATGAGGAGGAGCCCCTCCTCATGCAGGCAGTATTTAAAACCAGTGATCAAAAAATATCCTATATAAAAAAAAACCTGCCACAGAAACGTCAAAGACAATCTGAAATGGAGACATTTCTTTCGGAAAATGCCAACAACCAAATTCATATAGACCCGGCCGAACGTGCGTATTATTTAAACATACTCACCGATATCCAAAACGAAGTAACCGATCTTCAGATGGAGTTGGATGTTTTACAGGAAATAACGCCACAGATTACAAAAAAACGATCCAAAGAGGATACACTATTGAATCACCTTGTCATTTTTGCCCGGGGAGGGTATGGCAGGGAAGAACTCACTTTTTCTTCGGATATTGACTTGGCTTTTTGTCTGAATCTTTCACCAATATCCAACCTCGAAAAACAGACCGCCCAGGAATTGATTAAGCGCATGGAAGAGCTTTTCCAGGAGATATCTCTGGATGTAGCCTCTCAATATTTTGAGTTAGGTGAAGATCTGACTCGCTTTAGAAAAACCGAAATGATGCATGCCATTCCATCCATTCTTGAAGGACGTGTTATCTTGGGAAAAGTAAGGAATCTGGATCAATTAAAAAAACAAATGTTGGAAATTTGTCCTCGCGAAAAAATGATCCGATATCTGAAACGGCAAATGGATGAACTATTACCTAAAGATAATGAAACTCTGCTTATTAAGGAGGGATTTGGCGGTATCAGGCACTTGCAATATGTGTTGTGGATGGTATTGATCGTCGTTAATCATGAATGCGGAAATTCCCGATTTTTAATCGGTTTTTTAAAAGAACAAGGTTGGATTTCC
Organism: bacterium; assembly: GCA_041556995.1. Lineage (GTDB taxonomy): Bacteria > SAR324 > SAR324 > XYD2-FULL-50-16 > XYD2-FULL-50-16 > JAHJTV01. The sequence goes on along the minus strand of JBFFHJ010000042.1, from coordinate 26,172 downwards.
GAAACGGATAAAATCAACCTGCTTCAATCTTTGGAATTTTATTTTGATTTGCGGAATTTTCTGGGGTTGTATTCTTTTTATAGCGATCGACTTAAACGTATGAATACTAGTGATCTATCGGATGTGGGTGAAATCAGAAAAGATCTCCTCAATGATCGTGCTGGTATTTCATATCTGAAATTGAAACAGCGATTTGCAACGGTTGATTTTATGGATCGTTACCGGTTGCATTCAATCCAAACCATTTCCAGATTATCGCAATCAATTATCCAGGTAATGCTGGATCGCATTGTGGCAGAAAATCTGCCAGGATTTATTTTGTACAAACATCTTGGATCTGAAGAGATCATTCGATTCCAGGTGTATGGACATAAACCTCGTTTTACCTGGAATATTCAGTTCCGAGCTCAAGAAAAAAAAGAGAGAGTACAGGGGGCCGATATAGAGAATTTAAAAAAACTTTTTTTAAATTCGGAAAACCTGTTTGATCTTTTTCGTTATATCGGAAGAACAGGTAACTATTTATGCCGGGATTTAAAAAATGGTCTGGCCGGACTTATTCCGGATTTGTATGAGGTGGTTGAGACATCGCCTATATCAGATTTACAACAATTTATTTTTGATCTGTTTACGGCGGAAAACAGCTCCGTGGTATTAGAGCAGATGGTTCAGATAGCAGCCCCCTTGGATTGGGAAGGAAATATCAAAACCCTACTGGGTGCATTTCTTCCGGAAGCGAATAGAATGCGTTTTCTATTGCGAAATCTGGATGTTCATGAATATCCGCTTTGCATCCATTCGCTCAAATCCCTTCAACAGGTTGAAATTGAGATAGATACTCTGCATAAGGATGAACCGGAACTATGGAGGTTTATCAGCCAGGATGATATTTTTGCTCTTAAATGGTCGGTGTTTTTCCACGATGTGGGTAAAATCGATCCATATAAGGATCATGAAGAGCTGGGTCCGGTATTGTCGACTAATATGCTAGTACAGTTGGGATGGGAGGAGGATTCTGAAATATTGAACCTGGTGCGTTTACTGATTTCAAATCATCAGTCCGTAGTTCGATTCAGTCAGCTTTCCACCTACCTGGATTTAGGAATTTTAAAGTTTTTTGAACTGGCACAACGTGATCCTAGGAAGGTGATTTTACTGTATTTGATAAATCTTAGTGATTTTAAGAGTGTAAATGCCGAAATGAGCTACAAAGCAGCCCATCTGGAAAACTTTTTCGAAAAAACCATGAGTATTCTGGGAGAATTTAAACAAAAGGAGTTTTCCAGTTCGATTACTGATATGGTCAATCATTATTTGGACCAAAAAGTCGATGAGACTCGAACTTCTGTGCTGCTTGAGCTGCTGTTGAATCAGTGCTGCAACAAAAGCCTGGAGGATGTCATCAGTTCATCATTAAAAAAGGAATCGCCGTCAGAGTTTAAAAAATTGGAAACCTATCGCGATGAGCTGGAAAATTTGCTGGTTTTTCTGAAACTGGCAGAACTGGATAAAGAATCACTGGATAAGCATCGGTTTCGTTTTACACAAACTATTAGACAGGTTTTTTCCGAAGATACCATATTCTCTATTGTTGCTCCCTTAAGCGTTTCATGGAATTGGTTTTTTACCGCCATTCCCAATCGATATCTGCTCAGCTCCAGAGTTGAAGTGCTGACATCTCAATTACAACAATTTGAAAAAAATATCCGACGTAAGATTCAGTTTTCTTATATTAAAGGTGAACGGGGAGAATACGATACCATTCTTTTTCATTGTATCGGGGAAACAAATTTACAAGCAAAAATAGCGTATGTGCTGGGCTGGCGAGGGCTAAACATCGAAAATGGGAAAATAAATAAAGTCATTTATACCAACGGTAAAGAGGGATGGGTCGGTTTTTTTAAGGTTTCTAAAAAACAGGGAACAGATGATTTATCCAGTAATGAGATCGAAGATATCATCAAAAACTTACATATTCCGCCGCTGAATCCACAACCAGTAGCTGAAGCCAAGAAAATGCTCAACGTCCAGTTACAGTTTTTCCCAGAATTGGAAAAAGGCTATTTGGTTAAAGAAATCAAAAATGAACGGTTTTCCAGGGTGAAAACTGATTTTATTGCGGTTAAAATCTCATTATATGATGCGCCGTTCATATATTATAAAATTATGAGGTCGTTTGAAGCCGTTGGTGTATTTCCACAGCAGGTAACCATTACTACTATCGGAAAACAGATTATCGACTACTTTTACATTTCGCCCAAGGAACAGGCGAAGCTACAAAAATTTGATTTTGTAGGTCTGTTAAAAAAGTACATCAATGCAGATATTACAGTAACTTGATGTTCCGATTGAAGAAATAACGGCAGAGTCTCCTATGTCAATGCCATTAATTATAAATCCTTGTCGCCTGTCATCCTGAGGATATACGACGAAGGATTTCTCAAGGCAAAAAAAGCAAATGACATCATCTGACATCGTCTTGAGTTTTATTTAAACAACCTGATACAGAAGGGCCTTCATGCAATCAGGTTGCTGCTGAATGTCGCTTGGGTTCCATTAGGATTCTTCATTTCGCCCTCAGGATGACTATAAGTATAAAATTATCCTTAACTTAATGATGTTGGGCCCTATATGGGTGTTAAAGGAATTACCGGGAGAGAAAAAGCGGTAATATGTTCTAAATAATGCTGTTTAAATACTTTCTAATTGTACAAAAGGCAGTATATTCAGAATGATAAAACGAAGAAAATCAAGTCAATTTTTAATTGCGGCATGGTTTGAAGAGTGAAAAACTGGATGAAAATTGATTTAATAAGCAATAAATATAAGGTTATTAAAAGAATTATCCAGGGAAAATCAGTCTGGATTAATAAGTAAATAAAAAGGGAATATATGAAAAAAAATATCAAGATCGGACTATGTGGTTTGGGAACGGTTGGAGCAGGTGTAGCCACCTTATTACAGAAAAATGCACAAATAATCCAAACACGGACAGGATTGGATATAAACATTGTTCAAGCGGCCACCATCGATCCTTACGATCATTTGGATGTCGATTTTTCTAATATCAAGGTCACTGATTCGGTGGATGATATTCTAAACAACCCTGAAATCGATGTGATGGTTGAACTTATCGGGGGTACAGGCATCGCCAAAAAAATAGTGCTGGATGCCTTTGATAAAGGAAAATCTGTTGTGACTGCTAATAAAGCGCTTCTGGCAAAGCATTCCCAGGAGATTTTTAGTGCTGCTTATGGCTCAAAAGGGCTTTTTGGCTATGAAGCCAGTGTTGGTGGCGGCATTCCTATTATTCGCAATATTAGGGAAGGATTCAGTGGTGATAAAATTGATGGCTTTTCTGGTATCATCAATGGGACTGGTAATTATATCCTTTCCGCTATGACTAATGAAAGAACTGATTTCAAAACTGCCCTGAAGCAAGCCCAGGATAAGGGATATGCGGAAGCTGATCCCACTTTCGATATCGAAGGCATTGATACAGCCCATAAGGTTATTATTTTGATGGAATTGGCTTTCAATGCTCTGTTTGACTTTGATCAACTTTATATTGAAGGCATTACCGGCATCGAGCCCATCGACATTGATTTGGCCGATGAGTTGGGATATCGAATTAAACTATTAGGTAAGGCGCTGAACACAGAACGTGGGTTTGAAGGCCGAGTACATCCCGCCCTGGTTAAAAAGGACAGTATGCTTGCTTCGGTTCAGGGGGCGTTTAATGCCATTTCCGTGTTTGGTAATTTTGTTGGTCACACTATGAGTTACGGGGCAGGTGCCGGATCATTTCCTACAGCATCGGCAGTAGTGGCTGATATAATAGAAATTGGAAGGGTACTGTCCATTGATGGGGCAAACAGCGTTCAGCCGCTGGGCGTTCCATTTGAAAGGTTGAAAAAAATGGAGATAATTCCGGTAGAGGAAATTGAAACCGAATATTATTTGAGGTTTAATATCAAAAACAACAACCAGCTACCTCCAGAAATCGAAAACATCCTGTCCAAAAACCATGTGAATATTCAGCAGGAATTAAAAAGCAACCAAACTGATGCCGAAAATTCAACGTCTTTCGTCCTGATCACTCAAACAGCTAAAGAGAAGGACGTTCGGGAGTCTTTAAAAATCATTAATTCCTTGCCATTTATGGCGTCTCCAATTAAACTGATAAGAGTTGACCCTTAGGATTAATACAATTTATAGAGCCCCCTCTAATTTTACCATATTTGGAAAAGATGAAAATTCTAGTCGTAGATGACAGCAGAATGATGCGCCATATCATACGCAATGAATTAGAAGCAGCGGATTTTCAAGTAGTAGAGGCTGTAAATGGGTTTGATGCCTTGGAAAAGGTTATCAAGGAAGAACCCAGCCTGATTACCATGGATGTAGATATGCCAGAGATGAATGGATTTGATGCCGTTTATAAGATCCGGACGGACATCCAGCCGTTATCCGTTGATGGGGAAAAAGAGGTTCCCATAGTATTCGTCACTGCCAACGATACTATTGAAGGAAGACAAATGGGTTTCGAGGTGGGGGCCACCGATTTTATTATCAAACCCTTTTTAAAAGGGGAAATTGCCGCCACTGTCAACAGTCTGCTGAAACCCGATACTACCTTACAGGGAATGACTGCTTTGATTGTTGAAGATAGTGATATCACAAGGAGCATTCTCAACAATATTCTGAAGGGTGAAGGGGTGACCACCATTTTATCCGTTAATGGCCAGGATGGATTTGAGAAGTTCAAGGTCAATCAGCAAAATATCGATCTGGTCATCACCGATTTTATGATGCCCGAGATGGATGGTGATGAATTATGTAAAAAAATCAGGTTTGAGCTGGGCAACAGGTCCGTTCCCATTATTTTCCTAAGCGCTCTATCGGAAAAAAAATCCATGCTGAAGATATTTAAGGCCGGTGCTTCCGATTATGTAGTTAAACCATTTGCCAAAGAGGAATTGCTGGCCAGGATTGGTGTGCATTTTGAATCCAGGATGTTGAATAAAAAATTATTCGATCAGGTCCAACAACTAAAACGGTTGAATAAGTTAAAAGACGACTTAATTTCAGTTACATCTCATGATCTTAGATCACCTCTTAATGGAATTCTGGGATTCACCAAATTACTGATTGAGGATAATTCAGTAGAAGATAAACACAAAGAGTATTTAAGACACGTTAAAGATTCAGGCGATTTTCTTCTTAACCTCATCAACGACATTCTGGACCTTGGACAAGCCCAATCGGAAAAATACGAACTGGACATGAAAACAGTGCAAGTGATGGATCTTATTGAATCTTCAACCAATACTGTACGGCATATGGCAACACCAAAGAATATTGAATTGAAGATCAAAAATAAATCTGGAAAAAAGCCGATCTTATTAGGTAACAAAGATGCCTTGATCCGTATATTTAATAATCTCCTGTCCAACGCTATAAAATTTACCCCCAATAATGGAGAAGTTCGGCAGGTCATTGAAGAAACGAGCGATGGGAAACTGGCCATTTCCTTTATCGATAATGGTATCGGTGTACCAAAGGGCAAAATACCCTATCTGTTTGATAGATTTTCAAAAATCTCCAGACTCGGAACTGCTGGTGAGAAAAGCACTGGTTTGGGTTTATCTATTACCAAAGAGTTGATTGAACGCCATAATGGCACCATCACTGTTACAAGTAAGGAAGGGAAAGGCACTTGTTTCAAAATAGTTTTACCCCTGCCGCAAAAAACAGGCAGTCAAAACGGAGATTCGACTAACGAGAAGCTCGGGGCCACAAATATGAACAGAGAACCAAGTGATATCAGGGTGTTAGTTGCTGATGATAATCAATTAAATTTGAAGCTGGTCAAAACAATTATGCAGAAACATGGGTATGCTGTTTCAACTGTGGCTGATGGAAAAGAAGCACTGGAGTGCTACATTGAGTCATTGGAAGAAAATGCCGATTCATTAGATTTGATTTTTATGGATCTAAGAATGCCGATTATGGATGGTTTTGAATCAACGATGGAAATCCGAAAATATGAAAAAGCCAATCAGGTTTCATCAATTCCTATTATAGCTATGACTGCGGGAACAGACGATGCATGGAAACGGAAAAGTATCAAGATGGGTCTTAATGGTTTTATTACAAAACCTATCAATATCAAACAAATCGAAGAGTTGGTTCAGCAATTCATACTCGTTGACAAAGACGATCTTTAACTGAAAAATAGACAATTACGCAACGATTTTTCACATGAAAAGCGGTTGAATAATAAAGATTCTCCTGCTATTCAGGTAGAGTTCCTTCTATTCGTTGTGGGCAGTAAGTTTGTAATCGTCATCTTATTGGAAAATGACGAAATAATGCAGGTCGTATATATTGGTTTACTTCAAATAAAACAGTCACATGATTTTAAGTATGGGGTTCAATTTACTGTAATTTTTTATTGGTGCTTAATTTGGCTACTTCGAATATAAAGAACACAAAAACAAAATCTAATGCGGCGGAAATGTCGCTAACAGATCAGCAAAAGGGAGAAACACCTGAAGATCTAAAGTCGGATTTATTGGATGATTTTCTTTTTCATGCGGCAAATTACATTTATATCAGGCGAAAACTGTTCATCGCTATTGCAGTTGTAATTTTAACTGCCATTGGTTCGGTATATGGTGGGTTCAGATATATCCAATACCGGGATAATATGCGAAATGAAACCTTGTTTGCAATCGAACAAAAGGTTTTTGATGCATCTCTGTCGGATGAAGAGCGATTTAAAAGCGTCATGCCGATTTTAAATACATTCATTGATGAAAATCCGGATACCAGACAACAGATTATTGCATTGTTTTATCGCTCTAACCTCAACTATCAAAAACAGCTTTATTCTGAAGCCGAAGCAGATTTGAAAGACCTGCTGAGTTATGTGGAAAACCAATCAGAGCTTTTTGTTCTGGCCAGTCTGCACCTGTCCAATGTTTTACGTGAGCAAAAGAAATACGAAGAGGCACTGGAAATATTGACTGCTGCTAAAACCGACCTTATGACGGATATTATTCTTATGGAACAGGTGGAAGTCTACATTGCCGAAAAGAAAAATGATATGGCCAAACAAACCCTACAGATTTTATTGCAAGATTATCCCAAGAGTTTATACGCCAATAAAGCCAAGCAGTTGATGGAGATGCTGTAGTTATAAGTTGTTTGTTTTTCTGAATGAAACTTAAACGATATTAGATCTTTCCGTTATGGCCACAAAAGGTAAGCCAAAGAAGGAAAAATCAGCAAAATAAATAAAATGCTACTGCGTTTAAATTTCTATCATTAACTCAATGCGCTTGTATTAATTAAATTTACATATTCCGACTAATGCACTTAACGAACGGTAGGGTGGCTTACATGGCCGCTGCCGGACCTGCCGTAATTAAAAGCTCCGCATGTATTTGTTTCAGAACACTTGCAGAAAGAGTCAGTTTCAATACCGGTAAAACCAAAATTCTATTGAGGATTTTATGGAGTATCTTGAATTAGTAGAAGATTACAAAGATTTAAAAGACATCAGTTTGTTTGACAAAGTTAAAGTCATTGTCAAAAGAACCCGTGATCTATATAGCGGTAAAACCAGCAAAGCGACTGCCGATGAAACATTGGAAGACAGAAAGCCGTCCACAGTGGCGCATTACGAGATGGTAAAAGGATTTATCAAGCCAAATATCTACGAAAAGGAAGAAAAAGTAGACGATATGTTGGATATCGAAATAGACTAAAAATCCCCTCCATCCTTTCTCCTTCATAAAACAGATTTGTTTATGAAATCTATTGGATATCCGCAGGTATACCGTCGATTAAAGACCAGGATTGTCAAAATAGGCGACCTGAAAATCGGCGGGGAACGCGCAGTAAATATTCAATCCATGCTGACTTCTCCAACAATCGAGGTCTTGGATTGTATCAATGAAATCAAATCATTGGCTCAAGTGGATTGTGAGTTGATTCGCTTGACCATCCCATCTAGAAAAGATCTACAAGCAGTTCCCAGGATCAGACATTTAATGAAAGAGGAAGGTATTTTTATTCCCTTGGTGGCGGATATTCATTTCTCTCCGGCGCTGGCGGTGGATGCATGTGAACTGTTTGAAAAAGTCAGGATTAATCCCGGTAATTATTCAGACAGTCCGAAAAGTTCAGCTAAAAAACTGGATGGTGATTTTTTTTTGGAAGGGTATGAGAAGCTGAAAGAATCGGTTCAACCCCTGGTAAAAAGCTTAAAACAGTATGACCGCGCTCTGAGAATCGGGGTGAATCATGGGTCTTTATCATCTAGAATGATAGAACAATACGGCGATTCTCCTATGGGCATGGTTCAGTCTGCGTTGGAAATGATCCAATTATTCGAAGAACAGGAATTTGATCAAATTGTTGTGTCATTAAAATCTTCCAATCCGATGGTTGTTCAAAAAGCCTACCGATTGCTGGCGGAAAGAAGTAAAAACAGCCTTGCACCAGCCATACATCTGGGTGTAACTGAAGCCGGTAATGGTGTCATGGGGAGAATGAAAAGCCTGGCTGGTATCGGGACCTTGCTGGCCGACGGTATTGGTGATACCATTCGGGTGTCTTTAACCGAACCCAGTGCCAATGAAGTTATATTTGCCCGAAAACTCCTGTCCGCCATTTTGCCTTCGAAAGTGCAAGCTGTTCCTGAAGCGGATGATTGGTATCGAGATTTAAATCACCAACGAGTTAATAATCAATCTGTTGATATCAATCAGATAAAAATCGGTCAAGGTGATCCAGTGAAGGTTGGTCGCCGAAAAAACTATCCATTGCCGGAATCGGAGATCCTATTTGAAAGTGACCTGACTTATCAAAAAGACCAAACAAATCTATTTTTGGAGGGATTGGAAAAGCCGGTCTTTGAAATTACTGATCAGAATCAATTTGCTTTACCGGTGGATTTGTCAGGGTATTCAGCTTTTTTAATTGATGATGGAAATCCCCTTCAGTTTTTACGTCGTTATTACAAAAATAATTCCGCTTCATCCCCCCTGCCGATCGGAATGATAGTTCCGATCATTTCCAGCGATAAAGACTTGTCTGCGGAAGTCATGTTGGCCGGTATATTAAGCGAAGGATTGGTGGACTTTTTACTTATCCGGGCGGAAACCGACTCCGAACAGTTCAATCGTATCTTACATCTTTTACAGGCGACACGCAGCCGAATTGTTGCCACGGATTACATTATCTGTCCATCCTGCGGTAGAACCTTGTATGATATCCAGGCCACTGCCGGACAAATTAAAAATAGGACCAGGCATCTGAAAGGATTAAAAATCGGTGTTATGGGATGTATTGTTAACGGTCCTGGCGAAATGGCGGATGCCGATTTTGGTTATGTTGGCAGCGGTGCCGGAAAGATCGATCTTTACTTTGGACAGGAAAGGGTTTGTAGAAACATCGATGAAACCCAAGCTGTGGAACGGCTCATTCAGCTGATCAAGGAAAAGGGACGCTGGGTAGATAATGAAAACCAGTGATAGCCATTTGACTTCTTTAGGACATTGGCCTGGTTTTATATTCCATTAAAAAAGTATTATATTCCGGGACAAGTCCGGAATATAATCTAACCTGTCAGACATCCCGCAAAACCACTACCTAAGATAAGCCTTTAAAATTTCCTTCATCGTTCGAATGGTTAATAGGGCATCAGCACCACTAACAGTTTCCAAGGGGGCAAAAGCACCGGTCACTTTGTTGTTGACCTGCATGAGTCCCCTGTTAACAACAGTTCTGGCTGCATTGTAGTACCATACATTTTGACTGACATCGGGAAACGGGGAGCGTTCACCAATATATTGAGTAGATAGAGAGTTATTGTTGGTAATTTTAATTAAAACATCCTGGATCAACTGGGCAAATTCTGCACGTTTAAATTCTTGATCCGGATAAAACTTGTGGGACGGATCAGGGCTGAGTCCTTTGACTCTCAGTTTCATAACTTCTCTGATAGCCCCTTCCAATGGGTGTCCGGAAATATCTACCGCTTCGGGAAATTTCTGAAGGGGATCAGTCTTGAATTTTTGTTGCGATTTAGGCGCCTGGTACGATCCACTTGAGGACTGAGCCTGGTTTTTATACAAACGATCCAGTCTCAACTCGGCTATAAATAGAGCGGCAACATCTGCCCGGGTTATTTTTTCCACATTGGCGATCTTAGCGCCGAAACGACTTCCGGGCATGGCACGTTGAATACGTTGTACCTTTTTGAGTTCCGCATTAGCTTCCTCTTCGTACTTTCCACCAATACTCAAAACCTTGTGAAACATTTTGTTGGCTTCGGCATAATTCAACTGGACGGTTTCCGCTTTACCCATGAAAAAGTATGGTTCCGGATCATTAGGTGTTAGATCCGTCGCATCCTCAAAATGATCCATGGCTTTTTTGTACCATTTATCCGGCATTTTTAAAGCCAGATACACCTGGATAGCAAAACTATGAGCTCTTGAACGCTGTTGCTTGTTGACGGCGGTGTCCAGGGCTTTTTCAATTTGATCTTCAGCCTCTTCCAGAACATTCTTTTGAGTCTTAATGGTGATACCGGGGCGAGAGGCTTCATAAGCGGAAGCTGCTGCCATACCACTCAAAGCCTGGGAAAAATCGGGCTTAAGTTTCAGAGCTTTACGAAAAGAGCTGCGCGCATCTTCATATTGATGTTTCATTAAGGCTTCATCTCCACGTTGAACGTGAAATTCTGGTGTATCCATGTACCCTTGACTGGTCCGGGTTTCCTTTGTTTTGCCCCCGCAACCGACCAGTAAAAGAACGATCAATACTATCAGTCCCGGTAAAAAAGTATATTTTAATAAACGTCTATCATTCATTGGGTAGCTCCTTGTTTGGGTTAAGGTTTTATTCAACGAAACACGTCCGCCTATCTAATTTTTTTGTATTGTAGGCGAAAAACAACAAATATTACAGTGTTTTTAAAAATATTTAGGTTTCTGTCCGGCTTGTCTGTTTTCCTGAATTATCAGTGTTAATTAAAGTAACTAACAAACGGTAGGGCGATCAATACTATTAAGTTAAGCTCTGGTATTTATCATCCTGAGCCGAAAATCTAGCACCCGACCGAATAAATCCTTGAAAGACACTTCATTTTGTTCGGAACGAGTGGATCGTATTTCTAATAAGGCTTTAAGTAAACATACGTCATGCCGGACTTACAGATTGTGTTACAATTCAAAAATCAGTCATATTTCGTAAAATTTAAGCCAAGCCGTCTTTCCAGACTCAATTGGGAATCTATGCTGTAATGTTCATAAATACCAATGGTACTCGGATCAAATTCTATAAACGCAAAGTCATTTTAATATATAGCTTAAAAAGTCCTATTATTCCTGCAAAAGCAGCTATTTGACGTATATTTGCCTGTATTCCGGTTCCAAGGCCGGAATAGTAAGTTTTGGATATATCGAATTATAAATAATTCAGTGCTAATGGGATCAAGTTCAGGGTGACAAATATGACATAACGTCAGTAATAAATCGGGAAAGATCTTCAGTTTTTCCATAGTGACAGCCCGTTGATCCGGTATCCAGTGAGAGAAACCAACTTAAATAACAATCATTACACGCGCTTCCCGCAAAAATGTTTGATTGGATTCCAATTGATTTAACAGCTTGGCGTCTTCCTTGGAAATGATCACATCCGATGTTTTTCCCGGACTCAGCGTAGCTTTAATGAGTAATGGATTCCCTTTTATGCGGTCATTATTTTTCGCTTTTTCGATGTCTTTGGCGTATCCGACAATACCGTGCTGTAGGACAAAATCTCTTTCCACGGCTGCAGACCCATATACTTCTTTTCCTTCGGGATCATACACTTTGGGTGCCATAGCTGGTGTTAGTCCAGAGCCGCTAGCGTCAATGATCAAACCACTGTAAATAACGTCAGGACTACCACCATAGGTCAGGGAGTCGTCTGGCTTGCTTTCCGATTGAGATTCAGGCGTAATAGTTGAAGTCGCAGGCATGGATGCCGCATTACCCAGTTCAAATTGCTGATTATCCACCATAATGGATATAATATCTCGCAAGTACATTTTCATGGTCACCCAAATAGATCCGTCGTTCATGGTTTTTGCTTTGCCCACTTCCTGAACATGTTTGATACGACCGCTGATTTCGGTTTGGATGGTATCATCTTCCAACATTCCGGCTTTAACTGTCTGGGTAGACGTAATATTAATGCCTTCAACCATCTGCAAAAGATTTCTTTGGGCAACGATTTTAGCTGCCTGATAAGCAGAATATCGTTTTTGAGCCGGTGTCTTGAAATCCGGATTGGGGACTCCCATACCGGTGGCGTAAACCACACCGTTTGTCCAGTCAATACATCCGTTACTCTCTTTGATCGTACAATCTTCCTGCACTTTTGCAGGCAAGCAAGATGTATCCGTACAGTTTTGTTGGGCCCAGGCTGATCCAACACTGAAGATGCAAATACCAATAAAAATTAAGAATTGTTTCATAACAACCTCGTGTGCTGATTATAGAAAAGAAGATAGACAAAAACGAATCCAGAAATTCTACCCAATAGTCGATTGGTTTAGTTATCATTTTTTTTTAAACCACCTTCTACAAGGTAAATAATTGTAACTATTATAAAATCATGTTTTTAAAGATTATAAAAAACATATAATTCAATTATAATGCAAATAGAAAGCAAAAATACAAAAATGTGTAAAAAAACGAAAATCGTTAAAATTGAAGAAAGGCATACAAGGCAAAGCAGCTGTAGGATAGATGCATTATACAAAAAATCTTGTTCATTGGGTTATTGTTCATAAAGAAGTGGAGAAAGGAACCTTTTTTGCTTTTTACAATAGACGGTTTTACCGGTAAGGCAACATTTAGCATATGTTGACAATTGTATTAATACTGGTTCAATGATAGGATGAGACCAAGTAAAAAACAAGGTTCATCCATATTCCTTTTAATCTGTAATCATTAAACGTTGCCAATGGAATGATGGATAAAGCCGTCGAATTTACTGTAAATACATCTGTATCATCAGTGAAATATATTGTGCTTGTAAAATAGCCAGCAAAATCAAAAGACAAGGTGATATAATGGCCAGATCAGATGAATATGATTTAGATGAGGACCTGTTTGGTACAGGCGGAGGAAAAAAAGATGTAAAAAAAGTTGGCATTGGTGAGGAAGAAGAGGAGGAAATTCCCCATGGTGAAGTGGATTATCTTCACGATGTTCCCTTAAGTATGCAAGCCCAGATCGGCTCTGTACAAAAATCCATGAGGGAAGTACTGGCTCTAAAAGCTGGGTCAGTAGTAGAATTTGACAAAGTTGTCGGTGAGCCTATGGATGTGATGATTGGCGGACGATTAATGTGCCGGGGTGAAATTGTGGTGGTGAATGAAAGATACGGAATTCGGATCAGTGAGGTAATTCGGGCTGAAGACAGTCAAAAGGAGATGGAAAAAATTTAAATGATTACAGAAAATAGTAGGTTGGTCTGGATGGACCTGGAAATGACAGGCCTGGAAGCCGATGTCGATAAAATCCTGCAAATTGCCACCGTTGTCACCGATACGGACCTGAATATCGTTGAGAAAGGTCCCGAGATAATCATTTTTCAGGATGAAGATGTCCTGGTCGGTATGAACGATTGGTGTCAGGAACACCATAAATTATCAGGATTAACCGATAAGGTCAGAGCTTCAAAAATCAGCACAAAGCAAGCGGAAAAAGCAACCCTGGATTTCATCAAAAAATTTACTGATCAAGGTGAAGCCCTTCTCTGTGGCAACAGCATTCATCAAGACAGAAATTTTCTCTCCAAACACATGCCCATGCTCCACAATTACCTGCACTACAGAAACATCGATGTTAGTAGCATCAAAGAGCTCTCCTTCAGATGGTTCCCCGATCTGCCCAAATTCGAAAAAGCTAGCAAACACACCGCTATGGAAGATATCCTGGAATCTATCGACGAATTAAAGTACTACCGGGAAAACATATTTCGATAGTTGTTCGCTGTGAAACCCAGTTAAATAGCTCTTTTAGATATGAACTCTTCCAAAATTCCTAGTCCCTGCTAATTTTTTATGATTTTGTTTATAATTTCCGATTAGAAAATTATAAATAGAAAAAAAGAATTCAATGCATGTAAGTAAACGGTTGCTATCGGAAAATTTAGATGCAGATCAAATGACTTGCAAAAAAACCAATGAATTCTCCTCGATTTCAAGCTTCAGATGATAAAAATCCGCTAACCATCTAAATGTTTCTGGGCTGTAAAAACAGACATGGGTTTTATCTCCTTTATAATACCAACTGGAAAATTCCGTTTCCGGCATGAACATCTCAGTTTTTATTCCTATCCAACCCTTGTTTTTGACAATTCTCATCAGTTTTTTCCACTCCTGATCGGGATGGAAAAAATGCTCTACAGTTTCAACACAGACAATAAAATCATAGATTTTAGTGAGTACGGTTTCGTTTTTAGAGTAATAAGGATCGAATTGTTTCATGGATAATCCTTTTTGTTCCAATAACATAGAAAGCACCGGTACAGGTCCTGAGCCAAAATCAAGTCCCTGGCTGTTTTGAGGGATTCGTTTTAACAACGGGGAAATAAATGACTCAAGAAACTGCAAGTAATCTATATCATCCGGTTGATTTACATGAAGATCATACCGCTGTTTCTCTTCTTCAGGCGAAGGAAAAAACTCTGAGGGCACAAACACTAATTCACATTCCGGACATCTAAAATAGGAGCGTTTACGGTCCTGCTGAAAATATGATGCAGAAGAAAAAGAACACAACGGACATTTCATGGTATCGATTTAGTAGATTAGTGAGTGTTAACAGGAAAACAGGTTCAATTCTTTATTAGCCAGGATAACAGGATAAACAGGATGTTGTTATTTGATCTATTCTATTATGCCAACAAATTGATATAAAAGAATAAATATTTTCTTTTTTTCTAAAGTGATAAATTGGCAGGTAGTAAAACATATATTAAGCAGTTCAGAAAATACAATGAGTACTCCATATATACAAAATATGTGAAGAGCACCTCTGTCATATCAGTTCAGCTGAAGCCATGCCTTTAGATCAGGATGATGAAAGACATCTTTAATAACTTGTTGATTCTTCATGTTGTCCGAGCTTCATTCAGAATAATAATATAGCTTCATGCCAAACTTTAAGACACTTTAAGAATGGCAATATTATATTACTCTTTACGGGTCTCCATTTTCATTAATTTTTTCGTGTACTTTAGCGTATTTCGTGGCTGGATTTTGTTGCATCTTCACATAATCAACATTCCTATTGATCAAATACCGGGAATAACTGAAAATAAACTTTGGACGACTATTTACAAAGCATTGTATAAATAGATGCTTATTTATATTAACTAATTAACTGAGGATATAATGGCCGGAGAATTAACAGCAATAATGGAAACAGACAAGGGAACCATCCGATTACGACTTTTTGCAGACAAAACACCGGTAACCGTAGCCAACTTTGTGAATCTTGCTCAACGAGGATACTACGACGGGCTCAACTTTCATCGAGTTATTGACGATTTTATGATCCAGGGTGGTTGTCCCAACGGTGACGGCCGAGGCGGACCGGGCTATGATTTTGAAGACGAATGTACCCCCGATCTACGCCACGACAAACCTGGAAAACTCTCCATGGCCAACGCAGGTCCCTGTACTAACGGTAGCCAATTCTTTATCACTCATGTCCCCACCCCCCATCTGGACGGCAAACACACGGTTTTCGGCGAAGTGCTGGAAAGTGCAGATCAAGACGTGGTAAACAGTGTTGTGCAGGGAGACAAAATTCAGAAAGTCACCATTGAAGGTGATATGACGGACCTGACCGGAAAAACGGTTGACAGGGTTGATGAGTGGAATAAGATTCTGGGATAAAATTCTCAAACAATTTTGTATATGGAAGAGAAGGGCATCTTATAACATAGATGCCCATAAATTACTTTTATAGATGACTCTCTTTCTCTTTATTAAATTTAGTTAGCTTTTTTGAATGTATACTTCGCATCACCTAGATATTTATTATCAGGAATTGATGTAAAAGCTGTGCTTAGTAAGCCTTGAATAGTACTTACTGCATAAGCACTCACAGTGGAATAGGATGAAGCGTCTGTTGAAGCGTCTGTTGCCCATCCATAGACATCTGTAGCTGCGTTTGTACAAGCATCTGTTGTTTCATCTTGGCCAGCACCATATGTGTAAGGAGGAGCACCTGTTGGTGTCATCAAAGTACACATTGTCCCAACCCATGACAAATTTGTAAAACCTACAGTTACATTGATATTATATGCACCGCCACCGACATTACCCAATCCCGTCATCCAAATAGTTTCAAGCTCTGAAAGAAAATGGCTGTCATCTGTTGCATCTAGCGTGGAGAGATCAAATCCTTCATCAGTGTCAAAACCTACATAATCTGTGACATAGGTATTCGTTTGGAGTGAACCAAAAGCGTTGCCTGCTGTATATGAGGAAACATCATGGGTTGTATCGCCTTTTGCCGGTAAGGCACAGTCTCCTAACCCACCATAAGCAGTATATTGAATGTCATAATATGAATCAACAGTCGCATCGCCAGTTGGAAGCTCACCCGGAAGTCTAGGGTCGGATGCGGTACCAACTGTCCAACTTGTCAATCCACAAAATCCATTAGCTGCATAATTAGTATCATCTTGATTGATGGATACTTTATCTCCATCATCGGTTGAAAGATTTCCATTTTGAGTCGTTGCGAAGGCATAGACAATTGAATTAGCCCCAGGAGTAATTTGAACATCGGATACATGCATTATAAATTTTGCTGTCTGTTCAATCGAATTGTCCCCAACATCAGCTGATGCATCAGACGTTATATCTACTGTTGCTGTTAAAATCTGAGTTACCAATGGCTGTTTATCACAAACAAGATAAGTGTACATAGCCAATACAATATCTAAATCAGCTGTCGTATCAGCAGCAAGCTCATATCCGGCTCTTGGGGATACGGTCGAAGATTCTTTAATAAACAGATAATTACGACCATATGCATCTATTCCACTGACAGTGGTATCAAAACATTCCGATTTATAAGTTGTATAACCTGCTGCTTCATACGTAGCTTGGTTTGTAGCTGCTGACGCAACCGTTGGTGTTGTCCCGGAAGTATTTGTATCCGTCCCATCGGATTTACACCCGGTTATGGCGAATATTCCCGCTACACCTAAACCCAGCAGGGGAATAATCATTGTTTTCCAAATTGTTTTCATGTTTACCTTTTGTTGTATATTTATAAGGATGTATTTTATAAGAAAGTCTTTACCAGTCAAAGTGCTGTGTTTAATTACCAAATGTCATGGTGAATTGAATACCTACAGACTGATCATAGGTCAATGGTATGCTCTCTAATCCTAACATAACCTGTTTTAACTGTGCATAAGTCGCTCGGTCAGATGCTGATCCAACATCCATACCAAGTGCTTCTGCCATGGCAACGTTGTTTTGCATGGTTTGGATATCTTCCCGCAGATCATCGTCATCCTTGGTCCCGGTGTAATTATAAAAGAGTGTTATGACGCTGCTTTCTGTGATTTCATACTCCCAGTTGATATGGCAGGTATAGTCATGCTCGGTAGCAAGTACAACGGATTTTTCTTTACCCCAGGCGGAATCTGCGGATTTTGTATATTCAGCAGCAATTTTGCCCCAATCTCCCAACTTAGCAACGATGCCAACGGTAGTCATCGATCCTTCCACATCCCTTCCACTGGTATTGTTATTTAAGGTTGTCAGCCCGGCACTTGTCAGTGCGGTATTCAAAGTTGCGTATATATTTTCGGAAACTTTTTCACCAGACGCTTGTTGAACGGAATAGAAGGGGGAAAAGTCGCCTACATTTGCTTTGATAGTGTAATTTATCAGGGTGTGCGTGTATTCATGTTGCCATTCATTGGGAATACCGGATGAACTGTTTGTTTCAGTACCACCCACCGATGCATTTTGGTAACCGACGGTGGCTTCAATAAAACCGAAATTGCCTTTGAACCAAGCTACATTATTGGTCGCTTCTTCAGAATCACCGCCGCAAATAATGGCTGCATAATCACCGATTCCCTGTAGTTGACCCAAACCGAATTCGATATCTTTGGAAAGGTGGAAATCGAATGTGATACCCGGTTTTTCGTCTAGCACGGAGGCTGTGTAGAATACAAAATCACTATCCGGATCACCCGCAAATAAATGACCGATTGCTGCTGCCGGAGCGGTTGCCCTAACGGTTTGAACACCGACCGTAACGCCGACGGCGGGGTGTGGTGCGTATCGAATCCAGACATCGCCGGTTTGCACGTAATCGTGCATTTCGCCGTCATCAGTAAATTTGTTGTCAGGGTCCTTAGGGTCCAGTTTGATCTGCATGACAGCGATCATATTGTACCAGGTAGTACCTTCATAGTCGTTTTCACCGGCCTTAGCCATGATAGTCATTTCACCGTTGGCACGAACGTTTTGAGATTCACGGTTGTTAGCACCATGACGAAAATCATTGCCCGTATCTTCGTAACCGGCTTCATTGAATCTGTCCTTGGAGTCCAGCAGACCCGCGCGGCGGTTGTTTTGGACTTTGTATAAGGTTTTCAGCGTACCGTATATTTCGAAATCGACGGGCATCTGCGTCAACTTTTCTGCAAATGCCCCTGTCGTCAAGGTCAATATGCAAGATGTCGACACTAATATTTTTTTTAACATGATTAAACTCTCCTTTCTTGATTTTTAAAAATGTGACTGATGCACATTCCATTATGAACAGGCACAAAAAGAAACCGGGTAAGGCTTTTCCCCGTTGTGGAATTCTTTTCGTGATATAACGCTTAAAGAACTACTGAAAAATTGTCAACGAAAAAAAACAAGAAATACTAGGAAGATATTGAATATCTCCATGATTGCTAAGGTTTTTATCAGTAATTTGAGTGAACTATAGATATTGGTACTGTTCTAAAAGCACTATTAACCGGTTTTTATTAAACGGCTTCATATTATAAATTTAGTTTTAAAACATTACTGATAAATTACAGATACATATTTTTTTGAAAGATTTCAATTATTTCGAAATATTATACTGCGGCGTGTAGATTTTATTTGATGACTAGTCATCAAACGTTTGGTTATGGGGAGTAAAACGAGATGAAGTCTATTTAGGCTCAATTGGTTGGGGAGAAGAGAAACTCGAATCCGTCGTTTTTATTCTGAATGGAATCTTGGAAGCATGATTCCAAGCAGTCTCTTTACCATTCTGAATTTATGATACGAGACTGCGGCAATGAAATCCCCTTAATGACAAGAATAGGATCAAGTGTCAAAGTCAGGCATGACGTGTTTTTATTTTAAGCCTTATGAAAAAAACGGTACTATTATACTGAATGAAATCAAATACATGTCAACTATTTTTTCAGGTGTCGGCTTATAAAGTCAGTGTAGCAGGAGAGTTGAAATCGCACCTGTTTAAATGAAGCAGGTGCGAATGGGATAGAAAGGGAATACATTTAATCTCGGCTCAGACCAAGGAGATTAAGCAGTAGCAGAAACAGGTTCAGAATATCCAGGTAAAGTGATAACGTGGCTGAGATATATTCGTCAGTGGGGTATCGTCTCAGGATATTAAATGTATCATAAATGATAAAACCGCTGAAAAGAAATGCCCCTCCGGCTGAATAGATCAACTGTACTTGAAGACTCTTAAAAAGAAACACATTCAGCAGACCGACAACGATGAGGATAATCAATCCGGTGAATAGCATTCCGCCCATAAAAGAAAAATCTCGCTTGGATCGGATAGTGTAAAAAGAAAGACCTACAAAAATGATTCCGGTCAAAAAAGCAGCGTTGGTAACGGTATCCCCGGTATAACGCAGCAGAACCGGAGCAGTGGTGATGCCAGTCAAAATAGTAAAGGTGAACAGGGCAACTAATCCCATGGTCTCCTTTTTACGTGCCCAAAAGCAGAAAAAGATAGTGGCGAACTCCAGAATGATAAACAGAATATAGTAATTGATCACTGTAAGCAGTAAAGCATCATTTTTCAATGTCATCCAGGAGGCAAAGGCGGCCAGGAAAACACTGATGGAAAGAAGTCCATAAACTTTTCTCAAAAACGCCATCCGTTCATCAACAGAAACCTCCGAGGCTGGGATTGCGCGGGTCATATTCGGCATTGATTGCATTTTTGCTCCTTGATTTAAAATCCAGGCAAATTGGTTAGTTTTAATACGGGTTTAATATCAGATGGTTCCATCCGATGGAAAAAAACGTTATCTATTAACTAGCATAATCTTAAAAAAATATCTTGACAAGCATGGTTTGTGTCAAAGTGATTATATGATGACCCCCGTATTTATCGGCTATTATATTTAGTTCAACAGGCACTGCAATAGGTTTTAAAATTATCAGTCTGAATGTCATTGCAGATAAAACATAAACTTCTGGCTGAAATCAACTTATCATTCTTTTTGTTGATATCCAGTTAATAAAGCTTTCTTGATGGGCCTTTTGGCAGCCACTTAGGGCCTAAGAACTACCCTTTACCCACAAGTCAGATGTTCGAAGACTCTCACCTAACCTTACCTATTACCCATAAGTCAATACTGAAGTGCCAATTCATGTTTTTAACCAACTGTTTTTATAGGTTTTAAAAATTTTATATGGATGGTATTTTATAATATTTTAGTTTATAACTTATTTTTATTTAAAGTCTATATATTTATGGGTAAAGGGTAGACCTAACCAGGGTGACAGATGGCAAAGTATAACATAATGACATTGACGGGCCGCACATCTCTCTAGTAGTTGTTTCAATCTTTATATGCAACTCAGGACAATAGTTGGAAGAGCGACAGGAATGATTGATAAAATCAAGGTGCAGTATTCAAAATCACTAACCTTCACAATTCTTCATAATAAATATTTAATTGCAAATTGAATCTGAACAGTGCCAGTTTCCATGATGGTGTTGTCTAAAGTGCCGGTAGCAGAAATTTTGATGACCTGGTAGCCGACACCCAGTTGTTCAATAGGAAAGAACATAATACCGCCACCGACCATATATCCCACGTCATCGGATCGGGCGATAGTATCTTCCCCCTCGGTTAATGCCGCTGCAACCCATGCCGGTCCGCCCATAAAGTAAAAATCAAAAGTGGAACCTTTTTCCCAGGAGGAAAGGCGATACGCCAGATAAATGACATTGGACCCTAATTTGGTTATGGGGGTCTGGGTTTCGTTTTTGCCATGATAGGCATTAAAGGCAAGTCTCAGACTTTTAAGCTCAATAAATACTTCGATTTTATCAATGTCACCTTTACCGCCCACGTCTTCATAATTGGCGTCTTCAGGGGTATTGCTTTCTGCCGCGCACAGACCGACGGTCGTATTTAGCTCTTTTAGTACTTGGGCCTGTGTTGTGGTGGTCAGGATTATAGCAATGAGGATTGAAATGACCCACATGTCGAATATCGATCTAAAATTATTGACTAAAACAAGCAATAATTGCCTTGTTTCAATATTAGAATTTCTTGTCTTAAATGGTGATAATAATGACATAGCTGATGTAGCAGTTGGGATACATTCTGGGTGTTAGGTATTTCTTTCATCTAAAAATGCTTTTGGGTCTACCATAGATAATTTAATGGAATTCTTGCAACTGGTGTACCGGTTTGATCAAAGTAATCTTTTGAGTTGAGTTGGCTTAACACCAGGAAATTCCAGATTCACTCTGCGAAATCTTTGCTAGGGGCAGAACTATGTTAATGTTATAATGGATGTTCCGTACTCATTTTTTTAAATCCTAAAAATATCAAGATGATATAAAATTTTTAGTGGCTCAATAGTGACCACAAAATGTTTTTTTTACAATGAAACTTAAAAAGTTATAAAAAGCTCTTTGATATTAGAGGTGTCATAAGTAGGCGCTAAGATTTGTTGCCAATATTCAGTGTTAATGCATAGTTATGCCAATATCATGAAGGAACATACGTTATAAAGTGAAGGAAAACGTTTTTCTTATTGTCATTCTGAGTGGAGCCTAAAAGCAATGTAAAGAAGCTCAATTAGAGTTCAATCCCGATTAGGCCTAATTTTTAATGAGTTTTAATGGGATAGCAGTATCGACGGGAAATATGAGGATGATAATCGTCCTTTACCAGGATAATCGCTTCGTCCTCCAATTTTATTTGATAATCTGTGGACGGATTAAGAAAAATTCGATCATCACTATTTCGAATACTCAAGGGAACTCTTTGTTTGAAATGAAATTGGAAATTTCCGATGGTGAGATTATCATGCGATGAATTGATTCCGGGAGTTGTGTAAATTCTGACGGTCTGTCAGAATTCAGGAAGTAGGAGGAAATATCGATGATTTATATAAAAAACCTTGGCATGAATTTTGGCCAACAGGTGTTGTTTGAGAATGTCAGTTTTCAGCTGAATCAGGGGCACCGATATGGTTTGGTAGGGGCAAACGGTTCCGGCAAATCCACTTTATTAAAAATATTGTCCGGTGATATCCAGGCGGAAACCGGTGAGTTTAATTACCCGGCTTCGCTGAAGATGGGTGTCTTAAAACAGGATCAGTTTATTTTTGAAGATCTTTCCATTATTGATGTTGTCTTAAAAGGAAAACCAGCTCTTTGGAATGCGTTGCAGCAAAGGTCAAAACTAGCCAAAGAAAAAACAGTAACGGATGAAATCGGTAAATCCCTGGCGGATTTAGAGATGAAAATCGCCGATCTGGGAGGATACCAGGCAGAAGCGGATGCTTCGGAGCTACTGACCGGTTTGGGCATTCCGTCCACTCGGCAGAATGATAAGCTTAATACCCTTTCCGGCGGATATAAATTGCGGGTTTTATTAGCCCAATGCTTGTTTAGTGAACCGGATTTTTTACTATTGGATGAGCCAACCAACCATCTGGATTTGAGTTCCATTCAATGGTTGGAGGGGTATTTATCTCAATTTTCCGGGACTTGCATGGTGATTTCCCATGATCAATATTTTTTAAATCGTATTTGCACCCATATGGTTGATATTGATTATGGAACCATCAAGATTTATACCGGCAATTATGAAGCATTTAAGGACGCCAAAATCCTTGAGAAAAATCAGAAAGAAGCTGAAATTGTGCGTCAGGAAAAGAGAAAGGAGGAATTGCAACAGTTTATCGATCGATTTAAAGCAAAGGCAACCAAGGCCAGGCAGGCCAATAGCAAAGCTAAACAATTGGATCGTATGGAAGATATTGTTATCAAAAGGTCTTCTCGCATATCACCCGGTTTTAAGTTCAATATTCAGCGCCCATCCGGTAAAATTGCTTTGACTGTCAAACATGTATCCAAGTCCTTTAATAATCTGCAAGTCATCAAAGATATTTCCTTCACCATGGAGAGGGGGGAAAAAATAGCGGTCATTGGTGCCAATGGTATAGGTAAATCTACCTTATTAAAGATCTTAGCCGGTGTTCATGAACCGACATCTGGAAATGTGGAAATGGGGTATGAAATTGCTTCCGAGTATTGTCCCCAGGACCATAGCGAAATGATTCCTGCTGGTACTACTCCTTTTGAGTGGTTGTATTCATTTGCGCCGGGGGAGACTATTGGCACCATTAGGGGACTGCTGGGACGTGTTTTGCTAAAGGGAGACGATGCTGACAAATCTACCGAATCATTAAGCGGTGGTGAATCAGCCCGATTGATTTTTGCTAAAATCATGTTGTTGAATCCCAACCTGCTGTTGCTGGATGAACCGACTAACCATATGGATATCGAATCCCTGGAAGCGCTCAGCCAAGCTTTAAAATCATATGAAGGTAGTATTGTGTGTGTCAGTCATGATCGTCGGTTTATCGAAACCTTTGCCACAATGATTCTGGAATTAAAAACAGACGGATTTGAGCTGTTTAAGGGGACATATTGGGAATATCTTGAAAAACAAGGAATTGATTACCTGGATCGTTCCATTTCTCAACTATCTGCAAAAACCAATACGATTAAAAAACAGAACAGTGCCGACAGTAAGGAATGGCGTCGCAGGGCCAAAGAGATTGGAAAACTTGAAAAAGCAGTGAAGAAAAAAGAAGAAGAGATATCCACCCTTGAATCGGAAATTAGCCAATCAGAACAGATTTTATCGGATGGTCAATTATATGAACCGGAAAACAGAGCAAAACTGGAACAGGAGATTCAGAAAAAGGAATACTTGGACAAAAAACTTCACGACACGATTAATAAGTGGGAAGATCTTCAAAACCAGTTGGATGAGCTGTCCATATTGACTAAAACTAAAACTTAAACTGAAAATCAATTCGTGCGTGGGGGGAGAAAGATTTGTTTACATTATATTTTTGATCAGCTTGTAAGATTCTATTCTGATCAGATTTTGTGGCCGGCATACTGTCTATTTTAAAAGATATCTGTGATTTCGGTCCTATATAAATGGATTTTGCTCCAACAGCTACACCGAGCAATGCACCACCAAGAACCCCCATAGTCACGTAGCTGATATTGGTTCGGGAATCCTTTCCCTGGGTTAATGCCCACCAACCACCAATCAGGGCACCGGTTCCAACGCCATATAAGATATTGTCAGGTAACAATTTCTTATCCTGCTCAATGGCTGCTACCAGATTTACACCGGGTACGCCGACTTTTTTTGCCGCTTCTTCTGCTGCCTGTACTTCCTCTTCACCCACATATTGATGATCTTCCGTTTCAAACTCCTGTCCGGTCACATCTAAAAACTGTTCCTCTTCCCATAAAGATGTTCCCTCATCATCCAGGTATTCTATTTCCTGGGCAAAGCCTATTGGAGCGACGAGGGTTATGCCAAGGATGAGCAGATAAGCTAATGTGAATCGGAAATCAAATTTCATGAATTATACTAGTGAAGTGTCTGATAAAATTGTTGTTTCATAAAAAATGTAGAAGCGCTCGCTGCATAAAAATTTTATTTTCTCAAGTCTATGCAAATGATATGCTATCTCGTTTTTCTCCTGGTATAAAGCTGCTGATTAATTGTAAATCCAAGAATGGTGCCTTAAATCAGCTTATGATCAATGGACGTGATGGTTTTTTATTTGATACCTGTTGGATTTATCATATCCGGTGATCTCCGTGAAAACCTCTTGTCGATTTGAAAAAAAGGTTTTATTTTCAGTTATGAATTGGCGGCTGTACTGTTTTGAATTCTTACGTTACTATTAGGAAAAATGTCATCAATTTTTGGTTAAGTTTTCACGATTATTGGAATCATCTGTGCTGCTCTTTGTACGTGTGTATAATTTATGGATCAAGAAGCGTAGTGATACTATCCGGGCAGAAAAGATGACATATTCTCGGAAGATCGGAGTTGATCTAATTAAATTGCTTTTAAAAATTAATAAGAGGTCAAATGGAGACAATCGAACAAATTGAATCAACAACGGAAAATCATCGTCAAGAAGGTGGTTTTAGTTTTATCGAAATTATGATTGTGGTGGTTATCATGGCCGGTATCGTGGCTATCGTTGGGCCGGCAGTTTTTGAACAACTTGATAAAGCCAAGATTGACCAATCTAAAATTCAAATGAAAAGCCTGGTTGGGGCATTGGATCTGTACTATTTGGATAATTCAGTTTATCCCACCACTGAGCAGGGACTGGAAGCGTTGATAACCAAACCGGAAGTCGGAATTATTCCTAATAATTGGCGAAGTTCCTACCTGAGAGGAAAAAAGATGCCAAAGGATGCATGGGGTCATGACTTCTTCTATCAATCGGACGGTTCATCAATCGATATGAAAAGTTTTGGAGCTGATGGTCAAGAAGGCGGCGAAGGTATTAATGCAGATATACCTTTAGAATGAACATGTTTGGTAAACGGTCGGCGGAAGAAGGCTTAACTCTTTTGGAGTTAACCTTTGTCATTGTTATTATGATTATTTTACTGGGTTTTTCCATACCCAGGTTTGCTGTAATGTTTGAAAGCACCTTGTCAAAGGAAACTCAAAAAATCGCTTATATTTTGAAAGAGCTCAGAATACAGGCGATTTTAAAGGGAGAGAGCTATAAGC
>JBFFHJ010000041.1:0-66175 GCA_041556995.1 bacterium | reverse complement strand
GTTTTGGGGATATCTAACGATCCAGTTGATAAAAGTATTAATGAATAAATCTGCCAGCCCTTTTCTTAAGAAAATTGCAATTGGAGTACTAGGCGGATTCATTGGCTATCATATTCACGGCACATTTTCTGTAGCCCCAAGAATGATGGTTATGAAACTGCCCCTTTTTACATTGTTTGGGCTCGCATTTATACTGACAAAATTAGTATCAAAAACCTCAGAAAATAGCAGTATTAAAGAAACTGAAAATAAACGTTCAGAAGTTTTAAACAGACTGATTGCCTTTGCACCTGCTTTTCTAGTCATTGTGCTTATTTGGCGAATTTATACACCTTGGATGATGGGACAATATCATTTTGTAAAATTACGAAGTGGTCGAAATTCATTGCTCAAAGTTGAAAAACTGGAGAAATTGGTAAAAGTTTATCCAGATGCATATGCTCTTGATCATTTATCTCATATGCAAGTCCAATATCGACGTACTGCTCAATTGGAAGAAACGGTTCAAACGATTGATAATATTCTGCCAAATTATCGGGAATTGGGACATACTAAATCAATCTTGGCTGTTCTGCAGAACAATCCTGAAAAAGCGATAAAAACAGCATTGAAATTTCAGAATGAGCAGGATAAGTATTATCAACCATCAATCATGTTATTAATGAATCTTGCCATAGAGACCAATGATTTTCAGTTGTTTCAAAAGCAATATCAGTTATTTGTCCGGAGATTAGTCTTTAAAAACGCATTACACGAAAGCTTTAGTGCCAATGATGTCCAAATTCAGATAAATGATATTAAAGATCCAATGATCATAAAGGATGAGAAAAATACATTCACTGGTCAGTGGAACATAAAGCTGATGACCAATATTTTTCAGATGGCTCGGAAGATTAGAAAAGCAAAATCCTATCAGGCTCAGGAAAAACAGGATTTTATAAGTAATTTAGCCATGATGTTTTCTCGACATCCATATTTTCAAATATCTATTCATGAACAATATAAGAATGAAACACAACAAATACATAATGTCATGAAAGAATATTTTGTTGAAAAAAGCAATTGGGATAAGAAGTCACAACAACTCAGTAAAAAACACCAAATAAATTTAGCCAGGACAAATAGATGGAAACAACCAAATTTAAAGAAAAGACAAAGTGAAAAGATGAGTGAAATTGCCAAACCGTATACAGATAAAATTGCAGGAAAAGCCAAAATTTTAGAAGAGAGGACAAACTGGAAAGAATTTATGCAACGACGGAATTTTGCTACTCAGTTTTTAAGAGAATTTGCCGAAGTAGTTTATCCACGATCTTTGCAGAAGAGAGGTTGATCGAGTAAAGAACTTGTGTCGGCATGAGAAGGATTTGGGTTTTATTTATATGTTCGACAACGGAGCTATTTATGCATTACTTTTTTAAATCACAGTTAAAAACTAAAATAATAAACTAAGCCAAAATTGCGATGCCCAAATTGATCAAGATAATAGTATTTTTTTCTGTTGGTCTATTGCTTTGTTTATATATAAGTCCTCCAACATTTGGTCAGACAGTACCCATCCCCAGTTTTAATCTTCAAGTGGGGCAATCGGAAAATCCAGATCAAGTTGCTTCAACACTTCAGGTGATAGCGTTGTTAACTGTGCTGACGTTAGCGCCTGCTATTGTTATCATGACTACCTCATTTACCCGCATAATCATTGTTCTTTCTTTTTTACGGAATGCGCTAGGAACTCAGCAATCTCCTCCAAATCAGGTATTATTGGGGTTTTCCCTGTTTTTAACTTTTTTCATTATGGCTCCCCTCTGGTTAAATGTGCACCAAAAAGCACTAAAACCGTATTTGGATAAGCGAATGAGCCAGGAAGTGGCCATTGATCGAGCATCGGTACCGATAAAACTGTGGATGGCAAAATTTACCAGGGAAAAAGATCTTGCGCTATTTGTCCGTATTGCAAAAATAAAAAGACCAAAAAACATCAACGAAGTACCCATCTGGGTTGTTATTCCAGCTTTTATTATCAGTGAATTGAAAACCGCTTTCCAAATGGGGTTTATTATTTATATTCCATTTTTGGTTATTGATATGGTTGTTTCTGCAGTTTTGATGTCTATGGGGATGATGATGCTTCCGCCGATAATGATTTCATTACCGTTTAAAATAATGCTGTTTGTCTTAGTTGATGGCTGGTACTTGATTACTGCATCGCTGGTAAAGAGTTATACTGGTTAGCTCAGTTTACAAAAAACGAAGACCTTTGTTGAATATTCAATCCATCAGGTTTAGAATAAAACCAGATTTGGTCAATATTGATCAAATGGAAAACATGAAGAGCACATAATGTATTGAAGGATAAAAGATGACACCGGAATTTGTAGTCTCTTTTGCGAGCGAGGCAATAACAACAGCGGTTAAGCTTGCCGCTCCACTGTTGATAACTGCATTGGTTTTGGGATTAGTGGTTTCTATTTTTCAAGCAGTGACTCAAATCCAGGAAATGACATTGGCCATTATTCCTAAAATGATTGGGGTAGTGGTGCTGTTAATTTTGTTTCTTCCCTGGTTTATCAGCACGGCAGCAGAGTTTATGGCAAAAACTTTAAGCAATATACCCTATTATATTGGGTTGAACTTTCTTCAACCTTTTTTGTGATAGCTAACCGCCATGCCTGCAAAATCTCACCTCTCTTTCTCTACTGGAAAAAACAGTTTTGATCTTTAAATCATGACATATAGGGGGCGAACCAGTTCTTATCCAGGTGAAGCCAGTAATACCATCCAGAAAAGACTGGAAATATGCATTTCCACTTTTATGGTCAATACGACTTTCTTTTTTATTCCACCGATAAGCAATTTGTTCTGCAGAATCGTGCAGATCCCCATCCATATTTAGATCTTGATTGAAAATCAAGTTATCCAAATTGTCAATATCGGTTTGAGTTACCAATTCCGCTTGTTGATAATCCTCCTCAAATTTCAGTAAAAAAATGAGATATTGCTCCTCAAAGATTGTCTGGGCTAAGAATCGATTGGATATTTTTTTCAGGCCTGAATAATTGCTGCTGATGATTCCAACAAAGATGCTACACACAACAATGGTTACCATCACTTCAACTAATGAAATGCCTTTTTTTGCTATGGAATCTTTATGAAAATTTTCCATTCAAGTTGCTTATTTTGTATTGTAGTGGCGGTAAAAACACCGATTTTCATTTCATGTAAATTGCTATCACGCCATTCAAGTTTCCAGGATTTGAGATCTGTAGGAACCTGAAATTGGGAAATTGGTGACGTGTGGGTTCCGGATACTAATAATTCTGAATCTTCCGGAAGATTCTGTAGTGCCAAACCAGATTTTTGAACAAAAGACATCCAAGTTTCTGCTTTTGTTATAATAAATGGTTGTTTCATTCCAGATTCGACTAATCTGCTTGATAAACTCAGTAAAGTAGAAAATATAACTAAACTGACCATCACTTCGATCAATGTTACGCCTGTATTAAAACATCTCACCGATTCGCACCCTTCCATTGATGTTTATAATGATTTTCTGTGTGTACATCTCATGAGTTAAGGAATTGTCTTGGGAGAAGCAAATCCTTTGCTATAAAAATAAGTGGTTCCTGACATGGAATAAAATACCTGATCTTTTAATTTGTATTGTTTCCAGCCACTCCATTGATTGTTGGATTTTGAACAATAATAGAGGTGTGGTTGAGAAAATTTAATTTGATAGGTTCGATTTTCCAGAATTGACTTCATCCTGAATAATTGAATTTGGGATATTATATCATCCACCGCTAGCCTTAATTGATGTTTTTTCCATAAAGGTCCAACCGATACGGCTGCAAATCCACAAAGAATGGAAATGATACACAGTGTTACTAACAATTCCATGAGAGAAACACCGCTAACACAACGTGAGGAAAAGAGATGTGCCTTATTGGTTTTATTTACCGATGGAGCCTTTTTTATCGTGTAGTTAGAGGAAAGTAATCGAATTGATATTGGAATCTTCAAATGCGACCTTTATCAGATATTTTCAAATCAATAGGTGAAAAGAAGTATTTTCTTAATTGATTGAATTTATCTATAAAATTATTCCAAGGACGTCAAGAGAAGATTATATTGAAGAGTCGGCAATCGTTACAGGTAGCTTTAGAATGATTTCTGTTCCGATTTTTAAAAACTTACTACGCAATATGCGTTTGTTCCATCGGCGGATTGTTTTGATTGGGATATTGTACTTTTGAGATATCGTCCAAAGGGTATCTCCCTTTTTAACGACGTGAACATGAGTAACACCGGGAAGTTTATCCAGTTTCGATCTGGTTAATTCAGCAGTTGATTTTCTTTTGGGCGGATTCCAATCCGCCGGAACAGGGAGCATCAGTTTCTGTCCAATTCTCAAAAGGTTTTTTCTTTTCAGTCGATTATAGTCCTTTATTTTTTTAATCGGGATTCTATAATATCTGGATATTGACCAAAGAGAATCACCTTGTTCAACTCGATGAAATTTCCATGACTCATGTCGTTCGTCTTTCAGTTTCTCCAACTCGGTTTTCTGAACATCGGTTAGTTGAATGTCAAACGGAATGGCAATTTCGTACACATCGAATACTGGTGGGATTAAACCTTTAAATCGAAGACTCGGATTGATTTCTTCCAATACCTGATGACCGATCTTAAGAACTTTAGCGATCTGAGAAAGGGAAATACCTCCGGCAACCATAAGCATTTGTTTTTCCTCCTCAACTTCCCAGTTAGGGGGAGGGGTAAATCCATATTTCTCTAAGTTATTGAAAATAGTGGCAACTGCAAAAAACGCCGGAACATAGCCTCTGGTTTCACGCGGTAGCTTTAATGACCAATAATCGCTTGATTTATTTTGAGCTTTTGCTTTTCTGATGGCTCTTCTAACAGTTCCCGGGCCACTGTTATATGCTGCAAGAACCAATTCCCAATGACCGTTGAATTGTTTGTAGAGTCGTTTTAGAAATTTGGCTGCTGCAATGGTTGATTTTTCCGGATCATAACGTTCGTCATGCCACCAACTTCGAGATAATCCGAAATATTTACCGGTACCTGACATAAATTGCCATAATCCGACTGCATTGGCATGCGATCGAGCGTTGGGATTAAGGTTAGACTCTACTATTGCCAAATATGCCAGTTTGGAAGGAAGGCCATGTTCATCAAATATTCTATGTATCATTCCCATATATTCAGGGGAACGTTCTATAGCCTTTATGAATATACCTCTCTTTTTTACTGTATACAGATGGATAAAAGATTCTATCCGATTGTTATTGTAAACTTCAATATCCTCAATGACACTTTTTTTCTTAGATTTAATTAATGGTCTTCTTTTTGTCGAAGATGCTGGTAATGTCACAATAGCCGCCTGTTCGCAGCACATGTTGTTATTCAACAAATAATGAGAAGATATCAGAGGACTAAAACCTGATGCGGAATAGCTATTTATAGAAACATTGGGACTTGTGATAGTGGTATCTTCTGTGTTTTTTAGTGTTTCGAAATAATCTCCAATAATTGTTGTGAGTGTAAATGGGTCAAAAACTGATTTATTCCCAGAATCCATTTCATCAGATTTTCTCAAGAAATTAGCTATTCCGATAGATTCTTCTCTTTCATCTGAACGTGAGTGTATGTCAGTAATTTCATTTTCTATATCTGATTGATCCTGAGTATTATAAGTTTCATTAGATTTATCTACAAAAACTGATTGTATGGATGTGTTCGCCGATCCAGCAGATTCTTCAAAGTGGTCATTTTGAGTATCCGGTAATCTGGACTCGGAAATGTTTTTTATATTAGGACTTGTCTTTTCTTCATTACGCAACGTCAAAACGATATCTTCTAAAAAGCCAAGGTTTGTTCCACTTTTATCATCAATAGTGTTGTTTTGGGTAAAAAATGGGAAAAGCCAGATTTCGATTTGCCGATCAATAGTATGTGGTGTTATTTTTGTTTGATGGTCGGGGTTTTTTGATGCATGAATAGAAATGGTTTCATTATCATGGTTTGGGATGGTTTGGTCGGATGTATTCTTTTCAACAGATTGGTTGCCGGATAGTTTTGCAATCCAAAGAAATGCGATAACAAAAAGGAATATCGTTTTTGACATTGATGTAAAAACCATAAACTTAAACCTTGCTCATTTAATCAAATTCCGAACATATTTAAAGTCAGAAGCTTTTTTGTCTGACATCAGTCCGTTGTATTTACCTGAAAATAAATAATACTAACAATATGATGAGTCAACCTTTTTTTGATTGTTAGGCAATAATAACAAGTTATTACGATTTTTTACAATTTATTAAAATTTGGTCGACAATAGTAAACATCTTTAATGGAGTTTGAAGGCCCTTACTAAATATACGAATAACTGGCTAATCCTCACCAAATCAAAGCTCGTATTCTTTTTATCAAATCGGCTGACAACTAACAGCTTTTTTTGGGTTTAACCAACTACTAGATAAGTAGGCACCGATCATTGGATAAGCTTTGGAAAGTCTAACAGAAATTTTGCATCATGCAATAAAAAAAACACTCTTTATGGTTCAGGTTATTGTTTTAGTTTAATTTTGAACAGTTTAGAATTATATAAAATATCTTCTTTCATTAGTATTCAAGGCATTATAAAAGATGGCTTTTTTTGATTGTATAAAAACAAGTATGCTTTTATTTCCGGATAAATTTGCTCCAACTGATAAAAAATCTTAGGCATGTCATCACATTTAGTGTCAGTTATTATTCCAACTTTTAACAGATCAAATTCTGTACGTTTGGCTATTGAGTCCGTGTTGGTTCAATCACACGATAACTTTGAATTGATTGTTGTTGATGATGGTTCGACAGATGATACTTTAGATTGTTTATATTCTATAGAAGACAATCGAATCAAAATAATTCATCAACAACATAGAGGTGTAAGTTCAGCCAGGAATAATGGTGTTGGAAAAAGTAGTGGTCAGTTGATTGCTTTTTTGGATTCTGACGATATTTGGCAAAAAGAAAAACTCTCGCAACAACTTGAATTTCATGAAAGCAATCCTGATTACCTGATCTCCCAAACTCAAGAGATTTGGATACGGAATAAAAAGCGTGTCAATCCTCGAGATAAGCATAGAAAACCAGAGGGATACATTTTTCCATATAGCCTTCATTTGTGCACTATCACGCCATCATCAGTACTTATGAAAAGGCAACTTTTTGAAGATAATGGCGGTTTTGATGAGGATTTGCCGGCTTGTGAAGATTATGATTTATGGCTGAAAATATCGGCAAAACACAAGGTTGGACTAATTGATGAACTGCTGTTGACAAAATATGGTGGGCATGAGGATCAGCTGTCTCAAAAATTTCCGGCCATGGATCGATTTAGAATTTATAGCTTGGGAAAATTGATATGCTCTCAAGCACTGAATAACGAACAATGCATTCTGGCAGTTGATGTTTTACGGAAAAAACTGGATATTCTCATCGCCGGCGCAGAAAAACGGCGACAAAGTGTAAAAAAAATCAAAGATCTCAAAGAACAAATTTTAACCTTTAATTTACCTCATGATGATTTTGTTCAACTTGGTAAATCTGTATTACTATCTGATGGCTATATTTCTTGAACTTCGGTTGTTTGAACAAGATCATTTACTGGCTATTTTTTCAAGAACCATTACAGCGATAAAACCGAAAATTATCAGCGTAATGGCGAGAACGAACTCAACGCCAAATTCTTGGGGAAGTATATTATTTTCGCTGATGGTGTGAATTGTACCACGGATAATCTTTGTTTCGGCTACTTCTTTCCATGGCCAGACTTTTCTGAGTGAGCCGCACATTATTCCTGTTAATACAGCCATGGTGCTATTTTCCCAGTTCTTTAACAGAAATGACAACATTCGTGAGAATAAAATAATCCCAATGACACATCCAGTCCCAAATATGATTATAATGGTAAGGTTCTCCGGGATAAACGGATTCTTTAAAGCGTTTGTAATATATTCATACTTACCAAGAATCAATAAAAGAAACGCTCCGCTGAGTCCTGGCAAAATCATGGTACAAATGGCAATCATTCCCACAAATAGAATAAACCACCACGATTCAGGAGTTGAAACCGGGATCAAGCCGACAAAAACATAGGCGGAGATGGTTCCAAATATAAACGATAGTCCACCCGGACCTATCCAGGATTTATTTTGAATACCCATTACCAGAATTGATGCCAGGATAAGTCCAAAAAACAACGACCAGGTATAAATCGGATAATTATTGAACACGTAGTTCATAACATGTGCAAGGGTTAATATGGCCAATCCGACGCCTGCCATTAATACAAAAAGAAATTTAAGATGAATTGTGCAAAGTGCTTGTTTTATTTTAAGTTGTTTAAGAAGCTTAAGGGTATTGATATCAAGAGATTTTATTGCCAGTATCAATTCTTGATAGATGCCGGTTATCAAAGCTATTGTTCCACCCGAAACACCTGGAATAATATTAGCGGCACCCATAAAAAGTCCTTTAATAAACAGAATAACCGCATCTTTAATGGAGGATGGTCCATTGGTTGATAACACTGCTTCTGACCATGATAAATGATCTATTTTGTTGCTTGCCATTTTAATAAATACAAAGGAGTTGGAATGAACCGATAACCGGAAAGTATCGGTTAGAAAAACAAAAAAATCTTTGACAACCGGCGGTTATGCACCGGTTTTACTGGCTTTCTTGACCACATTTTTTTATAGTGTCACTATAAAATTTAAATATGGAATATCTATTATACCGACACTAACGACTAACACCTTAATATCTTATGGAATTTGAAGCTGTAATCGGACTGGAAGTGCACGCGCAATTATCAACACGAACAAAATTGTTCTGTAAATGTTCGATTGAATTCGGGAAAGCTCCGAATAGTAATACATGCCCCGTTTGTTTGGGATTACCCGGCGTTCTTCCAATAATAAACGAACGAGCCGTACGATATGCTACTATGCTTGGACTGGCCACGAATTGTCAAATACGAAAAGATTCTCAATTTGCACGAAAAAATTACTTTTATCCGGATCTTCCCAAAGCATACCAGACATCGCAGTTCGACCGACCTTTATGTGAAAATGGCTGGATAGACATCGAAGTGGATGGCGAAACCAAACGTATTGGAATCACACGTATTCATATGGAAGAAGATGCAGGTAAATTAGTGCATGACGGGGATGATCCCAATGCCAGTTACGTGGATCTTAATCGGGCTGGAACGCCATTGGTGGAGATTGTCTCAGAACCTGATATTCGGAGTTCGGCAGAAGCAAAAGCTTATATGGAAAAAATCCACTCTATAGTTACCTACCTGGGTATTTGCAACGGTAATATGGAAAAAGGCAATCTGCGTTGTGATGCAAATGTATCCATCCGAGCAATTGGGCAAAAGGAATTTGGAATTCGCACAGAAACTAAAAACCTGAATTCATTTAGAAATGTTCAAGCGGCCATCGATTTTGAAATCGAACGTCAAATAGAAATGCAATATGATGGAGAAAATGTCATCCAGCAGACGCGTTTATGGGATGCAAATGCCAAAACATCTAAAGCAATGAGAAGTAAGGAAGATTCAGATGATTATCGGTATTTTCCTTGCCCTGACTTACCGATTGTTTTAATTGAGGATTCGCTTATTGAAGATCTGAAGAGTCAACTGCCGGAACTCCCGGACGAAAAACGGGAACGTTTTAAAAGCACGTATCAATTAAATGAAAAAGATGCCTCGGTTTTAGTGGCAGATAAAAAAATAGCCGAGTATTTTGAAATCGTTGTTAAAAATGGAGTCAATGCGAAAACAGCTGCCAATTGGATAACAAGT
This sequence comes from bacterium, assembly GCA_041556995.1. Taxonomy (GTDB): domain Bacteria; phylum SAR324; class SAR324; order XYD2-FULL-50-16; family XYD2-FULL-50-16; genus JAHJTV01. Next base: position 56,289 of record JBFFHJ010000041.1, on the reverse strand, counting down.
GATTTTGCTCGATTGTTAAATGAAAATAAAGTTGAGATCGATCAATGTAAAGTAACAGCAAACAACCTATCCGGTATGATAAAGCTCATTGAAAATGGTACAATTAGCGGTAAAATCGCAAAAACTGTATTTGAGGAGATGTTTGCTACTGGTAAGGATGCCCAAAGCGTTGTAAAAAACAAAGGTTTGGAACAAGTTTCGGATGAAGGAGAACTGGCTGCAATTTGCCAAAAAATAATAGCTGACAATCCCTCACAGGTTCAAGAGTTTAAAGCGGGAAAACAAAAGATATTGGGCTTCTTTGTGGGGCAAATCATGAAACAAACCAAGGGAAAAGCTAATCCTCAAATGGTCAATAAGATTTTAAAAGACCTCTTATCAAAATAACTTATCATTTTATTTATTAAACTTCATTACACCGTGCCCAGCTAACTGGACACGTGTATAAACATCGGACGAACACCGATTCATTACTTTGAAGAAAACGATATGCCATCTCATAAACCGGAAACTATATATCTGAAGAATTATACACCACCTGCTTATCTGATTGACTCAGTTGACTTATCATTCGATCTTTATGAAGAAAACTGCATCGTACAATCTCGTCTTTCCTGTAAGATTAATCCCTATTCCACCGAAGAAAATGCACCGTTCTTCTGCTATGGGGAAAACCTGGAACTTGTTTCCATCTCTATAAACAAACAATCTCTTAAATGCGATGATTATATCATTAATGAGGAGAGTTTAACGATAAAAAAAGTTCCAAAGGAATTTATACTGGAGGTGAAGACTAAAATTGAACCACAGAATAATCACTCGTTGGAAGGATTGTACAAATCCGGCAGCATGTATTGTACCCAGTGTGAACCCGAAGGATTTAGAAGGATTACTTATTTTCCAGATCGTCCGGATGTTATGGCACTGTATTCCGTAAGAATAACCGCAGATAAGCAGAAATATCCTGTTTTACTTTCCAATGGAAATCCTGTTGAAAGTGGTGATTTGGATAACGGACGCCATTGGATCAAATGGGAAGATCCGTTTAAAAAGCCTTCATACCTTTTCGCTTTGGTAGCTGGGGATCTTTTGTGCATTAAGGATAAATTTGTGACCAGATCAGGTAGATCGGTGAGACTGGAGATTTATACTGAAAAAGAGAATATTGATAAATGTGACCATGCCATGCGATGCTTGAAACAAGCCATGAAATGGGATGAAGATGTTTATGATAGAGAATACGACCTGGACATCTTCATGATTGTTGCCGTTAATAACTTCAATGCCGGAGCCATGGAGAACAAAGGGCTGAATATCTTTAACTCAAAGCTTGTTTTGGCCAAACCTGAAACGGCAACTGACAATGATTATAGTAATATTCAAGGGGTTATAGCGCACGAATATTTTCATAATTGGACAGGAAACAGAATTACTTGTCGTGACTGGTTTCAACTGAGTCTAAAGGAGGGATTAACCATATTTAGGGATCAGCAATTTTCTTCCGATATGACATCCAAAGCAGCCAAACGGATTTCAGATGTAAAATACCTACGTACCGTCCAGTTTGCAGAGGATTCCGGTCCCATGGCACATCAGGTTCGACCGGATTCTTTTATTGAGATTAATAATTTTTACACTGTAACGGTTTATGAAAAGGGTTCCGAGTTGATCAGGATGATTTCTCTCTTATTGGGAGAAAAGGGATTTTATCGGGGAATGAAGCTCTATTTTGACCGTCATGACGGACAAGCAGTCACTATCGAAGATTTTGTTAAAGCCATGGAAGATGCAAATAATGCTGACTTGAGTCAATTTTCTAATTGGTATACGCAAGCTGGAACACCGGAAATTCATGTTGAAACAAAATATGATGGAGAAAACAAAACATTCGATTTGATTTTAAAACAGACCTGTCCCCTAACTCCAGGGCAAGAGAAAAAACAACCATTTCAGATTCCAATAGAAGTTGGATTGCTTGGCTCCAATGGGGAAGAACTATCTCTTTATTTAGACGATGATCCATCACAACACGGTCAGAAAAGCATCACTTTGGATTTTAAACAATCGGAACAATGCTTTCGATTTTCCGACTTATCATCAAAACCGATTCCTTCAATCATTCGTGGTTTTACTGCTCCAGTAAAATTAACACATCATGTTGAAGAAGATGAATTGGTGTTTTTGATGTCACACGACACTGATGAATTCAACCGGTGGGATTCCGCTCAACGGTTGATCACAAAAATCATGTTAAGGTTGATTGATGATATTGGTACGAATCGTGTGGAAATCAAGGATTTGGTTGAGATTTTACCTAATCAAATTCCTGACTTAATTGATGCTTTTCGAAATGTACTACTAAATGAATCCCTGGACAAAGCCATTATCAGTCAAACAATTGCTTTACCGACAGAGGCATATCTTGCGGAACAAATGGAAATTATTGATGTTGAAGCCATTCATAGCGTACGCGAAGCGATGAAAAAAGTAATGGTTGAATCATTACGTAAGGATTTTGAAAACCAATATCATTTTTTGCATTCCGATGAGAAACCATCTTATGATCATAAATCGATAGGAAAACGTAGTCTGAAAAACCTGGCATTGAGTTATCTGATGGCACTTGATGATGAGGACATTTTGGCGCTTTGCTTAAAGCAATATGAAAACGCAAACAATATGACCGATGAAATAGCAGCGTTAACGTTATTGGCTGATAAAAACTACCCCAACCGGCATGAAGCGATATTATCGTTTTATGAAAAATGGAAAGCCGATCCTCTGGTAATGGATATGTGGCTTTCAATACAAGCATCATCATCCTTGACCAAGTTATCTGATATAAAAAAACTAACTGAACACCCGGTTTTTGATTTTAAAAATCCCAATAAATTGAGATCACTGATTGGTGTCTATTGTGGTCAAAATCAAATAAATTTTCATACCCGAGATGGCTCTTCTTATGAGTTTCTGGGAGATAAGATCATAAAACTGGATAAAATGAATCCACAAATTGCTGCTCGTTTGCTGACGCCCTTCACCCGTTTGAAGAAATACGATGAAAATCGTCAAACACTTATGAAATCGCAGCTGAAAAGAATTCTTGAGATTACAAGTGTATCAAGAAATGTCTATGAAATAGCATCCAAAAGTCTTATTTAGCAAAACTAACAAATCATTAAAGTTTTTCCAATTCCTGCCGATAAATAAACCAAGGGGAACGTGTGATAATCCCCTTCGGTTAATCACTTATATAAAACCAATTAAGCACACTCCATCTACATCAAAAGTTATTTCACTCTGAATTATCCTTTTTGAATGAATTCTATGTGAATGGTTTGAAAAACAGCTAAAGTTCTTTTACGATTTGCCGATAATAAATTATGAATAACTTATTATCGTTTCATCTGGAAAGATTTTAGTAGTAAAATTTGAATCATCATGTATGTTGGAGATGTTTATCAAAAGGTGGGAGTATGAAAAAAAGTCTATTTTTTAAAATTCTGATAATATTTGCCTTCAGCAACATAATTGTTGGATCACACAGTTATTCTCAACCTTCAAAAGATACTGGGAATATTTATACTAAGTGGAAAAAACTGGCTTTACTTGGGAAAAACCAAGCTGAAATCGAATATTTCTTTCGTAATGAAAAGGAAATAGCTCTCAGCCGGGTCAAAGAACGAATAAGATTCGCTGTAATGGAGAATCTACGTAGAGCTGGTATTAAAAAGTTGATTCGTAAGATATCGGATGCCGATGACTTTAACGTCATTGTCAGAATCATCGGCATGGAGATTCGATATGCGGGAATCGAACACGATGAAGATCTTTTATTGACAATCAAAGAAGAATTTGGTGTGGAATTGGAAAGTTTGTAGATATATCTCAAATATCCTTTGTATAAATATTTTCGTCGACAAGGAGCCTATAAAGTTAAACCAAATACTAACTGAAATCTTGTTTAGGTGCTTTTTGGTTTTTAGAATGAAATAGTTTAAAAAAATTCTTCTTGGTGTCGATCTAAATCATTTTTTAAAAGATGCCATGGATTTTTTGGCTAAAACGGCTACAGTTGATAGTGCGAACCTAATCATAATTCATGCACACCAAGCCTATTATTAGAGTGGTCCCTCCCGAGAAATCTAATCGAAAAACAGTACAAAAGAAATAAAAGCGGATCTGGAAAAACGTTGCAAAGAAAATCTACCTGATGAACTGACTTGAGAGACAGCAGTACTTTCTAGAAGATCGGTTTACCTGACTATTTTGGATGCGGCAAGAAAATTGGATTCTGATCTTATAATTGTGGGAGAACATGATCAGCATGACTTGAATGGGATTTTGCTCGGATCGAATACTGAAAAGATTGTTAGATATGCCCCTTGTTCGGTGTTTGTTTTTTTAAACAAAAATGGTCAATAGAATTAAGTGTCAATCATGTAAATTTATAATTTAATTGAAGAATCGTTTAATTCTACAATTGCCTTTCAAAACGTATAAGACAACGATATAGCATATCCACCTTGGGAGGCTTCATCATTTGAAGAACTTTCGATTCTTTCATCTTCCTCTTGACCGCTTGCTTCCTCAGAGGTTTTTAAAGCTTGTACAATCATGGTTAAGGAAATCTTGATATCTCCATAATGAATCACCCCTTCGATGCCATAATCCGGTGTTTGGATATCTTCAGTCTCAAATGAAGGCAAATCAATTAACAAATAAGGCCAGGAAGCCCAGGGGATAATGGAAAAGCTATCCATCAGGAATATCTCAGCCACCAAGCCGGTGGTTCCGATCTCTTGTGTGCTTTGTTCAATACCCAGGGTTGAGTTTTCAACATATACCGCTTCTCCTTTTCCCCAAATCAAAGCGATCCTGCTTTTTTCCCATTTTACAAATGTGGGTATAATAAAATAAAAATTTCTGGAACTTTTGATGGTTGTGTCAACTGATTGCGATGTATCAACCGAAGTTCCTTGTATACGGACTTCAGTTGGATTTATGCTGGCCGCAATAGCGATGCGATCTGTGAAAGCAATAGCCAAAAATCCCATCTGCTCAGTAGTGGTGATGCTTTCAGACCGGATGTTTTCAACTTGATAAACGTGATTCTCCACTTTAGAATAAGACAATCCAAGTCCAACCAGAATATCTCCTTCATCCAGTAAAGCATGAGTCATGGGTGGCGATCTTAAGGTTAAACCGGTTATCTGGGCATATCCATTATTGGTTGAATGAAAAACGTTTAGGATAAAAACGCCCCAAAACAAAACCGATCGTACTCTTTTGTGATAATCGATTAAATAATCCATTTATCGTTTTAGTTGAATATATTCAGCATAATAATTAGGTCTTGAGTTTTCTCATGTCTTAAGTTGCCACTCAACCACCTCACCTGCTTTTAATGGAACCAACAACTGATCTCCAAATTTTATTGTTTCAGGTATCGTCAGTTTGGATTTTATTAGGGTTATTGTTTCATTATTCTTTGGTAATCCGTAGAAATTGGCACCAAAAACTCCAGCAAAATCTTCAAGTTTATCAATTTTTCCCAGTGAGTCAAAAATTTGCGCATATAAAGGTAGTGATAAAAATGCAGAATATATACCGGCACTGCCCTTTGCCGCTTCTTTAGAGCTTTGTGGATGAGGTGCGCTGTCCGTTCCAAGGAAAAATCTAGGATGACCGCTGGTTGCTGTTTCCAGCAGCTTTTTTTGATGTTTTTCTCCTTTTAGGATTGGAAAACAATAAAGATGCGGTTTAATTCCCCCCACCAGTAAATCGTTACGGTTTAGTGACAAATGATGGGGTGTAATTGTTGCTGCTAAGGTTTCTGGTCCTTCTTTTACAAAGTCAATAGCCTCTTCTGTTGTAACATGTTCCAGAATAACTTTTAATCCCTGAAAACGTGTAATTATTTTTTTCAGAAACTTGTTAAGAAAAACCTTTTCCCGATCAAAAATATCAACATCTTTATCAGTGACTTCTCCATGGACTGATAAGGGCATGCCTATTTTTTCCATGGTTTCAAAAACAGTAAAGCAATCCTCCAGCTTTTGCACTCCAGCTGAAGAATTGGTTGTTGCTCCGGCAGGAAACAACTTGATTGCAAATATGCATTTGGTTTTTTGAGCCTTAATTATCTCTTCAGGAGTTGTGTCTGATGTCAAATATAAGGTCATTAAAGGCTGAAATTTCTTATTTTTTTGCAAAGCATTTAGAATTCTTTGTTGATAAGCCAAGGCTAAATCAACCGTTGTTATCGGTTTTGCAAGGTTTGGCATTATCAGGGCTCGACTATAATATCGGGCTGAGTCATTTACAACTGACGTCATGAATTCGTGGTCTCGTAAATGCAGATGCCAGTCATCGGGTTTGGTTATGGTTATTGTCTTGGACATTTTTATATTTATTTGGAATTATCCATAAATTAAGCTTGAAGAGAAATGTGTAATATATTACTCCGCCTTTAGAATGAAAACGAATAATAGAATTGACATTATCAGCCCGTTTCACGAAAATCAAAGTGGGAAATTTATTTAACAGCTTAAGATATCCATCTTTTATAATCAATGTTGTCTGAATATCCGTAATACAAGAAACGAAATATTTTTATGTGCAACAAACAATACGAATTAAGACAAACAGCTGCGAGGAGCTTGCTGATATTACGGAAGCTGTGACTCGGCTTGTCAGGCAGAGTGGTATTATAAATGTGTACTTCCAGTGAGCTACCGGGGCAATTATGATTCAGCAAAATTGGGATGACAGTATTCAAATCGGTGTTGTTAACCTGTCCAGAAAAATTATTCCACAAGGAGAATGGCAGCATGATGTCCAAGATGGAAATGGCGATTCACATTTAAAAGCAGCACCGGTGGGATCAAATGAAACTATTCCCATTGTGAAGGGGAAGCTTGGATTATCACATTGGCAGAATATATTTTTTGCTAATGTGATGGTCCCAGGACAGAGCGATCTATACTTTGCTCTATCTTAGGTGATTCCTAATCAACCAAAGCATGCAGTAATAGTTTAACATTTCCACTCAAATTGAAGGGGAATACCCAATGAAACTAAAACAAAATACTGTGTTATGCAAAGTGGGTTTTAGATTGTTCATCAAAACATTTGTTTGTTTAATCATTGGTATTTGTGTGCTACCTTCATTAGTTCTTTATGGCGACCAGTCTCTTGATGACCGTTTTAGACAGTCTTTTTATGAATTATTGGCTGATCGATTATATGATTCACGGGCAGTGCCGGAGAACCTTGAACTGGCTATAAAATACTACAAACTAGCGGGACAATACACCGGTAGTCAAAGTCTGGACTGGAAAATCACTCGTTGTTATTGGTTGTTAGCACAACGATCGATAAAAGAAGAGGAACAGGCAAAATTTTATAATGAAGGCATACGTTTTGGAAAATTGGCCATAAAAAATGATAAAAACAACTCAAACGCTCATTTATGGTATTCGTTAATTTTGGGAGCAAATGCCCTGGATAAAGGGGTGATGAATAGTCTTTATTATCGCGATACCATTAAATCCGGGTTGGAAACCGCATTAAAAATAAATCCACAGAATACAAATGCTTATATTGGCTTGGCAAGTTGGTATTATTGGGTTCCGGCGTTGTTTGGAGGTAACAGACAAGAAGCGTTTCAGTTAATTGATAAAGCGATTTCTAATGAACCCAACTATACAAAAGCAAGAATGGTAAAAGCTGAGTTTTTTATTAACAATAATGATATACCTGCTGCCACCAAAGTATTAAAGAAAATAATACAAATTGAAAAGCCAACCTTTCGCAGTGACAGTATTGAAAATAAAGCCAAGGCAAAAAAAATGTTGGAAGATATAAAAAACAAAAACCCGGAAACCTTAAAATAAGGTGTTTGCTATTTGTGTTGGTGTTATTAAAAAGCTGAAAAATGGATTTTTATGTTGTACTGTTTAAACATTTTCGAATAATCTTTATTGCCCGATTGTAATCTTCTCTATGTACATACAATTGCATAATAACAATTTGTTTTTCCTCGGACCCCAGCAACGTTGATTTTTCCGCAATCGGTAAAATGGTTTTGGCACCAAATTCCTGGTCAATCACCAAAATTGTTTCCTGGTTAATTTTTTTATTTTTGATTTGCGAAGAAAACTGATTGGATGAATGTGCCACAAATGTTTCTATGTTGTGATCGATTAAGATTTTCTCCACCTTTTGGAGTTTTATGTATTTGCTTTTTTCTCCATCAAGCACCCGAATTAGATTCTTTGCCGGAGTTCGATTAAAAATCCTTCCTGACCATTTTTTCTTCCTGTTTTTTCGGAATTCTTCCAACAAGCCCGTCTCAGTACTATGGAAGAAATTTTTTATCGAACCATCTATCTCGAAATCGACCTCATTTTCCTTAAATGCCATTTTTAAATAATGTCGATACGCGCCTAACGATTTGTGAAAATAGATCTGGTAGAACATGTGAACACGGGCCAATAAAAATATCTCATAAGAGGGAACCCCTTCACCATCAATAGCCAGTAAAAAATATCCGGAATTCTCTTCCAGCCAACAACTGAAAGAGTTTACCAGGCGATCAAGGTCAAATTTTCCATAGGGCACGCCGGCAAAATAGGAATCCCTTAATAGATAATCCATCCGATCCACATCAACTTCTCCGGTTATCAACTGGCATAACAAGGGATAAATCATCGGCTGGCCAATATTGGAATTCATACGGTCTGAAGGATTACCGCTTTTTGATAAAACACTGATAATATCACTTGCCTCTTCTTCGGTTAGCAGTCCGTCTTCCTTGGCCATACTATTTATGACCATATAGGAAAAATCTTCATGGGTTGATTGCCGATCCTCTTTTGAGTTTAATAAATTGTATGAATCAAGTGATGATATGGGGGGCAGCAACGCTTCAGCAGCATGTGAAAATGGAGGGTGCCCAACATCATGAAGTAGGGCGGAAAATCGAAGGATTTTTCGATAATAGTTTAATTGGTCTCCAGTATAGTAATCCTTTAGAGAGCTAACTTGACTTAACACTAATTGATCGTAAATCCTTCCTGCCAAGTGCATGACACCAATTGAATGAGAAAAACGTGTATGTACAGCACCAGGAAATACAAAAGAGGCAAATCCAAGTTGCGATATATTTCGTAATCTTTGAACGTATGGACTGTCTATCAATTTTAATTCTTGTTTATTGATAGATATAGAACCGTGAATAGGGCATCTAATGACAGTATTTTGGGCATTCATTTTTTCCTTCATAAAAATACAAACTCTCATCCCCTTGAGGAGGAAGTTTTTAAAAGCAATGACTGAATGCTGTTTGCCTGATTATTACCAAAGTATTTTGTAACTATTCAGTATTACTCTGAATTCTGTATCATTCCTGCGAAGGTACAATGTCAATAAGGTAAAATTTGCCATCTGTTATACTGAGGAGGAACAACGAAGGATTTCTCAAAACCTAAAGCAATTGATGTCGTTGTATAGGGAAACCAACCGGGTCTATTTGATATAGAAGGGCATTCATGTAATCAATTAACTTCTGAATGTCGTTTTGAACTCCACTGAAATTCGTCCAGATAGCCTGAAGCTTCCATCAGAAAGACAGATAGGTCATATTTTTTTATACTGAATAAATACAGTATTTTAATATTGTTGTATTACATTGCCAGATCTTATAATAAGAATTCACCGGCAATTATGATTGCTTCTTCACCTGCTTTTTTTGCACCTTTACATAATTCCCCGAAATCTTTGTCTTCAGGTTGAGATAATAGATAAAGCAGCATAGGGAGATTGACACCGGTAATCACTTCATATTTATCTTTTTTTACAAATGGAATGGCAATGTTACTGGGAGTTCCGCCGAATAAGTCGGTTAGAATAATAACCGCTTGTTCGGGATCTAGAGATTTAATAACGTTGGAGATTTTTTTTGTATAGTCTGTCTGTCCAAGATTTAAATCCAAACAAACGGGGATCGCTTTTTTAGGATGATCGATTATATTTTCCGCTACGTCGATTATCTCTTTTGCCAGATTTCCGTGTGTAATGACCAGGATATTTGTCATTAGCTTCTCAGTGTCTCACTCACTCTTTGGCTTTGATAAAATCAATTACTTCACTGGATGTATTCATCGTCAACAAAGATTCTCTAAAGGTGGATTCCCTAAAAAGACGAACGATCTTTGCACTTGCTTTGAGATGTTCAGAGCCTGATTTTTCCGGTGCGACAAGCAAAAAGAAAAAATTGGCAGGTTTTTCATCTAATGACTGAAAATCGATGCCGTCTTTTGATATGCCGATGACAATATGAACTTTATCCACTTCCGAGCTTTTACAATGTGGAATGGCTATACCAGAGCCAATACCGGTTGTTTTCAGCTTTTCGCGTTCTTCCAAATTCTTAATAATTTTGCCGGTATTATTTATTACTGTGGTTTTAGTTAAAAGCTCCACCAAGCATTCTATAATCTCGGTTTTATCATTTCCTTGCAATTCCATCGTAATGCCGCTTTCACAAAGATAATCAGATAGTTTCATCTTCATCCGCCTCTTTTATTCGATCACTCAAAACAGAACTGTTGATTTTAATATCTTTGAAACTTGTTGCGCAACAGTCTTTTTAACGAACACTGTAGATTATCAATAGCACTAACGTTACCGCTATATCGTTCCGATGCCAATATGCATGCCATTTTTAGAAAATAATCAGAGACAAAATTCGTTAGCATAAAATTTTTAATTTATCCACAGGTTTTACCACACCCTTTCCAAAAAAGAGGTGAGGTCCAGTATAGGAAGTAATCTCTTTTATTGTCGGTTTGTTAAGAGTTCGGTCAATACTGATATCAGCCTTTATACTTCTTTTCATTGTACTCGGAATACAGGTTAAATTCCAGATATTACCAAACCGATGGAATTTAAACGGTCTGTTGGTGTTGATAATTAACTTTTGACTATAAACAACATGTTTGTTTGAAAATTTACAGTTTTCCAGGATATCTACCGTGTTTTATGTGCTGATGTATTCCTTTCTCAACGGTTTTTTTATCTGCTTTATATGTTACCCCTAGCCATTTTTCATTGGTTTTAAGAATCCTTACATTAATCAAGTCATTTTTTATAGCATAATCTAATGGATCAGGGATAAAAAACTCGGCGTTCATGTTGTCAGAGTTATTTTTCAAAAACTGATTAAACTGTTGTTCCAGTATGGGAAATAATTTGGGAGTAAACCCCCAAAAGTTCATTGATACAATGGCATCGGCTTTTATCGTAAGTGTTTGATTATTTACTGTTCCGGTAATTAATCCATTGGTTTGAATGATTTTTTCAGTTTCAATAATGGATGTCAAAAAGTCATCATTCATTTGGCAAATGCCTCTTGACACACCGCCATGATCGGAGAGCGTATTGGATAGAGCATACCCGATCATACAAAAATCGGTTGAATTTGCAGATATGGATCTCAAAAACTTTCCCATTGTCGTAAATGCAGATGAACCATAATAATCATCAGCGTTGATAACAGCAAAAGGTTCTTCAATTACCTCATCAGTTGCCAGAATAGCATGACCAGTTCCCCAGGGTTTTGTACGGTTCTGCGGTATTCGATAATTGGTTGGGATACGGCCCAGTTCCTGGAAGACGTATTCAATTTTTATTCTTTTCCTGTATTTAATACCGATTGCGTTTTCAAACAATTCTTTATGTTTTTTGTTTATTACAAACACAACCTTTTTGAATCCGGCATGGATAGCGTCATGGATCGAATATTCCATTATAGTTTCATTGCACGGACCGACAGCTTCAAGTTGTTTTAAACTTCCATATCTACTCCCGATTCCCGCTGCCAAAATAACAAGTGTCGGTTTGCTATTGGTTTTCATTTGTTTATCTCTATAAATTATTTTTCGGGTGTTTCTTGATGTAAATTATTGAATGCATTTGCCTTTTGATCCTCTTCTGCAAACTTTACCATTAATCCAAACGGCATTGTTGAGATTCGTGTTGGTAAAAACAGCTTGATTAATCACTGAACCGGTAAGTTCGGCTCCCGTCAAATTGGCATCGGTCAAGTTGGCACCTGTTAAGTCTACGTTTTTTAAAAATGCTCCGGTAAGATTGGAACCGGTTAAATTGGCCCCCTTCATCATTGATCCGTTAAAATTAAACCAGAGCATCTTTCTGTTCTTCAAATTGACAAAAGGCAATTGACATTTCTCGCATATCTTTGTGCTGATTAATTGGATTAAGGGATCGGTAATACAGCGTCCAATTGAACCTTTTTTGCATTCCTGACCGTCTACCCAAATTGAAAGTGATAAATCCGTCCCAGTAAGATCAATATTTGTTAAATTTGCTCCCATAAAACTGGCAGATGTCATATTGGAGTTTCTGATGACGGCATTGGCTAATATTGCATAATCAAATCTAGATTGTACCAAATTGGCTTTATTCATCTGTATTCCACTCATCCTTGCTTGTGAAAAGTTCGATCGAAACAGGTTGGCAGTATTCAGTTGTACATCGGTTAGATTGCTACCTTTAAAATATCCATATGGCAAGCTGCAATTATTGCAGTTTTTGTTTAATACTGTTTTTCTGACATTCGGTGTTACACAATAACCAATCGATCCGGTCATGCATTTTAGTCCATTTATCCAAACCGCCCCGGAAAAATTGGCATTAGCAAAATTAACTCTTTCGAATACAACATCTTGCAAGTTGGCGTTATTAAATTTAACATTCTTAAATTCAGCATTGGAAAAGATAGCCTTTGTCAGATTTGAACCAACAAAACTGGTATTTTTAAATTTTGACCTTTCAAATGTTGCATTAGTAAGATCAGAACCAGCAAAATTTGCCCTGTTTAGCTCTGCCCCTGAAAAATCAGCTTGGATGAGTTCTGTTTCTTTAAATATGGTTTCCTGTAAAATAGCATCTTTATAGTTGATATTCGATAAATTGCAGTTGGTAAAGTCGGACTTTTCTAGATTGGAATATGAAAAATCGGATTGAGCAAAAACTCCGTCTCGCATGTTGGATCTGCGAATGACAATTTTATAAAAATCTTGCTTGGGTAAATTTACATGGGTTAAGCTGCATTGATTGCAGATTCGTCCTTTTAACAGCTTTTTTAATGAATCGGTTAAACACATTCCCTTGGATTCTTTTTCACAGCGTTCGCCAGTAATCCAAACAGCTTCCGATAAATCCGCATTAGCAAAGGATGATCCGTTCAAATTAGCGCCCATTAAATTTGCTTTCATAAGGGTGGCGCCGGAAAAGTCGGATTGGGACAAATCAGCGTTCATTAATCTGGCTTTTGTCAGGTTGCTGCCTATAAGGTTCGAATTCTTAAGATACGCCCCAACCAGGAAAGCTTCCTCCAACATTGCGTAGGGCAGACTGCAATTGCTGCAATTTTTTGTATTGAGGATATTTACAACACTATCGGTAACACATCTTCCAAAAGAGCCTCTTTTACAACGCTGACCATTTGTCCAAATAGCGTCTTCAAAAAAAGCCTGAGTAAAAACTGTTCTATGTAATTTTGCCCCTTTTAAATTTGCCCCACGAAGATTGGCATTGATAAGGTTGGATGCTGAAAGATCGGTTCCCGATAAATCCGTTTCTTTCAAGTTAGCCCCTTCCAAATTACATCCAATACACACTTTAGTATTTTGAAGTTTTATAAGGTCTGCCTTACTGTAAGCCTGGACATCATTCAGGGTCGACGATATTGCCAGCACTATGAAACATAACGCTATCAGAAATAGTTGTTCCCATTTTTTTATCTGCATAATTAAACCTAAAGAATACTTTCATTAGAAATAATCATGGAACATGTAAACGCTTTATGTATCAACCTTAGCGTTGTCTGGAGATAAAATCCAATTGAAAATGTAACAACTCATTTCTCTTTATAATTTAATTATGCCAGTGTTATAACCCTTATGTCGGTTGGCGTGTGGACTTACAGGCTGTTTAATGATACAAGTTGCTTTTATGTTGAAACAAAAAGAGATAAAAAAAATTGATTTATTCATTACAATCGACAGTTCATATATTGATACATGAAGGTTTTATACTATCCATTTCATCAATCTCAAGATACGACATTGATTAAGCAGGCAATTCTTGAAGCAAACGGCACTATTGTTTATCCGACAGAAACGTTTTATGCTTTAGGCTGCGCGGCCACCGTCCCAGATGCAGTAAAACAGATCTACACCATTAAACAAAGAGACGCTAAATTGCCATTACTGGTTTTAATAAATAGTTGGGAGATGTTGGATAAGTATGCCAAAAACGTTACGCAAAAAAAGCGTGAATTCTTAAAAAAGTTTTGGCCGGGCCCATTAACCGTTATTTTAGAGACACACGGGAATCTGGCTGAGGAATTAAACTATTCTGGCACTACTCTCGGTTTTAGAATGACCTCCTCAAGCATCGCCGGTGAGCTTATTCGCATTATAGGTGTGCCGTTGGTGGGGACCAGCGCCAATCGCTCAACAGAACCAGAAATTAGTGACTTCTCGAAGGTACAAATGACGTTCGGTAACCAGGTTGACTTATATATTGACGGGGGGAAGACCCCGGGCCAATATCCATCAACCTTGATCGATATGTCAAAAGATGAGGTGTTTACTGTCATTCGAAAAGGAGTGATAGATTTGGAAAACCACACTAACATAAACATTTTGTAAATAATAAATATGGGTATGGTCAGCGGCCATTTGTAAAGACATGTATTATGGAAAAACTCGCCAAAAATGACGAATGCTCGGACAATTTAGTCGATACTTTTTACAGCATTCCCTGCTTTTAGAGTCACTGGTTTTTTAAATTAAAATATATCAAATAGTTAAACCGTTTTTATGTGTTTGATCTGCCAGTAATAGGAGATCTACTGCCATTTATTCATAAAACAGATACTACATGTCACAATCGTCTTATGTGATATTAATTCATCTGTTGTTGGTGCTCAATTGACAGAAATACCAGGATGGTGGTGGTGTCTAAGAAAAGATACGCGTTATTGTTAACAAAATAATAGGGATTTGTTCGGGTTTATTGGAGGCATAATGAGTAAAAGAAAGAAAGTAGATTTTAAGGAGATCGGGCTTGATATCGGATTGATTTTGGCCAAGCAATTCTATAAGACAGAATATCTTCACTATGGTTATTGGATTGACGGACTGGAAGTTGATGCAACTAACGTATATCAGGCACAAGAAAACTATGCCGATTTTATTGTCTCTCATATTCCTGAAGGTATAACCACAATATTAGATGTCGGTTGTGGTGCGGGAAAGTTTGCAGAAAAGCTGCTTAATATAGGGTACAAAGTGGATTGTGTGTCCCCCAGTCCCAATCTGACAAAACATGTTAAACAATTGATTGGTGATCGTTGTGAGATATTTGAGTGCGGATACGAAGAATTAAAAACGGATAAACGCTATGATCTTGTTTTGTTTAGTGAAAGCTTTCAGTACATCCCGGTAGATCAAGCAATTTCACAAAGTCTTAAGTTTTTAAATTTCACCGGGCATATACTTATATGCGATTTTTTTCGTAAAGATGTTGAAGGAACCAGTCCAATCGGCGGCGGGCATGATCTTATTAAATTCCGTGATTTTATGTCCCAACAACCTCTGGCACTGGTTGAGGATGTTGATATTACTAAAGAAACAGCTCCCAGTTTGGATATCGTCAATGATTTTTTAACCAATACCATGCATCCGATTTATGATCTGATTTTTTATGTATTGGATAGCAATTATCCCAGGATATCCAGATTTTTGAAATGGAAGTTTAAAAAGAAGATCGATAAAATCAATTATAAATACTTACAACAGAAAACCAACGGCCAGAGCTTCTCACATTTCAAATCCTATCATTTGTTACTGTATAAGACGCAATAATGATGGAATTTTGCCGCTGGTCATGTCGAAAAGACTACCTGTTTGTGGGTGTAGAAAGATAAGCATGGATAGGCTTCAATGTAAAAAAGCTAATTGACTTTTTCCATAAAATCATCCCAATCGTTTACTCTAGTCCAGGCATGGGTATCGTCGGCATCCATATTGTGAGGGCGGCTCATAAGAAAAACTTCACTTTGTGGTAGTTTCTCTATTATTTCCTGGCAGTTCTTCGGGTGATCATCCAGAAAAATCAACCGCTCAGATGGTGTGTGCAGTTTTTTTATAGCGGCGGATTTTGTAGGATAATCGATATCGCCAAAATTATAATGACCGGCCAGGTGCAACTCCTTATAAGACAGGTTGTGCAGGTTCAAGTTTTTCTGACGGCTGTCAAACTGGGCGTTTGGTATGTTTGTTATTAAGTAGACAGGATGGATGGCTGATACATCGTTAAATCTCTCCGCATTTACCAACAGATTCAGACGAGAGAATGCCGGGCTGTTAATAAATTTTTTCCATACCTCTTCGATATCAAGGCTTTCGAATTCATCAACCAATTCCCAAGTTTTTAGGGTAAAGTCTTTGGGAAGGTCTTTAATATATTCCTTCCTGATAAAATCGATAATTGAGCTTTCAAAATCCAGTATTACGCCGTCAACGTCTAAAAAGAATTCCATTTTGCTATTATACCCAGGTCAAAGTTGCTGTATATGATGATTGTGTTTGCTTTTACGGGAGGAATCCGATTTGGATTCATTCTTCACAACCAAAATTCTGATTCAATTATCCTAATAAAGTCAAATCACTTTATTGTAATTCTATAGATACAGTCGCTTATAACGACAACTAAAGGCAAATTTTAATAATATTATCGAATAAATCAAATATGTTGGGGTTTTGGTAACAATTCAAATATGTATTGATATATACTATCCCATAAAATGGTTAGATACAGTTTTATATACTCTGGACAATGAAAAATCGCTTAATGGCTTTTCCAAAAAGAAATTCTGTGCTAGCCATAAAACCAGAGTAATTCCAGATGCAAATTGTCTTTTCTCACATTTCTCTTCGGTTTTGAGGATGGAAGAAGCTAAAACGAACAGCTTATACTCCATTGACATTAATAAGAAAAAGTACATCTTTACATGTCCTGATGGAGAAGAGCATGTTTTAGAGCTAAAAGAAAAACTAACTAAAACGATTGAATCAGTTTCCGGGCAGGAGCCAGGATATGTTTTATCGGATTATGCGATGAAAATCGCCCTACTTCTGGCTGATGAAGCCATCAGCGAAAAAAAACGCTCCTTATACGTACAAGAGGAAATAGAACAGAAGGTTAGTCCGTTACTGCATGAATTGGATAAAGTACTCAATATTGAAGACTAATTTTGAAGTAGACATCAGAAAAGATTCAATATAGAATAGTACCAACATAGGCCATTAGAGGTTTTCTGCCCTGTTCGTGATTTTTGGGTAAAATTGAGCCGTTTATTTCTAAAAGGGACTGGTCACTGTTAGCTGTGTGCATGCCCAAAGCTTATTGGGAAGCCTAAAGTTATTACTTACTACTCCCACCTGGTCTTTCCAGGTTCAATTAAGTCCTAAAACACGACAGGGCGGTCCCCACTAACTGTAAAGGTCGATCAGATGACTTGATGACGACTTTTTAAGTTTCCTTTTTTGGGGATCTTCCTTCTCAATCTTCTCACTCTTACTTAGCTCCCTCACCGTAGATAGCTTTCGTTTCGTCATTTCTTTATCAATAACGTTTATGATTTGAGAGCCGTTGGCAGCGAATGCGTTTTGTTGTGCTTCATTTATACGATTCAAAACCGAAGATTGCGAGATAACGACCTGGAGGTTGTGGATTTCACCCATGGAATTAATCCGAATGTTGAGGTAAAAAAGATTGAACTGGTTCTTTTATATAAACCATATGCAATTTTCCTGCAAATATATTTTTTATTTTTGAACGAATAATTGGAACGAACAAACAGCCTTTAAAGTCAATATACTTCTAGCTCAATCTATCAGAACAATGTAAAATAACCGAATGTTTCCACCTTTTGTCGAAAATGTCTCTTCAACAATTGGAATATATCTGAATGTCAATGTTATCGTTTCATCTTAAGCTGTCATGATAGTCGGCAGGTTTGCTCTCTTCCTATTCGCACTTTATATTAATATAACGATGTGACAACAAAAGATATGATTGCAGATGAGTCATTAATGTCGTTGCAACTATTGTTAATTGTTTTTATCAACCCGAAATAATTAAATATATCATGAACAAATACCAGGCTCTTATTAATCGATTCAAAAATCGAGGTCCTTTAATTAATGTTATCTTGGATGGTTACGGACTGGGGAAAGAGGATTATACAAACGCCATCTATCAAGCATCTACACCTTTTATGGACTACCTGAGAAGTAATTTTGCCGGTACAACTTTACTCACTCATGGAAAATTTGTTGGATTGCCGGGTGAACAGGATTTAGGTGGTTCCGAAGTCGGACATTTAACAATAGGTGCCGGTCAAAACGTTAGCCAGGGTCCCACTTTAATCACGGAAGCTATAAAAGATGGTTCCTTTTTTAAAAAACCGGTTCTTCAGGATGCATTTAATGCTGCTAAAGCGGGGGCACTACATCTTATTGGATTGCTTTCCGACGGAAATGTTCATAGTCATATAAGTCATTTTGAGGCAGTAATAGAAGAAGCTGCTCGATTGGGAATTAAAAAATGTTATATCCATGCCCTGTTAGATGGAAGAGACGTGGGTATTCAAACAGCAGATATCTATATCTCGCAATTAGATAAACTTTTTGAGTCTATTTTAGCCAAACATCCGGATTGGGAATATGCCATTGCTTCAGGAGGAGGACGGGAAGTCATTACCATGGATAGGGACAAGAATTGGAGTAAAGTCAAAAATGGTTGGGATACCCATGTTGATGGAAAATCGGGCAATTATTTTTCAAGTCCCCTTGAGGCAGTAGAACATTTTCGAAAGCTAACACCCGGTTTAGTAGACCAGGACTGTCAACCATTTAATATCAAAAACGCCCAAGGTGAAGTCCCTGTCATAAAAGACGGTGATGCAGTAATATTCATGAATTTTCGAGCTGATCGCGCAATTGAGTTGACCAGGGCGTTTACTGAAGAAGGATTTGACGGATTTGAGATTAAGCGAAAGCCTGATATCTATTTTGCCGGTATGATGATTTATGATGAAGATAATAATATACCGGAAAACAGAATCATGGGAAGTCCGATAGTGAAGAATCCATTCGGTAAACGGATTCTGGAACTTGGATTAAACCAATTTAGACTAGCTGAAACACAAAAATATGCTCATGTGACATTCTTTTTTAATGGTGGTTACCGTAATCCACTGAATCCCGACAAAGAGAATTATTTTCTTATCAACTCTGACAAAATCAAATCGTTTGCAGATGCCCCAAAGATGAAAGCCTTTGAAATTGCTGACAAAGCGACAGAATTCATTCAATCAAAAAAATATCAGTATGGACTCATAAACTTTGCCAATACCGATATGGTAGGACATACCGGAGATATGCAAGCCTCCATTCAGGCTGCGGAAACTGTGGATGGGGCGATTAAACAAATTTGCCATGCCATTGAAGCGGTAAATGGTATAGCCGTTATTACAGCTGACCATGGAAACGCTGATGAAATGATCATACTAAACAAAAAAACCGGGACTGAAGAACCCTGCACCAAACATTCAATCAACCCGGTTCCATTTATCATTTTTGATCCGGAATACAAAGGTAATTATGCCCTGCGTCAGCCATCGGACAATCTGAAGCTGAATCTTTCCATGATTTCTGCTACAAATTTTATTCTTTTAGGTCAAGAAGTTCCAAATGACATCAATGATGCCTTGTTTGATGTCTGATTTTATGCTTAAATAGGTTCTGGTTACTCAATATAGTGAAATTAAACCGGAACTGATCCCTACCTCTTTTTATAAATATGAAACAATTGAATTTAAAAGAGATCGCGAATGCCTTAGACGCGAATCTGGTTGGAGATCCCGAAGAAATGATTTCAGGGATCAACGGAATAATGGAAGCGGACAAAGGTGACATAGCTTTTTTAGCTAATCCAAAATATAAGGAGTACTTGCCTTTGTGCAAAGCCTCTGCGGTTATTGTTGAAAAGGACATTTCAGTTGAAGGTGTCAATCTTATTCAGACTGATAATCCAAGAATGGCTTATGCAAAATTGATCAATCTTTTGTTTCCTCCCAAAAAAGAAACGCCACATATTTCAGAAAAGGCGTTTATTGCTTCCACTGCTGAAATTGGTGAAAACTGCACCATTTATCCGGGAGTATTTATTGGTGAGGAAGCTAAAATTGGTGATCGGACGGTTATTTACCCCGGAACATTTGTGGGCGAGGAAGTTAGCATCGGTAATGATTGTTTGATTCATGCAAATGTATCAATCAATTATAGATGCATTATTGGTCATCGGGTAATGCTTAATGCCGGTTGTGTTATTGGAAGTGAAGGTTTCGGATATGAACGGAAGGACGATGGCGACCAGCATTATAAGGTTCCACAAGTTGGCAATGTTATCATTGAAGATGATGTGGAAGTTGGCGCCTTGTGTGCTATTGACAGGGGATCGATTAAAGCCACTGTAATTGGGAAAGGAACCAAATTCGATAATCTGGTACATGTGGCACACAATTGTAGAGTTGGTGAGAACAATCTGCTGATGGCTCAGATCTGTCTGGCAGGTAGCGTCAATACCGGGAATAATGTATGGTTTGCCGGTCAGGCCGGATGTTTGGATCATCTAAAAATTACTGATAATGTAAAAATATTCGGCGGTGCAGGTGTTACTCAAAATATCGATGAAGAAGGAATTTATGCCGGTTTTCCCGCCAGGCCGTTTAATGATTGGCAAAAAGCGTCCGCTATGTTTTATAAAACGGATGATCAACGGAAGAAACTTGCTGCTCTTGAAAGGCGGGTAAAAGAGCTGGAACAAAATCTAAAGGAGGAGAAATGATTGAAGTATTACCACTGGATAAAATCAGGGAACGAATCGGACAAGAAATAGGTAAAAGCGACTGGTTGCAGATCGATCAGGAACGGGTTAATAAATTTGCAGATTGTACTGGCGATCATCAATGGATTCATGTGGACGAAAAAGCTGCTGCCCAAGGACCGTTTGGGGGCACCATTGCCCATGGTCACTTAACAATTTCTCTCATTCCATATTTTAGCAGCGATGTGGGAGTTGTTCCTAAAGGAACAACTATGGCCATTAATTATGGATTAAACAAGGTGCGTCTGATCAATCCCGTGCCTGTCGGCTCTAAAATAAGAGATACCATGACACTGGGAGAAATAACTGAAAAATCGGGCGGGAGAATACTAGTCGCCACTACCCATACCATCGAAATTGAAGGACAAGAAAAACCGGCTTGTATTGCTGAAACATTGAGCATGTTTTTTACGCAATAATAACTTGTCGATTATCCATGTGTTCTACTGATTGACACTATGGTTTTCAACCTATGTGATAAGTTTTTCATATCACTTTAATGAAGAACTTCATTACGGTCGTACAAGAAAACGGGGGATCGTCAAGAAATCGATCATCTATCCCTGTTTTCTATAAAATCAATTAAATAAATGATTTTATAGATCACCAACATTGCCCCGCAGTCGTATCATTCTTTTCAAGTTTCAACAAATACCTCACACTAGTACTTCTATGGGTTGCTCGTATGACAAATGCGGAAAGGTTATGAATGAAAGAAGATAAAGCAATCATTGATGTTTAAATGCAATATCCAAATATAGAATTTATCAGTCATTCCATATTTGAATTTTTTAAGGAGATGGATGAATTTCGATGAAGCCTCCGAAGAAATTCCAGTAGAATTAACTCTTGAAGTCATGAATCAGGGTAATTGGATCGTCCAATCTTTTGGTGCATTGCTTTGCACAAATGACGGGTGTTCCAAGTGTCGGAATATTACTAGGTTTATCTAATTACACCGATTTTGTTAGCGATTGGCTTTTCGCAATCCCAATTGATCCATGGCTATGATCTGTTTACAAATGTTGGATGAACCTTCAACAATGATATAGGTGGGAACATCTTTATAAAACCTTGCTAGTGAATACTCAGTTGAGTATCCATACGCTCCCATGATTCTCATGGCAAAATTGGCACATTTCATGGCTGTTTCACCGGCAAAAAGCTTGGCCTGGGCCACTTCCATTCCATTATTCAACGTACCTTGATCTTTCTGCCAGGCCGCCCTGTATACAAGAAGTCTGGCTGCTTCAACATCAGTTACCATTTGAGCGATCATTTCCTGATTCATTTGGAACTTACCAATTGACTGGCCAAATTGTTCACGATCGATGCAATACTTGGTGGCAATATCCAGACAGGTTTGAGCAACACCCACTGCACCAGCCGCTGCGGAAAGCCTGGTCTGATTCAGGGAACTGAAGACAATCTTGGCACCATCTCCGGGTTTACCCAAAATATTTTCTTTAGGTACTTTTACATTGTTTAAAAATATCTCACCGGTTGGCGATGAATGGGAACCCATTTTGTCGATGTCGGATGTAGTAATACCATCGAAATTTTTCATTTCCAGAATAAATGCTGAAAGGCCTTTCCCTCGCTTAGCTTTATCCGTGTAAGCATAACAGATGATAAGATCCGCTTGGTGTGCATTGGAGATCCAGGTTTTTGAACCGTTCAACAGCCAGTAGTCGCCTTTGTCTTCAGCTACTGTCTCGATAGACATAATATCCGATCCAGCATTGGGTTCGGTAATTCCAAATCCACCCAAATACTCAGCTGTACAAAGCTTGGGAATATATTTCATTTTCACTTCTTCCGTCGCATATTTTGAAATAGGATAGGCACACCCGAGTCCGAGTAGGTTGTACTGTACACGTAAAGAACTTGACGCTTTTGCGATTTCCTCGGTGATAATGGATGCAGCCAGAAAACCCAAGTTTTCACCGCCGTATTCTTCTGGAATTACAGAACCAAAAAAACCCAGTTCCCCCATGGGTTTAATAACTTCTTTAATCGGCAAGTAGTGGTTCTTATCCCATTCATCAGCGAAAGGGGCGATTTTTTTTGTAGCAAACTCACGGACTGCTTTGCGCAACATTTTAAGTTCTTTTGATAACCCAAAATCCATAGTGTATCTCCATAAATTATTATTGGAATGCTAAATATCCAAAAAGTAATTCAAATGATAAAAAATGTATTGAACAATTCGAGGCAATTAAGAAAATTGAATAGTGGCACTTCATCGCCATGCCTTAAACTTACTCATGTTTTAGTTTTTCCCCCACTTCAATGACCACGAATTCTTGGTTGGTCAGTGAGTAGTTTTACTGTCATCCTGAGGAGATGCGACGAAGGATCTCTCAGGGCTAAAAACAAGAGATGTTGCTGATTACCTGGAAACATGTTTACTTTAAATTCTGTGAAACCGGTAACTAAAGATCTCTCTGAAATCATAAAAATTCTTCAGGCTGCCGGGACTCCCATCAGAATGGGACTGGTTTTTGAAAGAATTTTTCCAGGTAAAGGTCAAATCCAAACCATAAAATGTGCTATAAATTAAGGTTTTTTTTATTAATTTGTATTTTATGATTTAAATGAAATAGCGTAACGCCGGATTCAATACTTTATTTTCTTTCCAAAACAGCAGCAATTCCCAATCCGCCACCGCCACAGATACATTCCAGGGCTTTTTTTACATTGGCACGTTTCATTTCATGAACAAGGCTTACCAGTACCCTGGTACCAGTACAGGCGATGGGATGCCCCAATGAAATTCCTGATCCATTGACATTTACAATACCATATTTGTTAGGTCCGATGCCCATATCCTGTAGATCCGCCAACACCTGGGCTGCAAAGGCCTCTTGGATTTCGATTATTTCTATTTCATCAATAGTCATGTTTGCCGTTTTCAATGCTTTATTAACTGCGGCTGGAACGGTTTTATAGGCACGTTTGGGGTCCTCTCCGGCAACAGCACAAGATGTAACGGTGGCATAGGGTGTTATGCAAAGTTCTTCAGCTTTTTCCCTGGATGTTAAAATCACCGCAGCTGCGCCATCGTTTTCTGTGGAAGAGTTACCGGCTGTGCAGACTCCGTTTAAAACAGGTTTCAGTCCTGAAAGCAGCTCTAATGTTGTTTCGGCGCGAGGATTTTCATCTCGATCAAAGATGATTGGATCTCCTTTGCGTTGTGGAATGGTAACAGGAACGATTTCGTCATTGAATTTACCTGCTTTAATGGCAGCACAAGCTTTTTGGTGGCTTTCGTAAGCCCACTGATCACATGATTCCCTGGAGATGTTTTCTTCCAAAGCCGCTGTTTCAGCCCAGGACATCATGGAGGGTAGGATACCGTACCGTTCTTCCGGTTGTGACATTACTCGTGCTCGTTGAATTCTGTCATAAAATGGCATACCCCACATTGATAAGTTACCATGTCCCCTGGGCATTCCCTTTTGACCTCCAACACCCCACTTAATGTTTCCCGGTAGATAAAATTCGGCGTTGCTCATACTTTCGACACCTCCGGCGACGACAACTTCTGCCTGATCGGATTGAATCAAGGCTGATGCAAATCTGACTGCATCCAGTCCGGTGCAACATCTGCGATCAATCGTAATACCGGGAATACGTTCTGGCCAATTTGCCTTAAGTAGGGACATCCGAGCAATGTTAACATATTCGCCATTTTGATATGACTGTCCCATGATCACTTCGTCTATCTGATCCGGTGAAAGATTGATCCTTTTTGCCGCCTCTCCTAATACAAGGGATGCCAGATCATATGCTTCGATAGATTTTAAAGCTCCCATATAACGACCGACGGGCGTTCTAACCGCACTGATTATCACTATTTCCTTCATATTATCTCCATTGTTTAAAACGCCCCATCCGGTATCTCAATTATTTCTCGGCCGTGACGTAAGCAGGTTTCCATATTGGCCAGGGCTTGTGCCAAAGTAGTATCAGTAAAATACGATGCTTGAAGGACTTTTCCAAGGTAATAATCACTTTTGGCACCTTTGCTTCTCTCCTGAATTTTGCTTGCTATTACTGCCATGTCTAGTAGTCGCCAAACCATAATCAATTCACTGATGCTCATTAATGCGGGATATGTGTATGATCCCCATTGTAACGGGTCTGTTTTTCGGCGTTCCTTCATTTCCAAGGCTATTTCAAATACTCTGTCTGCAACGCCCGATAAAGCCCTTACCTTATCACCAAATAGTGGATGATCCTTGTTTTCCAGGCAGAACTTATCCAATTCTTCTTTGAAATAAAAGAAAGGTTTTCCATCGTTCATCTCCATTTTTCGCCCCATCAGGTCAATAGATTGAATGCCGTTAGTACCTTCGTATAGAGATAAAATCTTGACATCTCTCATATATTGTTCCAGGGGGTATTCCATACAAAAGCCGTAGCCTCCCAGGCATTGAACGGCTGTCTCGCAAACCCTGAATCCCATATCCGAACAATATGCCTTGATAATAGGGGTGAAGAATTCGATTAGGTTTGTGTATCGCTCCTTTTCAGGCCCATCGGGAAGTTCGAGTGCCAGATCCGACCAGAAGGCCGCCGTATAAATCATGGATCTCATCCCATCCACGGTGCCTTTCATCCATAGAAGCATGCGGCGAATATCGGGATGATCGATGACCGGAACATTTCCTTCCTTTCTTTTGGCAAGATCCCGGCCTTGTAACCGTTCCTTAGTATATGCCAGTGCATTCTGATAAGAAGTACTGGCCAGAGCCATACCGGAAACACCAGTATTTATTCTGGCTTGGTTCATCATCTGAAACATGTGTGCCAAACCCATATTTTCCTTACCGCATAGATAACCGATGCAGTCATCATTTGTCCCAAAGTTTAAAACACAGGTCGGAGAAGCGTGCAGTCCCATTTTTTTTTCCACACTGCCGCAAATAACATCGTTAAATTCTCCAATGGTTCCGTCCGCATTAACCCGGTGCTTGGGGACCACAAAAAGAGAAATCCCTTTTACACCAGCCGGTGCACCTTCAATGCGTGCCAGAAGAAGGTGGATAATATTATCGGTCAGATCGTGATCACCCCAGGAAATAAACATCTTTGAGCCTTTGATTTTGTAATGATCTCCTTCGCGATAAGCAATCGTTTCAACATTAGCCAGGAATGATCCGGCATTGGATTCTGTCAGGCACATGGTACCAGCCCATGTCCCATTATACATTTTCTCTACATATATATCTTTCAATTCATCCGTGGCAAAACTTTCAACAAGGTGAGCTGCACCATGCGTTAGGCTGGGAGCCATATTGAAGGACTGACATGCTCCATACATAAGGTCGTTGATAATAATCCTCATCATGTT
Organism: bacterium; assembly: GCA_041556995.1. Taxonomy (GTDB): domain Bacteria; phylum SAR324; class SAR324; order XYD2-FULL-50-16; family XYD2-FULL-50-16; genus JAHJTV01. The sequence goes on along the minus strand of JBFFHJ010000041.1, from coordinate 29,879 downwards.
GGGAAATCCCTGGCCACCATATTTTGTATCCCTTGCAACCGATATCCAGCCGTCGTCACCATATTGTTTAAATGCTTTTTTAAATTCCGATGGAATGCTGACCTTACCATCCTCAAATTTGACACCCTTTTCTTCTCCTAGCTCATTTAGAGGGGCCACCATTCCTTTGGCGAAATTGATTGCCTCATTAATAAGCATATCCAAGGTTTTTTCATCCAAGTCCTTATATCGGTCCAGGGAGCACAGTGATCCGTAATTTAGCTGGTCTTTTAATATGAAGAAAATATCCTTCTGATTAACTTTAAAATGTCCCATTCACTATCCTGGTTTTTATTATCGAGTTGATTAGTACTTATTTTTGGATTAGCCATAGTCTTTCTGTTCTTCAATAAGTGTAGGTGTCTATCACGTTTTTTTGAGTACTTATATCGAACCAGCAAAATATATTAATATGGCAAGAAGGGTTGATCCTGTTTCAGGCATATTCGGAAGAGCAGGCTGATTAGCCTGCCCTGGAAGATTTGAGGTGTCAATCCTCAAATCCGGTTTATTGAGATCCGAAAACCGGAATCACTTTTGCTGCAAAGATGTTACCATGATTGAGTTGTAAACTTAATTCTCTTGTATCCATTTGTATTTATTGGGTTGTATCATATTGCATTTATTTATTTTTTAAAGACATTTAATATGGCTGTATAGATTACTATACACAAGTGCAACCATGAATATATTTGATTGATAATGCTGATATAATAAATTTAAATGAATATTAATTTTTATCCCATATTGTGGCAACTTATGGGCAGATAACTTCATTTGTTTGAAGATTTTAATGAGAGGATAAGATCTGTTTTGAAGTGTATAAATATTTATACATGATGAGAATCATATACATTCATCGGCGTTATATTAAAACGGATTTAAAAATAAAGAGAATAATCGATAAAAACTATGATGATTGAATGTTATGTTTATTCATTTTTTGGTACAAACCAGTACGATGAATGCCAAGCAACTGGGCTGCTTTGGCTTTGTTGTTGTTAGCTAATTTTAATGACTGAATAATTGCTCTTTTTTCAGTTTTTTCTAGCAAATCTTTAAGCATGGGAAGTGGTTGATTTTTTGAGATTGGTAGATCAACCGTTTCCTGCAACGCGGGTGGCATGTCTTCCAGTTTCAATTGAGATCCCCTTGATACAATCAGGGCGCGCTCTGCAATATTTCGTAATTCACGTATATTACCGGGCCACGAGTAGTTTTGCAGCACTCTCATGGCTTCCGGTAAAACTTCCCTGATCTCCTGTCTTTTTTCCCGGGCAAGTTCTTTTAAAAAATGATTGAATAACAATGGGATATCTTCTCGTATCTCCCTGAGAGGAGGAAGATAAATATTGATAATATTGATGCGGTAGTAGAGATCCAGGCGAAACTCATTACTGCTGATCATTTTTTCCAGATTTCGGTTGGTTGCACAAATAAGCCGAAAATCAATCTTTTTGGGTTTTCGCCCTCCAATCCTTTCAATCTCTTTTTCTTGTAAGACTCTTAGCAGTTTTACCTGCATTTTTAGGGGCATATCGCCTATCTCGTCCAAAAAAATGGTCCCCCGGTGAGAAAGCTCAAATTTTCCAGGCTTTCCATTTTTGTCAGCCCCTGTAAACGAACCGGATTCGTAACCAAACAGTTCGGATTCGATCAATTCGTTAGGAATGGAAGCACAATTTACCTTAATGAAGTTGTTGTTCCTACGTTGACTGGCCTGATGAATAGCATGGGCAAACAGCTCTTTTCCGGTTCCCGATTCACCGGTGATGATAACAGCCGAATTTGTTTCAGCGGCTTGCAGTGCCAATGTTTTTGCCTGGAGAATAAGACCTGAATGACCAATAATGCTTTCGAAGGTATAACGGCTGGCATAGGATTGATAAAATTCCTTTTTATAGTAATTGAGATTGGTTTCCAGGGTTTCGATTCGTTCGTAAAGTTCTTTTATTTTTTTTGGGTGGGTGAACATCACCTTGCCTGCGGCCCCGATAGTTCTACCTTCTTTAATAATGGGTATACGAGCAATAATCCTTTTTTTTCCTAACAGTGTCATCATCCTCCCAATCTCTGGTTTACCCGTTTTTAACGTATCCAACAATTGAGTATCGGGATTAATTTCGGTAATATGACGCCCCAGGGCATCTTTCAGCTTTATGGAAAAAAACTCTTCGTTAGAGCTGGCCAGAAATCGAACAATCCCTTCAGTATCGATTAAAATCAAACTCTCATATGGATTATCCAAAAGGCCATAAATCAACTCTTTTGAGATATGCTGAAACAGGCAATTTTCCTGATTGGTATTGTTGACGCTGGATGCCACCATTGTTTAACAATCGGATAAATGGAGAATGAAAATTTGTAGACACAACCTACTGTGTCAATTGGCCATTACACTTTATTGCATAAGTTGAGTAAACATGGTCACTCAGGCAAAAGAATTGAATCTTGGATGGATTGAATGTTAATGAGTTCATGCCGATTTAGGTTTGCACCTCTTTTCAGAATTAATAAATAACTTTATACCGCTTAAAACCAAACAAATGGCTATCAAGGCAACGACAACCAGAAAAGTATCATTTAAAGCTGATATTTGGGCGGCGTGAGGGGAGTTTGTAGCACCACCGGGATTATTTCTACCGGCATAATGAAACGTTCGCCCAGCCCATAATGCTCCAAGTACAGCAATACCAATTGTTTGTCCTAACGTACGAGATACTGAAATCAGGCCGGAAGCAATACCCAGGTGCTGCCTGGAAACTGATCCCATAATTGAGCTGTTATTGGGAGATTGAAAAATGCCCATGCCAAGCCCGAGTGGAAATATGCAGATAATATATCTTAATATGGATGTGTTTTTATCCAGGAGACTGGTAGTATAGTAACCTACAAGAATGATAATCAGCCCAATAGTTGATATGATTCCGGTACCGAATCGGTCCGACAAGATACCTGATATGGGAGACGTAATGCCCAATGTCACGGGAATGACACACAACAGTAATCCCACGATAATGGTTGAATGTCCCAGGATATTCTGAAGATAAAAGGGTAATAGGATAATGGTTCCTGCGACTCCAATAAATGCAATAAATGCATTTGTCAGGTTGACTGTGAATTCAGCATTTCGAAAAAATTTGAGATTGACCATGGGGTGTTCAATTTTAATTTCGGTTGTAATAAAAAATATCAATGAAACCAACCAAATACAAAATAAAACCAAAATTATAGGCTGACTGAACCCCTGCTGTTGACCTAATGTTAGTCCCAGTAATAGTGCTAATATAGATACAAACATAGCTAAAGCACCAAGATAATCAAATTTCTGCTTTCCCTTTGGTTTTGAGGACTGAACGAACTTAAACACCATATAGGTTCCAATAATACCAATCGGGATATTCACCAGAAATATCCATCTCCAAGATAAAAAACTGATAATGATACCGCCAAAACTTGGGCCAATAGCGATTCCCACCGAAACGACCGCACCTGAAATCCCCAACGCTTTCCCCCTTTCGGATGGTGGGAATGCTTCTGTCACAATCGCCATTCCCAATGCCATAATCATGGCCGACCCAAGTGCCTGGAAAACTCTAAATCCAATTAACCAGTATACGGTCGGTGATAATCCGCAAAAAACCGATCCAGTCGTGAAAATAATAAAACCGGCTATATATAACGGCTTTTTTCCTATCATATCACCTAGCCGTCCGATACTGAGCATCAATGTTGTTACGGTTAACAGATAACCGAGTACGACCCATTGAATGATAGAAAAATCGGTCTTCAGTGATTGAACTAGTGTTGGTAAAGCAACATTGACAATACTTCCATCTATAGTTGCTAAAAAAATTCCCATTCCGGTTGCGGCCATGGTAAACCACTTGCGACTATAGTCCGCCTCCATTTCCATCATAATGTGTCAATATATCAAAATATTAAAGGTGGAGAGTGATACGAAATCCCATATCCTAAGCAATCCCTGAGGGATTATAAAATGTAGATGGCCGATTTATCTATATATATTCAACAAAATTAAAATTTACTGCAATTATCCACAAATGTATACCGCAAATACTAGCGGTTTCCATTTAAAAAAAACACCTGTTTAATACCTGAAAGGAACTATGGCTTTCTTCTTTGGAGTGGGGGGAATGCAACTGTATATCGCGATCCGTAAGGATTTCACAGAGTGATATGAATTAAAGAAGCTGGATTTTTGACTGTCAATAAGAAACCATGCCAATGACTTGGTTTCTTATTGATGTGAGGAAAAATGAATGTGGCAGACAGAGTTAATTAGTGCTTTGAATAAGTCTTTCCTATTTAATAAATCTTAATACCGGCTGAATCCACATTGTACGATGTATAGAAAACCTGTGGAACTAGGCTTGGTTGTGAGGCATTTATTTTTTGAAGAAGCTACTTTATTAGTAGATTTGCTTGAGCAACCTGAAATGGCACCCATACTCGCAACCAGGAACATACCAATAAAAAGAATTGTCAATTTTTTCCGCATGAGAATCTCTCGTAAAGATTAGTGAGAATATTTAGCTGTTTGAAAAAGTTTGCTTTTTATTCAATATCAATTGCGATATGCAATTGTGAAGTAAGTCTGCTAAAACTTAATCCACTTCCGGAGATTACTATTAATAACCTAAAATAATAGGAATACATCCAAAATGCCACTTAATAGCCCAAAGAGTTGGTGCAAATCTTTGATATTTAAGTCTGTAATGATCCTTTATTCTTTAACATATTGATAACAAAATGCACAAGAAATTTGTTGTGAACAGGCATAATGATTGTCGCTAATTACAAACAACTTACAGGATAAAAATGGCAAACGTATAAAAAATACCTACCATTACAATATTGTGCGTATTGACATGAAAGTCAAAGTCTTTAAAAAACCTGTCGTGAATGTGAGAAGAAACTTGTTGTGAACCGTCCAAATTTATGGACCAATTTGGAATTTTCTTATCTGATCTACAGTACGACGGGGAGGAAAATCTTTTAAAAACAGCTAAAAACCTCTATTGATTTGGCGTTATGTTCTACCAAAATCATCTTCCAAACGTTCGATATCGTCTTCACCAAAATAGTCTCCTGTCTGAACCTCTATAAATACAACATCATTTGAACTTGGATTTTGTACACGATGAGCTGTTTCAACAGGAATATCAACCGCCTCTCCCGGTTTTAGGGAGATTTGTTCTTTGTCAAGTGTAACAAGGGCCTCGCCATGAATAAAATACCAATGTTCGGAACGTCGGTGATGAAGCTGTAAGCTAAGTCGTTTACCGGGCTTTACAATAATTCTTTTTACTTTATGATCATCTTCATCCGAAAGAATGATGTAACATCCCCAGGGACGGTGATAGGCTTTGTTTAATTCTTCCATTATTTTCCTTCATTAATTAAATTTTGTCTGTTGCACCATTTGAGATGGCGGGCATTAAGGTTGTTGAGTAAGTCCGGTTTTCATTAAAACGGGCCATACTCTCACTACTTAGAGTGAATATTGCATTGAAGTAAATCCAGGATAAGTCCCGACAATTTCTGCCTGAGAATCGAATATGAGTAGTATCTGTTTGCCAGTTTATAATTGTGCGTAACCATTTCTTCTCGAAATTTTGAATCAGTTAAAACTTTTATAGTTCGTTGAACGGCTTTGTCTGTTACAAAACCGTCAATTTCGATAGTTTTGAAACCTTTGGGTTTGATATCCGTTGTATAGATTGAATAAGTGTTTACCATAATAGGTTTGTTAAAATAGATTGCCTCCAAAAAAGCATTTCCGAAACCTTCGATGTTTGAAGGATAGGTAATCAGATCAGCATATGGGTAAATATCATATAGGGTATATATTTTTTTACCTTTTTTAGTTTTCCCTCTTTTTTCATTGATGATATCGGAGACAAATAATGTGTTGACTCCCATCATGTTCGAGTATTCCTTTATCCGCCTCTCATAACTGAATCCTTCATCTCCTGAAGCATGTGATATGACTAATTTTGCCTTCATTTTTAGCCGTTTGACAAGCTCAATTGCATGTTCGATTCCTTTTCGCTTAACTACTCGAGTGGGTTGAAGTATCAAAAGCTCATCATCTTCCAATCCCAAGGCTTGACGGACATCTGTCGTATAATCATCCGGAGGTTTCGGTGGATTCTCAAAATCCATGACATTGGGTATCACTGTGCCTGAAATCCCGGTTCTAAGACTTAACTGATTGTCACCGGAACTATTGATGACCACGTGTTTGATAAACGGCAGGTGAGGCGGAAAAGCCATATTTAGATACTCCCATACACCGTTGACCAAAAACTCCTGTCGTTCCCAGAAAAAGTCATGATGGTGTGCGATGGTTGGTATACCAAGTTCAGAAATGGTTTCTGTAATTGCAACACCTAACGGCATATTCAAAGGAATGGTTAATGAATTCTGCGGCACTAAAATATCAATATCGAACTTATCTATAAAATTGTATAAATGTGTTTTTAGGCCTCGTTTCATTTCGTGCATTTTTTTTGTAGTCTCTCTTTTTCTGGTTCGAATACCAAAACAGTTCCGATATATTTTTTTTATTTCTGGATGTTTAAAATGGGCTTCTTCAACCAAATAGGAATTCTTCTCCGGACGATCAAGCTCCCCAGCAAAATAAAAGCAATTGAAACCCTGGGCACTAAAAACATCTTCCCATTTCTTAATTTCCAAAGAAACTCCATCTGTCCCGGAAATTCTAGTTGAAACAAATCCAACATTGTGTGATTTCTTGCAATATTTACATTTCTTCATATATCTCCGATTTTTCAGTGTTTAACCATGAACAAAAAAATGCCTAAAAATGAATTAACTTGACTTTTAATAGTAAAAAGCATATTGATTATAAAAAAGCATACACAGTATCTTTATAATATAAATCATCCGGCAAATTGATTCAATTTATGGGATATACCATGAAAAAATTATTTAGAAGGATATATGGTAAAAAACTTGGTGACCTGGCCTTTGAAAAAACGAAAACCCTTATAGATAATTTTCCTAAAAAATCAGAAAAATATCAAGAAATATTTTCTCAACAAGATGTTGTTCTCATTACTTATGGAGATACGCTACAAAGTTCCAAAATACTTTCTCCATTACAAACACTTTATAATTTTGCCAATAAATATTTTAAGGATATTTTCTCAACCATTCACCTGTTGCCTTTTTTCCCTTTTTCTTCTGATGATGGTTTTTCTGTAAAAGACTTTTATGCCGTTAATCCGGATGTGGGGTCTTGGGAAGATATTGACAAGTTAGGAGCAGATTTTAAATTGATGTTCGATTTTGTATTAAATCACATATCCGCTCAAAGTGATTGGTTTAAGCACTATTTAGCTGATGAGAAAGGTTTTGAAAATCTGGCGATAGAAGTCGATTCTACTATTGATCTTTCTAAAGTGACGCGTCCAAGGTCATTACCGTTATTAACAGAGTTCAAAAAGAAATCCGGAAAAACAGTTAACGTTTGGACCACATTTAGCGCCGATCAGGTGGATATTAATTATACCAGTGTTGAAATAATGATCAAATTGTTAGATGTTTTGCTATATTATGTAAAATATGGAGCGACCATCCTTCGTCTGGATGCCATTGCTTATCTGTGGAAAAAAATTGGTACCGATTGTATCCATCTGCCGGAAACACATGACGTAGTAAAAGTGTTTCGCAAAGTATTGGATGAGGTAGCACCACATGTGATCATTTTAACCGAAACCAATGTTCCCCACCAGGAGAATATCAGTTATTTTGGTAATGGAAAAGACGAAGCACAAATGGTGTACAACTTCAGTTTACCTCCATTACTTTTTTATTCGTTTGTAAAGGAAGATTCTACTGTTTTTTCAAATTGGGCAAAAACGCTGACATTGGAATCAGATACCAACACATTTTTTAACTTTACCGCATCCCATGACGGTATCGGCGTTCGACCACTTGAAGGTATTTTATCCCAAAACGAAATCGATGAACTTATTTCGGTGGTCAACACAAACGGTGGGGCGGTTTCATATAAAAGGAATCCTGATGGTTCGGATAGTCCATATGAATTGAATATTACATACGTGGATGCGTATTTAAGAAAAAAATCAGATAATGACATTATGCATGCTAAACGGTTTTTGGCTTCACAAACAATACAACTTGTACTTCCCGGTGTTCCGGCTGTATATATCCATAGTATCTTAGGCTCACATAATTGGATAGAAGGGGTCAAAGAAACACAGCGTGCCAGAACCATCAACAGGCAACAACTGGATATTGATGATATAGCATTACAGTTGAAAAACCCAAAAAGTTTTCGCTCCATCATATTTTTCAATTATATTGAACTGATAAAAATAAGGCGAAAACAACCGGCGTTTCATCCCAATGCCGAGTTTCAAATTATGGAAATTGATCCGCACGTTTTTGCCATTGTCCGTTCATGCAATGAACAAAAGATTTTGGCTGTCACCAATATATCTTCTGAACCCGTTTATGTGTCCATTCCAATTGAAAATGTATCTTCTACTGCCTATGATTTAATTTCAGGTAAAAGTTTATCTATGGATTCACTAAAGCTTCAACCCTATGAATCAGTCTGGCTCGTAATCTAAGCCAGATTTGAATCATTAGATGTTTATTGACAATCCTTGTTTGAATGGTCTGCCAGGATGATGGTCAAGGTTGATGGAATCCTTCACCGTTTATCTGCTTCGTAGTTTATACTTTTGAAAAGAGACAGAGCCTTGCTTGATAATTGCGATATGAAAATTGCCTTTGTACATTATCATCTAAAACCGGGCGGTGTGACCACTGTTTTGAAGCAACAAGTGGAAGCCGTTAGAAAAATCGGTAGTGCTGTTATTATCACGGGTGAACAGCCGGAAGAGTCATTTCCTGCTGAAACAATAGTGATTCCCGGGATTGCTTATGATAGCAGTAAAACGGCTCAATATGATACTGAGACAATTGTGCAATCTATTATCAATGCAGTTCATTCAAAATGGAAAGGAGGATGCGACCTATTCCACATTCACAATCCAACACTGGCAAAAAACCAAAATTTTCTTCAGATTTTGAAGAGTCTACAGAAAAATCAAAAAAAGCTGTTTCTTCAAATCCATGATTTTGCAGAAGATGGCCGTCCAGCCTTGTACTATTATGAACAATACCTCATGGATTGTCATTATGGTGTAATTAATTCAAGAGATTATGATTTTTTAATAAAATCAGGTATAGATAAAAAAGGACTGCATTTAATTGAAAACACTTTGCCTTCAACCATATTATCTACTGATAGTAGAAATGTTTCTGATTATGTACTGTATCCCGTGCGGGTCATAAGGCGAAAAAACATAGGGGAAGCCATCCTGGTTTCCCAGTTTTTTATAAACAATGAAAAACTTGTTGTAACACTTCCACCCAATAGTCATGCAGACAAAGCAAGCTACTCGAACTGGAAAGATTTTGTAGCCTCAAATGAACTCAATGTTGAATTTGAGGCAGGTTTAACCTGGGATTACCATAAATTGGTTGGTTCCTCTCGTTTTTTAATCACTACCAGTATCATGGAAGGATTTGGTTTTTCCTTTCTGGAACCGTGGATTCGGGGAAAAACACTATGGGGTAGAAGAATATCGAATGTTTGCCGAGATTTTGAAACTAAAGATGTTCAACTTGATCACCTTTATGAAAAACTTCTTGTACCCATTGATTGGGTGGGTAAAGACGTTTTTTTTAAAAGATGGAAAACCTGTGTCTTAAATGTTTGTCGTCAAATGGATTATCATATAGAAGAAAAACAAGTATTGTCCGCATTCGAAGCCATTACATCCAATGATGTGATTGATTTTGGGCTATTAAATGAATATTTTCAGGCAAATATTATTTCACTTATTTTAACAAATGGAGATGATAAACAGAAACTGGTAGAAATGAATACTTTTCTGACAAATCCTGGAAACATAAAAGAAGAGGAACAACTCATAGCGGCTAATGCAAAGGTCATCGCAGAAAACTATAATCAAGCAAAATATCAGGAGACACTTAGGAATATTTACTCCAAAGTGGTTAACGAACCTGTATCACAAAAAATAAATAAAAAGCGCTTATTAGCGGAATTTATTAACCTGGAAGAGTTCAGTCTCTTAAAATGGGAACATTATGATCAGTAAGGAATTGATTAAAGAATATATCACACCTCTTTCCCCCATATCCACTTCCCTTTCTCGACAAGGTAAAATTGATCATAATGTTAAATGTGTATTATTTGATATTTATGGGACGTTGTTTATCAGTAATTCAGGCGATATCGGTTCAACCGACAAAAATATTAAAAAACATCGTAATATTGCTGATCTGATTCAAAAATATAAAATCTCAAAAAAAGCCGGTCAATTGCTGGATGAACTGTATTCTGCCATTAGGAACGATCATGTGGAATCAAAGAAAAAAGGTATTCTATATCCGGAGGTTAATATCGTTTCTATTTGGCAATCCGTATTACCGAATTTAGCAGAGGAAAAGATTAAACGTTTTGCCGTGGAATATGAAATGATTGTAAATCCGGTTTTTCCAATGCCCAATGCTGCAAAAATACTGGCTGTATGTGCTGAAAACGGGATAAAAATGGGCATCATTTCCAATGCCCAATTTTATACACCTTATCTATTTCAATGGTTTTTTGAATCAAATCTGGATCAACTTGGATTTAGCAGGGAGCTTGTGTTGCTTTCATATGAGTTTGGCTGCGCTAAACCATCTTTGAAATTGTTCGAAGCAGCTGCAACTAAGCTAAAGACCATGGGAATTCAGGAAAATGCCGTGATTTATATTGGTAATGATATGCTGAAAGATGTTTATCCTGCAAAAGCAACAGGATTTATCAGTGCCCTGTTCGCAGGAGATGAGCGGTCACTAAGACTTCGAAAGGATCATCCGGTTTGTCGTCATTTAGAAGCAGACCTCACAATAACCGATCTCAGCCAGCTGGAATCACTGATATGTCAATTTTGAGATTTTTTGAATCTCATAATTGATTGTTTTTGTCCCCATTACTAGCTTCATGCATGCAAATGTTCCATATCAACACAAATAAAGCGATAATTTTACCAGGACTATTGATATATCTACCTGAACACTGCTATACTCATTCTACTTAAAGGTCGGCTCAAAAATTAATTCACATTCTGTTTTCAAAATGTCCAGTGTTTTTGGGACTTTTGCAAATAGACCAGGTGAAGTTATTTTTTAACGATCTCTAAGTAAGAATGCATAAAGTTAATTAACTTAAATAGTATCAGATAATTGTATTGCAATAATGTCTGGCGAAAAATCCTTTTTCTAGTGAATTTTGATGCCAGAGAAGACCGCTTTTGGTGTTTTTGAAAGGTGAACAGTTTAATAAGTATTTTATTACTTGAAGATTGACCGTATTTCTATTTTTAAAAACATCAGCATGAGTTTATAAATGTGCCAAAGTAATCACGTTAAATGCCTGTATTATGATAAAAACAATCTGCTGATTGTTAAGATGAGACTTATGACATCAATTGCTTGAACTTTTCTGGTCATAGAACAATATAATTATAAGGGAACCAAAGTGAATTCCTACCTTGAAGAACTTCCCTCGTTCGTTCCAAAAATAAAATCTATCCGGGACATTATAATTACCAATATTTTATTAATTGGTGAAAAACCAGCTCCAACATTTAAAGAAGCGGAGAGGGTAAAGCTTTTTTTAGAACGTTTGGCAGAACTACAGGCAGATGAATGCACAACGGATAGTTATCAAAATCCAATCGGCATCATCCGTGGAGAATCACCAGAAAAACCGCCGATATTTGTTGTAGCACATCTGGATACATTCGTCGAAAAGACAGAATATTATAGTTATACTGTTCGAAAAAGTACTATTTCGGGACCTGGTGTGGCAGATAATTCTACCGGAGCGGGAGTACTTATTTCTTTGCCGAGAATACTCAAGGAGCTGAACTTGACTTTTCAATCGGATATTGTCATAGCAGGTGTCATTCAATCTGTTGGCAGAGGAAATTTGCGAGGTGTTAGACATCTTTTAAAGACTTGGTCCGGGCCGATTAGAGGGGCGATCTGCGTTGAAGGGGTGGAATTGGGAAGGTTGAATTATTATTCAGGAGGTATGGTAAGAGCGGAAATCGATTGTATGACACCTTCACAAGGTGAATGGGAACGCAATCGTTCACCCAATGCCATTCTTGTTTTAAATGAAATAATTAATAAAATATTGGAATTACGTTTACCACAAAAACCCAGTTCAAAAATCGTTATCGGCAGAATTTCCGGTGGTTATAATCATGGAAAAGATGCTGATGAAGCCAATATCGGATTTGAAGTTCGTAGCGATGCAGATGATGTGGTGAAAGAGACTTTTGGTGAAATCGAAGATATTGTGGAAAGCATTCGACGGATTTATGAAGTGGCTTTGACATTAAAAGTTGTCAGTAATTTAAATGCCACTAGATTACAGTTCAATCATCCTCTGGTCAAAAGCGCCAATGCTATTATGAAAGAGTTGGAGGTGGAGCCCAGAAGTGAATCAAGTGAATCGGAATTATCGATTTTTCTATCCAATAAAATTCCGGCTGTTACTCTTGGGATCACTCATAGCGATAAAACTGTTCATGAAACAAGTGTTGAGATCGAACCGATGTTTAAAGGAATTGCGCAAGTCATTGGAGTACTGAAGGCAATAGATAACGGAGTATGTGATGTCAAAATCGTGGCTTGATAATAATACGTTCCACCATTCAGAATTTAATAATTTGGACCTTCTGGTTGAGAAGAAACGACAAAAAAAACTGTCCATCTCGCTTTGTTTACCGACCTTGAACGAGGAGAAGACCATTTCTAAAGAAATCATCATCATGAGATCGGAATTGATGGACCGACATCGTTTGCTGGATGAGATTATTGTTATTGATTCCGGTTCCAAAGATAGAACAGTCGAAATTGCCAAACATTATGGCGCCGATGTGTATCTATCAGATGATATCCTTCCCAACCTGGAACGATACAAAGGAAAGGGAGAAAATCTTTGGAAAGCTCTATTTATTGCAAAAGGCGATATCATTGTATACCTCGATACGGATATCAAAAACATCCACCATCGATTTGCCTATGCTTTAATCGGACCCCTCCTTTTAAATGATCACATCAAATACAGCAAAGCGTTTTATGACAGGCCAATCTCGGACGGTGAGAAGGGGATCAGGCATACCGGAGGAGGAAGGGTGACCGAACTGGTAGTTCGCCCCTTGTTTTCATTGTTTTTCCCTGAGCTGACGCAAATAATTCAACCATTGTCTGGAGAATATGCAGGCTATCGGGAGCTTTTCGAAAAGTTGACTTTTCCAATTGGTTACGGAATTGAAACCAGTATTATTATAGATATCTATAAAAAATGGGGATTGGACGTTATTGCCCAGGTTGATCTGGACAGACGTGTTCATCGGAATCAGACTACCAAATCTTTGGGAAAAATGTCCTTTGCCATCATGCAGCGGTTTTTAGCACGAATATCCGATTATGGTTTCATTAATCTTAAAAATGAACTTTATAATGAAATGATCCAATATAGTCATCATTCAGGAAAATACCAGCAAGAAGTTTTTGATTTTCAAAAGCATGAAAGACCTCCTATTATTCAGATTCCGGAATATAGAGATAAATTTCATGCTAGATAAGTGAACGGTTTTTTTTACAGCTGGGAATAAGGAGCAATTTTCCTTCTTTTTCAATGTTGTAATCCTATTATCAGTTTTCAAATAACATTATAGAAGAATCCAACCATTTTAAGATGTGAACATTTTCTTCACGCAGATAAGTGTGAGAAAGGTTTTTAATCTCTTTAAAAACAATATCGGCTCCTGCCCTCTTTAATACCATAAAATCCTGCTGAGTGCGATTGATTGGAAACATCCAATTCAGAAAACCGTGAATATGATAAAAACGCCGATTGTTAGTGTATTCCAGATTGATAGGATGAAGTACGTGGACACGGGAGCTAGGGCTGTATGGGGAATTCATGAATAAAATCATTCGATTGGCCACGAACCGCAGCGCCAAGATAATATCTGTTTGTCGGGCGTAAGGCTTTTCTGTATGAAAAAAGAGCAATTTCATACATCGATTGTGATGCCGTCTACCATCAATAAATGATCCTATTACTTTTTCCGTTGCTGTTGGAGAGGTGAATAACTCCAAAGACTTTTGTGCTTTGTCAGCCACCTGAAGCAAATCCTTTAAAAGAGAAGGAAAATTTTCCGGACAGGATTGTTCTAAAAACTCTTTCCCTACAGTCAGGAGCCGTTCCAAATATGGAGATAGTGCAGTAACTTAGTTTTGGGAATAAAGGAGGATGAAACTGCCGAACACCACTTTCTAAAGCGTTTAGAATTGTAAGCAGGGTTGATAAAAAGGTTTCAGTTGATGTGTGAACCGCATCATTGGATGGTAAGCTTTCTACCTCTTGCTGCCTGTGTATAGTCGGTTTCCAATATTCTAATGACCGAGATTATCGCCATAAAGGAATGAGTAACATTGATTTATATACAATCAGGAAAGGCAGATGTCGAAACAAGAAAGGAGTAGTTGTTTTGTGGTTTTGCATTCCAAAAATCACAAAACAACCAAATGCTTACAAAAGGATGTGAAGGATTGGAGGCCACTTATGGCAATTTATAAATTAACCAACCTGCATCAGAGACAAAGTTTTTGGCTTCTGAACTTGTTTGCTAAACATTGAATTACTCAACATTGGTTGGCTGGATACATCTTTCTCTTTTAAGTAAAGCTTCAATATTTTGTTGGGATTAATACCAAAATGAAGCAAAGCATGTTTAAGCTCTCTTAGTTCGTAATTTCGTTTCTCATCCTGTACGGTGCCTTTCTGTTTAAAACTGCGAATCATTTTGCGGAGAAGCAGTATGTCTTCTTTCTCAAAGCTGTATTGAATATCTTCTTCGAATTTATGATGAACAACGGAGTTTTTCACAGAATTTCTTTTTTTGGCTTGAGGGACTACGGTTTCCTGTACCGGCTCATCTGTCGTTTCCTGGGCCAGAAAGTCCAACACACCATCTTCAAACGACTGTGTATCAAATTTCTTTTTAAACTTACTCAGTGTACAGGTAATGGTTGTTTTTCCAACGTTTTTTAAAACGTCGATAGATTTAAGATCTTTGTAGGTCATTTCTAATAATGTTTCAGTTGATATTTCACCTGATTCTATCTTGTTTTTCAGGTATTCTTCAACGACCTTTTTCTTTGTTTTGTCTTTACCTGCGGGTATAATACCGAGATCCAGTTTAAAAGCATTTATGACATTAATGATGGTTCTATTTCCAATTCCTATCAATTCTTCAGCACTTGAGATATCTTTATGCTTCAACTGAACAAGGCCCTGCATATCGAGTTCACCATTTTTCATGAGATCTTTTAAAAATAATTCTACTCGTTGATATTTTTTTAATTTTTTCACGACTTTCTCCCCGATTCGATTTTCTATGTAACGACTGACGAAATGCCGACTGGAGATATACGTCAGTAACCGATATTTATAGATATATCAGCTATGATCGATACAACTACTATCAAAATACGTTGATTCAAAAAACGCGGCAGTTAAGCATATCCAGTCAATGTGTGATTGCTTAAAACTATTTGCCCTGTATTTGATTTAAAAATTACCATAAGGGAATTAACGTACAAAGAAAAAGTCGCTAAAATCCTTCAAAAATGTTCTGAATGTGGGATGTATGAATAAAGATGAGCTGAGAAATGCTTAATATTACAGGCATAAATAAAAAATTATAATTTCATTTTTTAAAAACTTTAATGTTGTGAATGCTTTGAAGCTTTGTTGTGAATGAAAGGAAAAGTTAAATGCCAATTAAAACAGGTGCTAATAAATTAGACTGTTTTTTAATCATCAATAATTACAAACACTAACAAAATACTCAGAAATGATAGGAATCCTGTTAATTCATCTATAGTGGAGAAGATGCTATTGAGAATGATCAGAATAATTGAGGTGAAATATTGGACCAGCTGTAAAATAGCTATATTAATGCGTTAAGCGAATGCTATTGTCGAATGTTGGAATCTAAAAATACTTTTTTTGAGTCTTTTTTTAATAATTGTGCGTTTTTTGCATTTTCATTTTCTCAACTTCACCTGATAAAGCGATATATGGAAGAAAGTGGATGAATGTAGGCTTTGCGGTTTTTTTTAAGCGTTAACTCGGAGGAGTATTGTCAATGAATTGGAATTATTATGTATTCCAGGCATCCAATACATCATTTCAATTTGCATAACATCATGGAGAGTGTAATGAAACATGTCAGGTTATTCATTCTATCGGTGGGTATCAGCCTTTTTTTTGGTGGCTTGTTGTCGGCTCAGGAACAACAAGCCCCTAAAATTTATTTGGAAACGTTTGAAAAATGCAATAATTATGCGCGACATTATTGCCTGAATGGAAGCCATGAAGCTTCAGTTAATCGAGCGCTACTGGATATGAAAAGAAAAGGGTACAAAATTACGACGAAGATGATAATAGGGGTTGCCAGAAACACACCTTCAAGAATGCAGAATCCTGTCGCTCATACTACGAACTAGGTGATAATTTTCATTGTTATCCCCTATTGCATACAGTATTCTCGGATTAAAAATAGGATTCTTGGAGATATGAATTCCTATCTCTGTACTAAATAAAATGGTTTAGTCGGATAAATAGAACTAAAAATCAATACTTGCCATGGAGCTATAGTAAATCTTGCCTATTATTTATTGGTCTGGTTTTTTAACCCCAGCGTCAATAGTCCCGGTTAAGTAAAGTGGGGAAACTTATTACTTCAAAAAACAAAGTTGTGTTTTTTTTAAAATAAGTCTCAGCCAAAATAGTAAAGATTGTTATTGATTGAATCTGTCATGGTTTTTTTTTAAGGCATTTTCATTACCACGACAGATTTGTTTTAGAGAGCAACATCTCAATACAATGAAGAGGAAGTGGAAACGTTTAGTATTACTTACTTATTGTTTTCGACCTTCATTGCTGAATGAAAATAGATTCCACTGAAGATTATCATCGTCTTGTTAGGACCGTCTATCTGTCCCGTGCCATAGCCTGGATGAAAACTTGCATTTTTCCAAAAAATAGATGCGCCTGTCGACACCATCCCAGCTTTCTCCCTTTTTTTTACATCTTCTTATATACTCTCTATAATCTTCTAGGATCTCTTCGCAACTTAATTGGCAATAATTTAATGCCGACCTAAGTTCGTTTAATTCTTCTTCCGCTTTTGTGACCATATTAAGACTATATATAATTACCTGCATTTACAATTAATGGAGGTAAAGGCATCTTACTGCAATGCAATAAGTGTTTGCATCCTCCCATTCTGTTAGATGTTTAAATAAATTCATGCCTTTTGCAAATCATAAAAATAATTGTTGGTTTTGTGAGTTAGAATACATACCGGTTGAAAACAATACTCCTTATTCAAATCCATTTGGATGATAGGTTTATTTATATTTTAAATCAAATTATTCATTGCCCACAGTTAGTTTTATCCCAAACAAAAATGCAGACATTCTACTTCTAAAATATTTTTGATGTAGAACTTAATGGTGAATAATAACTTTTAATAGATTACAACAACTTAGTAACAAATGCAAGAAGTTTTTTTAAATATTTTTACTTTCTATTTGATTGTGATTGTGATATTAGATTAGCATAGTTATATTAGGATGTTAATAAATGGCCTCTTATAATCTTGACAGTTGAAAGTTCTTGTCATCATGCAGAACTTGATCCGGTATCCAGGGAGAGATACCCGGAGCTAACAATAGATTCCGAGTCAAGCCTGGAATGATGTCATAAACATCTCAAGAAACATAATTACAGATATATACACTTAAACTCTAAGTTTTAGAGTTATAATGAATAGAACAATGTTCATCAAAATAAAAAGTAGTATGTACTCCACACATTTTAGGGTTTGGACTTTAGTATCCATATTACCTTACACACATAATTTTAATGGATAATGCTATGTTCTGGTTAAACATTGCTTACAAGATAATAAAAGTGTTCAGGGATGGAGCTGCCCCGGGGCAAATTGCCGCCGGTATGACGCTTGGATTTATGATGGGTTTTATTCCTGGATGGCCGCTACAGGTATTTGTTATTTTGTTAATTACCTTGATATTGAATGTAAATATTACCATGGTTTTGGTAAGCATGGGATTAGCTAAGATTATTTCACCGCTAGTTGATTCAATATTTGTAAAGTTAGGATTGTATATGTTGAAAGATATTGCCCAATTGCAGGGGATTTATATTGAGATGTACAACAGCCCTTTTTGGATGTTGACTCGGTTTAATCATCCGTTAGTAATGGGAGGGTTTATTGCCGGTCTGATATTAATGGTGCCACTGTTTTTTATTTTTCGTTTAATAGTTATATTAATTCAAACAAAAATGATCCCAAAATTCGAAAAATCAAAAATTGTTATACTGATTAAAAAATCTTGGATTTACGGAATATACTCAAAAATAGATGCTGTGGGGTCAAAGCTATGATTAGAAAATCTGCTATTCTTATTATACTTATTACTATTGTTTTATTTGGAGGTTCAACTTGGTTGTTCAGTGACCACTTGATACAAAAATTGATTGAAACTGTCCTTGAGCAGAATTTGAAAACTGATGTTCGACTGGATGGGATAAGTACCAGTATTCTAGACATGGAAGCCGGTTTTGATAGTCTACAAATAAAAGCCTCTAAACAATCCGAAGTTAATGTCTTTACTACTGGACCGGCTAGGTTTGATATGTTGGGAATGCCATTATTGGCAAATAAGCTTATTATTGACGAAATTTCATTAAAAAATATCACGCTGATTGAATCATCCAAGGTAACGTCCAGCACCGACGAATCAGGACAAGCATCTACTGAAACAAACAGTCAGGAAGAAAAAGAATCCGATTCATCTTCGCTTAAAGATTTGGCTAAAAACCTTCCGGATATTGACCTGGATTCACTATCAAAAGAGTTGGATGTCGATGAATACGTTCATCCTGAAAAATTAAAATCGGTGATTGCCATCAATAAGGCAAAAAAAGAAGGTGAAGAAAAAATAGGAAAATGGAAAGAGAAAATCATAACCAGCACAGTTGATAAAGATATTAAAGAAATAGAAGTCAGCGCGGAAAAGCTCAGTAAGAAAAAAGTTTCCACCCTTAAGGATTTGCAGAGTGCCCAAAAAGACTGGATAAGTCTCCAAAAACGGATACATCAGACAAAACAAGAAATAACAACCAGCTATAAACAAGCATCAAAAGACCTTAAATCTGTTACCATCAGTTATGACGAAATAGAGAAGCTGGCGGCTGAAGATTATGAAGAAGCAAAGAAGCTGGCAAAAATAAAAGATATTGATGCCTCCAGTGTTGGTAAGATGCTTTTTGGTAAAGAGATTGTGGAACGTTTTGAGACAGTTTTGAAGTATCTCAAGATTGCAGATGAGTTTTTTGAAGAGGATGAAACCCAGGCCATTGAAAGAAAAAGCGTAAAGATGGTTGATTTTCCAGTGACCGGAACCGTGTATCCCAGTTTTCTGGTAAAGCAGATGACCTTAGACGGACAACTGGTTGATGAACAATTGAATCCTCAATATTCCTGGTCGGGTACCCTGAATAACTTGACTCATGAGCAACACATTACCAAAATCCCTACCCTACTTAGAATAACCGCTGATAATACTGCTTCGTCAGCTAAATACCAAATCCAGGGATCGTTTGATTACATCGGAAAAGACCATAAAAGTTCCATTCAGATTTTCGGGGATCAGTTAAAACTGGTGGATATCGATTTAAAACGTGATGGAAATGTTTGGCCGACCAATATGAGTTCTGATGACGCTGATCTTAATGTAAAACTGGTGCTAAAAAAAGAGTCGTTTGCAGGAACTATCGTTTTACTGGCTAATTCAGTAAAGTTTACATTTTCCAAAAGACAGGCAAGTAAAAAGGATTTTAAGTCTGAAACTATCAGAGATATGTTCGATGATTTTAAATCGGTCGAGATAAAATCCTCCTTAACCGGTAGCCTGTCTAATCCTGATTTCTCATTGTCAACCAACATTGACAACATCCTGGCCAGACGATTAAAACAACTGGTTGGCAAAAAGTTGCAAGAAGCCCAGGATAAAATCAAAAAGAAAGTTGATTCAGAAGTGAATAAGGTCAAAAACTTAGCTAATAAAGCCTTAAACCAAGAAAAAGCAAAGATTTTGAATAAACTGGATTTTTATAAAAAAGAGATCAAGAAAAAAGAGAAAGAGGCCAACGTTCAGATAGTGGCCCAGAAGAAGAAGATTGATAAGGAGCTGAAAAAGAGGAAAAAGGAGCTGGAGGATAAAGCAAAAAAAGAGTTAGAAAAGAAAAAAAAAGAGCAGGAGAAAAACCTATCCAATCAACTAAAAAATCTTTTGAATCAATAGGATTAAAGGTAACGGACGGGTTTTCCTCTTGCCAGGTTCAATATTTACCAAATTCGCCGTCATCAAGAACCAGCACTTTCCGTTTGGTTTCCATCGGTTTTTCAATTGGTTTAAAATCCAAAGTTTGGGGCGGTTCCGGTGTTGACTCGATTTTATTCTCTACAAATTTTGAAGATACTGCTTCATAATCTGACGTTTTGTTTATCTTGAATCCTCCCATCAGATTTTGTAACTGACTAGCCTGGTTTGAAAGATCTTCTGATGATGCGGCGGTCTCTTCTGATATAGAGGAATTCAACTGAACAATATCATTGATTTGTGATAATCCCTTATTGATCTCATCAATACCCGTTGCTTGTTCTTTGGAAGCGGAAGATATTTCTCCCACCAAATCATTTGTTTTATCGATACTTTCGGATATTTCGTTCAAAACAGAGGCAGTAAGATCGGCGTTTTTAACTCCTTTTTCAACTTCCTTTATGGATGCTTCGATCAATGAGGTAGTACTTTTGGCTGCTTCAGCGCTTCGACTGGCAAGGCTCCGGACCTCTTCTGCCACTACTGCAAATCCCTTTCCGTACTTCCCTGCCCTGGCTGCTTCCACAGCAGCATTTAATGCCAACAGGTTTGTCTGAAATGCGATTTCATCAATTACTTTGATCACTTTGGAGACTTCGGAGCTGGTGTTGTTAATCTCATTAATGGATGTCAACATGCTCTCCATTTGCTTGTTGCCCTTTTGAACAATTTCCAAGGTCTGGTTAGAGAGTTGCTGCGCTTGAGATGCATTTTCATTGTTTGCTTTTGTTTGAGCGGAAAATTCACTGATGGAAGAAGACATCTCCTGAATGGCCGCAGCTTGTTGTGTAGTGCCGTCGGCCAATGTGTTAGCGGAGCTCGAAATTTCTTTTGACCCCACTTTAACCTTTTCACTGGCATTGATTACTGTGGCCATTGTATTGCCCAGCATGGTAATTGAGTCGTTAATGCTGTTTTTAAGATCGTTTAGATCCCCTTTTAATCCAACCGTGAGCTTTTCGGATAAATTTCCTTCCGCCACTGCTTTCATAATCAGGTTAGTGTTATGGATGGTATTTTGTAGATTGCGGGCAAATTCATTGAGGGCTCTTATCATTTGACCAACCTCGTCATCACTACCTTCCAAACGTGCGGAAAGATCTCCGGCATTCAGTTTGTCAGTTAAAGCAACTACGTTATATACAGGTTTAATCACTACCCTGTTGATAATCAAATAGAGCGAAATGATTAAAATGATGGCCATAATAATGAATATGAAGCTGGATTTTATAAAGCTCTGTTGTAGCCTTTTATCTAAAAACTTAGTGGTGAAATAGATTGATACTGTTCCCAGGTTTTCGTCTTTTTTTGCGATATCTTTAACTTTTATAATATAGTCACCTGTAATTTCATCTTTTGTTTTTTTCACATTCCAGCTTTTATCTCGTACTCCTCCGGCTACAACCGATTTATCTTCATCATTTTTAATGATGATTGAATAGATCTGTTTTTCGCCCATTTCGAACTTAATAATATCTTGCAGTTTCTCAATCTCCATATCCCACATGGGAGCAACAAAATTTTTTGATAAACGTTCTGCAATAAAATCAGCATAAATATTGAGATCATTCACATTATCACTCTTATCGGACATATAAGCAAATATATTGAAGCCGGTCAAGATGATGGTAGTAATAAGAATAAATGTTAAATTTACTTTAACTTGAAGACTTCTCATCTTGTTGGTTTTCATGTTCTGGCTCCATGCAGATAAAATTGATGATGCATTATTCCTGTTCAGTTTTTAAATCTGAGTCATTGAATAGGAACTATACAACTGATTTAACTGATTTATAAAAGGAATGCTATTGTGATATATGCCTACCTTTTATTATAAGAAATTATGAATCCGTTTTCAATTATATTTTAACTTAATAGGTTAGAATTATGGGCTATGTTATTGAAATATAGAGATATATTGAATCATGTTTGTTTTTAATCACTATGAACTATACATGACATACTTATGTCAACCTATATAAATGCTCTTTTAATAAAGGGCAAGAGAAGAATAAAATTACTGAATGTATGTATTCGCCATTAACGTACGCTTTATTCCGATATCCTTTTTCATGAACCCTTTTTAGAAAGATATCATAGAGAACTTCCAACATACCTTGAACTCCACAAAGATCGTGCCAAGGACAAGCTCAAAGTCAGAAATCACTATCTAAGAGGAATTAAATCAAAACCAGTGAAACGTACTTCAAAGACTGATGTTGTCGAAATGTACTTAGAACTGCCGATCGACCATTGCACATAATCAGAAATCATCGAAATCGCACAAAAAAACTTGAATACAAGTCTAGAACGGGATTCAGTTGCCTCAATTCCGGAAAAAAAGATCAAAACCGACAAAAAGTTTTAAAGAACTGCTTCTAATACCTTTATGCTGATTGAATGAAAGATTCTTGCTTTCTGTGCTGAAACGGCAGGTTTTATCTTTATTCATCAACTATTGGAGGTGGGCCATGATAAAAAGAGATTAGCAATATCTTGTTGTCGTTTCGAATTCATTTTGTTAGAGCCATACCTTTCAACTAAAACCAAGTCGCCAAAGACAGCATAGCCGTGAGAGACTCTTAACTGTCAGGTTTTGAATTTCGTTTGGTTTTATCATATAAAAATAATTGCCACTATGTTTTATCAACCTCTTGCGCCCATAATTACAGGATCTGAAAGTATCGAAAGATTCTTTTGGCGTAAGCCGGACTCAACTTGTTAACCGGCTTTCCAGAAGGCTGTTTTTTGAGGTAAATATAATCATCAAGAAGGCAGCAACATAAATGAAAGGCCTAAAATAATAGTGGGAATCAGGGCGCCTAAAGCCAATCTGGCTGGAGAAACACCGTATGGAAAGTATTTTCGTAAGATGGATATACCGGCCGGGTTGGGCGCATTGGCTATAACAGTTAAACCACCGCCGGTTACTGCCCCAGCTACGACAGCGTATTTCATAGTGTCACTAAAAGATGGGACCAAAGTGCTAAGATAGGTAATGGCGGCATTATCATTAAACGCAGTTAAAAATGTAGCTCCCAACATCAGCGGAATTTCAGTAAGACTGCCTAATATTGGAGAAATCCACCATCCCTGCAAACCGCCATGAATGATCAAACCTGCCAGGAAACAACCGACCAGCATAGGGGGCTTCAGGTTGGTTTCGTTTTGATGGTGAGCAGTGGCTCTTCTAAATCCGATAAAAACAAAAAAACCTGAAATAAATAAGGCAGGGTAATGATTGGTCAGGACCGTCCATGCCAGTAGCATAATGTGAATTACAGTGATGGTAATGGGGATTTTATCTTTTCGATGATCCCAATCTATTGGTTCATTGGGATTTACTGTGATGGACTTTTTGTCCAATGCCACAAATTCTGAACGGAAAACGAAAAAATATAAAGTATTGGCAACCAGAATTCCAAAAACGGCTTTCCAACCGAAATTGAGCACCATGAAGGGAAGATCCCAATTCCATTTACCAGCAACCATTAGTACCGGAGGCGCTGCAAAATGAGACAGAGTGCCACCCACGGATATGTTTACAAATAAAAGGCCTATGGTTGCATATGAAAATACAAGACTCGGTTTACGCTCATAAAATTGTTTTGCCAAAAGCATGGCGGAGATCGTCATGGCTCCAGGTTCAGTAATAAATGAACCTAGTATGGGACCGATAGTTAAAACCGAAAACCACCAAACTGAAGAAGAACCTTTTCCCAGTTGTGCAATTAAATTCAGGCAGTTTTCCGAAAGGCGGTAAATCGGTCTGGAAGACGCCATGGTCATAATTACAACCACGAACATGGCTTCCGTAAAATTGACATTACTGATGTAACTTACCGAAATATTCCAGCCATATTTATATGCAATGATCCAAAAAACAGGTATCACCCAAAGTCCAAAAATAATTTCAATCTCTCCCAAAAGATAAAAGAATTCCGCTGTAAAACTGACATTGTCAACTACATCTCCATTATAATTTTTTGGGGGTTTGCCGTTAAGTTTATTCAGCCGGGTATATTCCTGCTCCAATTTCTCAGCCTTTCGACGGAAAAATCCAACACAAAATGTGTGAATAATAGCACAAAAGAAGATAATGGTTACTACAAGATTTAACGGTTCCTGTTGAATTCGATGTTTCAGGACATTCATAACACCTTCAATATGACCATCATTATATTTGTTCAGAGCGATAGGAAATGCAGTGTCCACAGAATGCGAGTTGTCGGAAGCCGCTATCAGAAATGGAATCGAAAAGCCAATCAACATCAATACGAATACAAATATTGTTTTTTTCCTCTTCATTATTTTCCCTTAATAAAAACTTCATCGGACATAGTTAATAAAACGTAACTATTCCGTATTATTCTGAACTACATATCATTCCTTCGAAGGCATAATATTAATAAGTTAGACTCTGACACCTGTCATTCTGAGGAGGGACGACAAAGGATATCTCAAGGTAAAAGCAGTTGATGTCGTTTAACATCATGTAGAGCTATGTACAAACAACCTGGCCCATTTGGAATAGAAGGGCATTCATGTAATCAAGTTATTTCTGGATGTCGCTTAGGCTCCATTGAGATTCTTCAGGCCGCCTAAAGCTCCCATCAGAATGACAAATAGATCACGTTTTTAACTAAATAATTACATAAAATCAAAGGAATATGCAAAATTAATCCAGCTTAGTTAATATATGAAATCCAGTTAGTCAATGTTTGCATGTCAGTCTTTTATTAATTCATGATTTGGATCTTATTTGATATACTGTGTATTCTCATCTATTAACAAAGGTCAATAAAGGTACAATTTTATGATAATACATATCCTCGACCTTTTTCATTTTTTGATCGATGATTGAATGGGTTGTGTGCGAGAAGTTACCATCGGACCATGTAACATAAACTGAGTTTTTTACTGTCACCGGTTTCTGGAATGGTTTTTGTAGATACTGTTATTATTGATATGCTGTTATTTTATTCGTTATTCAATGTGTTTTTTTGTGATCTTTTCTATATCAATCTGTTTTTTTGTCAAAGTATTGTTAACGAAAAAACAAATGTTTCTCTGTGGACCTGCCGATCGACTGTTGACGATAGATACAAAACAATGACAAGATTGGAATCGCTACAAAAAAATAAAAGTAACAAATATCCAAACTAGTGATATTTCTCATCTGGGCTGAACCGGCATCTATCCTCTTTTTCAATTATTACAATAAATCATCGTGAAGATACTCAAGAGTAATACCTTTAAACTGTTTTTGGGTCTGTCAATCAGTGCCTTGTTTTTGTACTTGGCTATCAGGCAGGTTGATTTTGATAAAATGTTAACATCGTTTCGGGGAGTAAATTATTGGATACTCATTTTGGCTGTTCTCGCGCAATTCATCAGCCATTGGATTAGAGCTGTCCGTTGGCGTATTTTATTAAAATCTATTAAATTGGTTCCGGTCAGCAGTTTATTTTCCGCTACTATGATCGGTTATATGGGAAACACGGTCCTTCCGGCACATTTAGGTGAAATCTTTCGTGCTAACGTGATAGGCAACCGCGAAAATATATCAACCAGCTCAATATTGGCCACACTAGCCATTGAACGAATTTTAGATGTTCTGGCAATTTTAGTGATTCTGGTTTTTGCCATGATTGTCTATCCTTTCCCCCAAACAGTGACCATAGGTGGATACATCATGTTTGGCTTTGTTGTGGGATTGTTTGTATTCCTTATCTTATTAAAGAACCAGGATGATCGAACCCTGACGCTGCTAAGGTTTTTCTTAAAAGTATTGCCTAAAGTTGCGGCACAGAAAATCGAAGACTTTTTGATTTCATTTATTGATGGGATTAACGGACTTGAACGAAAAAGGGATTACATATTCATCTTTTTGCACTCAATACTCATTTGGTTTGGTTATTTATTGACCCTACATTTTGTTTTTTATGCATTTGATCTTTTTAATATTTATAATCTTAGTGCGGTTTCATCTTTGGTCTTACTGGTAACCACTACCTTCAGTATTGTTGTTCCAGCCGGTCCTGGTTATGTCGGTACCTACCATATTACGTGCCAACGAACGTTGAATCTATTTGGTGTCCCCCTACCTGTAGGATTATCTTTTGCCGTTGTGGCACATATCGTCAGTCTCTTACCGGCTGCTTTGCTTGGATTTGTTTTTGCCTGGAGAGAAGGAATCAGCAGGCTTAAGACGCAAAATGAATAACAGACCAGACATTGATTTGGAGATATACCAACTTGTTCAGTCTGAATTGGACAGTTAACAATGAAAAATCATGTCAAAAACTGCACAGATAAAATCTTGGAAACCTGCCGGAATAAAGGGATTTGAATGATATAAAGCCTGTAGACTTCAGTACATTTCGAATAACGTACCCATCGAACTTATCCTGTTGATATTATTGAGGATAGAATTGGGATGAATGATTATCATTATAGTCACCATTTTATCCAACCTTGGATAATAATAACCATGAACCCGAATGAAGTTCACACCGAATAAATTATGAAATCAAAAAAAGCACAGGGACATTTTTTGGCCTTTTTTACAATTTTCATTTGGGGTACAACGTATGTGGCAACAAAAACACTATTAACAAGTTTTACACCGTTTGAGATTTTATTGGTAAGATTTACCATTGCTTTTTTGTGTTTGTTAGTCTTTTACCCAAAATTCAGCTTACCCAACAATTGGAAAGATGAGATCATTTTCTGTTGTTTGGGTTTAACGGGTGTAACCCTTTATTTTCTGTTTGAAAATACAGCCTTGGTATATACTTACGCAACTAACGTAGGAATAATTGTATCTTGCATTCCCATACTAACTGTACTTATTTCACATTATGTTTTTGAAGATGAAAAGATCAATAAATCCCTTCTTATCGGATTTGTACTCTCTTTTTTCGGTGTTTTTTTGGTGATTTTTAATGGAAAATTCGTCATTCAATTAAATCCGATTGGAGATTTCCTTGCATTGGGAGCGGCGGTACTTTGGGCAATTTTTTCAAATCTGGTGAAAAAGACCGATGCATCTTATCATCCAATTTTGGTGGTCAGGAAAACTTTCTTTTATGGGATTATTGCCATGATACCCCTGTTTTTGGTTTATCAGGTAGATTTCTCTATTGAACCGTTTTTAGACACAACCAACATTCTCTGCTTTTGTTATCTGGCGTTTATTGCATCGTCTGCCTGTTTTATTACCTGGAATAGGGCCATCAAAACAATAGGCGCTGTGAATACCAGTAAATATATCTACTTGCTTCCCCTGATCACTATGATATCGTCTTTGATTATGCTTGATGAACAGGTGAATTTTATCATGATAGCAGGAGCGTTTCTGATTTTATATGGAGTCTATGTGTCCGAAAAAAGGGAAAGAAGAAAAAAGGAGCTAAGTAGTGCTGCCTGAAAAAAGTCAAACATCGCTGATAGATATTATATCGCTTATCTGCGGGTTATGATCTGACATAAAGAATTATGGCAGATAATCTTTCCTGACCGGTGAAAAGACCTCAATGGCAGTTGATTCTTCAATCACTTCTGCGCTGTGTCTGACACCTCCCGGGATCATCCAACTGTCACCGGGTGCCACTTTATAACTATTTCCACCGATGATTAAGTTGATTCTCCCGGATACAAGGTAACCAGTCTGCTCATGAGGATGATCGTGTTCTGGGAGTATCTTACCTTTTTTCAGCTTGAATTCAGCTAATAGGGTTTTTTCACCGTGTACCAAGGTTTTAAAACGAATACCGTCCAATGGTTCCTTATAATCCTGATCGTTCTTTTTGTTAAACATCAATTCCTCCAATTCAAGTTTTCTTTTCTCCCGGATGATATTTTATCGGAATCAAATCATTTTATTATTAAGTTGAGGAAACATGCTGGTTTTTATACCGGCGTAACTCATCTAAAAAATTGGGTGTAAAACAATCTTGCTGTATATTCTGCTTTATCTCTTCAAGAGACCAAAACCGTCCATCTTCGATTTCATCCCTGTTTACAGATATTTCCCCATCCCATTCACACTGAAAGGTTGAAACATACTCGGTTTCGTAGGAATTGGAATGACAATATTTATATAAGAACTCGATTTTGTGGGGCACAATACCCAATTCTTCATTCATCTCTCTCCATGCGGCAGCCTGATATTCTTCACCCAAATCCAGATGTCCGCCTACTGATGTGTCCCATTTACCGGGCTGTACGTCCTTGTTGAAAGACCTTTTTTGTAAAAATAATGCTCCTTTTGGATTAAATACCAGTACATGAGCCACTCGATGGATTAATGCCGGGTTGCCATGAACCTCTTTACGTGTTGCTTTGCTGATAATATTGTCTTGTTTGTCAACCACATCAACCCATTCTTCCATTTCCAACGACCTTATTTTTCGATAACGGTAAATAAATACCAGATTAATGTTATGTCCACCGGTCCAATTTAACTATAATTTGTACCTCTTTAATTCCAGCCTTCTTTAATGCGACTACAAGACCCGTCACCTTGCGATTCCGAAATCCGAATTTTGATTCTTCGTCTTCATCGAATAGTTTTAAGAAAAAAAATGATTGTGAAGGTAACCAAGCGCAAAAACCGATGGTAATGTTATAAACTCTAACATTTTAGGGCTTTTTATCCTGCACCAATAACTATGGATTATTTGTCGATTAGTAGGCAAATTTCCTGTCATTCTGAGGGTGAGGCGAAATCCAGAGGAGGAACGACAAAAAATGCTTCAGGCAAAAAGCTAATTCCGTTCATCAATCCTAAGCGCAAAAGGCCTTATACCTGTTAATACTATTGCACCTGCCATGTTTCGTCAATTACACATAACAGGAATATAGTTGTTTATACCGTAATCAGGAACTTTCCATGATAAACAAATATATAAATAATAAGTAACTCACTTGTTTGTACTTTACATAATTAATCCCGGCATCGAAGATATACGCACTGTTTATTACCAACAAACGGCACACAGTTGTGGTCTGGGAATACATAAAAAACTGTCATCTTGAGTTTTGGATGCTGATTATTAAATCCAACAAATTGATATTGGGTCCTGCGTGGCCGTCAAATGGTAGACCAGAAAACAGAAATTGAGTAAAATACCTGAAATGCCCGGAATTTTGTATCTATTTTAAACAATTTATAAACG
>JBFFHJ010000040.1:0-67435 GCA_041556995.1 bacterium | reverse complement strand
TATTTTTGAGTCGACCCTAAAAGCTTTTTTATACCTTCAACTGTTTTACTATCTACAAAACCCGTACCATATTAAAATTTTCTTTTTTTATTCCTATTATATCAGTTGTTTATTGTGCTTGAGATACTGATTATGACAGGATCACAAACGTTAAATCATATTACATGAACGATTTTCCGGAAAAAAGAGACAATATGTCCCACCATCAACGAGACATTTTGCCATGCAATACATTATGTCTCATTTTATGCATATAATTCCTACAGGATTGAAATCATTAATTGACTCAAAAAATTAAGAAAACAACAGGACTTATCTGATATTTTAAGCAGTCTTGAATGATTTCAAAAAAAGAATGGATTATTCGGCCAGCAAGAAAGACAAGATATTCAGATCAGGAAGATTCCTTAATGATTTTAACAGTGCGGACATCCAAACTGGATCTTAAAAACTCGAACATGGGTTTCATTTCACCGGTATTATAAAAATCCAGCATTTTTTGATTGAACTCCAGTTGTCGCTTTGACTGGACATTATTCGTAATTTCATGAACCATTTGACGTTAATTTGAATAAACAATTCACACATCGAATGGCGTCATTTCTGCGGAATTTAGGGAGCAGTTTTATTGATAAAAACACTATAATAACCCTTGGCACGTTAAATAGGCATTATAGTATTGATAAAAAACAGAAAAAATCCCAATTGATCAAATCTACATGGATTTTGAATTCGATTGTTTATAAAAACCTTAATGATGTTCGGGTTGAATACTCATTAAAGAAAGAATGAAATCCTGTGGCTATTTGAGGTCAAACCAAGATCTCTTACAAATAAGATCTGCTAAATTTATCCGGATCATGACTCTTTTAAATCAAAGTCATGATCAATACAAATTCAGGTTTGATTCATCAGAACAAATCGAGGTGAGAATTGGTTCAATTCTCATACAGAAATGTCTTGAAGATACTTTCGGAAGATGATTTTAATATGGCTAAAACGCGGTCTTTTTTCAGGGCATCTTCACTTGAGCTTATACTGCTGTTTTCTATTGTTTTTTTTAGCTTTTGAAACCGCTCAAGATAGTTCTTATATGTCGATTGCATTTCGCAGGAAAATACACTCTGGCTATCCAGATTATTTGAATCCGAAACTCTTTCCAGAAAGCCAGTGATGAAATCGCCAAGGAGTTGCTCCAGTTGTATATATAGGTTCTCCATTTAGTCGTCCTTTAATTCGAGGTTTAAGTCTGTGTTGTACCGCTAAGAAGCTATCAATCCATTTTTGTGCATGGGGGCCAAATATCATGCCTGCTTTCATAACATTGGTATCCCTGCCTGTGGAGCAGCTGTCTACTGAATTATGGATACAATAAAGTCTCATTTTTCTCCTCCGTCATAGGGTTTGATGGATTGATTATTAGGACCGGCTGTTCCCAACATCACCGGTTCTGCTTCAAAACGGCAAGGGAGACTTAATATAAAGAACTCCTTTGACGCTTTTATAAAAAAACGCTTCACGGCTTCTCCTTCCTTAACTCCGCCAATATATCAATTTTCCCCGAAAGATTTGCGATCAACCGTTCCATACTTCGTTTATCCGGTGATCGTAAAATCTTAATCCGTAAGGATAATTCAAACATATCCATACCTAAAAAATTGGCATATTTTTCAATGACAGAAACTGTCGGATTTTTCTTTCCGGTTTCTATCTGAGAAATGTAAGAAGCTGTGATATCTAAAGCCTTACTCGCCACTTCGATTCGAATGCCTTGCTTTTTTCGTTCCTCTCTCAAGGCAGTGCCCAAAGCAATGGCATAATCAATTTGTGACGAATCAGGTTGTTGAATACTATTCATTGGCAACACTTTATAAGTTGCTAAAAAGTAAGACACTAAATTAACTGGTAGTGAAAAAAAATGCAAGAGAAATTTTAACTCACAGTAATTTTTAAATATGAATGTATTTTCTTATGTAATATATTCAACTAATTAGCATGGTAATAAAAAGACTACATTCTGAAAAACACTTTATCATAAAAAAAAACAGTTCCAGTAAAACAGCAACTTTAACCCGAGCTATAAATAAACGTCCAGATGTTGCTTTTTCTTTTCCACCTCAATTTTGTACTTTTCTCTTTCACGAAAGTAAAAAAAGTCACCGTCATAGAGCCCCTTCCCTTTTGGCTCGCTGAACAGCATTTCTTTGATTTGTCGAAAAATATTCAGTTTTTGTGTTAAACCTGGTTCTCCTTCCAGCTCTTTGCTTTGAATGCCAACTCTTGGTTCAGTATTCATAGAACTTCCGATCTTTAGATTTCTATTTTTGACAGATATAAAAGCACCTTTGATAACACAACCGAAATTTCGCAGGGAGCTGTTAAAAGCAACAAAACCCTGCTTCTTTAAAAAACCTTGATTCATCTTTATTTCTCCCTTTTGGTTTATATTTGGATACTTGAACAACCGGTTCGGTCTTCAATTAATAATAAACTTAACTGTCAGTTAAAAAATAAACTTAACTAACAGTTAAGTTTATGACAAGCTTTTTTTAACTGTCAGTTAAAATACTTATATTTATCCCATATTTACAGTTATTTATAATTACAGTTTGAAAACACAAGAACATTTTTTCTCCCTGTTATTTATCAATTGGTTGCATCTAAATTCTGGATACATGGAAGAACACATAGTCCAATTACCTCGGGACAATCAATGAAAAGAAATGTTACTCAGAGGTGAGTGGTCGGGACACAAAGAATCTTCCTGGCTTCAATGAGAATCTTTATTGAATCAGCAGGGTTTTTTACACAAAAACGACTACGATGTTAAGTAACGTTATTTACTTTTAGCCTTGAGAGATCCTTTGTCACCAAATTCGCTGGATCTACAGCGCAGAACTCCTCAGGATAACAGCTGGTGGGACGTTTTCATGCCCTGCTAATTATTTGCCTCCAGTTGTCATGGATTGCAGTCGATGGTAGATTAGTGAGAAACATTGGAACACTATTTTTAAAAAATAAATTTGCCCTTGATACAATCATGAAAATTTTACCGATTACCGATGCCATTTCAATCATCGTTGGAGAAAATAACGGACGATTTCCCTTCGCCCACTCATTTCTGATTCAGGGGGATCAAGCAGCTGTGATCGACACAGGATGTGGATATAAGATACTAGAGGAGGTAAAAAGGACATTTTCAGTCGATTTTCTTATCAATTCTCATTGCCACCCGGATCATACTGCCGGGAATTGGGTATTCAGCAACCAGCCACTTTATGTTCCCACCCAGAGTGCCGATACCATCGGACGACTGGATAAACTCTCCCAACGATTGGCAGCTTCCGGTCAATTGGCAGAAATATGGAAACAATATGTCATTGATACGATGGGGTTTAGAGAAAGAGTTCCCAGCCATTTTTATGATGACGGTAAAATATTCGACTTTGGCACCTGCCGCTTACAAGCCATTCATACACCAGGGCATACAGCGGATCACTATTGCTTTTTCGAACCTGAAAACGCCACTCTTTTCAGTTTTGATCTGGATTTCACTCCCTTTGGTCCCTGGTACGGCAATCTTGAATCGAATATAGAACAATTGAGGGATTCACTCAGTCGTATCAAAACGTTAAATCCACAAATGGTGATTTCCAGCCATACTGATATCCTGGAAAATGATATCAATGAACAGATCGACCTATATTTGGATGTACTGCGTCAAAGAGAGGAAAAGCTGTTATCGATGCTAAACAATGGAAAAACAATAGCTGAGTTGCAGGATACCAAACCATTTTACGGCAAACACCCCTATCAGCCCGAATTACTTTGGTATTGGGAAGGCAACATGATTCAAAAACACCTGGATGAGATGATTGACAAAGGTATAATAGAGAAATCAGGAGAGTATTATAAAACAATAATTTGAGACTCCAGCATAGATAGCCTGAACAACTTGAATATGATTTTGGTAACTCTTGATGGCTTGAATGTTTTTAATCAATGTTCATTTTTACATACTCACTTTTTATGGTTTTTCATCCTACTCCAAAAATCACGAATTCAAAAGATCTTGCGTAAAGAACTGTAATTCTTAAGGTTGCGAGGGTTCCCATCAGAATGAAACTGTTTTTTTTTAAATCTAACCCGGTAAAAGTCAAATCCAAACCCTGAAATGTATTAGTAGGTTTTGTGGGAGATTTGCATGAAATATTGGGTTGGTACAGGAAAAGGCGGCAAGGTGGGGAGACCTCGCCAGATCATCTCCCAAGGGGGTAGGAGGGTGAACAATTACCGTAAAAAGGAGAGTTTAAAAACGATAAATGTTTTAAAGTGATTGGGAGATGATACTTCCTTTTCCTGCAAGGGGTACTGTTAAACTAATTTCACTAAATAAAAAGCAATTCCCTTCATATTGTTGTTCTTAATAGAGCATCAATAGTATTGTCGATGAATCGAAATCGGTTCCGATGCTGTTTTTTATTGTGTCAGCATTGAGCGGGCCGATTTGGCCAAGCGTACCAGATTCATGAACTCGTTACGATATCCAAATGAATCCTGGCCCAATGCCGGTGATGCAAGTTTGATCACATCATCATAAGTATAATCCTTCATGTATGATTCACCCCGTAGGAGTTGTCCGTATGCAGCTACAGCCGATGCAAATCGAATCTCCCCGGGGACTTCTTTAAGCAACTGATATTCCAAATCTACAGTGACCGGTGATGTCATTAAGATACTTTTGTTCGAATCGGGCAGTTTATACCTGATTTTCAGAAAAGCATATTCTCTATTAAAAGATGATTTCTTTTTAGCACCAGCATCTGCCGTTCCGTATCTTAAGTCATCAATCAGCTTAGCCTTGCTTTCAGGCGGTGTGATTTCGTAGATTGCCGTTACACAGTGACCTGATCCTATATCACCGGCATCCACCTTATCGTTGTTAAAATCCGATCGATTCAGCAAACGTGTTTCATATCCAAT
Organism: bacterium; assembly: GCA_041556995.1. Taxonomy (GTDB): domain Bacteria; phylum SAR324; class SAR324; order XYD2-FULL-50-16; family XYD2-FULL-50-16; genus JAHJTV01. Next base: position 62,452 of record JBFFHJ010000040.1, on the reverse strand, counting down.
TAGGCGATATTCTGCTACCATATTGGGATTAAACTCGATCTGGATCTTAACATCTTTGGCGATTGTAAACAGGGTTGAAAAAGCTTCATCCACCATTGTTTTCCTGGCTTCATTCAGGTTATCGATGTATATGGCATTTCCGTTTCCGTTTTGTGCCAATTTTTGCATTAAGGCATCATTGTAATTTCCCTGGCCAAATCCCAGCACCGACAGAAACACACCTGTTTTTCGTTTTCGTTCAACAAAGTTTTTTAAGGTTTGAGAGTGACGAATACCGACATTAAAATCTCCATCCGTAGCTAAAATTACTCGATTCACTCCGTTTTTATCAAAATTGGCTTCAGCCAGGGCATAGGCGGCCCGAATGCCTGCACCGCCAGCAGTAGAACCGCCAGCTTGCAATCGATCCAAAGCCTCCATAATTTTTGCCTTTTCTTTAACTTTCGTCGGCTCTAGTACAGTACCTGAAGCTCCTGCATACACAACGATGGATACCACATCTTCTTTGTCCAGAGCATCAACCATCATTCTGAAGGAATTTTTCAAGAGTGGTAGCTTATCCTGATGTTTCATGGAACCGGAAACATCAATTAAAAAGACCAGATTTGCACGCGGTTTCTTTTCTGGCACGATATCATAACCTTTTATACCGATATGCAGCAGTTTGGTGTCTGAATTCCATGGAGTCGGGTATACTGCAATGGTTGGTTTAAAGGGCTGCTGTTTATTATCCGGCATGGCATAATTATAATCAAAGTAGTTGATTAACTCCTCAGTTCGAACAGCGTCTTTTCGAGGTAAGGCCCCCTTATTCAGCATCTTTCTGACAAAAGCGTATCCGGCCGTATCCACATCAACAGAGAAAGTAGATACTGGTTCATTAGCGGTTGATTTTACCGGGTTGGCATCGATCTTCTCAAACTGATCCCGCCCAATATCTTCCTGTGGTTGGACAACCATCGTATCCGATGGTTTTGAAGAAAAGGAAGGCCCCGTTGCGATGGTTGTCTGATTTAGAAATCCTTTTCTATCGGTTTTCCCAGGGGCCTTCCCGTTGGAAAAAACAAACTTTGCACTACCGCTTTTCTCTTTTAATCTGGGAACACTGCGCCCCAATAACGGCACAGTTGGGCTTGGCCGTACCAATAATGGCTTTTTTTGTTTCGGTAAAACGGTTGCAACATCACCCGTTGATTGAGGTACCGGAGCCACAATAGGGTTTGTTGCAACCGATTGTTCCGTTTTACTTTTTGGATCATTTTGTGCAATCATCGCCTTGGGCGGTCGCACCGGTTTTGGTTTGGGTTCTTTTGGCTTATCGGCAGATGGTTGGGATACGGTTTTTTTTCTTGAAACCGGTTCGGCTTCTTCACCCTGTCCGGTTGTTATCGGAGCCGGCTTATCTGTCACTGTCTCCAGGCCAACACGCTTTGATGTAGTCACCGGATCAGGCGATTCCAATGTTTCCACTTGATTCTCAGACACCACAATTCTTGGTGACATGCTCTCATCCGGTGCAATGTAATTCGGTAATCCCATCTGATGGATATTAGAATACATGCTGATACCAAAAACCACTATAACCACACAAGCAGTCGCACCACTGGTAACAAGAAATGGACGACTCAGGATACTTTCTCCGATTTTATCAATCCTCGGTAACCATTTTTCCATTGAACGTTTACGTGGTTGACACAAAATCTGTTCTCTTTTTACCTGCATCTCCTGGGTCTGCTTTTTAAACTCAGCTACTGCTGCGGCAATGGCTGCTTTTTTGGCTGTTTCATCGGGTTCGGGGACTTCTATTTCTCTTAGCATTTTTCTAATATCTTCTTGTTTCATGTGGCTTCTCCGTATTCCAGATGTTGCTTCAATTTCTTTTTCATCTGGAATACTCTCCAGGAAATGGTTGTTTCCGCACAATCCAATGCTTTAGCGGCCTCTTTGTGGTTTAATCCTTCATAAAAAACCAAAAATGCTGTTTCTTTTTGCTTTTTGGGGAACTTTTCAATCAGTTGATGAATTTTGTCACCGATGGTTGCTTCTTTTTGATTAACCGATGTTTTGAGTTTTTCATGTTCAGCAAAAACGGCTTGATTAGCGATATCACGTTGACGTTTTTTGACATAATCCTTGGCTGTATTAATTGTCATACGATAGAGCCAGGATTGAAACTGTGAAGATCCCTTGAATCCATAAATTTTCCTTGCCAGTTTAACAAAAACTTCTTGCGTAATATCTTCAGCATCTTCTTTTATTTTACACCAGTGAAAAGCTGTTTTATAAACGAACATGTAACTCCGCTCCACAAGTGTTTCAAATGCAGAAGCATCACCGACTTTAGCCAGTTTAATTAACTCTTGCTCATCTTGATTGTTCATTTTCAACTGTATTTAAAAAATTCCAGGTACCCGAGATTTGTTTGTTATCAGTTAATCGTTAGACGAAACTCGATCTCATTTCCTTTGTTTTTTTTATTTTATTTTATTTTTCGTTGTTTTTATTGGATAATCATTTCTTGTTTAAATATATCATTCACTCTTTTTTTGAGCACGATAAGAGGTTTTGGCGATTCATTATAAATTTTGCGCTGAGTTTCAACTGACATAAGTATCGGCTGACTCTTTGGCGACACTTAGAACCCAATATCACTGAGTTAAGGATAGTTGTTCACATATTGTTATTCAGAGTGGACCCCAAGGTGATATAAATAATCTCAACAAAGCCCAAACGACATTCAGCAGCAGCTTGATTACATGAAAGTCCTTCTATATCCGGTTATTTGGGTAAAACTCATGTAAATTATTCAGCATAAAAAAGCCTGACCTATTTGTCATTCTGATGGAAGTCCAAGGTTACCTTGATTACATAAATGCCCCTCCATACTAAATAGACCAGGTTGTTTGTACATAGCTCTTTACTTCGATCCTGAGAGATGATTTATCCTATCTTCTCAGGATGATAAATGGTGGACAGATGAGACATGCGTACAAGATAATGATTGTAATGAATTTGAGTTACTTAAACCTCTATCAGTTTGTTCTGAGTTGTTATTATCAGCATTATCGCTTCTGGAAAATGAGGTAAGGGGCAAAACAAAGTCGGCATTTTCCTGGGAAACAACAGTAAATGGAGGATCTGTAGAAACCGGCAGGTCACATTGTTGTTCTCATCTGAAGAAGAGCGACATCCGATGATTAACAACATCAGACAAGCTAAAAGGAGGTTTCGATACCTAAATAGATGCCGTTTCATAGTAATTGCCTGATAGCTTAACATATGAATGGTTATCGTTATATACTTATAATATAAATATATAACGCTCAAAACGAAGTAAATTCGCCCTTTTTATTAATGTATAATTTAAATATATAATGTTATTTTTAATAAAAAAATCAAAAAAGATATATCTTTAATACTACTATTTTCCACAGAAATGGATCATTATTTTTTTTCATATATCTTTTTACTCTGCTCAATACACAAAAAAAAATACGGAAATAACTAACAATTTTAGCTTTTGTTTAAAAAAGGATGGAGGGATAGAATAGGTTTATTAATAATCAATATCATATTTATATTGCTGTTTTTTATAAGCTATTTATTTCCTCTTTAAAGCAAATATCAATTTTAAGACTAAAAGCTCGACCAATTTTTAGTATCCTTTAAAAATTGTATTATATAAGAACATAATAGAAATTTTATTTTTTTTAAGATTGATCTTTAATTATAGAAACATAAGTCATTTTGATCAATTTTATATAGTAAAAACAACACAAAACAGGGAGCACTGAAATGAAAAGAAGAACACAGGTCAAAAGTCAACAAGGTAGTATTATTGTTAACAAACTTGATCCCGGTGTTTTTGTTGTCGAAATTCCTGAAAAAAACTATAAAATCAGTCTTGGTCAACCCCCGGACGTTATTAAACGGCTTCAGCAAGTGGGATATTACGGAAGCAATGCAGTGGACATGTTTGTTCTCGCCGATTCTAAAATTCAGGATGATTCCATCTGTTGGGTTTTAGTTGAATTTCCAATTTTATATGCTTTATACCTTTGCCCGGTTGAATCAAATGGGAAGTCCATTCCGGCTTTTTTGGCCGGAAAATACCCTTCGCTCATCGGTTTGGAACCAGACGTGTTAAAGGCCCACAAAATGATTAAATATGGCAATTATGGCATTGATAATATTGAAGAACTTGACGAAATGAACATCCCTGATCCTACCCGCGAAGCCTTAAAAAAAGAGATCCTGGGTCTGGCAGTAGACAATGAAATCAAAGAAAGCCAGTCATTTGTTAATTCCATATACCTGGAGCCGGAACCTGACAGTGAAAAGGAATTCAGCGATATTGGTGAGGATTTTTTTGTCGGGCGAATTGGCTTCAATCAATATCGATTTATATACAAAACGGACCAGATCGATGTTGACGTCAATCTTCAACCGGATGAAAAATTCAGGGCTCCTATCGAATACAAACATCGTAAGTTTCCAGTTTCCAACTTCGGCATCTGGCATACCGGCGAATATGATGGGATGGACCCCTATTTCAGTTGCGCCCACACCAGTATTATCCACAAATATGAACCTATCCTCATCGATTACCCATCCAATATGACAGATATTATCAGTCACAATGGCCTGTCAAAACAATCCATTCACCATATTATCGTAACCCATAATCATGACGATCATGTTGGAGCCATGGTTGAGCTTTTTCGCAGAAACAGTCCTTGTCATATCATCACCACCGAACCGGTTCGATTTTCACTGATAAAAAAAATATCAACATTGGTGGATCTGCCGGAATATCTGGTGATAGACAGCTTCAAATGGACCATTCTGCCGTTTCTCCCCAACAAACCATTTCAAACAGAAACTCTCAATCTGGAGGGATTAAAGATCACCGGTCATCTAAGTTGCCATTGTGTTCCGACTACCGTGTATACGTTCGCCATTAACCAGGAAGAGCTTCAATACACATACGGACATTTTCTTGATATTGTATCCTTTAAACGGATGAAAACCATGGTGAAAGACGGCTGGATGCCAAAAACACATCTGGATCATCTACAACATATTGTGCGTGAGAAGGCCTATAGTCTGATAAAATATGATGCTGGTTGCGCCAATGATGCTACTGTCCCATTTTCAGTGCACGGTCAATGGCAAGATCTTATCGATGCTGCCACTGAACGCTCGTTTCGCTTATTCACCCATGTAACCAGGCGTCAACTTAACAAAGATTTCGAAAAAGAGGGACGATTTGTCAGACTTGGTGATTTGGATTCTGCTTTGCGGGCACCTAACGGTAAACTTGTGCGTTTCGGTACTGGATTGAATACGGTTATTCCTTTTTTTTTTCAAGCCTATAAACTTGTGCTTGAATATTTTGAAAGTCTGGTGGATATTCCGCCCCATCCTCAGATCATCAAAAAAATGCACCATTATGCTTATATTTTTGCCAACACACCCAAGCAGATTGATCCCAATATCGGAACATTTCTAATTGAACAAGGTGCGGTAGCTGACAGTGTTTATATCATTGTTCGTGGCCAGGCTGAAATTAGAACCTTCGATGAAAAGAAAAACCTTATCTACAATTCCAAAGTGGGGGACGGTGAAGTTTTGGGAGACATCGGCGTCCTGGCAGGACGTAAACGTATGGCATCTGTTAAAACCCTTAATCGGCTTAGTTATTTAATGATACCCAGCTGTCAGTTTATTGAAGCCATGAATGCTCTAAATATAAGCTACGAAGGTAATTTCAAGGAGACCTTTGAACGACGATTGCAGTTTCAGGCAGCCAGGGATGTTTCCCAGGATGTATCCACCATAACTCTAAATCGAGTCGCCAGATATAGCCGGATGGAAAAGATAAAAAAAGGAACCAAGTTGATTCAAAAAGGAGAAAAAGATGATCGGTTGATCATCGCCCAAGGTGCTGCCACTATATCAGTCGGTGGACAGAACAAACGTTTGAACGGCATTAATCTGGTAGGTGAGTGTGAATTCTTTCTGTTTAACAAAACTCCTTCTGCCAGACTTCACATGGTATCAGCAGATACTGATATGGAAATACTCATCCTGGATGCAGATAAAGTGAGAAACGTGCCCGTTATTGTTGATAATATTCGACGCATTATTCGATCAAGAAAAGGTCATATTTATAAAGACATTCCCCAGATTGATCAAACACAGTAGGATGAGCGATTGGTAAATTGTACGGTTTTGGCCATCAACCTGCCTACAATGGGCTCGATGAATTCAATTTGTTGAGTTTGGCTATATCCAAATACTTCAGCCACACTTTTAATGTAATTGGACTCTTTAATATGATATTCTTTATCGCATAACACAATTTCAATCAAATATTTAAACAACTGTTCCGCCATTTCATCGGGCATTCCATCAGGTCGGAACGGACGTATAATTGAATGATTCTTTTCTACAGCCTTAAAGCTGGACGGATCATTAAGAAGCAGTTGTTTTATATTATCCAGATAACAAGATTCCGATAGATGAATTCGTTTGTCAGCCAGTATCGCTTTATACATTAAGACCGCACAATGAAACGTTCCACTTTCATCCAATGTTTTCAGCAGATGATCAAAAAATGCTTCCCGTATTTCACCTTCAACCGTATCGATAATGAGTATTGCACTGTCAATATCCAAGTTCATTGCCTTGCAGACATCGGAAAGAAAATAAAAATCGATCTTTTTGAGACTCCGCTTACAGCTTAATATTTTTAACAAGGTTCGCAATACTTTTTTTCCTAACTCAACTGGCATTATCACCGAAGATGGTGGGCACACATCTTCATTTTCATCGTAGATTTCCAGTGCGATGTCCAAGACGTTCCCTACCCAGGATTTGATTTCATTAATTCGACTGATATAAGCCCGCACGACTGATATCTTTTTTACCCCTTCCTTTCCGGTAATGGAAAATAAAACATTGGGGAACAATAATTGGAACAAATCCAAAGCATTATTCAAATGTGTGAAAACATCTTCCCGACAACGGGTGATCAATTCCAAATGATGCGATTTTATATCAATTTGTGCTTCTGTTAACATAAGCGTTTATACCTTTAATTAGGTTCGAAGGCAACAATGCAGAAACATTGAAAGCCTTCCAAATTAAGAGGATTAATGCTATTATTGGCACTTTGTCATGACAAGAAATAGCCTGTTTTTTGCTTTATTTTAGACTCTTGATCCTTTGCTAATTTATATCACAAATAAACCAGAAACGAAAAGTCACTATTTACACTGATGTATCCTTCCAAATAAATGGATTGCCTCACTGTTTTGTCGATGATACCATCAAAAATCAAAACACATTTTAAAACCCTAACAAAAAACAGGAACATGGCGGTAAAGATCTTGATCACAGGTGGAACGATTGATAAAGAATACGATAAGATTCAAGGTAAGCTGGTATTAAGCAAATCACATATTGATGAATTACTGAATCAGGCACGTTGTACTCTTGATGTATCGGTTGATACTTGTATGTTAAAGGATAGTCTGAATATGGACTTGAACGACAGAAAAAAAATCCGAGATACCTGCTTGTCTTTTACTGAAAATAAAATCGTCGTCACCCATGGCACTGACACCATGATTGAAACCGCAAACCTGCTGGCCAAAGATATAAAAGAAAAGACCATTGTTCTCTTCGGTGCCATGATCCCGTTCAGCTTCGGCAATTCCGATGCTTTGTTCAATTTTGGCACGGCATTGGCTTCGGCACAATCCCTTCCTTACGGCGTATACGTCACTATGAACGGTATTGTATTTAATAACGACAATGTCAGAAAAAACAAGGAAACCGGTTATTTTGAATATGTGAAATAATCGAAGGTAGCTTGACGTCATTGCCCCAACCAATGTTGTAATGAAAATCTGTAAATTTTGCTCCTTGTTTTTTTTACTCACATTTTAGAGTCTTTAAAAAATCCTGAAAAAAGTTGATTTTTTGCCGGTCGAGAACTAAATCTGAGTGTCACCCTGAGGAGTTTGCGACGAAGGATCTCTTAATTGTCATTACTTAACACGATTCTAAATTTTATACAAATAAACCAGCCAAATTTGATCAAAGAACCTTCATGCAATCAAGTTGTTTTTGAATATCGTCTGAACTTCCATCAGAATGATACAGGTGATTAATCAGATCTGATAGTATAGCAGTTAAAATCCAGAAATGTAAATTAATAAGCCGATTGTCAGGGGATCTCAATCGGCATCGGTCACTTGGGATGGCCGTGATAACAGTGTATTTATAAATTAAAACTACACGGCTTCTGATAATGTCAAAAAGCCTGAAACTGTTATTTTATGGTGAATTTTTTTGTGTTTCGAATGGCGGCGATTCGTTCTTCTGCAAGTTTGTTGGCGGCCAGGTAAGAGGGGATATTTTCTTTTTCTGCAATATCCAGAACTTTAGCAACAACATCACGAATTCCACCGGCTTTGCCCATGGCTCTCTCGCGGTTGTACCCTTCCAATTCCGAATAAACATTGATCAACCCCCCAGAATTAATCACAAAATCAGGTGCATATATAATTCCTTTTTCAAGCAGCAAACGGCCATGTTTTTCTTCAACCTCCAATTGATTGTTGGCGCAACCGGCAATAATTTTAAATTTGAACTGATCAATGGTGTTGTCATTGATGGTGGCTCCCAGGGCACAAGGTGCATATATATCAACATCCAAACCATAGATATCATCCTGCTCAACAGATTCAGTGTTCTTATATTGCTCCAAAACACAATTCACTTTTTCCTTGTCGGGATCAAATATAAAAACCTTCGCTTTATCTTTGTTTAAAAAATCCACCAGGCATTTTCCAACATGCCCTACTCCTTGAATCAAAACACTTCTGTCTTTCAATGAAGCATTTCCAAAAACTTTTTCCACACAAGCCAACATGCCACAGTACACCCCATAAGCCGTAACCGGTGATGGATCACCGCTGCCACCCAAAGCCAATGGGATACCGGTGACATAGTCTGTTTCCATGTTCACGAATTCCATGTCTTCCACGCTCGTACCCACGTCTTCCGCCGTAATATACCTTCCCCCCAACCCTTGAACAAACCGTCCAAAACTTCTGAACAGCAATTCCCGTTTCACCGGGTCGTTTTTTATGACTTTAGGATCAAAAATAATGACAGATTTCCCACCACCAAGATTCAGTCCAGCCACTGATGCCTTGTATGTCATCCCCCTGGCCAGACGGACTGCATCACAAAGCGCATCTTCAAACGTTTTGTAAGGATACATCCTGCATCCACCAAGGGCCGGGCCCAAAACTGTATTGTGAATAGCGATAATTGCTTGTAAGCCTATTTCATCGTCACTGCAAAAAATCAACTCTTCGTGTCCCCGTTCAGCCATTTTCTGAAAAATGTTCATAGTTCTCCCTATTTTGTGTTATCCGTTAATTTTTTACCTGAAAATCAATTTTTTCGTTAATTAAATGATCAACTTTGCGTTTTATTATACAGAAACGTCAATTCAGGTTCAAGAATTAAAGTCCAAATTTCCGATTTACCTCTGAAGGCAAGCAATAGGCGGTTGCAAAAAAAAGTAATAACTATTAAACAACATCAGAATAATACGGTTTGTTTTGTGAATTTTCAAGTTATCAATATTTCCAGTTTCTTCTTATTTTGACAGAATCACTGAACCAACCGAAAAAGCAAGAAGATTTACAATATTTCATCTGCGATAAAACAGAGTATCTTATTTTTCACTTCCAGAGAAATTCTCATTCATTCTATTAGTTTTTAATTTTCCGGTGATTCCAAGATGGGTAGGAGGTTTTCATTTGATAACAAGGACCGGACAGGAAGCTAAATGAAGAACCCGATGGGTAACACTCCCGATGATCAGTCCCTCCAAATCGGTTAATCCCCTGGAACCCATGACAATCATATGACACTTTTCGATTGTAGCAACTTCGGGGATAACACTGCCTGCCGGTCCTTCCAAAACCCTTTCTGAAAATCCAACCTCGCTATTTTGCAGCATTTTGCGAAACGGTTTCACGGTGTCTTCCGCCGAGCTGACAATATCATTGATGGCTTTTTCACGGTATGGTTCCCCCAGGATAGTGGGGAATTTTTTATGACAGTGAACCAGTAAAACCTCCAATCCCATCAATTGTGCAAACTCGATGGCCTTCTCAATCACCTTGGATGAATGAAACGAACCGTCAATGGCGGCAATTATTTTTCCTTTTTCCATATTTTTCCTTTAAAGAGGTGCTGAACCAACGCATGTTCCATGATGGATGCCGAATCTTTATCATTATGTTGAATGAAACATCATTCCAAGTCAAGAAATTCATGATTTTAAAAATCATCCATTATTCTGTTTTTACAGGCTTTTTAGGGTCAGGTAATTCATTGCTGATTCCCATTTTACCTGGAAAAAAAGCTCAGTTCAATTGGCCGATGTTTCCCTCGGGCAACCACTCGTATGTGCGAACAAGGTGGACCTATATGTCGGTCTGAAAATACGTGTCATTGCAAAAACCGGCAAACACACAGGCCTGCTCTTCCTGGGGTTTTGTCAATTCAAAACAGTGGGAGCGGCCTGGAACCGTACCGTTGAATAAATTTGTTTGTTGTAATTGCCCTGGATGGTTTCCTTTGATTGGTTGACATAACCGAAAATTCAGTAAAAACTTGTGATTATTTCACAGGGATAAATACCGCCTCATTTTATTAAGGAATAGCCGAGGAGAACAACAATGAATAGCCATTTAATTCGGAGGAAGATCGGACGCATTCATCTATTGATGTTATTGACTATCAACATTATGTTGACTGGATGTGCCGGGATAGTCCCATACAAAAGGCTTTACCAGGGGGCACCCAAACCATTGAACCAGGTAGCTATTCTAACACACCGCAATCTGTACCTTCGGGATGTTTTCATCAGCAAAGTCGACGGGCGGTCGGCCACCCTCGGTGGTCTGTTTGAGTTAACACCCGGACCTCATACCATATGCGCCGGATTTATGTCGGGAAAGCAGCGCTCACGTGGGTGCTCCAATGTTGAATTTACAGCCGAAGCCGGACACGTTTATGAAATATATCACGTTCCATATACCCACAGAGAAGCTTGGTATCCTGCAATTTGGGATATTACCAACGAGTTGGATTACCCGGAAAAGAAAGAATCGGCAAAAAAAATCGATGCTGTGTTAAAAAAAAATCGGGGTAGCGGATTTGTTTTCAAAAAAGCATATACTCCACCCATCAAAGGTAAACTGGTTGGATTTGGCGAAGATGTAAAAAGCATTATTAACGGTAAATTCAAAAAAAAAGTTATTGTTGAATATCCATTCAATCGATATAAACCGTTTTTTGTTGCAGAGGGTGACGATGGTAATGTTTATCATTTGGAAATATCAAAAACTACCGGTAAAGTGATCAATGTTTTTGGTACTCGACAGACTGTGGGCAATTGGAAAACTGCCAATGTCGCCTTTCAGCCGATTGACTCGGAACTTGCTTATGTGAAATTCGATTCCAGTGATTGGGGCAACCGAAGCGGTATGTATCGACAGGTGCATAAGGAGATCTCCCCCGGCAGTTTTAAACTGATCAAAGATACCCATTACGCACGATTGAACGATTATCATGTAGCTTCGCTGCTGGATGTTGAATCTTATGAAGGATTGCCGGAGGAGCTGATCAGAGCTCTGGTTTTAGCCAAAAATGCCAACACTGATATATTGATTAGAGATCCGTTAATTAATGTTCAACTTAAAAAAAAATATGCACTAAACAGCATGGAATATCGTTTCGCTGTACAGGAACTGGCAATAAAACTGGGTCAGGAAGCCGTCAGGAAAAGTCATGAATTTGCTGGTACGCTGCTCCAAAACAGTCCGTATTATAATAACGTCTCTGCTATTATAAAAATTGCCAAGCGGCATTTGGCCAAATCAGAACGGGAAGATAAAGCAATGAAATTCGTTCCTCCTATTCAAACAAATTCCGTTTTTTTGAGATTTTATGAAAGTCCGCAAAATCTCACACCCCATGGAAAACGGGCTTTCATTCAACGGTTTCCTAAATCAAAAACACGCTTGGTGGCCTGGGAATTAAGCCTGACACTTCCCAAACAGAAAGAAGACCTTCATTATGATATTTATTCAGTATTTAAACGCCCCGACGGAACTGTTTTAACCAGACAATTATTACCGTCCCGATGTAAAGCAGGTTGGACAAATGTCCTGCACACCAATGGTTGGGGTTGGACATCCCCGGGTAACTGGCCAATTGGTACATACACCATTGAAATCCATATTGGAGGAAAAAACATCATCAACGGTCAATTCGAGATTTTCAACGACAAAAAGTAACCTCAAATCCCACCGATCATCCTCAAAAAGCGATGCAGGAACGAAACACGGTCAAGCTGCTTCGCTTAATATACTTATTTAGTTAAGAGAAATCAGCCACACCATCGCTTGAATCATCCAAAATATACTTAAATATCATATTAAAACAAAATGATACATAAACAAAACATGATTCAAAAAATACAAAATAGCTTTATTATTTAAAATAATTAAATGCTGTTTAATGCTTTTGCTCACGGAGTTTATGATGACATGTAATGCGATTACTCTGAGACTGAAATATTTTTTTATTGTTATGCCTTTTCTTATCTTATATAATAATCAAAATATGGATTCATTTTTTATGTAATCTAAAAATATCTTTTCCGGAGCAGCTTATTTTTTGCATCACTTTTTTATTCATGACTTCCATGGGCACTGTTGCCTTAATGAACTCTGGTGCCTCATGTCATTCATAAGATCGCTACTCTGACTTGAAATTAAAGGAAAGATTATGATTTCTGATATAGACATTTTTAAAGCCAAAATACTGATTGTTGATGACAATGAAGAAAGTGTTAGGTTACTGGAAAAAATACTGGAAAAAGCCGGATACACCTACTTCCTCGGGATAACAGATTCTCGTGATACAATTGATTTGTACCAGAGTTTCGAACCCGATCTTATATTGCTGGATATCAACATGCCATATTTTGACGGTTATGAAGTCATGGATGAGTTGAAAAAAATCAAAGGTGATGATTATCTTCCCATTCTGATAATTACCGCACAAAAAGATGAAGCCACTCGGTTACGCTCACTGGAAGCAGGAGCCAAGGATTTTCTTACCAAACCGTTTCATTGGTCGGAGGTAATGGCACGAATTCGAAACATTCTGGAAGTAAGGCTTTTGCATAACAAACTGCGGGACCAGAATAAGGTGTTGGCTCGCAAAATTGAGGAGCGCACCAGGGAACTGTATGAAAGCAGATTGGAAACAATTAGTAGCCTCGGCCTGGCGTCTGAATACAAAGATAACGAAACCGGATATCATATTATGCGCATGAGCAGAATGAGTTCCCTGCTTGGTAGCCAAATTGGCCTGTCAAAACCAAAAACGGATTTGATACGTCAGGCAAGCCCCATGCACGATATTGGAAAAATCGGAATTCCCGATCACATTTTATTAAAACCCGGTAAGCTCAAATCAGGAGAATGGGAAACCATGAAATCTCATACTACCATTGGAGCAAAAATGCTTAGCAAACATTCTTCTCAATTGATGCAGATGGCAAAAGAGATCGCTTATACTCATCATGAAAGATGGAATGGAACCGGGTATCCAAACGGTTTAAAAGAAGATCAGATTCCCTTAACCGGAAGAATTTGTGCCATAACAGATGTATTCGATTCATTGACGTCAAAAAAATCATATAAAACCGCCTGGAGCATTGGGGATAGCATGAAAGAAATCGAAGACAAAAAAGGTATTTATTTTGATCCGAATTTAGTGGACGCTTTCAAAAACTCATTGGACGGTATGGTGGATATTAAAAACGAATACCGAGAACCGGTTTAGATTTTTCACTCTTTCCCAGAATAATAAGCAGCGGTCTATCACACAAGATTCTTTAATCCTAAAACCTGCCCATTGCATTTTCGGAAAATATTCCGCAGATTGGTGATATGACATGAAAGCTGGTATAAATCCACACCAGGATCGACAACTTCCTTTTTTAAAGGGGATAATCAAACAAATTACTATTGTTGTCGCATTTATTATTTCCAGTCGAATTACTCTTATTCCAATTTCACTGGAAAAAAATTCAATCATCCAGCCATCCTCTCAAATAGAGTCAGGGATGTTACTTTTGATGGCCCGACTCAGTGTTTTTAAAATACGGCCAAGTATTTACTTGTTTAATAATTTGTATTTATTTAATATTTTTATTTTTAATACTATAAAATCAGTTACCAGCAATCACCTGAAAATCCTCGATTCCCTTTTCATCCACTTTTCTCAGCATCCAATTTCTCAGTTGTTCATCAATCATACCTCAGCCGCACATAGTGTGCCTTTATTAACAAAAAAGAGTAGCATAACCGGTTGTTTTATATGACAAAAGATAAACTGGAAAAAAACTCAAAAAAAGATACCTTTGGTACCTATTTCACCAAAAAGGAGGCCAGAAATCTCTTTCTTTCCACCCTGAGCCATGAACTTAAAAATCCCTTGAATTCGATCATCGGATTTACCCAGGTACTGACAACGGATAGCAATCATCCATTGTCGAACGTGCAGCAGCAGAGTTTAACCAATATTCTGAAAGAAGGATATCATTTACTTGATATGATAAACGCAATCATTGATTTTTTAATAATAGAGTCCGGTGAACTAAGGATTATGCTGAAATATGTTGAGTTGGATTCACTGATGAACGAGATAATCAGCCAAACCAACTCACTATCGCAACAAAATGATATCTGTTTTTTATACAAAACAGATCATTTCAATGAATTTGTCAAGGCCGATCCCCTGCGTCTGAAAGTAATCTTATTGAACCTTTTGTCAAATGCGGTTAAGTATAATCGTCCAGGAGGAGAAGCAGGACTGGCATGTACTTTAGTGAACGACGACATGATTCGCATTATAGTATCGGATTCCGGCATCGGCATCCCCGCTGATCAGCTGGACAATGTCTTTGAACCGTTTTTTCGTTTTAACATGGAGACGTCCGATATTACAGGGTTGGGTATCGGACTATCTATTAGCAAAAAAATGGTCGAATTGATGGATGGTCGCATCAGTGTAGAGAGTGAGGAAGGTGTGGGAAGTAAGTTTTTTGTCGATCTGCCCAGGGTGAAAAAGATATCCGGCAAATCCTCCATCAAAAACAATATTCTGGGAATAAAAAAGGAAGTAAAAAAGAAAATACTATATATTGATCACAATAAAGCCAACATAACATTAATAAAAAGTGTTTTGAGACGTCGCTCCAAAATAGGTTTGTTGTCTGCAATGGATGCAAAAAAAGGAATAAATATCGCCCTGGAAGAATCACCACAAATGATCTTTTTGGACATCAATCTACCAGATAAAAATGGATATGACACTATAGCTGATATTCGAAAACAGGAAACACTTTCTACTATCCCCATTATAGCTGTAAATCCAGACATGGATTTAAATCCGATAGATAGAATAAACAGGGCCGGATTCGATGATAATATTAAAAAACCAATAGACATCAATGAGTTTTTAAAAAAAGTAGATTATTTTATCAACAATATCAATCATTAAAAGACTGAGATAACTCCATGTCATCTATTATTCGCTTTATAATTAAGTGTCAATTTTAAATGTGAACGGAGTTCATGTTATGATCACTGATGTGGACATCTTCAATGCCAAAATACTCATTGTAGATGATATCGAAGAGAATATTCTATTATTCGAGCAGCTATTAGAGACCGCAGGTTATCACAACATGTTGGGCATCACTGATCCTCTTGACACTTTTGATCTATTTGAAAGTTTCTGTCCTGATCTTATATTGCTGGATATTAATATGCCGAAAATAAACGGTTACAAGGTAATGGAGCAATTAAAAAAAATGTCGGGTAATGATTATGTTCCCATTCTGGTTTTAACGGCCCAGGGTGATATGGAAACCCGCCTGCGCTCTTTAAAATCGGGGGCCAAGGATTTTATATCCAAACCATTTGACAACACGGAAGCATTAACCCGTATTCGTAATATGCTGGAAGTTCGCTTGTCCCACAGTCGAATCTTGCAGCATAATATGATTTTAGAACAGAAAGTCCATCAACGCACAAAAGAACTGAAAAAAGCCCGTGATGAAATGGAAGTAAAAGTCAAATTGAGAACGCAAGAGCTACAGAAAGCTAATGCTAAACTTCAAGAAGAAATTGCTGTACGTAAGCTGGCTGAGGAGGAGGCAAAAAAAGCCAATGAAGTCAAAAGTGAATTTCTGGCAAACATTTCCCACGAACTCCGAACTCCAATGAATCCGATCATTGGTTTTGCCATGAGGGGTATGGAGCGTTTTCGATCCGACGACCGAAACCGGTTGAAAAAGTATTTTTCCCAAATCTATAACAGTGCCATTCGGTTACTTGGATTGTTAAATGATCTTCTAGATCTATCCAAATTGGAAGCTGGGAAAATGCGTTATCAATTCATGGAGTTAAATATTAATATCCCAGTCAAAGCTGCTATAAACGAATTCAGTGAATCTTTAAAAGAAAAAAACATCACCCTGGAGTTTCATCAACCCGATTTTGACGACAGATTAATATTGGACCATGATAAAATCATTCAAGTATTAAACAACCTGATATCAAACGCTATTAAGTTTTCCATTGAAGGCAGTGTTATTTCAATTGATATTTGTCAAAAACATGATACTATTGAACTTTCAGTTAAAGATATGGGATTAGGAATTCCAGAAGATGAACTGGAAGAGGTTTTCGATAAATTCATACAATCCAGTAAAACCAGGAGCAAGTCGGGCGGTACAGGCTTGGGTTTGGCCATATCCAAGCAAATAATCAGCGATCACAAGGGTCATATATGGGCGGAAAATAACCCGGATGGTGGGACAATATTTAAATTTGCTCTTCCTATGATTCACCCGAATCTCTCTGATCAGATTCTGGTAACAAAAATTGATAAAAATGCGGCTCAAAATGTTAAAGTAAGCAAATAAATACTTAGGGATCGAAAAAAATTAGCACATCAACATGACAAAAACGATTGAGAAACAATGACAAATTTAAAATAGGTGTGTGTCGTCGTAGGAGGAAGTAGTGAGCAACGATAAAGGTACAGTATTAGTAGTTGATGATCACATACAGAGCGTTGAACTATTGGAGTGTATTTTGCAGGATAATGGTTATAAATACATCAGTGTCTACTCTGCAGAAGAGGCGTGGGAAATTCTCCGGGAAAGGAAGGAAGATATAAAAGTCATTCTTTTGGATCGTATGATGCCGGGAATGAGTGGAACAGATCTACTCAAGTTGATTAGAGACGACGAACAGTTGGAAGAAATTCAGGTTATTCTCCAGACAGCCCTGGCTAGAGATATTGATATCGCAGAGGGGACGGACGCCGGTGCCAACAAATATGTTTCCAAACCCTATGATGAAAAACTACTGCTGTCCATGCTAAACGCTTGCATTAAAGAATATGATAAAATTCATCGCCTGAAGGAGATGGCCAGAAAATAGCCGCACGGTTCAAACTCGTCATTCTCTATAAAAAGCTCTGTAAAAAATAGATTTACAAATCACCTTACCACCGCAGCCAAGGGAGGGGAGAACAGCCCAAAAAATCGTATGTTTTAAAAGGACAAAAGTTGGCGAAAGCTTAATTCAATAGTATTGAGTTCTTTGAGAAGAAAACGCCAACGATGGCGTCTGTTGAAAAAAACCAGCTTCGTCTGGTGTACTACACACGTTATAAGCCGGCTTCAAATATATGCTGAGACTTTGAAATTGAAAAACCAATTGCTCTATAAAAATTGTGGGTATCAGACCTTTTTGTATTGCATCGGACACGAGTTTTTAAGTTGTTTGCTTTGGCCCATTGTAAAGCATATTCAACCAAACGTTTTCCGACGCCTTGTCTGCGATAAATGGGTGATACAACAAGACCACCAATTTCAGCAAAGGAAGCAGATGCGACTCTTTTTGCTTTAAATACGTGAATCCAACCCATGATTTGATCACCTTCTTTATAAACCCACAAGTTATCAATTTCAGATTTTAGGATTTCGTTAATTCTTCCGATCGCTACTTCTTGAGAAACAGTATCATAACCCAGACCTAGAGATAGCTCGATTATTGCTTCACAGTCTGTTTTTTGGGCTTCACTTATTTGTGACATATCACATCCTTATACTTATAACGCCATTATAACCCAGCATGCTTAAGGCTTTCCATATTATACTGAAACAAGCTTTACGACATCTGCATCTGGCAGGCAACACTAAAAATGGCTTGATCCATCCCAGCAATGGGTGCATAGCTTTTCCTTGGGCAAACCGATGGCTTCTACCAGGTCGTCCAACTTTTGGAATTTTAATGAGGTCAATCCTAATCGCTTGCGAATGTATTCGATCATGGCCTGATTCCTTTCTGAACCGGCGCAGGCATATTCGTCCAAATGATTATCCTCTTCTCCTTCCAGTTCCTTAACTGCTTTTCGACCAATGAGGTCAAGGGTGGAACGGGATGTTGAAAAATTCAGAAAATCGCAGGGGTGAATTAGAACAGGACAAGCCGGACGCATGTGGACTTCGCGTGCATTATATTCAAACAAAATCTGTACGTTATCCTGAAGTTGCGTTCCGCGAACAATGGAATCCTCACAAAAACAGATCCGCTGGTTTTCAATCAAGGGTTTAACGGGAATTAATTTCATACGAGCCACAAGGTCCCGAATTCGCTGGCTTTGCGGCATAAAGCTCCTTGGCCAGGTTGGAGTATATTTTACGAAAGCTCGTCGATAGGGAACTCCTTTGGAGTTTGCATAACCAACAGCATGACCGACACCGGAATCCGGAATACCTGAGACAAAATCGACATCAACATCATCGTTTCTGGCCAATGCCTGCCCACAACGATAACGCACCTCTTCTACGTTAATACCTTCGTAGCTTGACGCCGGGTATCCGTAATAAATCCACAAGAAAGAACAAACTTGCATGTCCTCACCGGGTTTTTTAAGTTGTTGCCAACCATCAGCCGTAATCTTGACAATCTCGTCCGGCCCCAGGTAATGATCAATTTCCAGACCGAGATTTGGAAAAGCACATGATTCGGAAGATGCGGCATATGCCCCATCTTTTTTCCCAATAATAATCGACGTTCTACCCAGGCGGTCCCGGGCGGCATAGACTCCTTTCTCTGTCAGCAGAAGCATGGAACAGGAACCCTTAATTATGTCTTGTGCCTTGCTGATGCCGACCTCAAAAGATTCTTCATTACAGATCAAACGAGCCACCAGCTCGGTGGGATTGATTTCAGTACCGCTCATTTCGGAAAATGTCTGCCTGGCCGCGAATGCCTCCTGCAAAAGCTCATCCATATTAATGATTCTACCCACAGTAACAATGGCAAAATGCCCCAGGTGTGAACCGATAATTAATGGTTGTTCATCAGTATCGCTAATACAACCGATACCAGAATTACCATCGAACTTATGAAGATCAGGTTCGAACTTAGATCGAAAATAGGCATTTTCCAGATTGTGAATCACTCGAATGAAGCCTTTCGAACCGCTAACAGCCATCCCACCGCGTTTAGTCCCCAAATGTGACAAATAGTCAGTACCGTAATATAATTCATTAATACAATCTTCTTTTGAGACGACCCCAAAAATTCCCCCCATGATCTCTCCCTTGAACTGTTTTTATAATTGAAGATATTAACGCTAAGAGACGTGTAATTATTCAGCATAAAAAGTATATCCTATTTGTCATTCTGATGTGAGCCTTGGACAACCGGAAGAATCTCAATGGAGCCCAGGCGATATCCGGATAACCTGATTACATGACTGCCCTTCCATACCAAATAGACCAGGTTGTTTGTACGCAGCTCTATAAGATGTTAAACGACATCAATTGCTTCTGGCCTTGAGAGATCTTTCGTCGTCCCTCCTCAGGATGACAGCTGACAGAGCTAAGTGTCGGTTAAAAACCGATTCACATTCTGTTTACAAAATGTCCATTGTTTTTGGAACTTTTATAAACAGATTATATGAAGTTATTTTCTAACGATCCTTTAACTTATTAACACTATACCTGCGCGGGAATGACTTAGAGCCCGGTATAATGTTGAATAGATACTGAAACCTTTTGATTTACAGGTATTCAGTGACACCTTTACAAAGTCTAATTCCATGATTGTCTCTTTTTTAAGAATTCAGTTTTTCTTCATTCAAAAAATATATCAATCAGTTTTTACACTCCAAACTGATACAAACCTATTTCGTATTCAGAATACAATACCGGACTTAAGTTAGCTGGATTTTGAAGTCCTCGATTTGATAACGGATTACGCGGACGTCTTCTAACAGAGACGGAAGTAAACCGGATTCGGATACTTCTTCGGGATAACATTGACGTAGAGGCGTCCTGCTGTTTGTTGCTTGCTTTGATTGGAGCTTACAATCAAAGATATTTGACTATGGGAACCTGACAGGGGCAGACCGACTACATCTTTTCGGTGAGGTCGATGATGATGAAGTCGTGTTTTTGTTTGGTGAGGGATAGGAATCCGTCGTATTTTTTAGTTTTAAAATATAACATGGGAAACCCCTCGTAGATTTCCAGGTAGACATGCATCTCTTTAACTACTTTTAGTATTTTAGCCACCATCTTAAACGATAAGTAGGTTCGATCAGAAATACGAATCAGGGCTGAATCCTCGTCCAATGACTTTTCTTTGGCTTTGGCTCGTATTTTCGGCCTGTTTTTTTCGATGAAATCAGATTTAATCCTGACATTGTATTTATCGAGCTGCACTTCATCGAATTTTTCGATGAGGGTTTTCATCTCCTTTTTGGCCTTGTCATCGATTTTGTCAATGGGCAAGGTATTCTTGATCCGTTCCTTTGACCGGAAAACCGTGTTAGAGGGATCTACTGCATAGGAATAACTATCATCTGATATGATACTTTTATAGCAAGCTTTTTTTCGGTTACTACCTTTGTATACAAAGTTTTTAATTCCTTTTGCCTTGGTATAAGTGATCTTCCGTTTAATTCTTAAAACATTTTCAGGCGAAAAAGCGACCTGATTGCCATTGCAAAGGTGTTTTAAATAACGTGGTTCTTCTTTTAAAACAGCTCGGTACAGATCCTTCGTTTCATAGGTAACCTCTGTAATAGTCACCCACAGGTTTTCTACGTCAATTTTCTTACGACTTCGCCGGGGTATTTCATCGATTTTGAGAAAAACTCCCAATTCAACAATATCACCCGTTTCCAAATCGTTATACAATTCAAATTGTTTTGTTTCTCTTACCTTTAAACGGTACGCCATAATCAGCTATCAAAAGTTCTGTAGTTATTTGGTAATATTTAGCAAGATAGTTTCTCTTCTAAATCAAATATTTATCTCAAACAATCATTGGTATAAACTCAAATAGTCGTTGGTTTTTGATGTACCAAAGTGTCTGAGTATTAACTCCCGAAATCCGGGTGCAGGCTGTTGTGACAATTTGAAAATTAGTCGTGTTTTACAATATTTAAGTGAAGCGCCTTTCCAGGCTTGACCTGGAATCCATTCCGGTTTCTGCATTTTACAAAAATAGATCCCGGATTATTAAAGCTACCCTCAGCTTGACTGGCGGACCGAAATGACAAAGCGAATAATCATATATTTTTCCATTACGATACAGTGTACAAGTCCGGGGTAACAAGTGTAACGCAACGTCAGTTACAAATTAATAAAAATCTTCGATTTTCTATTAAGATCATCTTTTTCTGTTCACTGTTTCAATTTAATTTTGATGTAACTGCTTATTCAAGTACTTCAACATTTGCCCAATCACGATTCTTAATACCTCGGGAGGAAGAAAATAGTCCTGTGCTTCGGTTAACATTCGTTGGATGATCTCTTCGGTGCTTTTTTCCACACTCCCGGATTGTTTTAGCGACTCTTCAAGGATGGTGCGATATTCTCTGGCGGTTTTTATTGAACGGGCTAAAAAAGTTTGAGCCTCTTCACCTGTACGCGCTCCATAATGTTCGGCCAGATAGACATTAATATCATAAGCAGCCATTTTTTCAAGACTTTGCTGGTATAAATCGAAATTAGCATTAGCTGCGGTCATAATCATATCGCCAAAGGGAATTCCGCCCGCATCGGAGGCAAACATGGCTTTATCTTCCGGCATGTAAACCGCTATGGAGCAAGAGGAATGTCCGGGAACATTTAAAAACTGCAAGGTAATATCCCCGCACGAAATGGAATCTCCCTCCGAAACCGTTTCTTCCACCTCAATGTTAAACGGTATCAGCCCCATTGTCTCCGCCTTTTTTAGCATATTGTGTTGTACCAACACGCCTTGATTCATCATATTAATGGATTCGACCACCTTGGGTTTGGAAAGAACAGCCTTGGCTCGTTCAGACGCTGTAACTACTACCCAGGGCCATCGTTTCTTAAGATAAGTAACAGTACCGCAATGATCAAAATGGGCATGGAGAAAAATAATTCGTTTGATATTTTTTTCATTGATTTCATAGCGCTTCAGTTGTTCCAGTACCTCCGGCACAATATGAACCATACCACCGCCCACCAGAACATATTCGTTTTTGCTACCCACTACATAAACGCTGGCTTCCTCCCTACCCAGTAATAGTATCCGGTCTGTGACAACTCCCGAATGACTGATAATCATTTGACTTCCTCAAGTATTAAATTCGATTTTTAAAAAAGAAGGGTTCATTGATTTTATTTACCTTATTGAAACACTTCTTCAGAGTGCATACTGTCTTAATGATTTCTACGTAGGGTTGTACTGCGCTCCTATCCCAACCAAGTATTTCGGCTTTAGTATAGGCCTGCTCAAATAGCTTTTCCAGTATTTTTTTTTTGGAATTTCAAGATCTTTATGCATCACCGGTTCAATACTGCATTTACCTTTGTCAATTGATTTTTAGTTAATGAATCCAACACCGTAATAATGTATAAAATATTCGCCTACCATCCCCATTATAATTCCCGGCACTCCGAATACGATATTTGATTTTATATAACATCGCCATTCTTCTGTCTGATTTCTTATCCCGGATGCCATTCAACGAATTGTCAATTGGTAGATAACCGGCATGTTGTCTTTTCTATCAGTTCCGTTTATGATTCAAGGGTTCGAATAACAGTTTTCCACAATACAATATATTTTTATCTGGTTACTTTGGAAACATTGCACAATAATCCTATTATTTCAAGGTGCCTATCAGTAAAAGCAGAACAATGTCCCTTTTTTTCGACCTTTACGCTCGATCCTACCTTGGATACTCATATCGATATTTGTAACTCAAAACGATATATGGCCAGGATTTGCCATGCCCTTGTCTTAAATTAATGTTTAAATTGAGTAATTATTCAGTATAAAAAAGCATGACCTATTTGTCATTTTGACGGGAGCTTCAGGCGGTCCGTAGAATCTCAATAGAACTCAAGCGACATTCGGAAGCAAGTTTCGCTTCTCACCCCCAGGATGACAGACGGCAGAGATTAGCTTATTGACATCGTGCCTTCGCAGGCATGACAGAGTTCAGGGTAATGCGGAATAGTTACAATATCAAATGGAAAAACAAACATACGACCTTGAAGAAACGCTACTTAAGTATTCGGTAGGTTCAATGTTGGTATTACATCCCTGGAATGGAACTACAATTTGCACTGATTTTATTAGCCGGATACGACATAGCAACCAATACTGGCAAGTTTGGGCCGAATGGCTGCCCATTGTGTCATTCTGAATAAGCCCCAGGGGTCGATATAAAGAACCTGATTGATAATTTAAATAACCGACTTTCGCTTTTCCTTGATCGACCGCTCCAATCCCTCCATCACATGATCTTTAATATTGCGGATATGGCCGACAAGACAACGTTGGGCTTCTTGTAAGTCACGCCGGGCCACTGCTTCAAAAATACTTCGATGGTCCTGCTGAACGGTTTCATTAAAAGTGATGAACAAGATATTGGTTCTATATTTCAGATACAAAAGATCAAACAGAGACCGCAACATTCGTTGCTGTACCTGGCACTGGGAAAAAGATGCCAGTAACATATGATAATCCATATCCTTTGAAAGACGCCGGCTTAAATACACATCTTTAGAGGCTTCCTTATGTTGTTCCAGTGATATTAGTAACTGTTCGATGTCTTCGTCCGTAACCCGATTGATGGTCTCCGGCAGCAGGGAGGTTTCTATCAGCTCCCGCATGTTGTATATTTCCTCAACCTCTTTCAGGCTGATGGGCTCGGTATAATAGCCACGGTTGGGTTCCCTGCGAACCAACCCCTGGATTTCCAGCCATTTCAAGGCCTGAATAATCGGAGTTTGGCTCATTTCCAGCCGTTTGGCTAAATCACCGTAAGATATTTTCTGATCCGGTGCGATTTCATTGTGAAACAGCATCTGACGGATACCGGAATAGGCTTTAACTGTATGATCTTCGCGACCTTTGGTCTTTTTTTTATCTGTTGCCACTTTAAAGCACCTGGTGGTTGGACTATGTACGATGTTGCCTCGTCTTTCGTCAAAATTATTTTCAAAATATCCGGTTAGCTTTTAAACACTTTTTGTCAACGCG
The DNA here is from genome assembly GCA_041556995.1 of bacterium. Taxonomy (GTDB): domain Bacteria; phylum SAR324; class SAR324; order XYD2-FULL-50-16; family XYD2-FULL-50-16; genus JAHJTV01. Next base: position 37,718 of record JBFFHJ010000040.1, on the reverse strand, counting down.
CTAAAGCCGTCCTTATGATTATCATTAAACTGTTTGAGCCGTTTTTCCAATTCATCAAATCGGTCAAAACCGGTCAGGGACACACAAGCCCTGATGCCTTCATGTCTCTCGCTGCCAGTGGTGGAAAGCGATATGGCACTGATACCGTAATAAAGCAATTCTTCCACCAGCTCCACTCCGGAGAAACCGTTATAGGATACGGTAAAATAGAATCCGTCGGCCAGCGGTTTATCTTCATCCATATCATAAACAATCTGAAAACCGTTTTCCATAAACAACTGCTTCATCACCTTGGCCCGTTTACCGTATTCCACAACATCGTCCAGAAAATTATAATGCCCATCGTTTATCTTTTTTAACAAAGCAGCCAAACCAAACTGGGAGCTGTGACAGACCCCTGACGAAAGTGAATACATGGCATTAAAAATATAAGCATAACCGAACACATCACTGCTGAAACGGGTTGTCAGGTTATTGCTCCGCGAATTAAAAAGCACATCGGAGATGGCCGTCATGCCAATGCGTTGCCCGGCCATGGAAAAAGATTTTGAACTGGAGATGAGTAAAATATAATTATCTGTATACTTGGCCACACTGGGAATAAACGGTGGAATTCCCGGTTTGGAGCAATCATTTCTAAAATCCATGCCAAAATAAGCCAGATCTTCCAGGGCAATAACATTGAACAAGGTGCAGGCATCCCCGATAATCTGTAGTTCTTTATCCGTAAAACAGATCCAGGATGGATTGTTGGGGTTTGAGTACAGGATGGCACCGATATCCCCTTTTTCCAGATATTCCGATAACTTGTCTTTCAGCTTATCTCCACGAAAATTATAGACATCAAAGCTTTCATACGTCAGTCCTAGGGTTTGTGCCTGTATTTTATTCACCGGAAACCCTGGATCGATGAACAGGATTTTCTCTCGATCCTTTAACCGTCGGGAGACAACCATCATGGCCAGGAAGCATCCCTGCATGGAACCGACAGTTGGCAAACAACCGGCCGGATCAACTGCTACATCAATAAAATTCATGACAAACCTGGAAATTTCGTGTTTCAACTCCGGTATACCGTCAAAAGGCGGGTATTTTGATCCCACACCTCGTTTTAATGCCGCAATTTCGGCTTCAATGGCAATTTGTGGCGTATTGAGGCCCGGTATACCCATTTCCATGCGAATGAATGGCACACCCGATTCCTGTTCAATATTTAACACCAATCGGTTAATTTCTCGAATGGAGGCCATACCAACCGATTTTAAGCCGCTCTTGTGAATGTTTTTCCGAACAATCTCAGAATTTATGGGAGTTTGTCTCATATTTTGAGTTCAGTGTTTTGATTCATTTAATACTGGATAGTTGATATAATTTTTACATTAAACCAACCATTTCATTAATGTTATCAGGTTAAGTTTTGCCATCTGTCATCCTGAATTTCAAATGCATCGTATATCATTACTTAAAAAATCACCAATTTCCGAACCACGCCCGATAATCAAGGTTGAAAATAGCCTGCGGGAACCCGTTTTCTTTAAATATCCTGGTTATAATATTCTGGCATGCGATGGCTGTCAATGGCGTTTGGTTGGCTGGCTTTCAAAGATAAACATCGCCCGCTATCAGAACTATGGCTTAATTCCAGCTCCAGACATCCACCGGAAAATTATAGGCGGAAGTTGTTCCCACCTCTTCCAGGGGATGTCACTGTTCAAACATACCATGCTGTGGCTTTTCGCTGTGGTTTTGAATGCCCCTTAACATACGGGATTCACTGCAAGCCATATCACAAATATCAATCATTTCCTGAACGTCACCTTAACCTTTCCGGTAAATCTTCCCCATTTCTATGCTGACGACACCAAAATTAAAATATCTACCAACCGGACATCGCATGGTGCGGAAGTCAACCTTATCCTTGAGAAAGAGGATAGAATATTTGCTGTTGAGGTTAAACACAGCAATAACATTGGTGGAAACGATCTAAGAGGTCTAAAAAATCTGGCTAACTACTTTTGAATTATACATGAACCAATTGTTTTTTATATGAATACTCCCCCAAAGCCTTGCTATTGGATAAGAATTCTTTTGGGAATGTTAAGACAAACCACAGCTCAAAATTGTTTGAAGTATACACAAATATTGCGTATACACCAAAACATATAACGATAAATGAGATTGTATGATCGTTTTTTGCAATAGATCAATCGGGGAAAATATCGGAACCAATTTTTCCTTTTGAAGCCCGTCTGGAAGATAAAATAACGATGAAAACAACAATCAGGAAAATGGTCAGAAGCACATAATTGCCCTTTTTGATTTCCTTCACCACATCAGGGCCAAAGGTAAAATACAGGTAAAAATATACTGAGCAGGAAAAGAGGCAGGACAGGAAGTCCGTAATATAAAAAATGGTCGATTTAATCCGGCTGATGGCTGCTGTCATGAAAAAAGCGTTTCGCAAACCAAACGGAAGAAAACGTCCAAAAAAGAGAGTGACAATGCCATATTTTCCATAGAATTTAGCGATTCTTTCTATCTTTTTGGTGGTTAATATTCGAGAGAATATTTTTATTTTCAGCAGTTTATCCCCAAAATATCGCCAAATAAGAAAATACATCAGATCACTGACATAAGCCCCGCCGAAAACACCTAGAAACAGTTGCCATTTATACTGGGGATGATTAGCCGCCAATATGCCGGAAATGAAGATCATCAGATCTTCGGATATCGGCATATTAAGCCCTGCCAATAATAATAGTCCGAATATAACAAACGGAGCATACTCTACATTGGAATTTATATAATTAACAACTACTTCAAACATTGTCGATGGTATCAGATGAATAATTTCTTAATATAACAATCATTGTCAAACAGCAGGACAAGGCCAAAACCCGGCTGATTGAAAAAAATGTTGCCCAGTATGACGGATCGTGGCGTGGATCTAAAACCATCCAACCATTATTCAAGCTGGATCTTGGACTAAAAAATAAAAATCATGACTAATAGCTGTCATCCTAAGGAGCTTGCGATAAAGGATCTCCTGAAAATCACTGAGATACCTCATATCATTACTGCCCCATTCTGAATGACAATACAACATGGGCGGACCTTTTTGGCTAAGCTCAAGCTATTGAAGATAATGTATTTAATTATCAAAATCAATAAAAACACCCCAATATCATTGATTTTAAAAGATTTGATTATTGCTCATCAAGATTCATATTTATCCCTAATTTTATTCAGCAATGGTAAAGGGATTGAATATTATTTTTGTCTGATCGGAATATAGTTTACATAACCGTATCATGACAAAATACTTTAATTCCCAACTTATGGATACGGGTTTCTATTGTTAAAATGTCGTTGATCATTAAAGGATCTGCTAAAAGCACTTCAGGTAAACCATCCAAACGGTTTTTGATCGTTTAAGTAGCAAAATTTTAAATATATTGGTTATTACCCTAATACCCCATATATTAAACCGGAGCGTGGTTTTTCAACGATTGTGGTTTATAGCAAAAAAATCGACTGATCATACTGCTTTGGTGAAAACGTTATGGATACCGATACATTGGAATTTATCAGAAACCAGGTACTATCTTTTCCCTTTTTCATCAAATCATTTATCTCCCGGCTTGGTGGCAGGCGACCTCCCGTCAAAAACCATCAATATGTTTTCAAACAAAAGGATCAATTCCCATTCCCAAACAGCCGATAAAGGTCGATATTTCCATTAACCGGACAACCAGACAGTGGATTACTTATAAAAAAAAGTCACCGCTTGATTTCATTCAAGGATTTATAGCCAATATATCTGGGAAATGTGATCGCTTCAAAGAAGAGAAAAACCATCTAACATAAGGTTCACACTCAAATCTTTCAACTTATGGATATTTCTGTCGTTTTTGTGTAGAATGATTTCTAATTTGATTTTCCCACTACTCAAAGGGGACAATCAAGCAAGTTAATGAAAATACTGAATAACAATATCTCGTTTAGGCACAGATAGATAAGCTTAAAAATCAACGGTTCCATTTTCCAAAAACCTTCAGGTACACAATCATGATTAATTACATTGGTAAAATGGTACACATGCTTACCAAAAAATCATCGGCAATAATCATTTTACAAATTTTGTTTTATTTTACATTATCGCCGCTTTACGTCCAGGCATCGTTGCCTGATCCATTAACAGTGGATATTACTCAGATTGAGGTGCAGAATTTTCCCGATATTGTTTTCTATGCCACCGTGGTTGATGCAACTGGTGATTTTGTTTCTGATATTAGTGCGGATGTAATTGAAGTTTATGAAGATGATGTCTTACAAGATAATTTGTCCATTCAGTCGCTAAGCGGTACGGAAGATGGGGTTTCCATTTGTTTGATAGTTGATGAAAGTGGAAGCATGAGCGGCAGTGAAACACAGGTTAAAGAATCAGCAAATGGCTTATTAACCCAGATAAAAACAAATGATAGGGCCGCAGTAGTGTTCTTCTCCGATTCAATAGATATCGAACAGGAATTTGTGGGAAAAACCATTGATACAGATGAAGACGGAAGCACTGATCTTCAAGAAGCCATAAGCAACTATCTACCAAATACAGGAGTAATTGGTACTCGTTTGTATGAAGGTATTAATCAGGGTTTAGCAGAATTGAATGAAGAGGGTGGAATAAAAGCTATAGTTGTGTTGGCAGATGGTGATGACAACTCTGAGGATATAAGTGGTGATGCCGACAAAGAAGATATCATTCTTGAGGCTCAAAGACAAAACATACCGGTATATACCATCGGCTTAGGATATCTGTTAGATTCTACCATTCTTCAGGAAATCAGCACATTGACAGGTGGGACATACTACGAGGCCGCAGATGCCAGTGATATTGAAGCGATGTATAACCAGATTTATGATCGTCTAAATAACTTATATAGAATTGGATACTCAACACCGGATAACGATCCAACAATAACTGAAACCAGAGAGATAAAATTTGCAGTTAAAAACAATGAAACACCCTACCCATCTGATATTATGGAGTATATAATTAATCCTCCCGGATATATTCCTGATATTGTTTTAACTGACCCAACTATCGCCTTGAGTGCCCCTGACTATCGCCATAGCCAGGATACAACAATAGATATTGCTGCATATATTACAGATGAAGACAGCAGTTATGATAGTATCGCTGTGGTAATTTTTTATCGAAATGTGGATGGAGAAAACAGTTTTTCACAAAGCTTGATGGCTTATAATTCTACGACTGCTCCCAATGAGTATTTGTTCGATGGCGTGATTCCCGGCAATGTTGTGAAGCCGTGGGGTATGGAGTACTATATCCTGGCAGCAGACGGTGAATATGCAGTGACATCACCGGCTCATGGAACCACTTCAGTGCAAACATATCAAATAACAATCGAACCAAATTACCCTGCTGAATTTTTGAATTTCAATCCCGATCCTTCCTCTGATCCTCCCCCTGCCGTATCAATCGGAGATAGTATCAGCTTTACTTTTGATATTTCTGACGACACATATGCTGTTGCTTCAGCCAGATTGTTTTATAGAGTAACAGGCCAGTTCCTTTATAACCAAAAACAAATAAATTTATCGGGAGCTGATCCGACATATTATACAGTAACAAGCATCATTCCGGCATCAGCAATCACAACTACGGGAGTGGAATATTATTTTTCAGCTACCGATGACAAAGGATTACGGTCCGACAAAAACTCACCAACGTCACCCTATACGTTGAATATCCGCCCGTTCATTGAACATACTCCTTCAGAATTTGTTGTTCAGGACGTCAGTTTGGATGTTGATATGAGTGTTATTGATACCACAGTAAATGTTGATTCAGTTAGGGTATATTATCGCGATCTGGGGTCATCGAATGCATATAATTATCGATCAGCATCAAACACCTCGGGTAACAGTTACCGAGTGACACTAGATACCAGTACGGATATTGGTGCTGAAGGGGTTGAATACTATATTAGAGCTGAGGACAATTATGGTGAAATCACCTATGACGGGACAGCAGACACTCCCTACTCCATCCCCATGAATCCTCCTCCCACTATTACTCACACGGAAATAACTTATGCAACCGTCAATAATCCGGCTGTTATCAGTGCCACTGTTACAGACGAAGATGATTATGTGGGTTTGGTTAGAATACGTTATCGGACAAGGGATATCGGTTCCTGGAATTACATCACCATGGATGACATGGGTTCAAATATTTATACCGGTGAAATACCGGCCAATGCCGTTACAGCATCAAACATCGATTACTGTATTGAAGCACAGGATAATTATGGCGCAACATCAACACGCGGTAGCTCAGGTTTAATTGCCGGCGATTCGTGTACACCATACCAACCCCTTCTCAATTATGGCCCCACCGAACCTGTTTTAATAGCTCCGAAGGACGGCGCCACTCGTATAGGCGGCAGGATTTATCTAAATTGGGAGCCATCCACTGATCCTTCGGGAGATACCATTACTTACTCAGTAAATTATTGCACTGATAGTTCGTTTTCCGGCTGTAATCCACGATCGGCTTCCTGGACATTAAACGAATGGCTTTTTTCTTCCGGACAGACGGTTCAATTAGCCGGTGGTTTGGTATTTGTTATCGCTTTTGTGTTGGTAACCATCAGTGGTCTAAGAAGACAGTTTAAGATGATCAGATTGTTTGTTATTGCCTGCATACTAACCGGGATTCTATCCTGCGGCACCATGGGGCTTGATGAGGAAGCTGAATTGCTGGATTGTCCGCCGTCCATATACAATCCGACCGAACCGGTTTCCGGTTTGTATGCCCTGATTTACAATCTAAAGGCGGAAACGGTTTACTATTGGAAGGTCATTGCCACAGATGACAAGGGTGGTTATATCGATAGTGAGGTTCACCGGTTCACCACCGATTTTAAGGACGTATGTAATCATTTGCAGTAGTTATCCTGGATGTTTAAATATCTCATGGAGATAAAAGACATACTCATTCAGATTTTGGTTGGCAGGTGGATAAGTCATTGCTTATCCTGACCTACCCTTATCTGTTCAAATTATTGAAACTTTTAGATCAGCAAATTTTTAAGCTCCATTTCCGGTATGAGGCAACAATCACTTTTATTTTCCCGAATATTAAGAAAGTGCTCTGCTCTACTGATTTTGGCCATAATTATCGGTATATACCTATCATCTCACTGCCTGGCCGACAATAAAAAATCTTTAAAAAAAATATCTGTTACGATCACCCAGGTTGAAACTCAGAATTTCCCTCAGGTTCTATTATATGCCACTATTTCGGACAACAGGGGATTACCACTTCCCAAAATCAACACCGAAGACATCATCATTTCAGAACGAGGAGCCATCAATACCCAACCGCTTCCAGCCGGCAACATCACCATCCAAAATTCCGCCGGTAAGTTTCGTGGTGTATCTGTGGCCCTGGTTTTTGATGCCAGTGGCAGCATGTGGGGAAGGTTGCCGCAGATCAGGGAAGCCACCCATGCCCTGTTTAACACCATGTCTCTGAACGATAGAGCGTCCGTTACTATTTTTTCCACTGAGGTGAGGGTTACTCAACCCTTTGTGGGAAAAAGCATCGATAGTGATTTGGATGGTACTACAGATCTGGAAACAGCTCTTAGCACCTATCAATCTGGCGGGAAAACAGCCCTTTATGACGCTTTGGAATTGGGCATCGGTCAATTGGAAATGGAAAGCGGCATCAAAGCCATTGTAATCTTTGCCGATGGTGAGGACAACATCAGTAAAACCACTAAAAAACAGGTAATAAACCATGCCCGGGAATCAAATATTCCCGTTTATACCATTGGCCTGGGATTAAAACTCGATCCCACTCACTTGAAAGACATCGCTGCAAAAACCGGTGGACGATATTATTCAGCACCCGGTGTTGAGACCATCAAGGCTATCTATGACGATTTTTTTAAGTCCGTTACCCGACAGTTCGAGATTGCATACACCACACCGATCGATCGTATTGATGCCACCACCCGCCAGGTTTCACTGCGTATAAAAGGATATGAACTGGACGCCGACAGTACGGGCAAATCATATACCATTACCAAATCACCAGAGATTCATCTGGATAAAAAAACCATTGCCCTCAGTCGCCCAGGTTTTCAACACTCTTATGCAACGCCTATCTACATCCAAGCGATCATTATCGATGATTCACCACCCCAGACCATAAAAGCGATTCTATTCTATCGAACTGTCGGTGAAAAAGAAAGCTTTTCCCAGGTTCCCATGGCCTACAAAAAAAAGGATAATCTGTTTCACGGTGTTATTCCATCTTCCGCTGTGGTTAACCCGGGACTTGAGTACTATTTGTTAGCATCAGATGGCAAGTTCTCGACCACCTCTCCCAAAGAAGGTGCTACAGCCAACCAAACCTATCAGATCGCTGTTGACCCGAATTTTGCGCCGTTTCTTGTTCATTTCAAACCCAAGCTGATCAAACCGGATCAGGGATTGACCATCAAGGCGAAAGTTTGGGATATGACCATGTTCGTGGATTCGGTCAAGGTTTTTTACCGACATGTCGGCAAGTTTCATTATTCAGCCATGGAAATACCTGAAATCAAAAGCAACCTGTTCCAAGTCAAGATTCCATTAATCAATATCCCGCCGGCAGGTATTCAATATTACATTTCCGCTTACGATGACCACGGTATTCGTTCAGACAACGGTAGTGCTGATAATCCTCACCTGGTAAAAGCCATTGCCCCTGAGATCAAACTTGATGCTAAAACTCTCGCTTTCAGTGATCCGAGATACTATCATGATCCCAATGAAACCATTCCAATCGCTATCAACGTCAAAGACGACTGGCCGCCTGAAAAAATTAAATCTTTTATTTATTATCGACGGGCTGGAAAAAAAAGAGAATTTACCAGAAAAAGGCTGAAATACATTGAGGCCAAAAACCACTACTCAACCACTATTCCGCCAGAGCATATCAAAGGCAAAGCTCTGGAATACTATATTACGGTGGCGGACGACCTTTTTACTGTTCCCTTGCCTCTTGGAACCAAAAATCGACCGGGTTTGAACCGTATAAAACTGAAGCAGAATCTTTCCAGCCATATTCAGCACAAGGCTATAAAAGTGGCTCTGGTCGGAGAGCTTACCCGTATCTCTGCTTTTGTAACGCTTCCCGACACAACAGTGAAAGAGGTCATGTTTTTTTATCGAAACTCAGAAGATCAGCCCTTTTCATCCATCCCCATGAAAGCCGTGGATGAAACACAATATCAAACGGCGTTACCGATTTCCGCCTTCACTACTTCCGGCATTCAATACTATATAACTGCAATGGACAGCCATAACAACATATTTCATCATGGAACTGAAGATTATCCACACCAGATCGTGGGGATTGAAATGGTTTTTATCAAAGGTGGCTGTTTTGATATGGGTGATACATTTATGCTGGGGCAGGACAATGAAAAACCGGTGCATGAAGTTTGCCTGGATGACTTTTACCTGGGCAAACATGAAGTTACCCAGAAATTATGGGAAACTTTGATGTATGAGGAGAATCCATCCTATTACCAGGCAGGTGATGCCTTTCCAGTTGAAAATGTCAGCTGGGAAGATATCCAGGTATTTCTGCAACGGATAAACCAGGGGCGAAAGGAAAAATTCTATCTCCCAACCGAAGCGGAATGGGAATACGCCTGTAAAGGTGGAGAGCAGCGACTTTTTGGTTTGAAAGATCCCTTAAAAACAGTGGAAAATCTGCATCACGATATGGCCAACTACGATGGTACTGGTGGGATGGATCAATGGAACAGCCCATCACCCATTGGAAGTTTTCCGGCCAACCAATTCGGTTTACATGAATTGAGCGGTAATGTCTGGGAATGGGTTCAGGATTCTTATGACAGGGACTTTTATAAACGATCGCGTGAAAACAATCCGGTAAATAATCGCGAAACCCGCAATAAAATCATTCGTGGTGGTGGTTGGCTGGATGCACCCAAGGATTTACGGTGCTCGAATCGAAACTATATTCAACCCTCCTACAAAAGTCGATTCATCGGCCTACGACTAAAAATGGAAAAATAACTCTTACCATTTCCACTGAAAGCCAATGGTTGCCTGCCGATACTGCCCATATATTCCGGTTTGAGGTATAATATTCACGTAAAACGGGGATGGTTCATGATCATTGACAGCAGAAAAAACCCGGTGTTCAAAAACCAGACGATAAACTTCAATACAGATAACAATGACGGTTATGGTATCATACATCATAATGTTGTCCTTCATTTGATCGATATCTTGCTGATTGCTGTCATAGCTGGATTTCAGGGAATCACGGATGGTTGCTTTGGAGGTTGTTACATATTGATCACGTATATCATTGTTTTCTTCAATTAGGTTATTTACCTTGCTGGCTTCTATCCAAGACAGGGCTCCCGATAACACACCGACACTGATAGCTGTAATGTGCATCCAATCCATTCTGAATCCTTGTTGATATTTTGCTTCATCTTTCCGGGCATCCACAATCTCATCCAAGGCCTTGGAATCAGGATCATCTGTTGTCAACTGATGAGCAAGGGTTTCCAAAGCCTGGTCCAGGGTGATTAATCGACCACTGTGTTTTACTGTGGTAGCAGCATGGATAGAACCGTTTTTAACATCAACAATTTTTCCTGACAGGATAAACAAATCATCACTGATTTTTCGTAAGCTGGAAGAGACCACCCGATCCACCCCCAACTGCTCACCGATGATGACAGCACATTCATCTCGTGTACATTTTGTCTGGTCTTGAATCTTTTCCGGGTCAAATTTGTCAACCTCTGCGCTGTTGACAATATTAAAGGCTTTTTTACGAAACAGGGAGGAGCGAAAAACATCGCTAAAAGCTTTCCGTTGGGTGATGCTCAAGGTTTCAGCATCAAGATCAAGAACAGCTACCAACGTTCCGGCCAATTCTTTATCTTTGGAAAACGTTACCTCTGTCTGTCCCAGAATTTCACCCGACATGTTTTGCTGAAACGCCTGTAGTTTTATGTGGATCGTATTACCCCTGGTTTCATACATCCCCAATATAAGGAGTTCTGCTTTTCTGTCCGAGTCAAGAAACAGCCGATACCCGGTGAAACGCCGCTCAAAGGCAAAATAGAGTTCGGTTTCAATTTTGGATGCCATGCGGTCTTTGTTTTGGGTTAGTTGATTCACCACCCGGAACATTACACTCTTTCGCCCTTCAATCTTTGTAGCGGTTTTCTCAAAATAATCCGCTGCCTGTTCCATGGCCGTTTTAAGATCAGCCCCCAATCCCACAGTGGGAAGAATCAATAGAAGACTTATAAAAACCGAACAAACACACTTTTGCATCATAACAAATACAAAATAAAGTAGAATGTATCAATCCGAAGCATTTTTAAAAACAGCATTGAATCATTGATATTTCTTTTCGTTTGTAGAAAAGTTTATGTGAAATGGGTACAATTGTAAATAGTTAAGAAAAATCACATACAGAAGGTTACGCAATAATATAAGCCTGATCCTGTTTTAACTTGAAAAAAAAGCTTTGTTACAGGAAGTATAAGAATTTATGTCAAGCACAACGGCAGGGCAATCGCATGAAAATTTAATAATACTGCTTATAAATCTTGAATCGCAGACTTAGTGTTGGGATATAAAAAAGGAATATAGTATGACTGTTTTACAGATAATCACTCTATCAAAAGACATTATTGTTGGAGTCGCGGCAATTACAGCAGCTATTATCGGTTTTTTAGGGTTGCGAATCTGGAAATGGGAACTGAAGGGAAGATCTGAATTTGAGCTGGCAAAAAAATTATTAAGAGCGGTCTATCGAGTAAATGAAGCATTTAAACATGTACGAAATCCATTCATTATGGCTTTTGAGTATCCAGAAGACATGACTGACCATATTGGACATCTAAAAAAGGAGCATGAGCACAAAGGCAATGTTCATGTTTATGAAACAAGATGGAAAGTGCTGGGAGAAGCTTTTGTAAAATTGGAAGAGCTTAGTTTGGATGCTCAAGTTGAATGGGGGTCTGAATTTCAAGAATCTATATCGTCTTTAAGGTCACGCAAAATGGAGTTAAATCGAGCCATTCTAAGCCATCTCGATTCTTTAATTCCCGGTAACGGGGCTGTTTTGTCTGGCAATGAACTTATTGAAAACAAGAAAATTCTTTATTTCATGCCCAACGAATCAGAACACGACACTCTGACACCTAAAATTGACGAAGCAATAGATAAATACGAAAAAAAATTAAGACCCATTGTACAAAGAATCTAATCCCAACAATTATTTTCAGCTGACGTTAGGAAGTCCTAAAAGGATTAATAATTTTAATATCTTGGATCATTTGACCGTGATGTAAATCTTCTGAATAAAGTATTGTGCAATTAGTCAGAATAGCAGCAGTTACAATCATTGAATCATAAAACGAGTATTTCCAACGTTCTGCTATTTCGATAGTTTTTCGATATAGATCTGTTGACGTATAGATTTCACAAAGCGGGGCTAATACAGTATTCAGATATTTAAGGCTATCCTGAGGGAAAAGTGGAGGGTTGAATTTTTTACTCGATACATTTAAAAACTCTTGAACCACCTGTGAGCTTATACACCCGATTTGTTCTTTTAGGGCAGTTTGTATAAGACTGCGGGCAATGTTTCGTTTCTCAATTTCACTGTTGTCAAAAGAGTATACAAATATATTGGTATCAAGGAAGTATTTATCTTTCATTCAGTTCATCTCTTGAATATTGCTTTGTTGGCTTTGAATAGTCTAACTGCTCCATTAATACTTCATAATCACTGGAGCTAGCCCCAATGTTTGTATAATTTTCAAGCCATTGGCGAAATTGAGAATTTAAAGTTGTGTGCTCTTGTTTTGCTTTTTTTCGAGCTTTTAGAATCAGTTTCTCTTCTGCACTAAATGTGATGTTTTTTAGCATATTGACCTCCGTAATATTTTTACACTATCATAGTGTACATGGCGTTTAGTGTATTAACAATAACGTTTTGGGAAAATATTAAATATTTTTTCCTAACAAATACATGCAGACCAACAGCCCCCGCCGCGATAGAATTTTACTTTCCCCAGTGATAGGGCACGCATTACCGCTCCGAATAAAGTTCTGTGTGGGCTGCGGCTGATGTTAGTGTTATCGTGCAACACGAAGTCGCATAGTTGAGTGTATTTAATGTAGTTCATTGAAATACCTGGTATGTTCCTACCAGTCTCTACATGGGCATGCTTATCACACGCTGTGTGGTTGGTGTGAAGCCCCATGGACAAGTGTGCCGAATTGGGTCTGAACGGTGACGAGAAGCCCCCTCTGGAAATTCTCTCCGGTTAAAGGCTTTGGACGGATGATATGGTGAAGGTATCTGACTATCGTTAAGCGTCGTCAACGGCAACATACCTACGAGGATTATTAGGTCGAAGGTATGTCTCCTTGTGTTTACATACGTAAGTCAGGTTACAGGTCTACTAACTGCTTGTAACGGAACCATAGCACTACCAGCGTGGGAGTCTTAACCGCTTACCTTATATCAGATCTAGTGCAAAAGAATTCAATCACATAACAAATGTTTCCCTCTGACTTTTTTTTCGCTATGCTCACTACACTCTGAAAAACGCAGGTTAAACAAGCGTTCTAACATTCATGACATTATTATATCTAAAACAAGGTGTCTCTGTGAAAGAACAGTCACATGATGGAAATGGATATTCAAGATACTTCCATGTGTTCGGTTCGAAGAATAATTTCGTCCTGGAGTTCTTTGGTGAGATCCACAAAATAATCGCTGTACCCTGCCACTCGTACAATCAGGCTGCGGTATTCTTCAGGATTTGTCTGTGCTTTTTTGAGTGTCTCGGCATCCACTACATTAAATTGGATATGATGCCCGTCCATGCGGAAATAGCTTCTGATCAACGAGGCCACCTTATCAATCCCCTCCTGATTATCCATCATTTGAGGTGTGAATTTTTGGTTTAACAAGGTCCCACCGGTTCTAATATGATCAATTTTCCCCGCAGATTTTATCACCGCACCCGGACCGTTGCGATCCGTTCCCTGAACAGGTGAAATACCTTCTGATAGAGCTTTATGTGCATTTCTACCATCAGGGGTTGCCCCGATTTTGCTTCCGAAATAAATATGCGAGGTAGTCGGTAAAAGATTAATTCGAAAGACACCACCTTTGGTTGTGGGTCTGCCGTTGACAGCATTGTAAAACAATTCAAAAATCTGCTGCATGACATCATCTGCCCGATCGTCGTCATTCCCATATTTCGGTGTTTCAAACAAAAAACGATGCTGCAAATCGGCATGTCCCTGAAAATCCGACCGAAGCGCATCAAGTAGCTGATCCGGTTTAACATTGCCTTGTTCAAAAAGGTTGTATTTGATTGAAACCATACTATCAGTAACACTTCCCAGCCCTACACCTTGAATGTAAGACGTGTTATAACGAGCGCCACCGGCATTATAGTCCTTCCCGTTTTTTATACAATCATCGATAAAAAGAGACAAAAACGGTGTTGGCAAATAACGGGCAAAAATTCGTTCAATGATGTTGTTTCCCAGAATTTTAATATCGACAAAATGCTTCAACTGCTGTTCATAGGCTCTTATAAAATCTTCAAAGTTCTGAAAATTGGAGAACTCACCCGTTTCAGGTCCCAATTGATTTCCGGTTTGAGGATCAACTCCGTTAAACAGGGTCAGCTCTAAAATCTTTGTCAGGTTAAAATAACCCGTTAAAATATAACTTTCAGTTCCAAAAGCTCCGCTTTCCACACAACCGCTCGCCCCGCCTCGCCTGGCATCTTCTATACTTTTATTTTGTCTTACCAGTTCTTGAATAATCGTATCCGTGTTAAAGATAGAAGGTTGACCAAACCCAGTTTTGATTATTTTTAAAGCTCGCTTCAGGAATCGATCAGGATTTTTTTTGCTCAGTTGGACCATGGAACTGGGTTGAAGAATTCTCATCTCCTCGATAACATCCAAAATGATATAGCTGAGTTCATTAACCGCATTGGACCCATCGGCTTTCAATCCGCCGAGATTGATTAATGCAAAATCCGTATAGGTATTGCTTTCTTTTGCAGTAATCCCAACTTTTGGAGGTGCGGGATGATTGTTAAATTTCACCCAGAAAGCCTGCAACAATTCAGTGGCCTGCTCTTTAGTTAATTCACCCGCATCACGCTGCTTTTTATAAAATGGATAAAGATGCTGATCCAACCGCCCGGGGTTAAAGGAATCCCAAGGATTAGTCTCTGTAATCACCCCAACATGGACAAACCAATAATATTGCAGCGCTTCCCAAAAAGTTCGTGGTGCATTTGCCGGAATTCTTTGACAAATTTCCGCCATTTGTTTCAATTCTGATTTGCGTTGTGTATTGGATTCCGAGAGGGCCAGATTATTCAGTTCCTCCACATGTCTTTTTGCAAATGAGATCAATGCTTGAGCTGAAATTTTCATTGCTGTCAGCTCTTCTTTTTTATCCAGTGCCATCGGATCATTAAAAAAGTCGAGTTGCCTTACCTGCTCATCAATCTCTTCAATAAGATCCAACAAACCTTTAGAGTAAATCTTATCGCCCAGAACTGTATGTCCTGGAGCTCTTTGTTCCTGAAATTCAGTAAAAATTCCGGCTTCATAAGCTTCTTTCCACTGTTGGGGCACCTCTTCAAAAATTCGATCACGTATGGTTTTCCCCTGCCAAAAAGGGATGATTAAATTCTGATAAGTCGCCTTTACAGAATCTTTCACTTTAAAAGCCACTTTTTCCCTGGAATCCAGAACCTCCAAATCTTGGATGGAATGAAGACAAACCTCGGGATAAGTTGAGGTCGCTTTAGCTTTCGGTCCGCGTTCACCGATGATTAATTCACCCTCCTCAATGGTTATTTTTTTATTAAGCAGGATATATTGAAATGACAATGCCCTTTTCACTGGAAGTGACAGGTTATCAGACTGACATTTTTTATAGAACTCTGTTAGCAGTACAGCTCTTTCAGCAGATATTCTCTCTATAGCATTCAGACTTTTTTGTCTGAGTTTTAAAATCCGTTCATTCATCTTATCCTCCAATGCTAACGTTGAGCCCTAATGACTCAAATTGTTCTTTTAAAGGGATCAAGGCTTTCTCTGTTAAAGAATGTTTTCCTGCCAGGAGATTGTCTAAACCAAAACGCTTATATTTTCCGGCTGCAATATTATGAAAAGGCAATAAAGCTAAACTTCGAATGCTTTTCATTTCCATAAAAAGGTCTTTTAATTGACTAATATTCTGTTCTGTATCCGTAATTTCAGGAATAACAGGAAATCGAATCTTGATATTGCAATTGTTTACAGAAAGAAACCGGAGATTGTCCAAGATTTTTTGATTGGAAACACCGGTGTATTTCTTGTGAACCCCATCATCCAGCAGTTTAATGTCGAATAGAAAAAGATCCACCATGCCCAAAATCCGTTGCAGCGACTCCCTTGGGCAAAATCCGGTTGTATCCAATGCTGTGTGAATCTCTTCATCTTTGCACTCTTTTAGGACGGTTTCCAGAAAATCGATCTGTGCAAGAGGTTCCCCTCCGGAAAAAGTTACCCCGCCGCCTGATTCATCAAAAAAAATAATCTCCTTTCTTATCTCCTCCATCAAATCATCAACTGTGATATACCGCCCTACCTTCTCCTCAACAGTTCCAATGACATTGTCGCCCACCTTGTTCTTTTTTAAAGCAGTTTGGATTCTCCCTTTGATACCTTCTGGATTATGACACCACCAACATCGCATAGGGCAGCCTTTAAAAAAAACAGTCAGCCGAATCCCGGGTCCATCGTGAACCGCAAATCGTTTAAGATCAAAAATTAGCCCTTTTTGCATGAAAGTCCTTCTATATCAAAATAAACCGGGTGTGCCAAAAAATTTCGGATAATATGCAATAGAACAATGATCCGCGTGGGAACCAAAAGCGTGCCCCCCCTACATCCTGAATTTCAACAGCCAGGTTCAGATTTTATCCGAAACTTCTTGATATATCCAATAAACCGGGTTGTTTGCATAAAACTCAATACCTTGTTAAACGACATTGCTTTCAATTGGCCTTGAGCCCTTCGTCGTCCCTCCTCAGGATGACAGATGGCAGAGTTTAGCCAAATAATTCTGCGCCTACACTGGGTATGATGTGCATTACTTAATTATGTCACTGAGTCGTCAGGCTGACTTTTTAAGTATCATTCCATAACAACGCATTGACGAACATATTAAAATACTTCATCACATTTGCATGTTCTTTTTCAGGAATCCGTGAAAAAACACGTTTCAGATATTCATCATTGACCTGGTTGAGCTTTTCGCATGCCTCTTCACCTTTTTGGGTTAAGCTAATCAGAAAATAGCGACGATCATCCGGATGGGGATTTCGATTGATCAGATCCAATTTGACCAAACCGTCCACCGTACGACTCAAAGTGCTCTTGTCAACACACATCTGTTGCGCCATTTGCCCAATGGTCGTTTCACCTAATGAGCCCAGGTTAATGACAGTGTGACATTGCACAACAGTCAATCCACCGGTTCTGGAGTCTTTTTTCTGGCCAATGGCAACATCCCTTTCAAATCTGCGTAGAGAGGTCCTGAATTGTTGGATTTTATTAGGCTGCATTGTTTTGTTTCCCTTATTAATTGCATTATACAACTGTTGTAAATCACAACAACTATAATGTCAAATGTTTTCAGCCATGTTCTGTCATGCTTTCACGAGATCAAAAAGCATGACTTCCACATCTCCCGACAGATCAGAAATGACAAGACAGCATCACTTTGCTGCCGGGCGGTTCCCCATTCATTTGGATCACATAACAAATAAAAACCAAAACACCGGTTTATCGTTTTGGTTTGATAGGTGAAATACCCCTTTTTTGAGCAATTGCCTGGGCCAGATCTTTGTTCGTAGCAAATGGTTCGGTTTGCATTTCCTCCGGTTTAAGCTCCATTTCCAGACATTCTTCCGGGCATTCGGTCACGCATAACCCACAACCGATACAGCGGTCGTAATTGACAGTAACCAATCCTTCATTATCCAGTCCGATAGCGTTTACCTGGCATCTATCCAGGCAAGTCTCACAGCTGGAACATTCGTCCCGATTCACCTTCACCCGGTAATTATTTAAAACCATTTCCGAAGGTTTGGGGTGCAGATTTAATGCTCTTAGAATGCCACAACAGTCCCCACAACAATTACACATGCCGGCTGGATTGACAGTGCTGCCCAACTGGTTAACCAAACCCTCTTTTTCACATTCATCCAAGATAGCCATAGCTTCTTCTTGTGTTATCAGCCTGGCCATCCCGTTTTCAACATAATAATCAGCGTGGGAGTCAAAAACAAAGCAGTTTTCCATGGGTTTACCACACCCTTTACCGATAAGTTGCTGCTGCTGACGACAGATACATTCAGCCAGTGCAATCCTCTTTTTTGCCTTAACAATCTCTCTGGCATCCTGGTAGGGAGCAATTTGCCAGGTGCTGTCCAGACAATGGTTAATCGGCACGGTTCGAAGGGGGACAATACTTCCGGATATACTTTTGGATAAAAAGCCCTCATTAAAATAGGTTTCCACTAATTCTGCCAGTTCTTTATCGAAACGGGAGAGTTGATACTCATACAATCCCACCACAAAAGGAGAGGCAGCGAACATGATCCTTGATCCTTTTCGCAATCGAAAAATCAATCCTTTTTTGGCCATCTCTTCCAAATGTTCTGTGGTTTCTTCCAGAGGAGCGGATACCCTTTCAGCAATGGTTTTCGGTTTTTCCAAAACCGTCGTCAAGTTAAGGAACATCTCTACGTCTGCTTCAGTAAAAAGCTTTTTTAATATTCTTATTTCGATTCCTGACTCTGTTTTGGGAAATCCAATAGAATACTGATCCAGCCGTTCCTGAAGTTGATAGAATATCTCTTCATTCATAAGTCACCATCCTTGTTTTTTTATCACAATGAACAGCAGGGAATGCTCCCGCTTGTCACCGATAAATAAACATTTGTTTTTGTTGTCTGATTCTCAGCAGGGAGATGCTGTTATACAGAATTAATAGAAGCAGAAGTAGAATTTGCAACTGGCCCGATCGGTAAGCAAATAATTATCCAAATTACTTTTGAGACAGATCATGGAGCAGATCAGTGATGCTGTTTTCCGACAAAATTTCATTGACGACTGTGGTGGCGACACCAAGCACACAAGCTTTTCTACCTAGGGATGATTTTTTTATCTGAAGTTCGGACGTGATTATGGGGTAGGATCTCATAAAAACCATTTCTCTGATTCCAGACAAAAACTTCTCCCCGGCTTCGGCTACACCGCCTCCAATAATAATCAATGATGGATTAAAAAAACCGGCTACCTTTGCCAGAACTTTACCCACTGCCTTACTTGCATCTTTAATTATTTCAAGGCATAATGAATCACCATGATCAGCTCCCAGACTGATATCTTCCACTGTGATTTTGTTTTCCTTTTCATAGATCTTTGTTAAAAATTCACTGCCCCCTTTTTTCATAACCTCTTCCCCGCGTTTGGCGATAGCCGCCCCGCTGCCGATCATTTCCAGGCATCCATAGTTTCCGCAATGGCAGGGAATATCAAGATCATCAATACTAATATGACCGATATCTCCCGCACTCCCGGAGCTTCCACGATATAGCTCTCCGTTTACAAAGATCCCGGCTCCAATACCGGTGCCGATTTTTACGAACAGCAAATTATCCACCTCCTTGCCTGTTCCAACAAAGTGTGAGCCAACTGCCATGGCGTTTACTTCGTTTTCCAAAATGATCCGACAATTAAAGCGTTGCTCCAGGGTTTTACGAAGCGGATATTTGTTCCAACCAGGCATAAATTTGGGACCTACGATAATTCGGCTATTTTTTTCAATGGTCCCTGGTATTCCCATACCAACACCCATAATGGACTTGGATGATATTTTGTTTTTTACCAACAACTTATCGATGGTTTCAAAAACCAGATTTATAATAAAACCAGGGCCTTTGCCAACTGAAACCTGTTCCGTATAAAAATCCAGTAATTCAACGTTTAAGTTAAACAGACCAATACTGATTCCCGTTATTTTGATTTCGATTCCAATAACAAACCCTGCGTTTTCAGCCAGTTTCAACAACGATTTCTTACGTTTATCCCCATTTTTACTGATCTCTTCTTCTTTAACCAGCTGTGTTTGAAGAAGTTTTTCCACATGTAATGAAACCGTTGATCTCGACATTCCTGTTAATGTGGCCAGCTCAGACCGCAAGATGGGACCGTTTTCCCTGATTGTCTGGAAAATCTGATTTCCGGCAATAACAGCACTTTTTACTTTCAAATCATTTGAAGACATATTCTTCGATATAACAGATGGTTAGGGAGTGACATACTTCTTGGTAAACGGTTTGGACTTTATGACAGACAGTTATTATCCGTTGAATGACCACCGAACGCAATGTATAGATCAGTCCAAACCTGAATGTCAATCAAATTAATTCATTTCACAACATAAATACTCCAAATCTCGAATCATTTACAATACCTATGAAATTTTTAGAAAAAGCTCTTGTTAATAAATTAACTGTGAGTTAAAAGAGGAGAGTATCGTTCATTATAGAAACCGACTTTATTCAAGAATCAATAAATGAAAAAATATTTGGACTTGTGGAATTTAACCATAGGTTTCCGTAAATTCTATTTAGCGGCAGTTATTTTTATGGGATTAGGAAGCTTTTTCGCCTTTCTCATTCCTTTAATTGGAAAGATTACCATCGACGGAATTATAAGCTTTAAGGTGGAGGAATTATCACCTTTTGCAAAACAAACCATTGCTTTTTTGGGTGGTGTTAATTTCCTCAGCAAAAATTTATGGATTCCTGCTTTGATTTTGGTAATCATCAGCTGTTTAAGCGGCTATTTTCTTTACCTCAAAGACCGATTTTCAGTACACGCTTGTGAGGCTATAGCCAAGAGGCTCAGAGACCGACTGTATCATCATATTCAACATATTGATTTACTACCCTTTGCCCATTTTGAATCTGGAGATCTGGTTCAGCGCTGTACGTCTGATATTGAAACCGTTAGGGTCTTTTTATCAAAACAGATCGTCGAAATCAGCCGCTCCCTAATTATGCTGTTGTTGGTAGTTCCCATGATGGTGGTGCTTGACATTAAAATGGCATTACTTTCTCTTTGTTTGATTCCAATTATTATCCTGTTTTCTTATCTGTTTTTCCAAAAGATTAAAGCAGTTTTCCAAAATGTGGATGAGGCAGAAGGGGCGTTAACCAGTACAATGCAGGAGAATTTGACTGGTATTCGTGTGGTTCGTGCTTTCACTCGACAAGAGTTTGAAATTGAGAAATTTACCGGTCGAAATGCAACTTATCGAGATGAACAGTTTCGTTTGATCAAAGCGTTGGCCATTTATTGGAGTTTTTCGGATTTTATGTGTATTGGACAAATGGGCTTAACTCTGTTTGGAGGCGGTTGGCTGGCTTCCCAAGGTAATATATCCATTGGAACCTTATACGCTTTTATCACCTATTTGGGAATTTTGTTATGGCCTATCCGACAGATGGGGCGGACATTGACCGATACCGGCAAAGCGGTGGTTTCCCTGGGTAGAATAACCGAAGTACTCAATTCGTCTCAGGAAAAAGATACCGATCTGACCAAAAATCTCGATCAAGAATCGGTCCAGGGAAGCATTTCATTTAAAAATGTACATTTTTGTTTTCATCAACAATTGCCGGTAGTTCAGAATGTTTCGTTTGATATAAAGCCCGGTCAAACTGTTGCCATTGTGGGCCCAACGGGAAGTGGCAAATCAATACTGATCAGATTGTTGCTTCGTTTGTATGACTTTGAATCGGGAACAATCGAACTTGACGGCAGAAACATTAAAGAGATTCCCAGGAAACAATTAAGAAAAATCATCGGTGCTGTACTACAAGAACCGTTTATCTATACCAAAACAGCCAGGGAAAATATTAGTGTGGCGGATCAATCCAAACAAGAGAGTGCCATTTTTCGTGCAGCAAAAGACGCCCGTATTCATCAATCCATTCAGGATTTTAAGCAAGGTTATGATACAAAAATAGGTGAAAGAGGTGTGACACTTTCCGGTGGGCAGAAACAGCGGATTACCATGGCACGTTCTTTTTTAAAAACAGTCCCCATATTAATTTGGGACGATGCCCTTAGTGCTGTAGATGCCTTAACCGAAACACAAATTCTGGAAACATTACATAGTCGTTATGGAAAGCTGACAACGATCCTTATTACTCATCGCTTATCGGTTTGTCAAAATGCGGATCAGGTTTTTGTCATGGACAAAGGAAGGGTTGCACAGCAGGGAATACATAACACATTAATTTCTCAAGATGGTTTTTATAAAGCGGTTTGGGAAATTCAAAACAAAATATCAATAAATGGAAATAACACTTAATTCGCCAGTAAAGAGATTTGAAAAAGGGAAAATATGGAAACAATTGTTCCAATATTATATTCTTCCCTATCGACGGATTTTCTTCCCCCTGATTTCGACATCGTTTGTTGTGGCTGTGTGTGAGGCGTCTCTGACATTAATTACAAAATCGGTAGTGGATGATATTGTCAAAGACGGCGTTAACGCAGATTTGCTACAAAACGGAATCATATATTTTTTCCTGCTTTTAACCTTTGCTGTTAGTGTATGGGCATTTATCCTCATGGCTGGTCGGCTTTCAACCAATATCATGTACGATTTGAGGCAGAATGGATTTTGCCATTTACAGGATCTCTCCTTCTCATTTTATGATAAACACGCCATCGGCTGGTTGATGGCAAGATTGACATCTGATTGCCATAAATTAGCAGACATTATCGCCTGGGGAACCTTGGAGATTTTTTGGGCGGCACCGTTTTTACTGGGAATCAGTGGCGTATTAATTTATCTGAATTGGAAATTGGGATTAATAGTATTAAGCATCATCCCCGTATTAATTGGTGTCAGTTTATATTTCCAGAGAATTATACTAAAAAGCTCTCGTTTGGTAAGAAAAGTCAATTCACTTTTAACAGCCGGTTTTAATGAAGGAATTACCGGTGTCGAAACCAGTAAGGTGTTGGTTCGGGAAGATGAAAATTTGGACGAGTTTCAAATTTTGTCGCAGGAAATGTATAAAAATTCATTTAAAAATTCTGTGCAAACAGCTGCTTACTTTCCCTTTATTTTGGGTTTGAGCAGCATAGGGACGGGTCTGGCGTTATGGATGGGAGGTGTCGAAGTACTCGCCGGAATTCTAAGTTTGGGTACACTCATCACCTTTCTGGCGTATACCAACAGTTTTCGTGATCCAATTCTTGAAGTGGCAAGAATCATGACAGAATTGCAAACCGCCAACGCGGGAGCAGAAAGAATATTCGGATTGTTAAATACCCACCCGGAAATTCGAGACTGTGATTTGGTTAACCGGAAGATAAAAAAACAGAATAAGAATCTTAACGGCGTTCCGTTTGATGGAGGAGAAACCGATATAAAAACCATTGAATTTAAAAATGTTAGTTTCGAATACTTACCTGATCAACAAATCATAAAAGACATCAATCTTACCGTTAATGCCGGAAGCAGTATTGCCCTGGTCGGACCGACCGGTGGCGGTAAAACCACCTTGGTCAACCTGATGTGTCGATTTTATGAGCCGACCAGTGGTGAGATTTTACTAAATGGTATTGATTATCGGCAACGAGGCCTTCTATGGTATCAGTCAAACCTGGGAATTGTTCTACAGACACCCTATTTATTTAGCGGTAGTATTGAAGAAAACATTCGATATGGCAAGTTGGATGCCTCAATTGATGATATTGTAGTTGCTGCAAAAGCGGTAAATGCCCACGATTTTATATCAAATCTGGAAAAAGGATATCAAACACAGGTCGGACAGGAGGGAAAAAACCTGTCAACAGGTCAAAAACAATTAATCTCCTTTGCCAGGGCAATTTTGGCAAATCCGAAAATATTTGTCATGGACGAGGCGACCTCGGCAGTTGATACGCAAACCGAGAATTTGATTCAGGACGGTCTCTCAACAATCTTGGAAGATCGAACCAGTTTCATCATTGCTCACCGTTTATCCACCATTCGTTCAGCAGATTTAATTCTGGTGGTTGAAAATGGTCAGATAATTGAAAAAGGAAACCACACGGATTTGATCAAACAAAAGAAGGCTTACTATCAGTTATACCGCAAACAATATATTGAAGAGAAGCAAGCGACCTTTTTTAAACAGGCAGGGAACGTTGTATGTTGAAATATTAACCGGCATATATCATCGACGTCCCGTTTATTTACTATTTTACCAACTGTTTTATCTTGAAATTTGTCTCCAAGAGTTTTCAAATGCCGTTAAGATAAACAGCATTGATAAACTATCTTTTGTGTTATACGTTAATCGCTGAATAGCGGTAACTGTAGATAAAAGATGTTTTGTCTTACTAAATCACAAACCGGTGGATGAAAAGGAAACCATTAAAAATCAGTTGGCGTAATTGGTGTTTGTATAAACTGGCCCGGCGGGATTACTCGGAGTTTGAAATGAGAGAAGCCATAAAAAAACGAGCCCGGGAATCCGATCAGGAAGTCGATCCTGATCTCATCGTCAAACAATTAGTGGAAGAGGGCATTCTGGATGATAAGCGTTATCTTGAAAGCCAGGTTCGGCTGTTTACCGAGACATTTAGCGGTAAAGGTCCATTAGCATTGAAAGCCGATCTACAACATAAAGGAGGACTTTCGCTTGAAGTGATCGATAATTATATCGATGAGTCGGGGCCCCAGTGGAATCGGTTGGCCAGACGTATCTGCGTAAAAGCTCTTGGTGAACAGGGGTATGGTGCGGAGTGGTCAACTCAAATTCCGGACAAGTTGTATTTTAAAATCAAACGAAAACTCTTTCAGAAAGGATTTACAACACCCCAAGTGGAATATGCCCTTGAAAAACTGAAACCGGTTCGGCAGAAACCAGCGCCAGTAACCGATGGTACAGTCAAACGCTGGGTGGAAAAAAGAATGGCAGCCGGTAAAGGACCCTATGACATCAAACAGTATTTACAGCAAAAAGGGGTGGAAAAAGCCATAATAAACGAGGAATTGGATATCCCGGATGAAGTTTGGTTTGAGATTGCCATCCGGGAGAGAGAAAAGAGATTTGGAAGCAATCCTCCTAAAAACGGTAAAGAAAAGAAAAAACAATCCGATTTTCTTTTACGTCGTGGATTTTCATCGCATCTCATCAGGGAAATAATGAAACAATGAACGTTTTTTACAACTTTGAAGGAATGACCAAATACGATGCAAACATAAATCAGGTGTAACATTCGGCTGGAATGTGCCGCAAATGGATAAATACCTATTTAAATATCTTGGAAGGAGATTTGGCTGAATAATGTCCCATGATTGCGTTCTGGCAATTCTTACAGATAAAGCCCGATTCTTCCCCATCGTGTGTTCCCCGGTGTTGATGTTCAACCACGTGGCTTTGGAAATTGAATCTTTTTTTAATGGACTCACGATCCAGATAACAATCAAAATATACCCACTCCCGGCAATCGTCCGACCACACTTGGCCACGGCACGTTTCTTCAAACCCTGCCTGAATGATCTCCTGTTCAAGCTGCTGTAAGTGCTCGCAAATCATTTTTACCCGTGTTTTTCAGTGCCGTTGAAATGTCATTGTTATGAAAAACAATATCGATATTTTATACGCGTCTTTTGTTCCAGACAGCGGCTCCCATTAACACTGCCATAATTGTCATGGCAGACAGGAATAGTAATTCAATGCTTGAGTAAACTGAAGCGCCACCAGCAAACATTCCAAAAATACTGGAAATGATACCGACAATAAAAGCATCCCGGTATATCCGTGTAATCGATTTTCTTGCACAAACATAACCGGCACAGAACGAGATAAATGTACCCAAAACCATCCCCAAAATACTCACTGGTGAAGATTTGTCCATGCTTTGGAACGAGTTTTGGATGCCCTCAAGTGGCATTCCTTTGCTGGTCATGTATATTGTGTAAATAATTATAAACATAAATCCAAGTATTAATGAACCTGTAATGTCAAAAATAGCGCCATAGATGATGGCTTTGATCGATGATCCCTTTTCTTCGTTGTTTTCAGTTAAAGGTGATTCAGGTGTTTTATATAGATTGTCTCTCATTTCCAGTCCTTAGGGTCGGCTCAAAAATTAATTCACATTATGTATGCAAAATGTCCAGTGTTTTTGGGACGTTTGCAGATTGACTGTGTAAAGTTACTTTTTTATGATCCCTTATTTAAAGCACAAAGCAATTTAAAAGTAGTCGCTAAATCGCAAGTTGCATTATCCTCATTTTTATCGATATCCAACCGTTTATAACGTCACCAACTTATTCGATTAGCTTAATATATTTAAACATTTAGAGCTAACAAAAAAATTTGGTTGAAAAATCCCTGATATGTGAATTCAGTTGATGTATGGGGGACGGTAACAAATGTACCTGAGGAAGGCAAGGGCTTAAGATCAGAAAATAGGGTAATTGCATGATAATTTCCTGGGAGTTGATTTTGTTTGTTTGGGTTTTTTATTGAAAACCAGGGAAGGTAAAAGGTATATTAGAAGTAAACATGTTTTCAGATAATCACTAATATCTCTTGTTTTTAGCCTGAGAGATCCTTCGTCAAATCCTTTGTTGTTCCTCCTCAGAACTTCGCCTTACTCTCAGGATGACAGGAGACTCACTTACTGACCGATCAGGAATTCGTGATCATTGGGGTAGTATAAAAAATTCTAAAATGTGAGAACCGTCATTTGATTAAAATCCAATAAAATTATTGTTTGATGAGCATTTGTCATACAGATTAGTTAATCGATTAACCCAACTTCGTCAGCGTTTTAGCGGTTTTTAGCTATTTTCTACGTTTTAGATATAGCATCTGATCGAGGCGAATTTTGAGATTCGGAAACGAACCGTGGTGATGGACGCGGGGATCGTAACGGAAGACAATTTGACCTGGCTGCGATCAAAAGGATTTGTTTATTTTGTCGTCGCCCGCAACAAGATCGAGATGCCCGAGGAAGGAGAATTTGTTCCGGTTGCTGAGGGCAAAAAGGATGTCCGGGCCAAGTTGGTCAGAAACGAGACATCGGAATGGGACCTGTATGTCAACTCGGATGCCAAAGCTAAAAAGGAAGAGGGGATCAAATCCAAATCTCGCCAACGATTCGAGGAGGATATGAAACAGGTTCGGGCGGGGCTCAATAAAAAACGAGGTACTAAAGCGCTGGCGAAAGTCCATACACGAATTGGGAGGGTTAAGGAAAGACATCGACGAATATCCGGGCTCTATCACATCAAAGTCATTCCCGATGAAACCAATGAGAACGCCATTGATGTTAAATGGGAATTCCAACCGGACAAGGAGAAAAAGAAGCTGAACGGGATCTATCGCCTTCGCACGAACGAAGAGTCAATCACAGTGTGAAGACGTTTTGGAAAATTTATGTGAACCTGACCCGGGTGGAGAGTTCATTCAGGAGCATGAAATCGGAGCTTGGCATTCGACCGGTTCATCATCAAAAAGAACATCGTGTGGATGCCCACCTGTTTATTACCTTGCTGGCCTACCACGTTTCGCATTCAATACGATACCGACTGGAAAAGCATGGCATCAAACATAGCTGGGAAACGATTCGAAAAATTCTGTCTGGCCATGTGCGTGTCACGACAACCATGAAAGGTGAGGAGAACCAGGCGATTCATATTCGAAAGAACAGCCGGTCCGGTTCGGTGCAGAAAAAGATCTATAATGCTTTGGACTTACGAAAATTGCCAGGTAAAATAATTAAAACGGTTTTTAAAAAGAAGAAAAATAGTGCCCGAAGAGAATTGAATCTGCATTTTTTAAACAACTAATATTACAAGGAATTTATAAATTCACTAACAAAGTCGGGTGAACACATATTGACGATAAGGAACCGGGTAAAACACGTTCTCTTTCAGATGATGTCCAAACAATACCACCTGTTTTGCCTGACAAGAAGGACAAAAACAACGAACCTTACAGGAAAATTGCAGTGAGTATTCATGCCCACGCTTTGGACACCGAACTCCGACAAAACCATTTTTCAGATCACCGCATCTCAAATAAGCTCGAACGACTTCGTTGATAACCGACCTGAAAAATCTGTATTGTTTTTCAAATTTTTCGCTATAGTTTCTCTCGAATTCCTCATAATGTTTGTCCAGAATCTGCCACAAAGCAGACTTTTTTAGACTCTCTCGGATGATATACACAAAGAATCGATATGATGATTTTAGTAAAAGAAACAGTATATTTTGATAAAGGGAAGGTGATTTGAAAAGAATACCTTGACACATAAAAAGCGACTTTTTAACATTTATCAGTGTAATTTATTTGTTTATTATTTCAGCGTGTTATGTTTCAAAACACGTATAAAACTCTATTAACTTCCCAAGCTGCAAATTACATTATTTGGTGTGGTCAAGAAAAAATAGACACAAAGTTAAGCTACTAAAGGCTGGAATTTAGGTCAGATGAGATACTATAGAATAAGTAAGTTCGTATTTTTTTGTTTTACTGTCACGGTGGTAATAGGAATCCAATTCGGAGTCGTCATTAATACACGGGCGGACGGTCTGAATACTAATAAGTTCAAAACGGTCATCGACTCCAGACCACGACTATATTTTCCATTAAGGAATAAAGAAACATTGCGGACAAGCATTACAAAGGACCCTTATAGGAAATTTTGGATCTCTTTAAAAAAGAGAGTGGATTTCCACCTTCATAACAAATCAAAGAAAAGTCTTGATGATTACAAAGATATTCGTAAATTTGGTTATCACCTTATAGATCTCGCATTTGTCTCAGCAATTGAGGAAAAGAAAACACAAGTGCAGCAAATAAAAAAACGAATGAATTCTCTGGTGTCATATCAAAACTGGGGAAACAACGATTCACTGGATGCTGCAAGTCTTCTTTTTGCAATGGTATTGACTTATGACTGGCAATATCAACACTTTAGCCCATCGGAAAGATTGAAGTATAGAACCAAAATAAAGCGCCATGCAAATTTATTGGAAAAAACACTGAAGGAAAAAAGGAAAAGATGGACTAAGGCATATCTTCAAAACATGAATTACACTATCACAATGGCAATCGGAATCGCCGGTTATGCATTGCTGGGAGAAGAGAAAGATGCCATTAATTGGTTGGAATCGGCTAACAGTAATCTGGATACTGTTCTTCAGTATCTTTCACCTGACGGATCCTCACATGAAGGCATTAATTATTGGAGTTATGGTCTTGAATCAATTTTGTTTTACTTTTATGCTGTTAAACCTCTTTATGGTTTCAGTAAATTAGAAAATCATCCGTTTTTTCAAAAAACTGCACAATTCCGGTTATTTTGTTCTCTCCCCGGTTATAAACAGAATGCGGATTTTGCAGATTCGTATCGAATTGAATATCACGGACCAGGATCAATCTTAAGAGCATTAGCTTCCATTAACCAGGATGGCTATGCACAGGGATTAGCCGAAAACATCGAAAAAGCTCGCGGTAGGAAAGCCCTATATTCATGGTTTGATTTTTTTTCCTATAATCCAGAAGTGCCATCTGTTCTACCCGATAATCTCCCAACTTACCGTTATTTTGATAACCTAGGTCTTTTCATTCTTCGTTCTGACTGGACTCAAAAAAGCCTTTGGGCTTTATTCAAAGCAGGCCCCTCCCAAGGGAAACTGGCAGAGCAAAAAAAGTATTATGCCGGCTCCCACATACATCCTGATCAAGGTAATTTTTCTATTTGGCATAAAGGTGATTGGCTGGTGATAGATGATGGCTATTCACTTATCAAAAAAACATCTGATCATAATGTTTTGCTGTTTAATAAAATAGGACAGTTGGGTGAAGGAGGCGAGTGGTTTGACGAAAAAAGTGTAAAAAAACACAAAGGGACGGTGAAGGTTATACATGTAGATATCAGCAACGACTATCATTACTTTTCAGCGGATTTAACTAAAATATACCCACCTGATTCAAATCTAAAATTATGGACAAGAGACTTCATATATATACCACACGATTGGATCATAATTTCAGATACAGTTGAATTAACGAGACCCGGCAAGGTTAGAAGCCATATCCATTTTAAAAAACAGAATCTGGAACTTCACACTTCAAACCAGCTCTTAGAGTCAGATAAAGGAATACGATTATATTACAAGTTACCTTTTAAACATGAAATCTCGCTAAAAGAAACTCATTTCATGCAGCGTGTTTATGGTATTCCTACAAAAACATACCGCAAAACTCTAGCAATAAGCTTCAATTGCCAAGAAAAAACCAGACTTCTATTTGTATTCGACTTGGCAAACGGAAAAGATAAATTAAAAAAAAGAACAATAAGTTTCACAAAAGATAGGGTGATTTTGCATGATGATATTGCCAAAATTGTTGATTTTGTAAATATGAATATTACAACTAATTGAAATAACGATGAAACAATCAATTACCAATCCAATCATTAAAGGCTCAACTGTTGCGGTGATAATTGACACACATGATGAAAAAGTTACGTTGGCTGTTAACTGGCCAGGTGGACTTTACTCGTTGTATTACTTCTCGGATGGAAATTCACTGTTTTTTGCAACACGCTTTGACTTGTTATTTCACGAGTGTGGATTGAGACCTATGCCAAATCAGCAATCTATTGTAGATCTTTTCAGGTTTGGAGGTTTGGCCACAGATAACACAATGTTTGAAGGTATTCGTAGGGTTGTGCCAGGTTTTGCAATTCATCGGAATTGGCCTCGATACCGGGTTTTGCTATTTCGTGTGTGAAAACTCAGTTGGAATATTGTCGCTTCAACGTTGTTTCGCCGGTTTCTTACTTTGGGAGGTAACTCCTCTATGACTTTGCGTCGTTCGTAGCGTCCGATTTCCTCCGGCTTGAAA
The DNA here is from genome assembly GCA_041556995.1 of bacterium. Lineage (GTDB taxonomy): Bacteria > SAR324 > SAR324 > XYD2-FULL-50-16 > XYD2-FULL-50-16 > JAHJTV01. Next base: position 6,588 of record JBFFHJ010000040.1, on the reverse strand, counting down.
TAACGCCACCGGCCATTAGGCAGCTGGATTTTGAAATGATCTGGTTTGTATTCGATCGCTTTAATTGTTTCGCCGGTCTGTCTATTAAATACGAGCAATCCATGATCGGTTTTGATGAGTTCGAAATTGCCCTTGGCACCTTGTATACCGGTGAAAACCATGTCGATTCCGTTTTCCTGGCCAAATTGGGACGACAGCTTCGATCCACAGCGTGGTCATTGAAAAGATCGGCCAGGATAAGATGGTAACGATTTATAATGACGATACCGTTACCCCGTTGGTGGCTTTTGATGTCACCAACGGCAACCTGATAAGAACCTCGAGAAAAAAAAGAGTCGTCCCTTTATCCCGCCTATGTATGTATCACCGGAGCCTAACTATCAGTTCCCTTTTATTTTTTTTTCGGATATTGGAAGAACGAATCCGAATGGGTAGTAATTCAGAGAACCGATATCCAAATGACAAGAGCATTAACCGTTAGAGATAAAACATAGTATCACAAATCACTCAGCTTAGTGAGTGGAATTTTATATTACATAAAGATAGTTATTAAACATTGTATCAAAAACTTACAGTGGTTATTTAGACAATTGATATTGTCGGCAATACAATTGCAGTAAATTCAGTATTATAATGGATAAAAGAAACGTTCCAACATCAAGGACTTTACCTGAATATTTAAAGGGGTGTTTGTGGTCCTATGACTATAGTCGGCTTGATGTGGAGGCTGATTTTAGATGTATTACCACGAACATCTTGATCTATGGCGATCTAAAATCCATTCATTGGTTGTTTTCCAATTATTCCAAGGAAAATATCGCGTCTGTATTGCTAAACCCTCTTAAAGGGGAATGGGACGCAAGATCTTTGGCTTTTTGGTCGGGATATTTGCAGGTTGCTCCAGATAAAAAAAGGCCTTAAGGGATCGTTAAAAATAATTCACATAGTCTGTTTGCAAAAGTCCTAAAACCACTGGACATTTTGCTAACAGAATGTGAATTATTTTTTGAGCCGCCCCTAACCAACCAGAAGTCCGCAGTTATTGGAACATGATACCCCCCTAAAATATGAGTTATAGCTGAATAATAAATGGTGTCCTTAGAGATATTATTAAATTTCAGTTAATAAACTTAATCTTTGTAATAGCAATATGTTGATAATAAGATGCTATTTACTTCAATTTCGCTGTTTTTTATCGGTCTTATCAGTCCGGGAGAAATCCAATATGATCCATTTATAAATAATTACATATAGATATGGTTGTTTTTCCAGTTGGTCTATTCTTTGAATTCATTCTTGACAACTATTCCAGACGATTACTTAAATTCAATTGAAATATTATCAATTAATCCGTATGTTTGGATAATAAATTGGGAATCATTATAGTAATATATATGGAAAAATTGAAATTTTCTAAAATATATCCAAAGTAAAGAGATGATTGCGGCATAAAGCATTTGAATAACGACATTTAGGCGGAAAGGAAAATGAAAAAAATCTCGATATTAGCGCTTCATAATACAATCGCCACCAGTGTTATAGGCCCCATGGATGTGTTTGTGCAAACCGGATTGCTCTGGAATTATATCAACAACCTAGAGCCGGAACCCCTTTTTGAGGTTGAAATTGTTTCCATGGACGGCCTGCCGGTTAGATGTCTTAATAATGTCTTGTTACAACCCCATGGTTCAATAAATGATGTATCAGATGCAGATCTTATCCTTATTTCCTGTGTGATTGATATTGAAAAAACACTAAAATATAACAGTGAAATCATTGCCTGGCTTCAACACAAATATGAAATGGGTGCAAGTATCGCCAGTGTTTGCACCGGGGCATTTCTGCTGGCTGAAACAGGACTTTTGGATGGAAAAACGGCCACAACACATTGGGGATTTGTAGATGAATTTAAACAAAGATATCCGAACATCATTCTTAAACCGGATCGATTAATCACGGATGAAGGAGACCTATACTGCTCCGGAGCCATGCATTCTGGTATTGATCTGGCTATGTACCTGGTTGAAAAGCAGTATGGCCATGAGGTAGCGGTGCAATGTTCCAAATCATTGCTTCATGATATGGGGCGTGAATCTCAAGCTCCCTACACTGTTTTTCAATTTCAGAAAAAACATAGGGATGGAAAAATTAAAACCGCCCAGCAGTGGATTGAAGATAATTATGCTGATGAAATTAATATCGATAAAATTGCCAAAATTCATAACATGAGCCGCCGTTCATTTGAGCGTCGGTTTAAAAAAGCAACCGGTGATACACCATTGGTATATCTTCATCGAACCAAGGTGGAAGCCGCAAAACGGTTTTTGGAATCTGAAAAATGGACGTTTGATGAAATCAGTTTTCGTTTAAATTATGAAAACAGTTGTTTTTTCAGGAAGGTATTTAAGAAACATACCGGGCTTTTACCCAGCGAATACCAGCAAAAGTTTAAAAAAACCTGAATATTCCTACCTATATTGTTTGCCGTTTTTAAAAGGAATCGCCGGCGGATCATCATAAATGCGCCTGAATACAACCTCTACAACTTACCCCGTTCTTCGGCAATTTCAATCAATGCTTCTACGGAGGTTACAGGTGGCACATATAGTTGATCTTGAGGCTTTTTTTCCAAATTCAGTGCTTCTGTCGGACAACCATAAATACAGGTTCCGCAACCAATACAACGGTCGTAGTTTATGGTTGCGATCTCATCGACCATCTCTACGGCATCCATTTGACAACGGGATACGCATTCCTCGCATCCGGTACAATCGTCGTGTGCTAATTTAATTATATAGTTGCTTTTTGCTGCTTTTGCCGGATGTGACTGCATTTTTAGCGACAAAAGCATATTACAACAATCGCCGCAACACATACAGAGTGCATCGGGATTCTGTCCAGGAGCGAGTTGCATGACCAGGCCGGTTTTTTCAAGATTATCTTTGACAATCGTCTTAGCTTCCTCAGCTTCGATATACCTGGCCACACCATTTTCCACAAAATAGTCAGCTTGAGAACCAAAATAAAAGCAGGTTTCCAGTGGTTTTTCACAGCCATTTTCTGTTAAACGTCCCCAGATCCGGCACACACAATTTAAAAGAGCTATTTTTTCCTGTTTATCAAAAATCTGTTCTACATCTTCATAAGGGGCAATGGGATATTCCGGCTTCAATTCCTGATGAATGGGGATCGTCCGCATCAATGGGTGTTTGTATGCCATAATGGTTGGTCCGAACTCACCTTCAAAATAGTCTTTAATGTCAATAGCAATATTTTTGGTCATTAACCCAACTTGATATTCAAAAATGCCGGCCACAAAAGGAATCGTTGAATATTGTACCGTGTTCGGTGTTCTGTGACGAAATAACAGACCCTTTTTTGCCATTGTCTCCATATTTTTGGCGATCTCATCTTCATCAGCATTTAAACGGTTTGCGACTGTTTTCGGTTTTTCCAGATTCGGCGATAAGGCTAAAAAAAGTTCAGCTTCATTTTCATCAAACAGTTGTTTCAGAATTTTAATCTCTATTTTTCGATCTGTGGCTGGAAATCCGGTTGACATATCGTCCAGTCTTTGTTGCAACTTCTCAAAAACACTCTCCATGGCCTTCTCCCATTATTGATATTCTTGTTTTTTTAGAATACGTCTCTCGTTCGCCGGAACATTTTATCCCTATACCTTTTTTGGATTCAATTACTAAAACAGATGTTCAACTGCGTCACATTATGAGAAATAATTCACATATCCGAAAGTGGCAAAAACGGCTTTAGTTATCTGTATTCCGCCATTTTTTCACCTCAACCAACATGTTGAAATCGTTATCAATTGCTTTTGACCTGGAAAGATCCTTCGTCATACCCCCATGACAGAGGGCAGAGACTAACTGGTTGACATTGTGTCTTCACGGGAATTACATAGAGTTCAGAGTAATGCTGAATAATTACTGAAAATCTTCATTTTCTGGAAAGTGAGACATACGCTCTTTCAGCATTTCAAAGAAAAATTTGAAAAATCGAATTAATCAAAAAAACCGTTATTGAATTGAAGCTAGAAATCGTATACGCCCAGCAACGGAGAGTCGTTCAATGTTTTTGTTTTGGAGCAAGGTAATGTCTATCAAGGGCTTGTAATAGGCAACGTCCAGATGTATGTTTGGAAAGTGTTAAGATAAAAATTTTAAATCCTTAATTTCTATATAAACATGCCTGAAAAATCCATGAAAATTAATGTGGCGGTCAATGGATACGGTCGTATTGGACGCTGTATCGTTCGTGCTTTATATGAATCTCCTTATTATTATGATCGCATCAATGTTGTTGCCATTAACGAGCTGGCCGAACTGGAGACGGTTTTTCATCTTACTAAATATGATTCAACCCATGGTCAATTCAGAGCACCCATTAGTTATTTCGACCAGGGATTGACCATTGGGGAAGACCAAATACTGGTTTTAAAAGAAAAATCACCGAAAAACCTACCATGGAGAGATCTGAAGGTAGATGTGGTATTGGAGTGCACCGGTTCATTTACCGATCGTAATACTGCCGAAGAGCACCTGAAAAGCGGTTCCAAAAAGTTGATTTTTTCGCAACCGGCGGACAATGATATTGATGCCACTATTGTTTACGGTATCAATCAATATTTATTGCGTCCTGAACATACGGTTATATCCAATGCATCCTGCACCACCAATTGTATTATCCCTATTCTTCACGCCCTGGATAAGCATCTGGGTATCGATTCAGGGACTATCACTACTATCCATTCAGCCATGCATGATCAACCGGTTATCGATGCATATAATTCGGATCTTCGTAAAACCCGATCAGCTATCCAATCCATCATTCCGGTGAGTACAGCACTTAACCGTGGGATTGAAAAAATTCTCCCCAAAATGACAAATAAGTTTGAAACATTAGCCATCCGTGTGCCGACAGCCAATGTATCAATTATGGATGCGAATATTCTGGTCAAAAAAGACACCACAGCAAAAGCGGTGAATCAACTGATTAAAACCTATTCCGAAAACGAGCTTAAAGGAATTTTAGGATATACCGAAGAACATCTTGTTTCCTGTGATTTTAACCATGACTCCCGATCAGCTATTATGGACGCAAATCAAACCCGCGTCAGTGGCTCACGTTTGGTTAAAATTCTCACCTGGTTCGATAATGAGTGGGGTTATGCAAATCGAATGCTGGATACGACCCTGTCTGCTATGAACTGTTGAGGAGGCAAGTACTAAATACTTACCTCAACATTTTTCTGAAGATTTCATCCTGATTTTAACAACGGTCTTATTTATTGAAAAAGATCCACCCTACCAAAAGGAGTATCATTTCCACTGTTATCCTCAAATTCCAATTAAAGTAACTAATAAACTGTCACCAAGTTAAGAGTAATGAACCGTTTATTGTCATTATAAACAAAGCATCAGCAACCCAGAGATTCTCTGTGAAATCATAGAGATTCTCTGTGATTTCATAGAGATTCTCTGTGAAATCATAGAGATTCTCTGTGTTGCTTGGGTTATATTCAGAATGATAAACAAGGTTATCCGGTTTTAAGTAAATGACATCCGTTGGTCATTTTAAAACAAATGAATGATTTTCCAACGACTTTTTTAATCTTAGTCCACTGAAGTATAATAAACCATCATCCAGCTTGCCATTTACATCTGCATCAATCAGGGCTGCCATGGCAGGATAAAACTGATCGCCATCATAGGAGATTAACAGCAGGTCCACACCAGCATTGAGCACCTTAACGGCAGCACCACCGATTCCCCAATGACTGTGGAAAACAGGGCGCATATTCATGTCATCTGTAATCAGCACACCGTTGTGCCCCCATTTATGTCGAATAATCTTTTGAATGATATCGTGGGAGAAAGAGACCAGGTTTTCCTTGTCTATTTGATTAAGTTTTACATGTCCCAGCATGATAAAAGCACCTGTTTGACTGGACACTTCTTTAAACGGCATCCAATCCTTTTCTTCCAGATCTTCAATACTTGCGGTTAAATCTCCCGGAAAAAAATGGGTGTCCTTGTGAATACGACCCAAACCCGGAAAATGTTTTAGAGTGGGGATCACACCTTTTTTTTCCAAGGCTTGGCAATATGCTTTAGCCACCAGCGTGACGATTTTTTCATCTTTGGAAATGGCACGTTTGTAAATGCTTGAATGAAAATTCAGATTTTCAAAGGCCTGCCATATTTTTAGATCTACCACCGGACTAAAATTAACATTCACGCCCAAATCAGCCAATTTATTGGCTTGAAAAGCGGCATGAACTGTTACCTTTTTTTGCAGGTCATAAGAATCATGATAATTATCCAATAAAATAGACAATGGCGGCAGTTTTGATAACGGTGGCGAAACACGGGATACGATACCACCCTCCTGGTCGGTGGCAACGATTAAAGGTGATAATCCCAGAGACAGCCGTATCCGTTTCAATTCCTCGATTTCATTTCTGACTGTTTGTTCGTCTTTTCCCTTAACATTTCTCTGGGAATAATACACACCACCGACAGCTCCCATGGAAACCAGGTGCTTAACCTCTTCATAATCCCTGAATCCCAC
>JBFFHJ010000039.1:0-67900 GCA_041556995.1 bacterium | reverse complement strand
TGCCGGAAGGAAAAATGAAATCCAGGGAAGGTACGGTAGTTGATCTGGATGATTTGATGGACACCATGAAATCCATGGCCCTGGACGAGATCATAAAGCGCCGACAACTTACTGATAGTGATGTAAATAATGAAGTACTTGCCACTGCCGAAGCCATCGGCCAGGCAGCCATCAAGTATTTTATTCTACGTACCGGTTCTCAAAAGGAGATCAGTTTTAATCCAAAAGAATCCCTTTCTTTCGAAGGAACAACCGGTCCCTATTTGCAGTATACACATGCCAGAATATGCAGTGTTTTAAGAAAGGCGGAATCTGACTCCGACGAAGAAACCATCGGTGATTATGGTTGGAATGACAATGAAACCAGCCTGTTGGTATTGTTGTCCAGATACCCGGATACGCTATTTCTGAGTGCAACAGATCGAAATCCTGCCATTCTTTGCAGCTACATTTATGATGTGTGCCGTGCTTTTAATAAATTCTATTACGAAAATCCAATTCTAAAAGCTGAAAGCGAACAGGCTGTACAAGCTCGGCTATCCCTGACCAAGGGAGTTAAAGGCATATTGAATAAGACCCTGAATATTTTAGGGATAACGGCTTTGGAAAAAATGTAGAATCATTTTAGTAAAATCAACCTTTTGATAAATAAGACCTCAAATATCTTGTATATCATATTTGGAACAAGTGAATTTCCCATTTAATTTGAGTGATATAACATCAAAACCCCAAAAGTGTCATTTGCAAAAAAGAAATTGCAGCACTCGAAAAATGGCATAATAAATAACCTATTAGCAACGATTAAAAAATGAGCAGTAACGTAACAATGGATAAAATCATCTCCCTGGCCAAGCGCAGGGGTTTCGTTTTTCCCGGTTCAGAGATTTACGGAGGACTTGCCAATGCCTGGGATTACGGTCCGCTGGGAGTGGAATTAAAAACCAATATTAAAAAAGCCTGGTGGGACTCGTTTGTACGGGATCGTTTTGATGTGGTTGGGCTGGACAGCGCTATTATGATGAACCCGACAGTATGGGAAGCATCTGGACATATTGGGGGGTTTTCTGATCCGTTAATGGATTGTAAAGAGTGTAAAAATCGTCATCGCGCCGATAAACTGATTGAAGAAACCCTGGAACAACGGGGTGAACCGGCTATCATTGTTGAAGGACTCAGCCATGAGGAACTAAAAAATAAAATTATCGAATTAGGAATCAAATGCCCCAATTGCGGTGCCATTGAATTTACCGATATTCGTCAATTTAACCTGATGTTCAAAACCTACCAGGGGGTGACAGAAGACAGTGCAGCCCTGGTTTATCTGAGACCGGAAACCGCTCAGGGGATTTTTGTGAATTTCAGGAATGTGGCTACCACCAGTCGAAAGAAAATTCCCTTTGGTATTGCCCAGATTGGAAAGTCATTCAGAAACGAGATCACTCCCGGTAATTTTATCTTCCGTACCCGTGAGTTTGAACAGATGGAAATGGAGTATTTCTGTCATCCGGATGATTCGTTGGATCAATTCAAATATTGGAAGAATTTCTGTTACAACTGGGTGCTGGAATATGGTATCAAGAAAGAATCCATCCGCATGAGAGATCATGGGGAACAGGAGTTGTCACACTATTCCAAAGCGACCACCGATATTGAGTTCAGGTATCCTTTTGGTTGGGGAGAACTTTGGGGTATTGCCCATCGGGGTGATTTTGATTTGACGCAGCATCAAACATTTTCCAAAAAAGATCTTCAGTATACAATTCCAGGAACTAACGAAAAATATGTGCCTCATGTCATAGAACCGGCATTGGGTGTTGACCGGTTGGCCTTGTCAATTATTATAGACGCTTACGAAGAAGAAGAGCTGGAAGGCGGTGAAACCCGAACGCTTTTAAAACTAAATAAACATCTGGCTCCTATCCAGGTGGCGTTTTTACCTCTTTCTAAAAAACTTGCAGAGCCTACCCAGGATATTTTTCATAAAGTTGCCAAGGAATTTGTCTGCGATTATGACGAGTCCCAAAGTATCGGAAAACGTTATCGTCGCCAGGATGAAATTGGAACACCACTATGCGTAACGGTTGACTTCGATACATTGGAAGACAACGCCGTCACTATTCGAGATAGAGATAGTATGAACCAGGAACGGGTTCCCGTTGATCAATTGGTGAATTATCTGAGTAAAAAACTCAATTAGGACCGGGGATGTTTTGTTGACATGTTGAAATAAGCGTTTCAATTGTCTGCATCGTACTCGTGGATCAACATAATAAAACAGCGTCGCCAGTTTTTAAAATGCCGACGTTAAAAAAATACGAAAAAAGAAAAATGTCCAACGACCATTATGAATTGGAAGAAGGCTTAACTTTGAAGCTGGATTTTGAAAAACTGAAAAAAGTTGCTGATTGCGGCCAATCTGTATTACCGGCGGTCGTTCAGGACGTAGTCTCAAAAGAAGTACTTCTGGTAGGGTACGTGAATGAACAAGCCTTGGTCTATGCCCAGGAGAATAAAGTAGCCACCATGTGGAGTACATCCAGAAAGGAACTCTGGATAAAAGGTGCAACTTCAGGTGAATTCCTGGATCTGGTCGAAACAAGAGTCAACTGCGAACAGAATTCAATCCTTTACCTTGTGAAAATACGATCCCAAGGTGCCTGCCACACTAAAGACCAAAACGGCATTCCCAGGCTGGGTTGCTATTATCGAAAAATTACAGATAAAAATGCCTTGGAGCATATCTAGCATGAGTTTAAAATTAGCCACGGCATTATCATAACCAATCAAAACGTGCGTCATTCTGAATTAGAGCCTAACCCAATTTCACCAAATTCGTAGTCATCAAGTTTATTTTTCATCTCTTTTAGACCTCAGGTATTGTTTAGTCGCTTTTCTACTTGGAATAATTGTTTTTAAAAAAAGAGTTCCATCATCTTCTATTACGTAAAGGACGAGATAAACATAATTATCAATATTTACGGCGGGCGTATATCTTTTGATTTGGATAGTTATCAGGGTTGGGATGGTCAAAAACTTCAATAGCGCAACCTTTATCAATGGCATAGACTATCGCTTCAAAAGATATATTTCGTTCTTTGATCAATGACTGATTTTTATCTTTGTTCCATCTGTACTGTTTCATGTTCTTATCATGATACGTTGTGTGCATTTTGGAAACAAATTAATTTTCAAAAATCGGAGCCCAACAACAGTTTCCAGCCGGTGGCACACGGCGTTTTGCGGCCTTTACTTTTCCCATTGTTTTATGACGCATTATTGTTTCGGCGGGGTTGATCGTGTGCCACGGCTGAAACTCATGTTATGGGATCTGCAACATCGATAAATCCAAATATCAAGTATATACTTAAAACATGTAACAGTTACGCTGGGTTGTTTCTATAATCTGTGCATGGATAACTATCTTTTCTATTTTAAATGGGGTGTTTATCAAAAAAATTGAGCAATTTATTCACCGGTCTTTCGTTATGGTTTGCAGTTATTCCTGATTATAAATAGCAGCTTAACTGTTACCTTTTTGTGTAATAAGCCTTGCCGATTCAATAAGGAATTCCCTTGAAGCCAGTGAGGTTCTTCGTATCGGTTCCATTTTTTATCATGCGATTGCCTTGGGACTGATGAGACCGGACTAGACAGTATGAGGATGGTTAGTTATGATTTCATCTTTTGATCCAGCGTTTAATACAGTTCAAGTTATTTATTAAGGAAATTATGAAAAAGATATTACTATTATTAATGTTGTCAATTTTTATTTCGAGCCAAGTTTATTCTACTGAATTAGGTATTGGCATACCAGTGAATGATGATACACGAACCGTTCATCTTACTATCAAAACTTCCGATACACTGCGTGTTGAACCGTTTATTGGAATGTCCAGTTCTTCGGGAGACGGTATCACAACCGATTACAGCAAAATTGGAGTAGGAGTATATGCTGTTTCATCAGACGAAAGTTCTTCAACCTTATTATATTATGGGGGAAGACTTACAATAGATCGCTATAGTAAAACTGATGATTATTCGAGTTCCGGACAAGAAATTGCGCCAGTAATCGGATTTGAATATCTGTTTTCCAAACGATTCTCAATTGGCGGTGAAGCATTTTATGGCATAAAATCGGAGAAATATTCACCGGATAGAGGCGACAATTATACTGAGAATAGTTCATTTTCCGGTTCTCAAGTTCTTGTCAGATATTATTTTAATTAACTTTTTTGTTACATCAAAATTCAAAGGTTTTAATAGGTTATCGCTGGATCAGAAGTCTGGGGGGACAGTTAAGCTGGATTGTCTCCGCAATCTGTGCATGGGTAACTATCTTTTCTATTTAAATGGAATGTTTATAAAAAAAAATTGAGCAATTTGTTCGCCGGTCTTTCGTTATGGTTTGCGGTTATTCCTGACTATAAATAGCAGCTTAACTGTTACCCTTTACTTGAGCTGTGTTTTTATTGGGCAGAAAGACAAATTAAAAATTATGGAAAACATCACAAATAATATATTATATCCCAGTATTCCAAATAGAGTAAAAGCTTCATTAATAGATTCAGTAGTATTGCTAACATCCGCAGTACTAATAATGACAATTTACTTCTTTATTGGAATTGAATCGCCTATTATTGCTCTAGTCGTCAGTTCTGTATTTCTACTTTATGAACCTCTGTTTGTGTCAATTAAAGGTCAGACACTTGGGCATCAACTAATGCACTTCAAAGTAGTCGATAAACACTCAATTAGTCACATTTCATTTTCAAAAGCGATTGTCAGGTATTTAATAAAATTTATACTTGGCATGTTTTCTCTTGGCTGGGCTTTTTTCACGAATAGACAGCAATCATTGCATGATCTTATTACAAAAAGTGTGGTTGTCTCAGTTGATATACCTCTTGAATCGTATAAAAGTACAGGATTACCGGAATTACCGTACGCATCCAGCCAAGACGACTGGATTTTACCTACAAGAAAACGTAGGGTTGTGTTTTCTATTGTTTGGTATGCTGTTTCATTTTTCTTTTTATCATTTATCTATGGCATTTTTGCTCCTCCTGAATGTCTAGAGGATGGGAATAGTATCAACTATTGTAATAGGATAGAGATTATATTGGGTTATGCAGTCATCGGTGCACTTGTAGTTTGTCTAATACTTGGCTCCAAAGGGTTTTTACCAGGTGCACGAAAAAAGATCGGTTCCCAACAAACAGATGCACCGGATAGCAATCGCCTTCAATAGATTGTTTTCCCAAAGCTCCGTGGCAATGAAAATCCTTAATCCACCATCGGCTCGGCTGCCGGTGATCCAGGGGGTATCTGCTTACTTTTTTAGATTGAATATTATGGAAATGAAATCAATTAATTTTGAAGAAAAGCTTTCTAAATTTTCCGAATATTGGTCCCCAAAAATCATAGCTCAGATGAATGACTATCATTTCAAAGTCGTAAAATTTCAAGGTGAGTTTGTATGGCACAGTCATGATGATACTGATGAGGTCTTCATTGTGCTCGACGGTGAAATGTCAATTACCTTTAGAAATGGTATTGTAGAGCTGAAAGCTGGTGAAATGTTTGTCGTTCCGAAAGGCGTTGAACACAGGCCGCATGCGGCCAAGGAATGTAAAGCAATGCTGGTAGAACCTGCCGGTACTGTTAATACAGGTAATACTGGCGGTGAAATGACAGCAGAAGATAACATATGGATATAAATTACAGATAATAAATTTATCAAGCCGACGGCACCCGCAGTTTTTTGGCCTAATGTCACCCTAATGATTCACCGCCTAATACTGTTTCGACTTCAGTTCCGTGTGTGCCGCAGCTTATAATGGTGTTCGATTCAATAAAATGGAGAAAAATACGTGAATTCAAAACTCTTGACTGCTAATGTGCTAAATTTAGTGATTGCCCTATTTTTAGTTTCATGTACCACACCAACAATAAGCAATAGAATTGAAATTAAACCAATTGAGCGCTCGCTCATTACTGAGAGTAAAGGATTAAGCAATATTCGTCTATTTGGCGGTGGTGGAGCCGATTGGATTGAAGACTTAATCTGCATTGAAGATGGTTCATGTACAATTTTTGGATCAACTATTAAAAGCTTTGGTGAATCTACAGATTTTTTGGTAGTAAAAACCCTTAAAGACAACTCAGTCTCATGGGCCAAGACATTGGGCGGTCCACATGGAGAGTCCTTACATTCTGTTATTCGTTCCAGCGATGACGGTTTTGTTCTTGTGGGCAGTAGTCACAGTCTATTTTTTACACCTTTGCCTGGATTCAGAGAGCAGGAACGACCAGTTGTTATCAAAACCACGAAAGATTGCGAAGTAGAATGGGCGTTTGTTTTTGAAAGCGGGATCTCTGGCTTTTTTAGTGTTGATCAAGCTAAAGATGGTAGTTTTCTGCTAGCCGGTTATAAGAGAATTTGGCTTGAAAAAGAAAAAACCCTACTAAATACGGCTGTCGTCAAGTTGACTGCTAGTGGGAAGATTGATTGGGCATATATGTATGGAGCTAATACAGATAGAGTTGGACGGAACGTATCTGTGATGTCTCATGGAAACATTATTGTAACAGGAGACGCTCAAAATCCTAATGGTAAAAAAGAATTGTTTATTATGAACCTTGATAAGAGCGGTAGACTAATAAGGTCCAAATCACTCTCATCTGAATATAGCATGATACCAGGGACTTCATCTTCAGCCATTGGTCAAAATATTTATATTTACGGCACTCTTATTAAAGACAGCGATGCCTCAGATGCTTATGTGGCTAAGATTAACGAAAATGGTAATGTTAATTGGATAAAAATGTATAAGAATAGGGTAAAAAAACAACCTTTATCAATTGTTAAAGGTTTCAACAATAATCATGTTTTAGTTGGTCGTATTGGGGATGTAGAAAAAAACAAGCAAAACGGCATGGCGATAATTATAAACGATGAAGGTGAACTGATTTCATCAGCCATTATTGGAGGGAAACAAAATGACGACTTGCGTGCGATATCTCAGCATCTTCATGGCGAATACATACTTGGATTTTCTACAATGAATTTTGGTTCTAAAAATGTTGGGATTTTAACAGCGAACTGGAAACCTGACGTAAAAATAAATTCAGTACAAACGGATTTTGGTGAATCTGATTTACCATTTGTGGAAAATAAAAATTCTGCAAACAGACAATCTTTCGAATACAGAGCAGTTGATATTTCAAAAGCCAATAATCTTGAAATTAGATCCCTGACGCTGAATGAGATATTAAATTAGTTGATCTGCCTTTTGTTACAATCGAACAAATAACTAGAGCTTACGGCATCTCGCCCTCGAAAGGACTAGAGTTATTCCTTTTTGGCAAGCACATCATTTACATAAAATCCGGTGCAGTCGCAGTTCAGTATGGTGTTTAGAAAAATACTCCCAGGGATGTTCTCCCATGAAAGATCACAATCAGTCAGAAATATTGGAAAAAGCTAAAGAAAGAACAGCGATGGTTTTTATTAATGGATTAGTGTGCCCCAAAATCGCTCAATCGAATTGTACCCATTTACTATAAAAAACCATTGCTACCTTCCTTTTAATGCCTTACTTATTTCGCCATTTCAGCCTGATTCCCTCTAAAATCTTTTTACGGATCCTCAAAAAAGCCTTACTATTTCCATAATAAACAAGCAATCGATATAGTCCCGTTCAACAGGGATTATATGGAATAACCGGTTCCGGGAAAATTCCAAGATTGTGTAACCACCCGGATTTTCAATAGGAATAAGTCCGCCATTTTATCGGTCAATATAATCCTATACGTCCTAACCCTTAGTTAGGCGAAATTGCTTACTGATTATCATTCTGAGTGGATCTAAGGCAACATGAAGAGTCTCCAAGCGATATTCAGAAACAATTTGAATATATGAAGACATTGCCTTATTCTCCTTCTGTCAGACAATCAGTTCTCGCAATTGATGTAGTTCAGAATACGTTTCAAATCAGTTAATTCATTGAAAAAACGTACCATGTTCCATTGCGAATTCCGCAGTCGATTTCACATAACTCTACACAATCATGAGACTGTACCAGCGGTTGATTAAAAATGGTTGATTTTTTAGGCAAATGTGAGTATGCCTTTATAAAGTAATGGAAAGGGATGCCCTAGTTAATCAGACCATTTTGGTGCGTAACGATGGAAAAAGAATACGCCTCTGATCCGAATTTCGAACCCATTGCAAGAAAAGCTTATCTTGAGAAATGGATAAGGTTTAAGAAAAACTATAAAGAGAGATTAAACGAGCATAAAAGCCATTCATTCAAAAACGACGACGAATATGAAGAAGGTATTGAATCGTTGGAAATCAATAACCTTGAATTGGCTTATATCTTTCGGTATGCCGTTGAAAAAATCGGTCAAAAACCATTTATTGATCGTATCGAAAAACTCGACAGAGCCTATAAAAGAGCTAGTCTTAAGTCCTTCGAACTACTTGAAAAACTGCTGGATGAAATCCTTAGTGAAGAAGATTTCGATTATGAATTAAATATCTCCAATACAAAAACCGAAGAAAACGTCATCGTTCATGAAGAATGGGGAAAATTTAAAAAAAGAATAGATGAAAAATCGCCGGAATTGCCGGATGAGGTTCCAATGGTTGCCAAAGAAGCGTTCGCACAAACAAAAAATCTGAATTCAGACCCAACACAGTATCTCCCCCCAAGACTAATATCTTTCCCGGTTCAAAACTTTCCGCCCCATTTCATCGTAACTGACAATAAAATAGATGATTCTATAGATAATCATCATGATACCGCTGATAGAATCAGCCCTGAATCACTTGAGCAAAGAAACACTGCTTTTTCAAGACCCCAATCCCACATATTTCATAAAAATGATGAAAAAAAGACTTCCTTACCGGTTTTGGAAATTGATCCTGAAAGAGAAAAACATCCCCAAATTTATCCCGGTCAAAATTTAAAAACAAAATATGCCTCGTTACCCGTAAATCAAAAGAAGCTTTACAAAGCAAGCGATAAGGATCATCCATACTCAAAACTGAATGCCGGGGAGGAGAACCAACAGGAAACAAATAAACCAAAAGAAGCGGGAAAAAGTATTATAAAACGATACTTTTTTCCATCTCCATTAACCAGGCCTAAAACCTATTACAAAAACAAGGCGTTTACCTCGGGACAAACACCTTCTCATACATATTCATTAACTATTTCTGATAATTGTATTAAAAGGCGTATCCATTTTACACCTTTAATAAAAAAGAATGATGTCTCAACCGAAAAACAAGAAGATACTCATTCCTTGATCATAGACCAGGACAGCATTAATCTTCGGATCAATGATCCTGTTAAGGGATCACAGTCAATCGGCAAAACACTATTAGTATTTTACCCATCAGATTCAACAGACAATAACGTGGATGAAAATATTGGTGATGAAAAACCTGGAACCAACCGATCAGCTCATTCACAGGGGTTTCGATCCAGATTCAGGTACAATGACAGTCGTTTTCGCACACCATCATACCGTGAAGCTCAAAAAAGGATAGAAGGCAAAACGGATAACAAAAACACTTCGGACACTGATTATTACAACGCACCGTCACGATATCGGAATTGGAACGGTTTTCTTGACAGTCCGGATATCAAAGTTCGCACGGTTTCCAATCCAGTAAAAAAACATTTTTTTAATCGGCGCAACTATTTTAAACCCAGAAAACATGTTGAATCCCCAAAGATCGAAGTTCGAACCAGTTCCAAATATATTAATCATCACACATTGTCCCGTTCTAAAAAGCAACAAATCTGGACAGCTTTCAAACTACGCAAAAAACAAATAAACAAAAATTAGAATTCATAATGAATCAATTCAATTATTCGGGTTTGCATCATGTGGCCTATGCTACATCCGATATGGACATGACTATAGAATATTGGCGAGACTTATTGGGATTTAAGATGGTCCTGAGCATGGGCGATACCCTCGAAAAACAATACGCCTTTTCCATATCGGATCAAATGCTGATCTTTTTTTTTGAGTGGAAGGATGTTAAACCGGTGCTTCCCAAGCGTCACGGCCAACCAGTAAAAGGTCCTTTTATCTTTGATCATATGGCCATTCATATGGAAAGCTTAAAAGATCTTGAATTGTTGCAAGACCAATTGGTGGGAGCAGACATGCCGGTTACCGATATCATTGATCATGGTTTTTTGTATTCCATCTATACTTACGATCCCAATGGTATACCGCTGGAATTTACAACCTTACAATCAAGAACAAACCTTTTTCATTCACCGATGCTTAAAGACACAACACCTTCTAAGATTGCTGAAGAAGGGTCAGAACCGATACCTGGCAAATGGCCTCCTCCAGATGAAGATGATGATTTGAGAATTGTTATACCTGGTTATGGTCAAGAGCATTTTAAATGAGACCATAAAAAAAATGATTTCTTAAATCTGTCTTAAAATCGATTAACCTATCGTCTTTTAATGAACATCATATTTTCCAAGTATGAAAACTGAAGCCGGAATATCACTTTCAATAATCATTTTCAGTCGTTATAATTATCACAAATAACTCACATTTTTGGGTTTTGAATTAACTTCGTTTTATTGTTCCGATAGAGTCGGCTGCATTGTATTTAGCCGAAATCAAGGAACATGTAATTACAAAGCAATCAAACAAAGTAATGCAGCAAGCAGTCGGAAAGAACTCTAAACTGAATAGATTGCAACACACTCTTTACGTATCTCCTGATTTTAGCGGGTCATATCGTTAATCCAGCCGAAATCGGGCAATTATGTAAATTACCGGCGAGACTTTGCAAAGAGTTAAGGGTATCCCGTAACGAGTGATCCTTTTTAAGAAACCTTTGGAAAAATTTTACCTTTTTTCTTTTTGCAGAATTTTGAAAACAGAAGTATATATCCCTTTAATTCTCTCACGCCCCGTGAACAATAAAGGTCCTACCATTCGTCGGTTGCTTCAATCGATATTTGTAACCCAGGAAAACAGCATGTGAATTCTGTTACCGGGTAACCAAATTCCAATGAATATTTTATATTTTGAACCCTCTGGAATGTGAGAAATAAAACCAGTTAAAAAGAGGTTTGATACACATTATTCATATCCCAAAAAACATATTAAACAGGAGACGTTTTTTGAAGGAACCCAAATATATCATGGCTAAAGGAAATGGTATAAACATCCAATTAGCCGAATGGCAGGGAGACGGTGACACAGTATTGTGTGTTCATGGCCTAACTGCAAATTGTCGTTGTTGGGATGTCATCGCTGATACTTTGAGTCCTCAATATCGAGTTTTAGCTATGGATCTCCGGGGACGGGGGTTATCTGACAAGCCGGAAACCGGATATTCAATCGAGCAGCATTGCAAGGATATTGTCTGTTTATTGAACAATCTGGGTTTGGAAAAGGTCATTATGATGGGTCATTCGCTCGGTGCTTTTATTACCTTGGTTTTTGGAGCAGTTTACCCCCAATATATCGAAAAAATTATATTAGTTGATGGGGGCGGTAAACTCTCGGACGAACAAATGGATAACGTCATGGAAGGCATCAAACCATCGGTTGACCGGCTGGGGCAAATGTTCCCGAGCTATGACAATTATGTAAAAAATATCCAAAAGGCACCTTTTTTCCAAGACTGGTCACCAGCCTTGGATACTTATTTTAAATATGATATTGAAACTGTTGAAGGTGGCATACGATCTCGAATAAAGCCGGAAAATATTCAGGAAGAGTCTGTCAATCTATCAAAGATAGATTTTTTGGAGTATTATCATCAAATCAATTGCCCCTTACTCATTCTCAGGGCTACAAAGGGCTTGATGTCGCCGGACGATCTTTTATTGCCAGATAATGTTAAGGACAAAATGCTGAGCAACATTCGTGCATCACGATGCGCGGATATAACAAACACGGATCACTTTTCCATCCTGTTTAATCAACATGAGGAAAGAGACAGGTTCATCATGGAATTTTTGATGGAATAACCCGATTGGTGGCACCGCTTCGCTTCAGCCACCCAATCCGAAGCTCCTCCTTCAAAATCTTCAATTGGCTAATTCATCTGCCGAATTAGCCTGCATTTACCATTTTTGTTTCCAGTCGGTTTTTAAACCAGCCGATAATCCCACTGGGGAAGAAGAAGACAATCAGAACAAAAAGAAGCCCGAAAAGAAGTAGCCATCTCTCTGTTAACGCTCCAAGCCACGGAAACTGTGGGAAAACTTCATCTGCCATTACCTTCAACTGGGGGAGACCGCT
The DNA here is from genome assembly GCA_041556995.1 of bacterium. Lineage (GTDB taxonomy): Bacteria > SAR324 > SAR324 > XYD2-FULL-50-16 > XYD2-FULL-50-16 > JAHJTV01. The sequence continues at coordinate 55,597 of JBFFHJ010000039.1, read as the reverse complement.
TTCAAACAACTGAAGAATGAAGGCTCCGATAATGCCGCCGTATATGGTTCCCATGCCGCCAATAAGGACCATAATGAGTACATTCAAAGTAATACCGATTCCCAGGGTTGCTTCCGGGCTGACAAAGGCCAGCCATAAGGCGAATAAGATTCCACAAAAGCTTGCCAAAATACAGCTGAATATGATTGAAACCAACTTGAAATGAAAGGTTTTATATCCCAGTGCTTCGGAACGATCCTGGTTTTCCCGAATGGACTTAAGTACTCTGCCTAATGGTGATTTAGTGTATCGCAAGATAATAAATAGCATCAAGCCACAAATCCCAAGAATGAAGTAATACAGCAGGGTTTGTCCTGACAGACCCAAAAAGACCTGGTAATCCACCTCGAAAAACCGGGGTAATTGCATGGTAATACCGTCCTCACCGCCTGTTGTTTTTGAAAACTCAATGGCCAGTATTTCAGTAAACGATGCAAAGGCCAGCGTTATCATGGCAAAAAAGATGGCCACTACCCTTAAGGAAAAAAAAGCCATCAGCGCTGCGACAGCTCCGGACAATACTGTAGCAACAATAAACGCCAATATAATGGATAAAACCGGTGATTCCGGCATGGCTCTGAACAGCATGGCACAGGAATAGGCTCCAAAACCGAAAAACATACTGTGACCGAAGGATAGCACCCCTGTATAACCAAGCATAACATCGAATGTGGCCGCAAACAAACCGAAGATCAGTATTTTGACTGCCAGATCGATAATAAAATAGGATGGTTGAAACACGGGTAACAGGAAAAAAAGCAAAAACCCGGCTACCGGTAAAATAAAAAGCGGCGATCGAAAACGATTGGCATTGTTTTTAATACGCTCAAGTTGCAGAGGTGAGATATAATCATCCATAGTATTATTTTATTGGAAAAAGTCCGGATGGTTTTAACATCAAAATGATACACATTAAAAGAATCAAAGACCCGGCTGCCAGTTGCGGAATAAAAAACGCGATATAGTTAAAAAACAGGCCGACCAGTATGGCAGCTATTACACTGCCTTTAACAGATCCCAGTCCGCCGATAATTACAACAACAAAGGCAAAAATCAGGTTCTCGTCGCCCATTGTGGGACAGACATTTTCATCATAACCAGCCCATATCAACCCGCCAATACCGGCCAAAACAGCTCCAACAGCAAAAACACCCGTAAAAACCTTATTCAGATCATACCCCATAGCTTTGATCATATTGGGGTTTTCCACCCCGGCTCGAACAATCAGACCGATTCTGGTTCGGCTTAATAGCCACTGAATCAGTCCAAAAAACAATAATCCCAGTATGATGGTAAAAATCTGATAGCGGATAATCAAAATACCTCCCAGCTCAAAGGACTGGGAGAACCAGGCAGGCATTGTAAATGTTTCCATTTCCGCCAAACCAATCATACGAATAATTTCAACGGCAATAATGCCGACACCCATGGTAACCAAAATCTGCTTTAAATGGTCACCGTGAGTGGGACGAATAATAATCCGTTCCATCAAAATACCCAGCACCAGCGTCACACTTGCAGATGCCATGGCAGCCAATCCCAAAGCGCCTAAATTTATCCAGAATCCAACTACCTCAACCCATGGGGACAGGAAAATCTCAAATAATCGCCAGCCGATAAACGCACCCACAGTAAAAAAAACACTGTGGGCAAAATTCAACACATCCATCAAGCCGAATATTACCGTTAGTCCCACGGCCATGAGAAAAATAAGAAATCCCATTGTAACCCCGGACACGGTGATACTGGCCCAAGTTGGAAAATCGATCAGTTCCGGATCGATCCAAATAAGAAAAAGTGGAACAAACCAGACCAAAATTGAAATGGCTTTAGCCCAAAAAGGAAGAGCCTTATCTTGTGTGCGAGCATTCATAACTAACCTATTCCCAGGAATTTTTTCTTTATTTCATCGTTATTTTCCAAATCTTCAACAAAACCGGAATGAACCACTTTGCCGTCATCAATGATGTGATAGTCATCCCCACATTTTGTAGCCATGTAAAAATTTTGCTCAACTAAAATAATGGTTTCTGTTTTTTTCAACTCAACAATGGCATCAATTAGAGCATCTACTAGAATTGGCGCCAATCCTTTGCTGGGCTCATCAATCAACAACAACGTATTTTTCTTTACCACTGCTCTGGCAATGGCCAGCATTTGACGCTGTCCACCGCTGAGTACACCACCTTTTGCTTTCCAAAACTTCCGTAGATCAGGAAACAATGCCAGTACTCTTTCGCAACGTTCTTTCGATTCGTTATTATCATTTAACATGGCCAGACTCATGTTTTCTTCAACGGTTAGATGAAAAAATATTGCCTGATCCTCGGGAACGTAACCGACACCTTTTCGGGCAACCTGAAACGGTTCCAGATCCCCGATGTCCTCTCCATCAAATATCACATCCCCGGATCTGGCCTGGTAAAGTCCCATTATTGTTTTTAATGTACTGGATTTTCCGGCACCGTTTCTTCCCAATAACGTAGTAATGCGACTCTTTTTGGCTTCAAGTGTTATTCCTTGTAATATGTGATGTTGATCCACAAAGGTTTGAACATCCCGAAGTTGTAATACGGATTCATTGTTCATAAGTTTTCCCCAGATATGCGGCTTGAACTTTTTGGTTCTGAATAATTTCCTGTGGACCGGCAAAAGCGATTAGATTGCCTTCTTGTAAAACAGCGATTTCATCCGAAAGGCGAATCACCATATCCATTTTATGTTCCACCAGCATAATGGTTCGGTCACGTTTATCTTTAATTCCTTCCAGTAAATCCAAAATGGCCGGCACATCTTCAACTGACATTCCGGCGGTTGGTTCATCCAAAAGCATAATTTTCGGATTCATACTCAACAAAATGCCGATTTCCAATTTGCGTAGCTCTCCATGGCTAAGGGTCTTAGCAACATGGTTCCACTTGGTTGCAAGCAATACCTGCTTCAAAATGTCATAAGACTGATCCTCCAGTTCCGGGAAATCAGTGGTTTTTTTCCAAAAACACCAACTATTACCGACCACAAGTTGGAGGGCCATACAAACATTTTCCAACACTGTTAAATCGGGATAAAAAGAAGCCAGTTGAAAGGAGCGGCCGATTCCTAATCGCGCTGTTTCTGCAATCCCCAGTGCAGTAATATCCTTGCCCTTTAAAAATATCGCGCCTGCCGTAGGCTGGTATTGTCCACTAATCATGTTGAACAGGGTTGTTTTGCCGGCACCATTTGGACCGATGACAGACACAAACCGATTTTCTGCAATATCCAGATTAACATCCCTGACAGCATAATTCCCACCGAAATTAATGGTCAAATCCGATATCTTTAGGATGGATGAGTTGCCTTTATTCATATTGTTCTCAGCATTTCCAGTATTTAGAAACACCCGAAATCTGACTAAAGCTATACTGACCCCAGCCAGATTTCAGGTGGGGGGATAGGATATCAAGAAGATCAATTCAAATTTAAGATCATCTTGAATTATCTGTTACGAATTGGAATATTCATCTCATTTTTCCTCAGGATTTTGACCAGTACAGGAACACCATGATCTACATCCGGAAAATTTCTGGATTCAAAATGATACATATTCTGCAACGCCTGATGGTCTTCTTTTCGGAACTGCATGACACCTTTTGGGGTATAAAAACGCATTCCTTCCATAGTGGTGATCAAGGTTTCCGTATCTGTCACTTTAGCATTACGAATGGCTGTTACCACAGCACTGGCAGCTGCCATTCCACCAGCGGTAAAAAAATCGGGCGGTGTTTTATATCGTTCCATATGATTTTTAACCAACCAATCATTCATGGGATTTTCCGGGAGTTTATAATAATAATTGGTTGCCCCCTGCATTCCTTCAAATTTTTTAAATCCTTTTAGAACCGCCAATATGTTCCCCCCGGTAAAAAAATCGATACCTTCTCTTTTCATAGGCTTCATTCGCCTTATCTTACTCATGGGATCACCGGCACCAGCCCAGATAACAAAAACAACCTTGTCCCCTTTATATTTTTTAAACTTCTTGACAATTCTTTTGTACGGTGCACTAAAATCCTTGGTGGAAATCGGTACTAATTCATGTCCCAAGTACGTACCGCCCATCTGTTTTACTCCAAATTCAAAAGCTTCTGCACCGCCTTTACCAAAAGCATAGTTCTGCGCCAATGTCATAGCAAAAGTACCAGGCTTTACTCTGGCAATCGCATTTGAAATAGCATCGTGATCCGAATTTCGTGATGTTCTGAAAATATACCGATTCCAATCCTCCCCGGTAATGGAACTGGCAACTGCCGGTTCAATCAGCAAGATTTTTTTGAATTTTTCAGCCACCGGAAGCATGGCTGTGGCCACACCCGATGAAACGGGACCAACAGCCAGATCCACTTTATCGTCCTGATAAAGAGAGGTTAGTACCTGCTTTCCAATGGCAGGTTTGGTTTGGCTGTCCCGTTTTAACATAACAATTTTATTTCCATTGATTTCCATTGTACCATTTGTGATATATTCAATTCCCATTTCAAAACCTGTCACCATTTGATTACCATATACTGCTAATTTTCCGGATAGACTGGTAACAATGCCAATTTTAATCTCTTTTGCCGATATTAAACCGGATGTCAATGCAAATGCCCCTATGGTGAGCACTAACGTTTTAACACGCTTGGTCAGAATTCTAATCATCATGCTTCCTCTTTACTATAATTTTTTGGAAGTAAATATCAATGAAAACAGATCTTTCTAAATTAACGATGAGGATTCTGCAAACACCAAGCCATAAGAAAAAATAATCAACTGTTTTAGCATAAGAGCTGTTATAACAATACAATCCGATTTTAAGCGACCGTTTATATATCGTCCTAAGTAGTAAAGTTTAATCAGAGAAAAGATTAAATATAAAAACAATAGGTTAATTTACTTTACAAAACTTGACAGTTCAGATATTGAACAAAAAAGAGATAAAATAAATGTAGCAAAATGTCTACACTGTAGCAGCTTTGCATCCAAGGAAGATATATGAAAGATAATCTGGTAACGATCATAAAAGATCTGTCAAGGGAACTCGAATTGTACAATCTGGTTTTTGACAGCTTTGTCAACGGGGCTATCATCACTGACCATAATGGAATCATCACCCATTTAAATGAACCTTATGGAAAGTTTCTAAAAATCAATGCTAAAGATTATATTGGCAAGCATTGTACGGAAGTAGTAGAAAACACACGTATGCACATCGTGGCCAAAACAGGTATCCCGGAATTAAACCAGACACAAATGATCAACGGTCAGAATATTATTGTTCACAGAATACCCATAAAAAAAGATGAAAAAGTAATGGCTGTATTTGGATTGGTTATGTTTAAAGATGTAAAAGAAATCAGCAGATTGGCGGAAAGGACATCTATATTGGAATCCAAGGTAAAACTATATGAACAAGAACTGCAATTGTGCCGATCAACGCGATATACCATCGATAGCATTATTGGAAAAAGCAAAGCCATCATCAGTCTTAAAAAAGAAGCCCTTAAAGCAACCGCCAAATGTTTCCCGGTTTTAATCACCGGTGAAAGTGGCACCGGTAAAGAAATCTTTGCTCAAGCCATCCATCAAGGAAGTTCAAGAAATATCTATCCCTTTGTTCGAATTAACTGTGCTGCTATCCCCAAAGATCTTCTTGAATCCGAGCTTTTTGGTTATGAAAAAGGCGCCTTTACCGGTGCAAGTTCACATGGAAAACCAGGTAAGTTTGAGTTAGCTAATCGAGGAACCATATTCCTGGATGAAGTCGGTGATCTACCCTTGGAAATGCAGCCAAAACTGCTGAGGGTGTTGGAAGAAAAAGAGTTCGAACGGGTGGGAAGCAATAAAATATTAAAATCTGATTTTCGCCTGATTGCCGCCACTAATCAGAATCTCGAAGAAATGATGGAAAAAAACCGGTTTCGAAAAGACCTGTTTTATCGCATGAATGTGATTCAATTGAACATCCCGCCTCTACGCGAACGAAAAAACGATATCTGGCCTCTGGCTCAACACCTGCTCCTTCAAATGAGTCACGAAATGTTTTCTTTTGAAGTCAAGGCGGATAACGAAGTAAAAAGAGCGTTCCTTGATTACAATTGGCCGGGGAACGGGCGGGAAATGTCAAATGTATTGGAGAGGGCTCTGACATCACTGGAAGGTGACTCTATTAATTTACATAATCTTCCTATCAACCTATATCATAGCCCATTAAAAATTGCCGGAAAAACCAAATCATTGCTGAAAGATGTGGTAGCCAGGGCGGAGAAAAACGCCATTATTGACACCTTGAAGGAGACTGACAACAATAAAGCCCAGGCAGCGGAGTTGCTCGGTATTCACCGTACATTGCTTTATAAAAAAATGAACCGATTTAACATCTCTTTGGAACCAAAAAAATAAAACCAAAATAGATTTATTAATGCATTAATACCGTTACCGGCTCACGTTGCCAAGGAAGATGCCTTTAAGTCTGTCCCTGCAAAACCATGTACAAAATTATTGGCAATCTCTATGGGTTGAACTTCAACAAATCGAGCGTATTTGCTGTTTTTTTTGACATAATATGCAATCGTTTCGCTGTCATGCTTTTCAATTCTGACATCAATGGAAAAAGAACGAATCCGGCCTTTCCCCTCTTTCACTGTTTTATCCGTCAGAACCTTAAGTGCATTTTGAGTCATGCAAAATACTGAATCTCCATTTTTTTTAGTATGTGAATCTACAGAAACAAGATTACCGATGACGCCTCCACTTTCACCCGTTATTTTCATATGAGGAATCACAAGCTTTGTCAGAATAAACGGCGCACGCACCATAAGGTTCTGCATCCTGTCAAATTGGTTCACGGGAAATGATTCAATTCTATCATAGAATTGCGCCCAAGCCGTGTTTGCCAAGAATCTAATCTTCCCCATTTTAGTCGCTTCCTTTACTGCAAACTCCATATCACTGTCATGCATTAGATCGGTTTTAATGAAAATCATCTGTCCACCCATCTCCCTGGCAATGTTTTGTGTTTGTTTTCCGCTCCTTTCATCATCATCCAAACCGACAACCATTAGCTTATTCACCGCCGCCGCCACAGATATGGCCCTGCCGATACCTGTGCCAGCCCCGGTAACAATGCATACGTTTTTTTGATTAAACACATCATGTCGAACGGTTCGAATACTCTCGAGCCTGATATCGCTTTCACTGGTTTTCAACTTTCCTCTTTATTTTCAGTTAATTCGGTAGAACTTCAAAACAGATTTGCTATTATTTTGCAATTGAAAGACCAAAAAAACCAATGGTATGAAAACGCCAGTATTACTGATAGTTAATAAAGGAAAAGGTGAACGTTTTTTAATGATTCTCGATAAAAACAATCGGAAGGTGTGTATCAAAGAAACTACACTGTCAATAATTTGGTAGTACCTCCTCAAAATTAGATCCGGTACAAAAAGTAATGATTTTTTCTGTAAACAGGAAATATAAATTAGAAGAATTGTGATTTTTATGCAGAGATTTTTAATAAAACAGCTTGAGAGTAGCCAATGTAGAGGGAATTGAGCGCAGGTATGCCTTCAGGGATTGTGTCGCTATTGAGAAATGTTTTTCCAGTACCTTTTAAATCGCCGATTCTGCCAGTTAACAACCGTTTCCGGTTTTACAATGACCAGGATCTGGCTCCATTTATCCCATATCCTTTTTAATGCTACCCAAAACAGACGATCGCTATTCGCTAACGCAGGTTTTCTCTTTTTTATCACATACACCGACAATTGATGTCGAAGGGATATATTCTCCAAAACCAGGTCTTGCCTGGATTTGTGAAACGATTGGATACTTTTGAGCAGGAAAAAAAATAGAATCAAGGCGCGATACATAGCTCGGTCAGCTCCATAACCCGTTTTATTATCAAAGCTTTCTGGCTACCCGTTTTTTCCAAAACGATCAACAGGAATCACCTCTACAAATATCTAATCAATTGATATCATGAAATGATAATAGTTAGAGGAGGGGGCAATTGGCATCATCAAATCTAAAAAGGTGTCTAGTGTTGTACAAAAAATGAAACAACTATCATTCAACACAAGAGCGGTTTTTTAATTATTTGCGGATTTAAAAAAAACCATGCTTAACTCATTTTTAAAAGGGACTGAGAAGCTAGAACAAATTTGCCTTCACAAGTACAAGGCGACTTGACACAACAGACGAACGGACGTAGAATACAAAATACCAGTTGATTATCAAACAAGGGTTGAAAATACCTGTACTATAAACCTTTCCTGAAAGGAAGGTTACGACAAAGTATTTTTCTGGTTTTATTCAACTATTATTTTGCTGTTTTTAAAAGATTCATAACAGCATATGACGAATAGCAATTAAACCGCAGTATCAAAAAACTCAAAACGGAACAGGGTTCATTGGAAAAGCCGCTCACATTCAGGGAAATTCGATATAAGGAAAAACGACGTAAGATTTTGGAACATGCTGCCAGGATTTTCGCAAAAAAGGGATATGAAAAAGCTTCTTTGGAAGAGATTGCCGCCCGCTTAAAGCTTTCCAAGGCCAGTTTATATCATTACATCAAAAGTAAGGATGAGGTATTGTATCTGATCCAAATGGAAGCGCTGGAGGAGATTCTGGCAGCATTTGAAAAAGATTTGAAACCCAGTGACAAACCGGCCGTTAAACTTGAAAAACTGGTAACTGCTTACATCAATACGATCACTCAGAAGCACATTATTGGAGCTTTACGACAGCAGGAATTAATACTACCCAAAAAATGGCGCACTAAGATTATCTGCTTAAGAGATAAACTCGATAGTAAAATTCAGACCATCATTCAGGAAGGATTGGAAAGCGGTCAATTCAGGGCCTTGGATTGGAAGATGTCATATATGGCCGCCATAGGAGCGCTCAATGGGGTGTTAAGATGGTACTCACCTCAGGGAAGACTATCGGCTAAGGAAATAAGTCGCTCAATGGCCGATTTTATACTACACGGTTTCGGGGTTGACCAGGATGAATAGTAAAATAAAGATTTGCCATATCAGGTTGGATCGAAAAATCAGAGAATCACAAACATTACAGCATCTTGAGAGCAGAAACCGGCCATGTTCCTGTTTTTATTACCATTAAAACAGGAACGATGTATTGGATATTCTATAAAAAATAATACAAGTTGAGAAATGAATATGATGGAAAATCAAACAGTACAAAGCGACAAGGCAATCGGTCCCCTGGATGGAGTTAAAATTGTGGAATATGGTGTTTTTCATGCAGGTCCCGGAGGCACGGCTATTCTTGGTGATCTGGGTGCAGATATCATAAAAATAGAAGCCGCTAATGGTGATCCCATTCGATTTTGGAAAGAGATTGGCAATATCAATATGACGGCCCCAAACGGTGAAAGTTTGATGTTTGAAGTATCAAACCGAAACAAAAAAGGAATCTGTCTGGACATAAAAGAACCGGAAGGCAGGGAGATTTTTAATCGATTGGTAAAAGAGGCTGACGTATTTATGACCAACCTGCGAAAATCCACTAAAACAAAATTGGAAATCGATTACCCATCACTGCGCAAAATCAATCCTAACATCATCCATGCCAATGTTTCGGGATACGGACCCGAAGGTCCAATGGAAGACATCGGGGCGTTTGATCCCCTAGGACAAGCCTGTTCCGGCATGATGTTCGTTACTGGCCAAGAGGCACCGATTCCATTACAAATTGGTATTTTAGACCAGGCCACCGCCATTTCATTGAGTCATGCCATCATCACCGCCTTGTATTCAAGGGAACGCCAAGGACTTGGTCAGGAGGTCCATGTTTCGTTATTCGGTACAGCCCTTTGGTTGCAGCACCCTAACTTAATGTTGGCCAATGCGCTTTCCATTAATCCGTGTGTGTCTTCAGACCGTTTGATGCACTCTCCATTACGCAACATATTCTGTTGCAAAAACGGTAAATGGCTGATGTCAACCCATCATCCCGAGGAAAAATACTGGAAAACCTTCTGTAACGCTGTCGAACAACCGGAGTTATTGGATAATCCTGAATATACCGATGAGCATGGACGGCCTGTAAACTACCAGAAACTGATCAAAATTTTAGATAACGTATTCAAGCAAAAAACATCGGATGAGTGGATGGCTGTTTTTTTAAAACACAGGTTGATGTTTTGTCCCATCCAGCATATCAGGGATATAAAAGATGATCCCCAGGCACAAATTAATGGTTATGTTCAAACAAAAGATTATAAAGGACTGGGAAATATAAGCATTCCCGGTTATCCGGTCCATTTCAGTCGCAATAAAGCCGGATTAAAATCACCGGCTCCGAAAAATGGGGAGCATACTGACCAGATTATGACTGATATTGGATATTCGGATAATGAGATCACCCGCTTAAGAGAAAAAGGGATTATTCAATAACAGCTGACGCAGGAACCGCAGATAATGATTGATAGTAGCATCAAAAAATCGAAATAATCTGTTTCAGCCTGTGGTTCCAATGTGTCATTCTTTCCTAAAAACCACTCTTACCTCCTGACCCAATCCCATTATATTAAGGAAAATTGCTTATTTCTTATCATTCTGGAATCTAACGACAAGAAGAATCTCATTGGAGCCCAGGTGACATCAAGCAACAACTTGATTATTACATGAAAATTTTTCTTTTGCAGGAAGCTCAAGACGATATTCAATAACATTATTTGCTAATAGCATTGAGAGGTCTTCTTAGTGTCTCCCCAGGTAACCAGATAGCAGAGTTTAACGTCATGATATTCCCCCCCCCTACTCGGCCTATCAATCATCTAAAAACAATCGAGACCCCACTAACCACCAAAACACAAAATACCCAGAATTTAAATGGTCGGTCGGAAACCCGTCTATGAAGGAGTTCTCCGACAGTCAAACCTAATACTAATGAAGGAATCAGAAAAAGACTGGCTTTTAAGGTTTCCTGATTGATCTGATTGGTAATCAGGTAAGAAATCACCAACATAAAACTAGTCAATAGCCAGACACTTGAAAGAGTGCTGCGAAACACTGATTTGGGCAGGTTCATCTTATTAAGCACATACACCAGCAATGGACCACCGGATGCATATACACCTTGGACAATACCGGCAGAGAAAAAAAACAGAATCGATTGAAACATTGAAATCGTCTTTTGTTGAATATCTCTTTTTCGAGTAGAGTATAATTCACGGGCCGATAATATTACAATCAATATTCCAAACAATCGCTTAAGTATGTCGCTATGGATTTTTGTAAAGATAATGATCCCAATAATAAATCCGACCAGCATTACTGGAAGTATTTTATTAAACAACACCTTGCGGTCGATGTATTTTCCATGTCTAAAGAAGATATAGATGTTTGAAACCAACGCCAATGGTATCAAAACCGGTAAAATCCACTTTATTGAATAAAAATGGGCACCCAGAGCAACGGGAATAATAATTGCTCCAAATCCGGAGAATGCATGGGTCATAAATGAAAAAAAAGAAAAAACAACCAAAGGCAATATCGAAAAATCCATAAAAAAGTTCTAGAATAACGCGATTTGGACGGTGGTTACAATGAAATTGCATGCAATATACAAACTGGGGATTATGAAATAGTATAAAAAGGATATCAAATTAGAATACTCCAAACCAATGACCCGCCGCACTTTTTGTCAGAACTTCATGATCTGGTATGTCCATCTTTTTTGGAATCACAGATGATACAAATCTTTTTTGATTCATCACTAAGGATCATATTCGTCATTACAGACGTGCAAACCTGGAAGTTGCTTTGATCCGTTTTTCGTCAAAAAATTTTTTCCAGACATGCTGCCTTTATTCATTTTTAATATATTGAATATAATGTCTATTTAGTGATATTTTAATAAATATTTTTGACATGAAAAAGCATTGCCGAAGAGTCATCAAAGGCAACACTTTACTTGAAGACTGTGTCATAATTATAGATTTTTCTATTTTTCCTCAAAATGTGATCAACTGGTCTATCAACTCTGGATAACAGAAAAACCCTTATTTTGGAAGTTCTTATTCAGACACTAATAATTTTGATACCATGTCGGGTATGGTTCTAATTCATTAATCAGTTTCCACTTTTGAGCATAAATTCCATATAAACAGCTTATCAGCAGCATAAAATCAGGTTGCTAATCGATTGTATATATGTTTATATTGACGATACGGATAACAGAAGAAAACAGGCCTTCTTCAAAAGACTAAAATCAACACTCAATAATCAAACTGGAATCCAAACAATTTATAAAAAAAGAGGAGTGAGGAGTGGCGATACAAAAAGCAAAATTTCCCAAATTAGTTGCTGTTGTACTGACAATAATGGTTTTTCCTTTTACCATTTACGGCATTTCCCTGAAAGACGCATTGACTAACGCTGTGCAGGATTTTCGCAATTCCAATAAGATTGAAACAGGTTATAAAATCGTCATCAGCGGTATCACCAATTATTTTACCAGCCAGAAGGATCAACTTGCCCTGCGTATTGAAACCGAACTTTATTTCGCATTCGAGCAGCAATTCCCGGAAGTCAAACTGGTGGATGTTTCAGAAAGCGTCACTGGCATTTCCGGTAAAAGCACTATATTTGTCAAAGGAAACTATCGAAAAAAAGGAGAGTCCGCCACTTTGTATTTAAAAGCTTTCAAAGGCATGATGGACGGAGAAGTATTATACCAAACCATGGTTGTTTTTGATACGGAGTTTAGACAAAAAACACTGGTGGCGGTTTTAGATATTGAAGCCAAGAGCCTCAACCATGAACAGCGAAAAATTCTCAGTGATATTTTCAGGGAAGCCCTGGGAGAAACCGGGGAGTTTGAAATGGCATCCAGTGCGGAAATCGACAAAATGGACCCGGATCAAATACAAAAATCAACTGGATGCACCAGGGATACCTGCGCTACAATTATCGGTGAACAATTGGGTGTTGATCGGGTCATATCCACCTCTCTTCGCAAGTTAGACAAGGATTACTATTACTTCTCCGGCAAAGTGATGGATATTAAGGACGGCTCAATTATCACATCCAAAACCGTTAAACATACAGGGGGGATCAGAACTTTTGATGTTCCACTAAAAAAACTGGCAAAAAAACTAACTGAAAAGAAAACTGAAATTTCCATTCCTGCACCACAACCCACCACACCGGTTGTGATACCGACTCCAGCTGTTGCCAAACCACAAGCATCGTCATCTAACCTGGTCGTCAGAGACAATTATACTGGTTTGATCTGGCAAAAAGATGAAGGTGGAGAAATGGAATGGAAAAAAGCTGTTTATTACTGTCAGAATCTTCAGTTGAATGGCAGAAGAGATTGGCGTCTGCCCACCAAAAGCGAACTGGCAACCACATTTCCACTCAATGAGCATTTTCCAAACCTGGTCGACAGCTACTATTGGTCCTCAACCACCAACAAAGATTATGACTATTATGCCTGGGGACTAACCGCTACTACCGGTTACATGTTTAACGACGGTAATAAAACCAGTTATTACTATGTCCGATGTGTACGGGGTCAGCAGTCATTGTCCAGCCTTATATTTAAAGATAAAAATACCGGTTTGGAATGGCAAAGAACCGAACCGGGTGAATTTAAATGGAGTGATGGAATCGAATACTGCAAAAAACTTGACATTGCCGGATACAAAAACTGGCGATTACCGACCAAAGAGGAACTTGAAAGTACGTTTCTCATCAAGGATAGTTTTCCCAACCTGATTGACGGTTATTACTGGTCTTCGACTACCAGCGAAAAGTTCAGCATGTGGGCGTGGGGAATGACTGCCTCAACCGGATATATGTTTAATAACGGAATTAAAATCCGATCTTACAATATACGATGTGTGAGAGGAAATAAAAATCAATAATACTGAATGGTTAATAATTCCGGGGGTGACATGATATCAAAACCCGTTCGATTTCCGTTGACCCCGTTTCACCTAACCGGAATGACAACAATTCTTGCGTTATTGATACTTGGGTTTATTGATCTCCGGTTAACTGTTTTTCCTCCTGCTTTATTCGCACTTTTATGCTTGGCAGCTCCTTTTTTTCAACAATTCAGCTTCTTTTTACCCATCATTACCCATGGTGATAGAAAAAAACGCACCGTCGCTTTAACTTTTGATGATGGTCCTGATCCCCAGACAACACCTGCACTGTTGAAATTGCTTTCAAAATATTCTGTTAAGGCCTGTTTTTTTGTTATTGGCTCAAAAGCCGAGCTGCATCCTGAATTAATAGCGGATATCGTCTCGCAAGGACATGAAATTGGAAATCACTCTTACAACCATGATCCTATACTAATGTTAAGATCTTCCCGTACCTTGTACCAGGAAATCGCCGATTGCCAAACCATCCTGAAAAAACAGGGAATTGACACTTTTGCATTCCGCCCACCAGTGGGCATAACCAATCCCAAGTTGTTACCTGTTTTGTCAAAGCTTGAAATGTTCTGCCTGGGATTCAGTTGTCGTCCTGTCGATTTTGGAAATCGACGTATCAAGCATCTGAAAACCAAGGTTTTAAAAAAGGTTAAGGCAGGTGATATTATAATGCTTCATGACCGACAATACGGCCCGGATTCATCTGTAAACATGTGGTTTAGAGATATGGAAGGGATTTTAAAAGGGATTCAGGAAAAAAATCTGGAGATTATTCCGCTATCACGATTGATAGAAAAACCGACCATGCAAAGTTGTCCACAGGTAATTGGAAGCACTGCATCGAAATAGTGAGTAAATTACAGCATGACCCTGAAGAATGTTTTACTTAAAAGGCTATGTTAAAAAAACTAAAATCACGATTGAAAGATATTAAGTTCATCAAAAAAGCCATTGAGGAACCTATCGACATGGAGATTTTCAAAAAAAAACCATCGAGAAAATTCATAACAGGGCTTTTTCTGATAGGATTCAGCTACATAATTGCCTGGCCGTTAATCAGCTTACTGGGCATCATTGCATTAGTTACTAAAAAACCACTTATATTTGTCATCGGTTCACCCGTCAGTTATGGCATTTCACACCTGGTTTTTTTGCTGGGGGTTTTTATTGCTGGAAAAGATGCCATTAAATATATGAATGTCTTTATGCAATGGAGCATTGGTCGCTTGTGCAAAAAATTTTTAAACTAAAACACGGAAAGTATAAAAACCGATACCTGAACATCTCTGATTTAACTGGCACTTGGTTTAAAACACAAATTCTTTAATTGACGAACGTTGCGAATCTTATTAATACTTTCCTTTAATGATATTTAGATTTTGAAAATCGGAACGACTGTATTTGTGTTAACGTCGGCATCTATATCTTTATCAGGTTGTTCCTGTAACCTTGAAAGAAATAATTTCTTTACCGGAGAACCACTGTGAAACAATTTTTTATTTTGTTGATTCTGATTACAGGACTATCAAAAATGGCTTTTGCAGTCTGTTATCTGACAATAGATAATCAGACTTCCCTTGACGCAACGCTGATTAATAATATCTCAATCATTGAGATCAGCCGTTACTATCAACCTGTCGATGAAGTTCCACCAACAGGAATTTCCACCGATGCCTGCACTTATAATCTATTGATCACGGAAATGTCAGATAGGATTCTGCTGACGATCAAAGGACCAAAGGCCTCTACATTTGCAGATTCCAGGATAAAAGGGCTCAAGGGATTTCAACAGGCGTTTTTTCGAGCCATCATTAAGGATCATCCAGATAAAAAAAGTCAAATTTGTCAACGACATCCGCAAATAGTGGCAGAGGATTGCGGAGTTCGGTCGGCAACAAAACCTGTTTCACCGGCAGTTACCAATTTTATCATAACCGATAACAATACGGGCCTGGTTTGGCAAAAAGGCGAAGCCGGCCGTATGAAATGGGATGCCGCCATCAACTATTGCATCAATCTTTCTTTGGCCGGCATGAATGATTGGCGATTGCCAAATAAGACCGAAATTATTTCCTCGTATCAGATTCAACAACAATTTCCTAATCTATCATCCAACTACTATTGGACTTCCACTATTAACAAAGATTACAATGACTATTCCTGGGGGTACACTCCCAGTGACGGAAGCACTTTTGATGATGGATATAAAACCTCCAATTACAGTGTCCGATGTGTCAGAGGAAACAGTAATCTTCCCATGGAACCAACGATAATAGCCCAGCGACCAGATCCTGTTAAACAGGAACCGAAACAAGAAGATCAGCTTGAAGAAGATAATCGCTTTGGTTGGCGATTTGTCGTAGCACCCACATATGTATCCGGTCTCGCAAAAGTGTTGGACATTTATACAAATAATTATGAAAAAGCCGGATATTCGGTTAGTGATAATGAAGGATCCCCCATCGGTATATCGTTCAATCCGTATCTGCAAAAGGAAAATGGTTTAAGGATAGGAATGGGATTTGGGCCCCTAATGGTTGTCATACTTTCCGCACCTGACGATGAAATGGCAACTTTTGTTGCTCTGCCCATGAATATCAACATTGGTTTCACTACATATGGAGGATTGTTCGTTCGCGGCGGTGTTTCAAAACTCAACGCATCGGGGGATTTTGTTGTATCCGAATCATTAGGTTTAGTGGGTGCCGTTGGTGTCGAACTCAATAGAAAAAAAAGAGTCTCCGTCGGTTTTGAATTAGGAATAGATACCTCAACAGTTGAACTTGAGAAAACAGAATGCTCTTCTTATTCCTGCACAACTACTACGGAAAAGATTAATCCTGTTGGTTTAACAGCCAGTGTTCTAATTGTATTTTAGTCGGCTTCAATCCCCGGTAAAACAGCATGACCCAGTTTTACCGGGAACTCACCTAATAGTGAATTGTCGAACCATTATTCCTCCTTACTCCATTTCTTACGCTTTTTGACAAACAAGACGATCACCATTTTTGATCTTTTGGCTATTAAAAGATAGAACAATCGAATAAAAATGTCCTTTTAACCAGGTTTATTAAGCCGGTGTCCAAAACTATGTGTAATGAATTTTATTTTATTCGGAGCAAGCTCATTGTATTTTCGATAAGGCCTGAAATAAACATACGTCATTCCGAATTTGATCCGGTGTCCAGGAATAAGAACAAAAATAGCAGTTGATTCAGGGGCAAAGCCAGGAATAACGAGATGACTGCTCGTGTTTATTTTTTAAATATGCAAATATCTGTAATTAAATAATATCAGTTTTTTTCTTATTAACAAAAATACAATATCCATCCAGGCTACATAAAACCTAATTTGGATCAGATTTCAAGCCATTGATTATTGGCTAATTTTGACATTTGCAGGTTTGGTAAAGACAAAAAACAACACAAACCAACCATTTTTTTCTGGAAATTGATTGTTGATTTATGATAGAAGAAGAATGGATTAATTGATTGTACAACTCTTCATCATACTGATTCGGATAAAGATTCAAGCGATCTGACCATTTTCGCCGGTTATAAATTCATTATTGACAGATCGGTCAAGTAAAAATATTGTTAACGATACTTAAGTTGGTGAATTGCAATGGTAATGGGGAGTTAACAGACAATCATTTGCTTAAACAGGAATAGAAATGAAGTATGCACTGGTTACCGGGGGATCTAGAGGAATAGGAAAAGCCATATGTATAAAATTGTCCCAAATGGGGTATCATATCGGCATCAATTTCCGCTCGAACATAAAAGAGGCGGAGGATACGTTGCAAAAAATACAGGACACTGGTGGAAGCGGGGAGTTGCTGCAATTTAATGTGGCAGACCGGGATGAAATTGAAAAGGTTTTAGGCACCTGGATAGACAGCGACGATAAAAACCTGGAGATTCTTGTCAATAATGCCGGGATTAACCGGGACAACCTTCTAATGTGGATGAAAGCAGAAGAATGGTCTGATGTGATGAATATCAACCTTAACAGCTTTTTTCTGGTGACCCAACGAGTACTGAAAAACATGCTGGCTCAGAAATATGGACGCATTATCAATGTCGTATCTCTTTCCGGTCAAAAAGGGATGTCTGGCCAGGTAAATTATTCTGCCGCCAAAGCTGGAGTCATAGGCGCAACCAAAGCCCTGGCCCAGGAGGTTGGGAAAAGAAACGTTACAGTAAATGCTGTAGCACCGGGTTTTATTAAAACCGACATGACAAAAGACCTACCAGAAAAAGAACTAAAAAAACTTATTCCCCTGAATCGTTTTGGCGAAGCGGAAGAAGTGGCGGAAGTAGTAGCATTTCTGGCATCCGAAAAATCTTCCTATATTACTGGCGAAACAATATCCGTCAACGGCGGATTATACACTTGAGAACAATTGCCTTCATATGGATGAATTCATACGGTCGCAAACATAGTAGCAATCAACTTGTGAAAACTCCCTCAAATCACGATGGACGGATACAAATATCCGGCTGAAAAAAAATAATAAAAATAAAACCTGTAAGGACAGACCCTGCGTGTCCGTCAATAAAATATCAAAAAATTATGAACAGAGTTGTCATCACAGGCATCGGTATCTATTCCTGCCTGGGAAAAAATATAAATGAGGTACATGAATCGTTATACAAAGGCAAGTCCGGTATTGTTTTTGATCCAATCAGGAAGGAAATGGGATTTCGTTCTGCGTTAACAGGAATGGTGGAGTCCCCAAATCTAAAAGGGAAATTAAAACGAAGAGATAGAATAGGTCTGGCTGAAGAAGGAGAATACGCCTACATGGCTACCATTGAAGCATTGGAAAACGCAAAAATGGATATGGAATTCCTTGAAAATAACGAAGTGGGTATTCTCTACGGTAATGACAGTTCTGCGAAGGCTGTTATAGAGGCAGCAGAAATAATTAAAGAGAAAAAAGATACCACTTTGCTGGGTTCGGCGTCTATTTTTCAGTCTATGAATTCCACCATCACCATGAACCTGGCCACTATATTTAAGCTAAAAGGGATAAATTTCACAATCAGCGGTGCCTGTGCCAGTGGATCTCATGCTGTGGGAATGGGATATTTCCTGATCAAACACGGCATGCAGAAACAGGTTATTTGTGGTGGTGCCCAGGAAATAAATCCGTATTCCATGGGCAGTTTTGACGGACTGAGTGCCTTTTCACTTCGGGAATCAACACCGGAAAAAGCATCTCGACCATTTGACATTAACCGGGATGGTTTGGTGCCCAGCGGCGGTGGAGCAACAATAATTATTGAAAGTCTGGATTCAGCTCAAAAACGAAAGGCGCCTATTTTAGCAGAAATCGTTGGTTATGGATTCTCTTCCAATGGAGATCATATATCTGTCCCCAATGTGGAAGGACCGGTCAGGGCATTAAAAATGTGCCTTAAAGACGCCGGCTTGGAACCAAATGAAATTGACTATATTAACGCCCATGCCACGTCAACGCCTGTGGGTGATATGAACGAAGCCAAATCCATCGACCAGGTATTCGGGAAAGCAAAACCATTTGTGACCTCTACAAAATCTATGACTGGTCACGAATGCTGGATGGCCGGATCAAGCGAAATTATCTACTCTCTCATCATGATGAATCATTCGTTTATCGCCCCCAATATAAACCTGGAAACCCCTAGCGAAGAAGCAGCTGCTTTGAGAATACCCAATAAAACCGTAGCATCTGAAATCAATGTCTTTTTATCTAATTCATTTGGTTTTGGAGGAACCAACGCATCATTAATTGTGAAAAAATATAAAGGTTATTAATCAAGTATTGAAGAATTCGGAGAAACCATGCAAAAGGAACAGGTAATTGAAACCATTAACAAATTACTAATCGAGGAATTTGAAATTGAAGAGAATCAGCTCAATGCGAATGAAAACCTAATGGAAACCCTTGAAATCGATAGTTTGGATCTGGTGGATCTGGTTGTTATTATTGAAAAGAATTTCGGTTTCAAAGTGGTCCCGGAAGAAATGGCAGACATAAACACCTTACAGGATTTTTACGACTATGTAGCTGTTCGAGCTGCATAACTGACAAAGTAACTTAAAATCTGGGCAGTATTGTGAGGCAATATACGGAACCAAAATTATTTGGTAACATGTTCCAGGATTTGGACCAATGATCCGAAAAAAAATCCTTCTCGTATCCATCAATCAGTGCTCAAATCCATTTCCTGTTTATCCCATTGCGCTTTCATATCTGGCGACTTTCCTGGAAAGCAGATTGGCGGGTTGTGAGATACGCCTCTTCGATTTTCTTATGGACGATATTTCCCTGTTCAAAACATCTCTTATGGAATTCACACCGGACTTGGTGGGAATATCGTTAAGAAACATAGACACGGTCAACATTTTAGATGATGAGGATTTTGTTTATAAACACAAAGATATTATTGGAATTATCCGGCAAATCAGCACTGCAAAAATAGTAATGGGAGGTGCCGGATTTTCCATATTTCCGAAAGAGATTTTTGAACTGTATCAACCGGATTTTGGGATTTTCGGAGAGGGAGAAAATAGTCTATATCAATTACTTTATTGCCTGGAAAACAATTCACCCTTATCTGATGTTGAAGGTCTCATCTATAAAAATGATAAAAATTTTTATATCAATCAACGAAAATCATATTGTTACGAACCGAACCTGGAATATAAAGACGAATTAATCGATTATTACTGGAACATCAGTGGGATGATCAGTCTCCAAACCAAAAGAGGCTGCCCTTATGATTGTATATATTGTACATATCCCCTGATTGATGGCCGCAAAATAAGGACATTAAATACAGATAAAATCGTCAATGCCATAAAAAAACTCTACCATCAAAAAGGTATTGACTATTTTTTTTTTACGGATTCTGTTTTTAATATCAAAAACAGCTACAATATGGAGTTAGCAGAAAAGATCATTTCCAATGGTATTAAAATCCAATGGGGGGCCTATTTTTCACCCCACAACCTGGATGAACATCTATTAAAAAAACTTAAAAAATCAGGGTTGACACATATTGAATTTGGTACTGAATCCATTTGCGACACAACTTTGCAGAACTACCGAAAATCGTTTAGGGTAAAAGATGTTTTGGAAACATCCGATCTCTGTAGTCGTGTGGGAGTTTATTTTGCTCACTTTATGATTCTCGGTGGATATGGTGAGACAGAACAAACGCTGATTGAGACATTTAAAAACAGCAAAAAAATTAAAAGAACAGTATTTTTTCCCTTTCTGGGCATGCGGATTTACCCCCGTACTCACTTGTATGAGTATGCTGTGAACGAAGGCGTTATTAATAAAAAAGACTCACTGATCAAGCCAAAGTATTACGTCGCAAAAAACATGGATTGGGACCGTATGAAAGCACTGGCCTATGAAACAGGAAAACAATGGATTTTTCCGGATGAAGATATGCAACAACCCATAACTAAAATGAGACAAAAAGGCATTAAAGGACCTTTATGGGAGTTTCTGATAAAATAATGGCCACCGGAGAGGATATCCTGGCATATATTCCCCAAAGGCCGCCCATGGTGATGATTGATACCCTGGTAGATACAGATGGAAAAATCAGTGAAAGTCGCCTGACAATTAAAAAAAACAATCTATTTTGCCAAGACGGTTACTTTAAGGAACCCGGTTTGGTGGAAAATATTGCTCAAACCATTGCGGTCGGGGTTGGATATCAAACCACCTTAAATAAGAAAGAAACACCCCTGGGTTTTATTGCTGCCGTACAGAATTTAAAAATATTCGAACTCCCCCAAGTTAATTCGGAAATTCATACACGGGTTATTGTCAATCACAAGGTTTTAAACTTTACTGTGGTGACAGGGCGGATTTTATGTAAAAACAGATTGATCACTGAATGTGACATGAAATTATATATTCAACAATAAAACAACGTTAATGCGATGGTGTTGTCTGAAAAAAAAGAAATCAATATTCGTTTCAGTGAAGTAGATTCTCTGGGAATAGTGTGGCATGGAAATTATACAAAATATTTCGAAGACGGCAGGGAAGCCTTTGGTAGAAAATATGATCTGAATTACCTGGATCTGTATCAGTCTGGCTTGATTACACCCATTGTTAAACTGGATCTCAATTATAAAAAAGATCTGAAATATGGTGAAAAAGCAATCATAGAAACCCAATATGTTGATACAGCAGCAGCAAAAATCATATTTAATTACATAATTTACCGAAATTCCAACAACGAAATCGTAACCACCGGTTCTACCACACAAGTGTTCTTAAATAAGAAAAAACAGTTGATTCTCACTGTGCCACCTCAATTTCTGGAGTGGAAAAAAAAATGGAACATCACTCAAAACATAAACTGAAGGCACTGTGTTATGACTGTGTTTGTTGCAGCCGACAATATGATAACATCCCTGGGATTTTCTACCGAAGAAAACGTGGAAAATTTTAAAAAAGGCATTTCCGGAATAAAACCACATAATGAATCGGAACGGCTGGGTCCCTCTTGTTGTATATCATTGGTAGATACACAACCATTGGAGCAGGCATTCGAAAAAATAGCCAATCCCGGAAGGTATACGCGTTTGGAAAAGATGGCCATACTGTCCATTAAAACCGCGCTGAAATCAACCGATCTGGATGTCGCTGATGACAAAACCCTGTTTATCTTTTCCACAACCAAGGGCAACATCGACCTGCTGACCAACCGGAATCATAAGTTTAAAAAGGATCGAATTCAGCTATGGAAAACAGCCCAGGTAATCAGCTCTTTCTTTAATAATCCCAATCCCCCCCTGGTCGTTTCCAACGCATGTATTTCCGGCATTCTAGCTTTAAATACCGCTGCCCGTTTGTTGGAGATTTCTCGTTATAAAGCGGTGGTGGTGGTAGGTGGGGATATTGCCACCGAATTCGTTATTGCCGGATTTCAATCATTTAAGGCGGTTAGTGCCAATCCCTGCAAACCTTATGATGAAAATCGCGATGGTTTATCATTGGGAGAAGGGTGTGGCACCATCATTCTGACCAACTATAAAACGGACTTAAAAGGTGACCAGGTGGTCGTCCGAGGCGGAGCCTGTAGCAACGATGCCAATCATATTTCCGGACCGTCACGAACAGGAGAGGGACTTCTTCTGGCCTTACAAAACACATTAAAGCAAGCCAATGAAAATCCACAACACATTGATTTTATTTCAGCCCATGGAACCGCCACCCGATTCAATGACGATATGGAATCAATGACACTGGATAGAGCCAGTATGAACTTAACACCGGTCAATAGCATGAAAGGATACTTTGGACATACACTGGGAGCGGCTGGGATATTGGAATCAGTGATAGCTGTCCGTTCCATCAGACACGGTTTTCTTTTACCCACCAAAGGATTAAATAAAAAAGGAACCGTTCGAAATATCAATGTAATTGAGGACCTTACTGATACAATAGTGGACCATAGTTTGAAACTGGCTTCAGGGTTTGGGGGCTGTAACGGTGCAATTTTATTTTCTAAGGATGGAACATTTTAATCATCGCATAAGCGGCTATTGCAAAATTAAGAACAACAAGATTATACGGAATGATCGTTTGATATATGAAGATGATCCAACAACTGATTTTCCCACTTTCATTTCAGCTCTGTATAAAAGAAAGGTTCCAAGTTACTCAAAATTTTATAAAATGGACTTTTTGAGTAAACTTGGATTCATAACAGCGGAACTGTTACTGCAAGATACCAATTATGTTTCAATGCTAAAAGGAACGGACATCGCAATAGTGATCTCCAACGCTCAGTCATCATTGGAAACTGATGCAACATTCCAAAAAACAATAGCCGATAAAAACAACTATTATCCAAATCCATCCTTGTTTGTGTACACCCTGCCTAATATCATGATTGGGGAAATCTGTATCAAAAACAAAATCATGGGTGAAAGCACATTTTTTATTTCTGAAAAACCGGATAGCAATTTCCTTTGTCAATATGTCGACGATCTGTTGAATAAAAATGCGGCCAAACTGGTAATCACCGGATGGGTAGACCTGGATTTAAACTGTTTGTACGAATCCATGTTATGTCTAGTGGAAAAAAGCCCCCCTACACCCGTGCCATTTCCAGTAAAATATGCCTTTAATCCGAAAAACATGGATAAACTTTTTGATTTCTCTTATGATTAACCGGCTGACGAAAATCCTCGGTTTTGCCGAAATTAATATCAGCCAATGATAGACGTTAAGATTTATGATAACCTATTTTTGACTAGTAACCGATAAATAGAGTAAATAATATGGAAGAACTGATAGCCAAATTAAAAATACAAATCATTGAAGAATTATCACTTGAAGATCTGACACCAGAGGATATTGCTGATGATGAACCTTTGTTTGGCAACGGTCTGGGATTGGATTCCATCGATGCACTTTCCCTGGTTGTTGTGTTGGATAGGGATTACGGAATTCAAGTAGAAGATCCAGAACAAGGAAAAGACATATTATATTCGATTAGATCAATGGCAGAATACATCACTAAAAACAAAGGATAGCCGTCCATGTCAAACAGAGTATTTGTCACGGGTCTGGGAATCATTTCAGCCATCGGAATCAATTTGGAAACTGTTAAAACCGCTATCAAAAACGGTGTTACAGGATTAGGAGAAATCTCCTGGATCGAGACAGAAAACAAAGGGTTTTTGCCGGTTTGTGAGGTCAAGTACTCCAATAACGACCTGAAAGAAATGGTAAATCTGAATACCGATATAACCATTTCCCGAACAACTCTATTGGGATTGATCGCTGCCAAGGAAGCATATACAGCTGCTCAACTTTCGGATAACACGTTATTACGAACCGGTTTGATTTCTGCAAATTCGGTGGGTGGCATGGATTTAAGCGAAGTTTTTTTTGAGTCCTTCCTCGACTCCCCTAAAAAAGGTCGACTGCGCAACATCGTAAGACACAATGCTGGCACAAGCAGTGAGTTTATTGCCGACATGCTGGGCATCACCGATTATGTTACTACCGTCAGCACAGCTTGTTCCAGCTCTGCCAACGCCATTATGCTGGGTACCCGCCTGATTAAAAATAATATTCTGGACCGGGCCATTGTGGGAGGATGTGACGCTCTGACAAAATTTACCATTAACGGATTTTCTTCGCTCAAAATACTCGATTCGGAAGAGTGCAAACCATTTTCCGAAGATCGAGCCGGCTTAAACCTGGGTGAAGGTGCCGGATACCTGGTACTTGAATCGGAAAAAGCAATGGTGAATAGTGGTAAGAAAGCTCACGCTCAAATAACTGGACATGCAAATACCTGTGACGCTTTTCACCAGACTGCTTCTTCTCCGGAAGGGGATGGTCCGTACCGGGCTATGAAAAAAGCCCTTGAAACAGCTGGATTAGCTCCTAAAAAGATTGATTATATAAATACCCATGGCACAGGTACAAGAAATAACGATATAACCGAAGGTAAAGCCATCAAACGGCTCTTCTCAGAAAATCCACCTCTTTTCAGTTCCACCAAACCATATACCGGGCACACACTGGGAGCGGCGGGAGGTATCGAGGCCGTATTTTCCTGTTTGGCAATCAAAGAAAACTGGGCGTATCCCAACTTAAATTGGCATACACAAATGACGGATTTGGATCTAAAACCGATAACCGAACTAATTGAAGATGTCGCCATTAAACATGTTATCTCAAATTCATTCGGTTTTGGTGGTAATGATTCATCCTTAATTTTTTCAGAGTGTTAATCTTGTGACATTTATCAGGGGCATGGGGGCCATTTCCCCACAAGAAACCTATTTGGGAAACCTTCCTGCACATGCAGAAGCATTTGAAAGTCACTTATTGCTTTGCCTGGAACCAGAATATAAGGAGTATATAAATCCCAGATTTTCTCGAAGAATGAGCCGGGTGATCAAAATGGGATTAACTGCCGCTTTATTATCTCTAAAAGAAGCCAAGGTTGAAATCCCCGACGCTATTATTACCGGCACCGGATGGGGATGCATAAAAGATACGGAAAAATTTTTAACGTCTATTATCAAAAATAATGAACAATTTTTAAATCCGGCATCTTTTATAAATTCCACCCATAATACTATCGGATCGCAGATCGCAATGGTTCTTAAATGCAATCAATACAACCAGACATATGCCAACGGCGAGTTATCATTCGAGTCGGCTTTATTGGATGGAATATTGTTGTTGAATGAAAATGCGGTTACCAATGTGTTGTTGGGTGGCATTGACGAAATGACGGAAGTTTTTTACTCAATCAGCAGACGATTTCGAATCTGGAAAAAAAATGCCATGGTCAATCTGAATCTGATTTCACAACCATCCAAGGGGACATTACCCGGCGAAGGCGCTGCTTATTTTCTGCTGACCAACCAAAAAAGTAATCAAAATTATGCTGCCATTAAAGCCGTCTCCACCTTGCGAAAACCTAAAAACAATACTGCGGTCGAAGTTCATCTAACCCGATTTTTGGAGCAAAACCAAATAACCATCAGCAAAATCAATCTGGTGTTAATGGGAAAAAATGGGGATAAAAAACAGGACGAGCTGTATTCAATGATTCAAAATCTCTGCTTTCCTAACACATCGATCGGTTATTACAAACACTTGTGTGGAGAATATTTCACATCGACATCTTTTGCTTTATGGTTAGCGGCACACATGTTAAAATCACAGATTGTCCCTGAATACATCAGCCAAGATTTCTCAAACCGGTCCGGGTTTAATAGAATATTGATTTACAACCAGCACAATAATTTGAATCACAGCTTTATCCTGCTTGAGAAAGTATGAAACAAATTGGATAATGTAAAAAGAAAGATACTATGACAGGCACGTTACCAATAGGTATGATAGGCGGTTTAGGCGTTTTTGAATTAAGCCTTATTACTGTAATTCTACTTCTATTCCTAATCCCTCTGCTTTTTTACATTTTGACTCTGAAAAAAGCACTATCAAGATGCTCGGAACAAAATAGAGCCATGCCTCCTAAGTTAGTTTGGTTACTTATTATCCCAGGATTAAATTTTTTCTGGCAGTTTTACGTTGTCATCAAAATTACAAACTCATTTACAAACGAATTTAAAAGTCGAAATATTGATATACCTTCAAACCCAACTCAAGTTCCAGGTTTAGCAATGGCTGTTTTTACTCTTTTTCCGTTTATTCCGGAATCAATGATCCCATTTATAGGTAATTTAAGCTTGCTTTTGGTACTTGTATTATGGATTGTATATTGGGTTCAGGTGTCACAATATTCATCAAAGTTAGCAAACCAAACCGATTGATACACTAGTGGAGAATTTAAGATGATTGACCCGGTCATTTTTAAAGAAACACAATTGAACAGCCTGGAAGAGATAAAATCTATTCAGAATATTCATTTGCAGAAGCATTTGAAATATTGTAAAGATCATTCCCCCTTTTACAGACGGATCTTTAAAGAGCACCAAATAGATATAAAAACCATCACTCCAGATACTGTTAGTTTATTACCGATTACTGAAAAATCGGATATTGAAAAAAACAATGATGATTTTCTGGCTGTTTCCATGGACAAAATCGTGGATATCGTCATGTCATCCGGAACAACCGGATTGCCAACCCGAATAATGTATACTGAATCGGATTTGCAGCGACTTGCTTATAATGAAGAGACATCACTCAAAGGATGCGGCATCACAAAACAGGATACGGTTTTGATGACCTGTACCATGGACCGATGTTTCATTGCCGGTTTGGCTTATTTTGTTGGTTTACGAAAGCTGGGAGCTGCTGTTATCAGAAACGGTCAGAACACGTTGGAAAGTCATCAGGAAATGATTAAACGCTTACAACCAACTGTGATTATAGGCGTACCTGGTTTTTTAAAAAAGCTGGGGCAGTTTATGAAAAACAGCGAATTAGATCCTGCCAAAACGAAAATCAAAAAGATTGTTTGTATTGGAGAACCCCTGAGAAACCGTCACCTGGAAACATTAAAAATCGGTAATGACCTGGAGAAACTATGGCAGGCAGATATATATTCAACCTATGCTTCTTCAGAAACAGTCACTACATTTTGTGAGTGTGCCGCCGGTAAAGGAGGACATATGCTGGCTGACCTGGCCATTGTAGAAATTCTGGACGATAACCATCAGCCACTAACTGCCGGCAATATCGGTGAAATCGTGGTAACACCCATGGCAATGGAAGGCATGCCGTTGATTCGCTTTAAAACCGGTGATATCAGTTTTATAACTGATGAACCGTGCACTTGCGGCAGACTTACGCCCAGGTTAGGGCCTATTCTGGGTCGAAAAAAGCAAATGATAAAAATCCGGGGC
The DNA here is from genome assembly GCA_041556995.1 of bacterium. Classification (GTDB taxonomy): domain Bacteria; phylum SAR324; class SAR324; order XYD2-FULL-50-16; family XYD2-FULL-50-16; genus JAHJTV01. Next base: position 27,252 of record JBFFHJ010000039.1, on the reverse strand, counting down.
ACAACCCTGTATCCACCAGCTGTTTTCTCCGTACTCGAAGATTTGGATGACATTGAAGAATACTACCTGGTAGTAGCCAACGAAAATGAATTATCTGAAAAACTAAGTGTTCATGTGGCAGTTAACAATCAAGCCATGAACTCTGAAACTTTGGAACGATTATTACAAGCCCGTCTACGGGTTAAACCCCAGGTCATTATTGAAGACATAAAAACAATCAGACAACGTGTATTTAATATGAACTCACGAAAACCTGTCCGATTTTTTGATTATAGAAACAAATCCGAATATGTCACTGTGTAGCAACAATATAATTAATTTCGAATTTCCCAAAGAGGATATTAATCACGTCAAAAACAATGGTGGGCTTCTATCCATGGAAATCGAGTTCAGCCTACGTTGTAATTTTGGATGCCCCTATTGTTATGTCGGTGAAAACTCCAGGTTTGATAACGAACTGACGGTTGAAGAAATTCAAGACACAATATTACAGGCTAAAAACCTGGGAGCAAAAAAAATTATTATCCTGGGTGGCGAGCCCATGATTTATCCTCACACTATGGATATTATATCATTCATACGAGACCAGGACCTGGCAGTGGAGATGTTCACCAACGGCTCTAAAATCACATTGGCAATGGCCCGGGAGCTGTTTCGTCACCATGTTCGGGTGGTGTTAAAAATGAACACCTTCAATGAAACCCTTCAAAACGAACTTTCCGGCAATGGAGGTGCTTTTCGCACCATCCACACAGCTTTTGATAACTTGAAAAAAGCAGGATATCCATCCAAACAATCAGTTTTGGCCATCAGCACCATCATTTGTCGACAGAATTTTAATGAACTGGAAGATTTCTGGCAATGGTTGCGAGATCAGGACATTCTTCCCTATTTCGAAATGATTACGCCCCAGGAAAATGCCAATCACAATGAATGGTTATACGTCGAACCCACCGAGGTGTATCAGCTCTTTAAAAAACTTTGCGACATTGATCGGAAAAAATACAATCACATCTGGAACCCGCAACCACCCCTGGTTGGTAACCAATGTATGCGTCACCACTTTTCATGTCTGGTAACAGCGCAAGGACATGTTATGCCTTGCGTGGGTGTAACAATACCGGTGGGCAATATACGGGACAATAAACTAGCTGATATTATAAAAGATAGCAAGGTTGTTCATGATCTAAGAAACCATACGGATTTTATGAAAGGTCCCTGTCGATCCTGCGAAAAGACAGAGCACTGCTACGGATGCCGCGGAGCTGCCTATCAGCTAACCGGTGATTACTTGGCTTCCGATCCCTTATGTTGGAAAAACTACAACCAAATCGAAGTGGAACGATACTTATCAATGAATAGACTCCCAAAATCGGTAGGACTATAATATCAATGGATTAAAATAATGAAAACCCTATTTTCCCTGATTTTAGTCTTAATGTTCCCATTGGTCACTTCCGCCTGGACCGGTTCCTGGGAAAGCATAAAACAAAGCGCCAAGACAATCGAATCAGTTTCTGCTGATTTCAGGCAGGAAAAGCATTTAAAAATACTCACCAAGCCATTGTTATCAAAAGGTAAATTTATTTTTCAAAAACCAGGTTCCTTGAGATGGGAATATCAGACTCCCATATCATCCATTTTATTATCACACAATGGAAACATAACACGTTATTTTAAGCAGGATGGCAAGTTGGTTCAGGATTCCGGAGAGCAACTTCAGGCAATGCAGATTGTTCTTCAGGAGATCATTGCCTGGCTGGGAGGGCGATTTGATGAGAATCCTGATTTTACCGCCACCCTCAAACCACAGGGTAAAATAATACTGGAAGCTAATAAAAAAGAACTTTTAGACCTGGTCAGCCGAATTGAACTACATATGTCAGACTGCCCCGGAATTATTGATTCCGTTTACATTTATGAAAGCGAAAACGCTTTCACCCTGTTAAAATTCATCAAACCGGAATTGAACAAACACATTGAACAATCGTATTTTCAGAAACCATAGGTTTATTCTGATTACTGCACTATCCCTATTGATAGGATCATGCAGTTCTCTGCCCAAAATAGTACCAGTAGATCAAAATCAGCAATTAAGCATTGAGGAAACATGCCGCACACCCTTTGTGAAAAAAAATGTACAACTGGTTCATTCCCTGGAAGCCTCTGTGCCGGGCGATCGAAAAAGCTATTTTGTAGGTATTACCACGGTTTATCCGTCGGAACGGGCTTTTGAAAGTGTGCTGCTAACCATTGAGGGATTGGTTGTGTTTCAAGCCCGATTTGATGTCAAAGGAATATCAATTAAAAGAGCAGTTCATCCCTTTGATTCAAAAGGTTTTGCTCAGGGGCTACTGAATGATATAGAATTGATTTTTTTAAAACCCGATGGTAAATTGGTACAATTGGGAACCTATAGTGGAAAAGGAATTGGCTGTCGCTATTTAAAAAACAAAAGAAAAGTGATCGACATCATCGTACTTCCAAATAAAAACTGGGAGATACATAGCTACAAAAATAGCAATTATCGTCCTATAAAGACAGTACTGGCCCAATTTGAGACATCCAATTCCAATGACCAAACAGATCAAAAGGATACTTACCCCACTGAAATGCAATTATTGACGCATGGGATCTTTGGTTACTCATTACAAATGAAATTAATTCAAGTGGACCATCCACAATAAGAATTAAATAGAAAAACAAAAAACCATAGTTGAGATAATTTGTATTTAGCCAATGACAAAATCTGTGGTTTCTAATATAAGTTGCCGACTGACACAACACAACCGATAAAGACTCAATAACAATGGAACTGACCTTACAAAACGCGTTAATCTCAGGAGTCGATCGAGTAGCAGCTTGGTCGGACCTGCTAGATGATATCAATGTTTTTCCGATTGCCGATGGCGATACCGGACGAAACCTGATTGCCAGTTTGACGCCTTTGCGACAATTAAACGGGGACAGGGAAGCAACCATTGAAAAACTGCTTTTATCGGCACGTGGTAATTCAGGAAACATCGCCACCCGGTTTTTTTCCGGTTTATTAACAGCTGATTCACTGGACATTTTGCCTAAAGCCGTAAAAAAAGGAAGAGATGCTGCCTGGCTGGCAGTTAGTGATCCCATGCCGGGTACTATGTTGTCCGTTTTCGATGCTCTGGTTGAGTTTGTGGAAAATGAAAGTATAAAAAATGATGAGGAATATATCACCCGGATTATTGAACATCTGGAGAAAACCGTTCAATCAACGCCCAAACTTCTGCCCGCCCTGAAATCAGCTGGAGTTGTTGATTCCGGAGCCTTAGGCATGTATGTTTTTCTTGAAGGATTTTTTAGCAGCCTGATAAATAAGGCTGATGATTGTATTCCCATTACCCAGCGGTTTAAGGGGAAGCTGAAAATATCAAATACTTATAGAAGAGAAATTGAAAAGGGATATTGCATTGATGCTGTCCTGAAGATTGAGGGCGATGTGGAGGATAAAACAAAACAATTGGCTGATATTGGCCAAAGTACGGTCATTATTCCTCACGAAAACTTTATTAAAGTTCATCTGCACACCAAAAACATCCAAGAGGCACGCCGGAAAATTGAAGAGATTGGGGAGGTGATCAATTGGGAAAATGATGATCTGGCCGAACAGATCAACAACTTTGCCAAGTATAAAAAGCAAGGAAAATGTCACATTATGACCGATGCTGCCGGTTCACTTACCCGTGAAAATGCCCAGAAATTTGGTATCACCATGTTGGACAGTTATATCATCACCCGTGATAAATCATTGCCGGAGTCGTTGTTTTTACCGGATGAAATATATCAGATGATGCAGGATAATCAAAAAATATCCACATCACAAGCATCCACCTTCGAACGCCATCAATCCTACCAGCGAGTTCTGGAACAATACGATCGGGTGTTGTATCTCTGTGTCGGGTCCGTTTTTACCGGCAATTATCAAGTTGCATGTGATTGGAAAAAACAAAATGACCCGGATAATCGCTTTTTGGTTATTGATACGACTGCTGCTTCGGGACGACTGGCGGTTATTGTTATGGCCACCGTTAAAGAGGCACAAAAAACAATTGATGCAGAGCACCTGGTTAGATTTGCGCAAAAAGCCATTAACGTATCACAGGAATTTGTCTTCCTGGATAAATTGCATTATCTGGCTGCCGGTGGCCGCTTATCAAAAACCAGTGCCTTTTTTGGCGACATGTTGAGTATGAAACCCATTGTCAGTCCCACCGCTGAAGGGGCTAAAAAAGTCGGTATGGCTCGCAATCAAAAGTCGCAACTGGCTTTTGCTTACGAAAAAATCGAAGAAACCCTCCCCAAAAACTCCAAACCACTGATTCTGCTTGAATATTCGGATAACCGTTCATGGGTGGAATCCATACCTAAACAAGAGATTAAAAAACAATATCCCCTGGCGGAAATCATTTTACAACCCCTTTCCTTAACTTCGGGCGTTCATATGGGACCCGGCACATGGGCCCTGGCTTTTATTCCGGAAATCATATAATAGACGGTCAACAATTTGCCGGTTTTCTAATCAGCGTATAATGTCATGGGAATTGATTCTGACAACTGTAAAAAAGATCGTTTTGCCTTCGTGATTCCGGTTTATAATCATGATCAAAAGGTCCGTGATGTAGTGAAAGCCGCCTTGAAATTTAATATTCCTGTTTTTGTGGTCAATGACGGATCAACAGATGACAGTTTGAATAATATCAAAGACATAAAAGAAATCACCTTATTGCACCACGATATTAATCAGGGAAAAGGAGCAGCTTTACAAACCGGTTTTTGTGAAGCTGCAAAAGTTGCGGACTGGGCTATCACTGTTGATGCCGATGGGCAACACAATGTGGATGACGCTGTCGAATTAATAAAAAAAGCCTCCAACCCGGACAGACCCATTGTTATCGGTAAAAGAGAGGGCATGGATAATAAACAGATTCCCTGGACCAGTCGATTTGGTAGAAAATTCTCCAATTTTTGGGTATTTGTTTCAGGCGGTCCATGGCTGCAAGACTCACAAAGCGGATTTCGGATTTACCCGTTACCGGAAATCATGCAGTTAAATCCCAGAGCCCGTCGTTATCAATTCGAAGTTGAAATTCTGGCCAAAGCAGGCTGGCAAACAATACCGGTAGTGGAAGTCCCCATCAGTGTAGATTATATGATCGGCTCCCAAAGAGTTTCTCATTTCAGGCCTTTTGTTGATTTTCTCCGCAACTTCACTACCTTCACTCGTCTGATTTTTCAACGTTTCGTTTTTCCTCGGTTCATAAGAAAAAAGCTGTTATTTTGATCCGATTTTACTAACAGGACCATATTTTCACGCTGCCATGACCGACTCAAAACAATCCATTATAAACATCCCCATCGCCATTTTAACACTGTTAGTGGTAGGAGTTTTATTCTTCACAGCCCTTCACCGCATTAACATCGATTTTGATGTGTTGAATTCCATGCCCACCAACAACACCGTACTAAACAATGCAAAATACGTATTTTCAAACCATCCGTTTCAAGACAGAATTGTAATTGATATCTTCCATCCCACGGTTGATCCTGATAAGCTGGTAGAAAGTGCAGTCTTTTTTGAAAATCAGCTAAAAAACAGCGGATTATTCAAACAGGTGGGATGGTCTCAAACACATCTGCTTATACCGGAGCTGGTGAAACACACCGTACAAAACATGCCTGTCCTGTTTTCAGCAGATCAGTTGGAAAAAGAGATTATACCGCTATTGACAGAGCAGAACATTCAAACACAACTGGTAACAATATTAAATCGTCTGTCCAATATGAATAGTATCGGCCAGGCAAAATTGATTGCTGAAGATCCCCTGGAATTACGAAACTTGATCTTACGGCGGCTTTCGCACTTGTCTCCTGTTAAAGGGGGAAGTTTCTATAGAGGTTACCCCTTTTCTGCTGATGGCAAACATATATTGGTTATAGTCAATCCCGGGACTTCCGGAGCCGATACTGCTTTCTCCAGGGCGACCACAGCCTTATTTAAAAAAACCGCCCGAGAATTAAACCAAAAATTCACTTCAGCAAAAACTGACTTTACTATCACCCCTGTTGGTGCTTATCGTGCTGCCTTGGATAACGAAAATATAGTCAAAAGAGACACACAGCGCGCCATATTATTTGCCACCATTGGTATTGCAGTTTTACTTTTTATCTCCTTTCCCCGGCCATTCATAGGGTTGTTGTCGCTTGTCCCGGCAGTTATAGGAACCATCACAGCATTTTTTGTCTGCTCGTTAATATATGATTCCATTTCCATATTAGCCCTTGGATTTGGCGGAGCCATCATTTCTATCACCGTTGATCACAGCATTGCTTATCTGTTGTTTCTGGACCGCCCCCATGAAACCGTGGTACGGGAAGCGGCTCACGAAGTGCGATCCATCGGATTAATCGCCGTTTTAACCACAGTGGGGGCTTTTTGGGTACTATCCATCAGTGGTTTTCCTATTTTAGCTCAAATCGGACAATTTGCAGCCCTGGGAATTCTGTTTTCATTCATTTTTGTTCATACGGTTTTCCCTTTGATAAATCCGATGATGCCTGCCGCCAGCAAGAAGAAAACGCCCGTTCTTCAAAAATTAATTAATCGACTGTCTACTGAGGCCGGATATAAGCTGATGTTTATGGCTACGGGCTTCTTTTTGGTCATGCTGCTTTTTGCCAAACCGGAGTTTAACGCTGATCTAAGCTCAATGAACACAGTAAGTGAAGCCACCGAATCAGCGGAAAAACACGTTGGAGAAGTTTGGGGTGAAGTATTCTCCAAAGTATACCTGATAGCAGAAGCAAACAATATCCAGGAGATTCAAGATCAGGGTGATCGGTTAACCGATCTTTTGGATCAGGATATGGCTCTGGGAAACATATCCTCCGCTTTTGTTCCTTCCATGTTGTTTCCGGGAAACGATATGGGACAACGAAATTTCAAAGCATGGAAGCAGTTTTGGAATCAAAAACGAATAGCGTACCTTCAGAAAACTTTGGTTGATTTATCCCTGAAACTTGGGTTTTCACCCAATGCTTTTGAGCCATTTTTTCGAACAATACAAATAGATACCTATTCATATTCAAAAATTCCAATGCAGTTCTTTGATTTGTTAGGAATCTCACATAATCCTGAGACTGGAAAATGGATTCAGTTCACTACCGTCACCCCCGGATTGGGGTTTCAATCAAATTCGTTTTTCCAACGGTATTCATTTACCAAATCCATACGGATTTTTGACCCAAACCTGTTTTCCAGTGAATTTGGGGGGTTATTGTCGTCAACCTTTCAGAAGATGATTCTAATCATTGGGCTAAGTGTTGTTTTACTGATATTTGTTTTTTTTCTAGATTGGAAGTTGACCATCATATCCATGCTGCCGATCATATTCGCCTTGGTGTGTACGTTGGGGACCCTGAATATAATGAATCGGCCGCTGGATATACCAGGATTGATGCTGGCCATTATTGTTATTGGTATGGGAATTGACTACTCGCTGTTTTTTGTTCGTTCCTATCAGCGGTACGGCAATGAGGTTCATCCTTCGCTAGGTTTAATTCGCATGGCGGTTTTTCTGGCTTCAATATCTACTATCATCGGTTTTGGGGTACTGGTAACAGCCCAACACAATCTGCTGCGAAGTGCCGGTTTGGTATCGTTGTTAGGAATCGGATATTCCTTGATCGGTTCTTTTATTATTCTACCGCCTATTCTTCGTCGATTATTTATTGAAGAGGATTCAAACAAATCGAATAAAGTGCCTCGGGGAAAAAGCAGATTTTCACGTGTGATAGGACGTTATTCTAAAATGGAAGCGCACCCTCGCATGTTTGCCCGATTTAAGATTTTGTTGGACCCCATGTTTTCGGAAATTGAACAGTTTTTCACTTCTCCCAAAATTGTAATCGATATTGGATGCGGATACGGTGTTCCTGCCGGATGGTTAATGGATTGTTATCCAGATATTCGGATCTTTGGCCTGGACCCAGACCCGGAAAGAGTCAGAGTCGCTAATCGGGCACTTAAACCGCAAGGAAAAGTCATTTGTGCTGGAGCGCCACAGATACCACCGGTTCCCGAACCCGCAGATGCGGCCATGATGTTGGATATGATGCATTATTTAAGCGACAGTGCTTTTAAACAAACACTGCAAAATATCCATTCATCCCTGCGTGCCGAAGGTGATCTGATCATTCGGGTAACCCTCCCGTCACCGGATAAAACTCCGTTTTTTCGCTGGTTTGAAACCCAACGAATTAAACTGAGCAAGGCCGATGTTTACTATCGATCACAAGAACATGTACACCGTTTGATTGCCGGAGAAGGGTTTAAAAACATCTGTATAAAACCATCTGGAAAAGATCGCGAGGAAACCTGGTTTACTGCAAAAGCAGACAAATAATAAATAAATCATAAAATTAACAACGCTTAAAAAACACTGGATAATCCCATAAAAAATCCTGCCAGTTGGGTTTATAAGCCAGTGCGCGGATATGTATGGAATGAACTTCATTTTATCCGGAGTGAGAGTGTCATAATTTTTAGAAAATATGAAATAAATACACGTCATGCCGGACTTGATCCGCCATCCAGAAGCAAGTACCAGAAAACAGCCATAGATTCCGGGTCAAACTCGTAAAGACGCTTCGCTCTAATTCTTTTAAATATGACTAGTTTTTGAATTGTGACACAACATGCAAGCCTGGAATGTCAGATACGTTTTTAAAGGTTTATTAATTTACGTAACTATCTAAAATAATAGCTTAATATTTTGAATTCATTAACAGCAAGAACGACAAAAAACCTCTTAACGCTAATAACAATTAACATTATCTTACGTCTTATCATTTCGTTTGTTGCAAGTTTAAAAAAACAATAGCAAAGGATCAATCTGGAATCGCCAATATCTTTCACATCTCTGGCGCTCTATTCAGAATGACAAAACAAAATTGTTGCTCTACCTAAAAACAAAAAGCATTATTAATCATGAAAAAACTGGCCTACAAGTCAACACTGATATTTTCTAAAATTCTTGGAGTTTGGATATTTTGCTCAATCGCCTATATTGTTGCTACCGGGTACTTTGTTCTTTTTCCGAGACGAGTACGAATCTCAAAAGATTTTTACAAAGCTCTGTTTCCCGAAAGAAGCTCCTGGTATCACCTTTGGTGCACTTGGAAACAATTTCAGAATTTCACCCGGATTTTCCGGGACCGATTTTTATTGCTGGATTTTAACAAAGTTACCCACAACTCTGTGGGTTGGCACCACCTGGAAAAAACCCTCGCCAAAAAGGAGGGGGGGATTATTCTGATGTCCCATATGGGTAACTGGGAAATCGCCGCTCATCTGCTGAAGCGTAGACAGAACAATATCAAACTGATGCTATACGTAGGAACAAAACACAAAGAACAGATAGAAAAAATGCAAAAGGACAGTCTGGCTCAAAGCGGGTTGAAAATCGTAGGCGTGGATGAAAATGGCAGTTCACCGTTTTTATTATTGGAAAGTTCCCCCTGGATGAATGAAGGCGGATTGGTTTCAATAACCGGTGATCGTTTGTGGCACCAAAACCAGCGCGCCACCAGCGCAGAATTTCTCCAGCATGAAGTCCTTTTGCCCGAAGGTCCTCACTGGCTGGCTTTGATTACAGGCAAACCCATATTTATTCTTTTTTCTTTTCCAAACGGAAAAAACAATTATAGAATCGAAGTATCCGAACCTATTTACGTCACCGCTAAAAAGCGAAGTGAGCGTAAAGAAGCCGTTAAGCATTCGGTTCAAACATACGCAGATTTCATGGAGAAGGCCCTGCGTAATCATCCCTTTGAGTGGTTTCATTTTGAACGGTTTCTCGGCAATAAAATTAAGCGGTTTATAAAATAATAGAAACCATAAGTTTTTTTTAATGACACTGATTATGCAAAACCAAAATCTGTAGTTTCAGTTCTGTAACTAAGTCATAACATCATGCTTTTTAAAATTATCAAATTTCCGATAGATTTTGTTGTCACTATACTGCTTTGGGTCTATTTTACCTTGGGGTTTCTGATTGGATTTATCCCTTTTTTCCTGTGGACTCTAATTCGATATCCAGCGCCTGAAGAGATGTTTCAAAAATATATTCACTGGTTTTTCCGTATTTTTTTTATCTTGATCAAAATGCTGACTCCGGGCCTTCGAATTCATATAACCGATGATGTTCGATCTATCCGTTCATCGATAATTATCGCCAATCATTTATCATACCTTGATCCGTTGCTTTTTATTTCAATATTCAAAAAACAGAAAACCATTGTTAAAAATACCTTTTTTTATCTCCCCTTTTTTAGCTGGATGTTAAAAAAATCGGGCTATATTCCATCTGTTGCCCAGGGAAAAGGCTTTCCACTGGTGATTAAGAATGTTACCAGTATGAAATCCCACCTGGAAAAGGGAGGGAATTTATTTGTTTTTCCAGAAGGAACCCGAAGCCGAGACGGTAACTTGAGTGAATTTAACAAAGGTGTCTTCGGCATTGCCAAACAAAACGGGGCTCCTATCAAGATAGTAGTGATACGCAATACCAACAACCTGTTTGCGCCGGGAAAGTTCTTTTTTAATACCTGTATTTCAAATACTATTGAAGTCGAGCTGGTCACCGAACTGCAACCGGATTACAACAACGACTCGTTTACCCTGGAAGAGCTGATGGCAACCTCTCGAAGCTTAATCCAAGGTAAATTGAAGCAGAAACCACATCATCCAAAAACCACAATCAATCGCAACTGATCGCCCTTTACCCAAGGATGGTACTATGAAGCAAGTAAAGGTGAAACGATACGGTTCCGGTAAGTATTTTAGGCGGATTTACCTGGTTGCCCCTAAACATCCGGACAATTTTTGGTCAATGCAAGGAACCGCCGATATTCTGGGTGCAAAAACCCTGATGCCCAATGCCGCTTTGGCGACATTGATGGCCTTAACTCCGAAAGACCTGAATATCGAATATGTGCTGGCTGACGAAAATGTGACAGCTATAAACTTTAACATGCCCTGCGATCTGGTCGCTATTACCGGTGCAACCCTTCATGCCAGACGAATTCATGAACTGTGTGCCGCATTTAAGAATAAAGGTAAATCCGTCGCCCTGGGTGGGACCTACGCTTCAATTGAATCGGATAAATGTCAGAAATTAGCCGATTTCCTATTTATCGGTGAAGCCGAATACACCTGGCCTACATTTTTAAAACAGTGGCTGGAAGGTAAAGCAGAACATACATATCAACAGCCTTCCTATATTGACATGAAAGACAGCCCCGCACCTGACTGGTCATTAATCAATACAGGAGATTACGTTAACATTAACATACAAACCAGTCGTGGATGTCCCAATCGTTGCGATTTTTGCGATGTAATTCAATACGTCGGTCGAAAATATCGCACTAAATCCATCAATCAGATTTTGCAGGAGATAGAAAACGCCTACCGTATTGGTGCCAGAACAATCTTTTTTTCCGATGACAATTTTTTCGGAAATAAAACCTTTACTCGTGAACTCCTGAATAAACTGATTGAATGGAATGTCCGGCAAACACGACCCTTATCATTTTCCACACAGATCACCGTCCAGGTAGCCGATGATGAAACATTGTTAAAAAAATTCGCCAATGCCCGGTTTTCAGTTCTTTTCCTGGGAGTGGAAACGGTTCGACAGGAAAGCTTACAAGAGGTCAATAAGGAAAAAAACCTGTCAAAAGACATTTTTGAGCGCATCCGAAGAATCTCCCGATTTGGTATTGTCCCGTTTATCGGACTGATTGTCGGTTTTGACCATGATGATGAAAGCATTTTTGAAGATCTGAATCACTTTTTATCAACAACCAATAGCCCCATCGCTGGTATCAGCCTGTTGAACGCTCCCAGGCACACAACGTTATATAACCGTTTAAAAAAGGAAGATCGACTGACCACACAGAGTTTTTCCGGGGAATGGCAACTTCAAACCAACATCATTCCCAAACAAATGTCACGGGACATGCTGGTCAGTTTATACTGGGCGTTTTTTCAGCAAATCTATACACCGGAAAATTTTGAAAAACGGCTCTTGGAGTGGCTAAAAAATGTGGATTATTTTTATACCGGTTATGTGAATAAAAAAGCCGACCTCCGTCAGTTGCTGTTTGGTATGCGGATTTTCCGACATTTCATTTTTAGTGAATCCCCCCAAATTCGACAACTTTTTTTCAGATTGCTAAAAAAGACTTGGAATATAAACCCAAAACTAGTGCGGCGCTTTTTTACCGTGATTACCCAATACAGTCATTTTTATAATTTTGTACATAGAAATACCAGATAACCATCTGCCAACAACATTATTTTATGGTTCTAGATTTTTTACTCATCCTGGCTGCCTATATCATTGGATCCGTCAATTTTGCGATCTTACTGTTTAAGATTTTCGGCAAGGATGATCCCAGGAGACATTTCAGCGGTAACGCCGGTGCTACCAATGTGTACCGACAGGCTGGTCTGGTTTGGGCAATTTTTGTTTTATCTCTCGATATCGGCAGGGCTGTGAGTATTGCTCTGGCCGCCGTTTATCTACAGAACATCTCTTATATCCCCTGGGTTGGATTTGCCTTGATTCTGGGAAATCGTTTCCCTTGTTTTCACGGTTTTAAAGGCGGAAAGGGGGTGGCAAACTATCTGGGGTTTACTGCTGTCATCACATTGACGGCAACGGCCTTGTCGGCTTTAGCCTGGGTTATTGGGTATGGAATTTTTCGAAAACCCTTTATTGCTTCTTTTTTTATGGTTTCAGGTTTGGCTGCCGGGACCATTATCAAATACCAAATCAGTCCCGTTGCCATTTCAGGAGCAGCAGCGACAGCCTTTTTAATTTTTATCAATCATAAAAAAAACATGATGGAACTGATTGAACAGTTTAGCTGCGATCAGGTTATTTCCCAGAAAAAGCGATAGGACCCAATGGAATTTCCCTGGATCAGATTTTATGATAAAGACGTTCCGAAAACCTTGATATACCCCGATCTTACTCTGCCTGATGTCCTTAATAAAACCGTCGCTGATTTTCCCGACTTTGTTGCTCTGACATTTAACAAACAGGATTTGACATACCGGGAAGTCAACCGGAAGGTCAACGCATTCGCTCATGCCCTGATTGACATAGGAATTAAAAAAGGTGATCGAGTATCGTTACTGCTCCCCAATTCACCTACCTATGTTATCGCCTTTTATGGCATTATGAAAGTCGGTGCCATCGTAGTTAATTTAAACGTTATGAGTCAGGGACATGATCTGGTGCGCTTTCTATGTCATTCCGAATCGAAAATGGTAATAACCCTGGATCTGTTTGTAGAAAATATCCTCAGGATTGCGGTTGAAACACCGGTAAAGCACATCGTTATTCATTCGGTTTTTGCTAAAGAAAAGGAATTGGACATTCCTGCTAAAACCTCTCCACTGCTGATATTTAGCGATCTTGTTTCAAGTCATTCCACGGATGAACCGGTCTCAAAAACCACAGCCGAAGATATTGCTGTTTTACAATATACCAGCGGCATCACCGGCTCTCCCAAAGCGGCAGTCTTAACACAAAAAAGCATCACCGCCAATTTACGGCAGATAGATGCCTGGAATCCAATATTGAGACAGAAAAACGAAGCCATCATTTGTATTATCCCGTTTTTTCATGTTTTTGGCATGACTATCTGCATGCATCTCTCCATTTATCGAGCTTATCGGATGATCCTTCTTCCCATGTTCGACTGGTCATCCATTATCGAAATACTTAACGTCATTAAGGAATACAACCCCATATCATTTCCCGCCGTTCCCGCTTTGTGGGCAGCGCTGGTATGTTGCACAGATGCAGTCAAATATGGATTGACCGATATCGATATCGCCACCGGTGGCGGAGCTCCAATGCCGAAGTGGATACAGGAAAAATATTATAAGTTAACCGGCAAAACCATTACCCAGGCATATGGATTGTCTGAAGCCTCATCAACGGTGTTACTGACCCCATTTTACAGCGGAAAAATCTCCGATAGCGTCGGTATTCCGATTCCTGATACAGAGGTTAAAATTGTGGACGCTGAAACAGGGGAACATGAGTGCCGGGTTGGAGAAATAGGAGAACTCATCGTCAAAGGTCCCCAATTGATGCAAGGATACTGGCGAGATGACGTAAAAACAAAAGAAACCATTCGAAACGGCTGGTTATATACAGGCGATCTGGGACGAATGAACAAAAAGGGTTTTTTCTACCTGGTGGATAGAAAAGACGACTTAATCATCACTAACGGCTACAATGTCTATCCCAGCGAGGTGGAAAGTACTTTGATCAAACACCCTGATGTCAAAGATATTGCCGTGATCGGCGTACCGGATCTTGTTCGAGGTCAGGCCATCGTGGCATTTATCATACCGGCAGATGGTAGCACACCCAATAGAAAAAACCTGATTGCTTTTAGCAAACAACATTTGCCGGATTATAAGATCCCCCGGTTTTACAAATTCAGAACGGAAATCCCCAAAAGCCGCATCGGTAAACCCATCCGTAGAATGCTAAGGGATGAATATAAACGATTGTCAAACGGAAATTCAGCCTGATATTTTGATGTTACTGTCTTTAAATATTAATACGTTTTTACTAATAAGAACAAATAACATATAAGTTTCGTATAAATAAGAATTTAACTCTAATAATCAATCAATAAAATAAAATCTCTGATTAAATTAATTATTTGGTCATTTGTATCATGCTGAAAAAACAGTTTGTTGAGGTGATTGAGCCTAATCTATAGCGTTATTCCGGCCAATAACAAACGATACTTGAACGAAGAATTATTCCAACATGTATAAAAGGATGACTCAATAATAATGTATGAAATTAAATCTTGCTGATAATAAAATCGGTACAATCTGTAGTTCCCATTAATACTATCAAATAAGGTATTTTTATGAAATTTAAGTTGATCTATCCCAAATGGGTAAAATTGCATGGACAAACAGAATTCCACCTCCCTCCCCACGGACCTGTTGTTTTTGCTGCGACTCTACCGGAAGATATTGAAGTAACGTTTGTGGATGAAAATGTAGAAGAGATCAACTTCGATGATCCCGTTGATTTTGTAGGCATCTCCATGATGCTGACCATTCAGGTGAAACGAGGATGGCAAATCATTAATGAATACAAAAAACGTGGTATACCGGTTATCTGCGGAGGAATCGCCACCATGCTTCATGCGGAAGAAATGGAAAAATACGCCGATTCCGTTTTTCTGGGAGAGGCGGAAGGTAAAATGGAGCAAGTCTTTGACGATTTTAGGAATAATAACCTGAAAAAAGTTTATAACTATCTGAATTCTCCCCCACCAATTGAAATAGTGGGATCTGCCAGAAGGGATATTCTAAACAGGGATTATTATAACTACAAAGGTGTTCAAATGGTGGATCTGTTTCACGCCTCAAGAGGCTGTCGTTTCCATTGCTACCCTTGCGCGGTGGCTTATCTCGGTGGAAGAAAATTCAGACCACGCCCCATTGATAAGTCCATTGAAGAGATGGCCAGTATCGATAATAACCGCCTATTTATTGTGGATAATTCTCTGGCTCAGGATAAACAGTGGGAAAAAGACCTGTTTAGGGAAATGATTCCCCTGAAGAAAAAATGGTGCTGCCATCCCATTGAAGACGACCCGGAAGTACTGGACCTGGCCGCCCAAGCCGGTGCCTGGTACGTCTATCAGGCAGTTTTTGATACTTCCGATTACATCAAAGAACGTATCAAACGCTACCACGACCACGGTATCGGGGTGGAAGGAACTATCCTTCTGGGAATGGATAACCAAACTGAAGACTCCATCAAAAAACTGATTGACTTTTTGATGGAAATCGAGCTGGATCTAGCCGAATTTACTGTTTTAACACCATTTCCCCACACAACTGCCTACGAAGAACTGCATGCTCAAAAACGAATTCTTACCTACGATTGGGACAAATATTCCGCTGACAAAGTAGTTTATCAACCCAAACACATGACAGTGGAAAAGCTGGAGGAATTACTGCAATACGCCTGGGATACTTTTTACAAAAATGAATCGCAACAACTGAAGATGTTTAAATTGATATATAAAGTAATGCAAAAGGAAAAAGCAGATAACACCTTTAAACCCAGGAAGCGACAGTTGGTCAAAAGAGTCTTTGGTAAAAATGCCCGAAACTGAACCATTATTGGAAGAGAATATATGCTAATTGATCGTTTCTTTAAGATTCTGGAAATTCATCAAAATAACGGGACCATTAATGCCCGAATCGAATTAAACAGACATCATCAGATATATGACGGTCATTTCCCGCAAAACCCCATTACCCCTGGCGTATGCCAGATTCAAATGGTAACTGAAATCTCCGAAACGGCTTTAAATAAAAAATTGACCCTCTCTTCAGCAAAAAATATTAAATTTTTAGCCGTTTTAATTCCCTCTCAGCATAAATATCTGGACGTTGATCTGCAAATTGAAACAAAAGAGATCGAGACAAAAGAGTCGGAAATCGATGTCAAAGCAGTTATTCGTGCGCAAGATACCATCTTTTTTAAGTTCAAAGGAACCTATAAAACCTATTGAAATAAACCCGTTCTTTGACTAACTTTAAGCGATTTCCACCGATTTATTCCTAAGGCCCATGCTTTTATTCCCATAGATATTCCCCAATCCATTTTCATCGTTAAACCCATCCGAATATTTCCAATATTGCCAGATCCAGCTAAAATGTATCCTTTTGAATACCGAACAACTACTATTTGCCCATAATAACTATTATTAAAATAAAATATTTTTCTGTATATATAAATTAATTAAAAAATAGATTTTTATATTCATAAGAAAGGTTATCTCAATTGCAATAGATCGGTATCCGTTTAAAACAGTTCACTTTTAAAAAATTGAATTCAACACTTAATAAACTTCTCATATCTAACTAACTTAAATACCTAATCAATAAACTTGGGATGTTACAAAATATACATAAGAGTTTTACATTTGTTTTACCTGTATTTATTAATTTTTCTTGACACAGATCACTATATATGATTGATTAATATCAATCTAATCAACTATATAGCATTATGACCATCTGTTATTACTTTTAAATAATTCCATTATAATCATATATACATCAACCTTAATCAAACCATAGAGCAGCACAATATAGCTGACTCGGTTTCCACCAACGCATTAAGTAAAACCAGTTATGTTGGTAGTGAAGCAGATATTTGATTGATATAGTAGTGGAATTATCAGGGAATAACCGGGTTTTTATCTTAATTCAGAACATCTTTGTTTCTTTGATGATTTGGATTCATTCAAAACCGATAACATCCCTGAACCGGATCAATGATAGAACTCACGGTAGTTTTATTATAAGAGGGATTTTTGCGTTTTGTGATGCAAGCGGGTACTTGCCCACAAGTATATTTGCCTGCAAATAACATGCATGAAAACAAGACCATTAACCAGGATTGGTTTCCCTGGAAGACAAATTATCCAGATTTTTTGTTAGACATTGGAGGTTTTCTGGTCAAAAAAGGCAATTAATATCCTTATGAATATTATTAAAATTATCATTTATGTTTTTTGATTATTTATAGCCATTTCTATTTAAAATAAGGATGTTGATATTGCCTTTTACAGTTAAGAAATAGATATGGCTTTTTATTCCATACATTTTAGGGTTTTGATTTGATCTTTATTTGTCCAAATTTTCTAAAAAACAAGTGTCATTCTGATGGGGAGCCCTGGCGGCTTGAAGAATCTCCACGCTTTCAAAGAGATCTTTTATTACAGATTTAACAGGACTTGAAACAAACATATTTTCAGGTAATCAGCAACATCTCTTGCATTTTTCTCTGGGAGATCTTTCGTTGTACATCCTCAGTATGACAGGAAATGTGCTTACCAATCAAACAAGAATCTGCGGTCATTGAGGTGGGGTAAAAAACCTGAAATGTAAGTTATTCACAATCTTAGCACTGTTTAATTTTCTGGAGTGTTAAGCATTGCCAACCAGCCATTTTAAGAATCATAGACAGGAGGAGAATATGATATCTTTCAGCTTCAAACGTCAGCTGTTATTACTTTATGTTGTGATTGTCGGACTGGCTTCTGTCAGTTGTGATGAAAAACCGGGTGACAAATATGGTTATGGTGATGGAAAAAGTTCCAACGCCTTGTTGATCAACTTGGTATTATCAGAGGGTGAACTCAATTATCCCTTCAGTCCGTTCGACTGGTCTTATTCAGCCTCAGTGGGTAACGAGGTGGAGTCAATAACCGTTACACCTGTGGTTGATCATGTATTTGCAGTTGCATTTGTAAACGGTCAATTAGTTCAAAGTGCTGAAGAATCAGAATCCATCAACCTGGATGTGGGGGAGAACGATATAAATGTCCATGTTGTTGCCTGGGATGGTTCAGAAAACAACTATTCGGTAACCGTGATCAGACGGGTAAGTGAAAATGCTAACCTGGCCTCCCTTGCCATATCATCAAGTGATAATCCGGATATCACTTTTTTTGAAAAATTTGATCCCAATACAACTCGATATTCAGTGGTTGTTGATGGAAGCACGGATGTCATCTCGCTTTCCTGTGTAGCAGAGAAGGAAGGTTCTATCATCATGATGGAAAAGGCCGGATCAGGTAAAGTGAATGATCCAAAAGAAATCAGCATAACCCAGGGACTTAATAGGATTTTAATTACGGTCACTGCTCCAGATGGAAATACGAATAAATATTATATTGTATCTGTTACGCAATTGAGCGGTGTACTGGATGATTACACTGTATCCAGTGTTTTTATTGAAAATACCACTCTGGATCCGATTTTTGATCCCGAGAATCAGGATACATTTGACGCTACGGCCGCTATCTCTGGTGGAAAGCTCCCCACCAATCTCTATGTTCTTACGCAGTCTACAGCCACCATGGTCGGTATCACCATTGATGGAGGCACTCCATTGGTTAATGGACCGTCTGCCGGGATAACTATTTTAAAACTTACAGAAGACATCATCCCGATTCGTGAAACCCCCTACCAGATAGCCATTACAATTACGAAAGGAAATGGCAACGATAGCAAGACCTACAATATTGAACTAACCGTACGATCAGGCAACAATGATGCCGATCTGTCAAATATCCAACTATACTGGGGTAGCAATGACTCCCAGCGAGTAATATATCCTGGTACTTTCAACACTCATGATCCCCAGGTATATGGATTCGACCCGAATATCCTGGACTATATGGCGGTCATGTACGCCACCGAAACAGTCAAAATAGAAGCGGTGGCCAATGATCCCAATGTGACAAATGTTTTTATCAATGGTAACGGAACGCACACCAGTGGTGCCGTAAACCAACACGTAAGCTTGAACAAAGGATATATCACCGATGTTGTGATCGACGTATTAGCTGAAGACGGTGCCACGTCCAAGCAATATAACCTTAGAGTAAAACTGTTGAATGAATATGAATTTTATTGGGGGATATACGGTATTTTAAACATGAAAGCCTTTGATAGATGGGAAGACATATTCGGTGATCAGGGAATTAAAAAAGTCACTATCCCTGGTCTGCTTAAAGGCAATCTGGTATGGGAAATTTCTCTTCAGGGATTAAGACCATTAAATGAAATGACATGGACCAATTACCTGGATGGAAACAGAGGCACCAGTCAATACGACATGCGCGTTGACTATAACGATAATCATAATACTGATAATCAATATCATGGATTCTGTTTGGCTGGTTATGTCAGTGGATTATTGGACGGTATATCTTCTAAAAATGGAATCCAAACCGGTGGATTCGATTTGTCATCTCCATGGGGAGATCATATCGCCCGTATTGATGTGCACTACATTGTCCAAGGTGGCAAAAAAATTATTGATCCTGATTCTTATATTTGGTTGGACTACATGGACGTCACCGATATCAAGATGATGTACATGGATACCCAGGGATTTGATCCTTTTAAGGAACCCGGTTACGACTGGGAAAACCCCTGGATACCTGAAGGCTATCCCAAGAATTAAATAAATCGGAAATTAACAACCAAAAAAGGAGAGAAGATGAAAAGGATCTATCGTAGTGTGATGTCAATATTGGTAATTCTATGTTTTGCTTGTATCCAAAAACTCTATGCCACCCGGCTTTACCAGGAAAGGGGAATTTATCCCAACCAGAGTTCAGAATATGTAAGGACACTGAATCGATCTGCTTCCACCGAAGCAGACGCGGCATTTTACAACCCAGCCGGGCTTGCCTTTATGGAAGGTAACGGGCTTTATATCATGTACAGTTCACAAACTTATTACGCACGAAAAGAACATACTATGGACTATTATGCCATCAAACTGGACAACGCGGATTTTGTTCAAACATGGCATACCAGGGATGATTTCACCGGAGGTCTTCCTGATTTTTATTATGCAGAAACCGTGGCCCCTGTTTTGCCGGATTTTGATATTATCTACAAAGATCAAAACTGGGTTATGTATTTGGATATATCTGTGCTTCAGGCAGCAAACGGCATGTATTTCCCAAATGGTGCGGCAGTCATTGATTGGGGAAACCTGGCAACCAAAGAAACAGAACTGGCCATGGCACAAACCGATATATTTAATGCCTATCACAGCGACAGTTCTGCCACCAGAACTGAGTATTTCCTGGGTGCAACCTTTGGAGGTGTCTATAAATTAAAAGATTGGCTCTCATTGGCAGCCGGATTGAGATATATTTACGGCACGGGGAACATGACTATTGAAAATGAAAACGTTTCTTACACAATAAACAATGTTACCACTAAAGATCCAGAGTCGGAATGGCATATCAGCACCGACTATTTTGGTAGCGGATTTAGTCTCATTTTGGGACTTCACGCCAGACTGAGCGAAAAACTGGATTTGGGATTTAAAATTGAAACACATACCCCCATGACCATGGAAAAAAATACAGTGGAGTTTGATGCCGCTTCCCTGATAGAAGCCAGTGGTTCTCTCAACGATTTTAAAGACGGTTCCCCCAGCAGTCAGATGGAGTATTCAACAGGAAACGGAAAATCAAGTTTTACTATGCAGTATCCCACCCAGCTCAACTTTGGTATCTCATATAAATTCCTGACAAATCTTCGTGCGGAAAGTTCGCTGGAAATCACGCTGCGCAATAACAGGGACATGGATGGTCGGGAAGAGGATTATAAAGAATACGGGTACAGTGCCGGTGCCTGCGTTGAGTGGGGGTTCATGAAAAATGTTGTTGGTAGTTTAGGCTATCTTTATACTGATTTTGGTATAAAAGATGACAAACGAAATGAAACTGATATGCTGCTGCCCAATCACACCTTCGGTTTTGGACTGGGTATGGCGCTGTCCAACAGGTTGGATTTGTCCCTGGGTTGGTTTTTTCAGACATACGAACGTAAAGGTGTTTACTCCACAGAATTTACTGATGTTACTGAACCAACCTATCACGCTATATATAAAGAGTTTTATGAAAAACGTTTCAGTGTGGCAATTGGTTTTACCTATCAATTTGAAGGACCGTCAGGTCAGGATATACAATAAACAAGCAATATTTCCGCTCAGTCCGATTAAAACATGAAACTACTGTTTATGGGTAATTATTCAACATAAAATGTATAACCTACTTGTCATTCTGATGAGAACCTTGGGCGACCTGAAGAATCTAAAGATATATGTTTTTTCCAATTTTTATTATCATTAATACCCCATAAAATTCGGAGGATGATCATGAAAATAAAAAACAGAAAAATTTGTTTTATCATGTTATTGATTGCAGTTTTGTTGTTCTTTTATGGTTGTGACAGCCAGGATGAAGAGGAAGGACAGGGCGATCCGATTGAAAGACCCGAAGTACCCACGGAGGTTAAAGCTACTGATGGCGAATTTGCTAATCAAGTACGAATTTCCTGGGCAGCATCCGAACGCGCGGAGACTTACAAAATTTATAAAGCCTGTGATAGTGTCGATTCAGATTATCAAATTATTCAAAAAGAAATTGAAGGGATTGAATTTGTTGATAAATATCCAAATGTGAATCGACGATATTTTTATAAAGTTGTGGCTGTCAACAGTAGTGGTTACAGTGCAATGAGTGCGGCAGATGAAGGATACGCAGAGGAAAACATGCTGTATCCACCAACAGCACCCGAAAACCTGACTGCCACTTTTGATAAATTATATCATGTATATCTCAATTGGGATATGGTTGAAAACGCTGATGTCTATCATGTCTATCGATCTGATTATCCTGATGGAATTTTTGAGAAGATCACTCCGGAAGAAGGTATTGCCGATCTTAACACCATTAACATTAAGGGGTTGGTATTTTCATTTGATGATGACGGTTCAGCTGATTCAGTTGAGGGACAGGCGTTTTATTATACCGTCTCAGCTGAAAACGGCGATGGCGAGAGTCTTACAGGTAAAATTGTCAGTGGATGGTTTCCCTATAATGTCCCCGATAACCCACCTGCCACTGTATCAAGCACTGATGGCGATTACCTGAATAAAATCGTCATCTCCTGGGATTCGGTCACAGAAGCCTCCTTTTATAAAATATTCCGGGCCACCGGCAATGAAGATCCCTGTGAAAATCCAAGCTTAGGGGCATATGAAAAAATAGGATCAATATCAGGAACCAGTTTTGACGACATTGATGTCAGTCAAGACGTCATATATTGCTACTCCATACGAGCCTGCAACGAACAGGGTGATAGTAGTTTCAGTCAGACAACCAAAGGTCGTGCAGATGCCATGGGCATTGCCTCTCCTTCGGCACCGATAAATGTGACCGCCTCCAATGGGCAAGAGAATCAGATTACAGTATATTGGACCAGAGTTGACGACCTGGCTCTCTTCTTCCATGTTTTTCGTTGCGATACAGCCGATGGTGATTATGGTGCACCTATATCTATCGTAAGTAATGATGTGTCATCTGATTATAGCTATTCCGATACTGATATCTCCACTGATGTTAATTATTTCTATAAAATCAAAGCTGTTAATGATAAAAGTGAAAGTTCACTTAGTAATCATGCCCAAGGACTGGCCCTGCCGACTGTTCCATCAGCACCTGTAGTCACGGCATCAGATGGAACCTACTGGAATCAAATTGAAATCACCTGGACACCAGCAGAAAGGGCCACCTTTTACAACGTGTTACGCAGTACAACTGAGGATGGCAGTTATGATGCAATTGCTTCAAGCATTGATAGCTTTTCATTTATAGACACCAGTGTGGAAGCGGATTTTGAAAACACCTACTACTACAAAGTCCAAGGCATCAACAGTGGTGGTGACGGTGCATTGAGTGATTCGAACGCAGGTAACGTGGAACTTGGAACCACAGCTGGTATAACAGTTTCCGATGGCGGAAGTTTGGCCATTGATGTCATCTGGCAAGCCGTTGAAGGTGCCACCGGATATAGGGTGGAATATCAGTTGAATTTGGATGATAATTGGTATTTAATCCCAGGATTAATTATCGACACTCAAATACATCACACAAATTTAAAACTATGGCGACAATATAAGTATAGAATAGCAGCTGTACATGGAACTCACCAAGGTCCATTTAGTGCCGAATCGGGGACAGAGTGGTCCGATTGATAGAATAAAATGGCATACACTCCCAGCCATTTCCTTATGACAGGGAAACCTCAGAAAAAATCAAAAATTTACTTGATTTGAAAAAGTGACTGTCTGTATGCTATTTATGTAATTATTTGATACTCAAGTAGTTTACTTAAGGATCGTTAATAAATAACTTCACATAGTCTGTTTGCAAAAGTCCTAAAAACACCGAACATTTTACAAACGGAATGTGAATTAATTTTTGAGCCGACCCTTAGTCAAATACATATTGAATCGTAATACAGCAGGAAAATGAAACGGGGTCGTCGTAAAAAAGGTATTCACAGCGAAGGGCAGATAGCTTTCGATGAAATGGATGGGCAATTTGAAAGTTATAAAAACATCAAATCCGGACAAATTTTCGTTCGCTACGATGACGACTCGCTTATCAATCCAACCGGAAAAATCGTTGAATATCGATCCCAATTCTACGAGGAAATAAAGTTGGGTTTTTATGAGTTGTCTGAAGCGCAACAAGCAGCCTTATGGCGACTCCAGGAATAAATACGGCTGACCGAATCTTAGTTTAATAAACAGTTGAAAGAACGATAATGAACTAAAAAAACCGGGACTTGCCTGAAGGAACGTTTGTATCTTTGTTGGCAAAATCATAATAATGGCAATATTGTGACATGATTGTGATCGCCTTTTTTACCAGTCTTGGATTAATTTTCCAGGTTTTATGCAAAACACGAAAAAACAATTGTCTGACAGGTTTTGGCTCATGAAACAGATAGAATTTTAAAATGTAATAAAACTTGAACAACTTTGGATAATTTGGTTTTGATTTAGTATACTTATCGGTAAAATACTGGATATTGGCAAGCCACTTAAGTATCCTCCTTTCAAAAATTTCCGGTTCGTAAAGCCTTTTAAAAAATGTCAGGTGCCGCGATTGTAATTCTTCCTGACTCATATTAAGCGGTATGATATTGGATGAAAAATGCCATTCTCCAACAAGATCATCTTTGATCCGCCCCTGCTCTTTCATTCTGTCATATAAAACTGTACCTTTTGGCGCATTCAAGATACTTATAGAGCAAATTGGACTCCCTGTTTTTTCTAAAAACGTCTCGAGTTCATAAAATATGGATTCATCATCATTATCAAACCCCACAATCAAGCCGATAAAGGGAATAATTCCAAAGCTGGATATTCTGGCTACCGCTTTTTCGGGATTGTGCCGAAAGATATGTCCTTTGTTTATTTCATCCAAACATGCTTTTCGTGTACTTTCCACACCCAAGAATATCACAGAAAATTTAGCATCTGCCAACAATTTTAAAATCTCTTCATCATCACCAATTCTTATCGTTGCTTGAGTGCTGAATGATAAGGGTCTTGTTTGCGCCCTGTTCCACTTTATGATTTCAGTTAACAACTCTTTGGTAAACGATTTATTAACAAAGAAATTATCTTCTGAAAAGAAAACAACATCAGCCCTTGCAGCATGAGCATTTTTGATCTCCCTCATAACCTGGTCAATGGACTTTGTCCTGTACCGCCTGCCAACAAGCCTTATGGCATCACAAAAATCACAATTATTGGGACAACCCCGACTGGTCTGTACTGGAAAATATAGATAATCTCTACCGTTGATAAAAGACCAGTTTGCAGGTTTGCTGTCCTTTATATCCACAAATGTTTTTTGTTCGTAAACAGGGGCAGCTTTGCCTTTTATCCAATCCTTCAGAAACTGAGGCCAGGTATATTCACCTTCTCCAACAAAAAGATGATCGGCATAATCTTTCACTTGATCTGGATATAGTGATGCATAAGGACCACCGATGGCAACAGAGATGTTTCGCTTTCTGAACGCTATGCTCAACTCCTTCATACGATCCCAATGAAGTGTAAATCCGGTTATTGCAACAAGATCGCATTTCATATTCAGATCTAATTTGGATACATTTTCGTCACAAAATACACATTCAATATTAAGATCACCGGGGATTAATCCAAGCAAGGTGGCAAACGTAATACTGGGCATCGTGGATTTAGCTCCAAGTGCATCCACAGAGCTTTGCATGGTCCAGAAATTTTCCGGGTTTAGTGGACTTATAAAGTATATCCGTTTCCTGGGTGCCTGTCCAAAACGGTTAATATTCATATTCGCTTTCAATGGTATTACCTTTTTAATCAGAGGAAAAACGTTGCTTTGTTCTATATCTCACTTCCGGGGAAAGGAGCCAAGATGAAACCAATTAAAGGAATGCCGGAGCACAGAGTTTTCCATCAATTCTGCATATTGCTGGGCTGATCTTTAATTGAAAAAGTGAGCCCCTATTCTGATCCACAGCAACAATTTTTATCCATCTCTGAACCACATTAACTTTCTGCATCTTCTCAACCTACTCCTTATGTTTAATACCAAGGTATATTAATAGAATTACTTTGTCTTGTCCTTGTTTTAATAAGTCATGGCATGAAAATGCTATCCCTGGTCCCGCTCCTGTGCGCATGCGCGCTCTCAGCATACGTCGCTTGGTTATGAAAGCAAATCCTTGATCCTTTTTTTTATTCCTCGTTTAGTAACGTTTATAATTATTGTAACACCAGCGGCGATTCCACGAATCGTCGCATCAACTACGTCTGGCGACAATAATGGATCGATATCCCTGTCAAATTTCGACTTGAAACCGCCACGCAGTATATTGGTCAAATTCATTGCCCATACCCGGTTTCATAATTGACGAATGGTTTAAATATCCTAATATTTTAGGCTCTGAAGCAAATGTTGCAGTATTGGTTGGAAAAACCTGTTCGTTACTTGAAATAACCCATAACGAAAAAATTTTTGTTTTCAAGGCTCTTAATACCCTGGATCTCAGGGTAACAGAAGGATATAAAGGTAAAATTTAACTCCTAACCTGAGTTTACGGGTTAGTAATTTTTAGAAAATAGTAATCTTATAATATCAATAGGTTGTAGTTTTAGTTTTAAAAAGTTGGGAGAGGTACATATTGTTACCAATAACGCCAAAAATACAAATAGTCACGGAAAGCCATTTTTATAACTCGTAAACTCACGCTAACATTCACAAGGCGGGGGCCTATAATTTTACAGTAATAATATATTTAGGAACAACATTGACTGAAGAGAAATAGGTATGAATCCTCTAAGAATCAAGTATTACAAGTTTATGCTTTAGCGGTTTGAAGCACCTGAATCAGGTTGATTTTAATAATTTTAATATAGAGAGGCACTTCCAGTAAAAGTGCCATATAAATATAACCAGATAATGACACAGGCATAATTCCAAAAGATGAAAAACCAACACTAAAAACTTCGGGATCGAGCCATCACCAGGTTTTTATTGTACATGCTTTTGTGCTTGAGTTAATCATAATATCTTGACAGTTTAGAGTTCTCCACGGCTATGCTGCTTTCGGAAGCTTAATTTTAAAGGATCTTCTAAACCTTGACATAATTATTCGATAAGTCGCGGTATTCTTGAAACTGCGAAAATTGTGATAGAATTCTTGTT
>JBFFHJ010000038.1:0-72004 GCA_041556995.1 bacterium | reverse complement strand
CTGCAAATTGAAGCCACCAAAACAACCTACTCAAACCGCTTTGAAGCCATGCCGGCCAAACACCCGTTTATGTTACTGGAAGAGGATGGGGTAAAAAAACCGAAGGTTTTGGGTCCTCAAACAGCCGTAGTGGTTGGTGATGGCGGCATGGGGCAGGTTCAAACCGATTCATTGGGTCGTATAAAGGTTCGATTTCACTGGGATCACCATTCTCCGACACATTCAACCCGGACATCGGCCTACCTGCGGGTGGCCATGCCGGCCGCCGGTGTGAAAAGAGGTTTTTTGTTCACACCTCGAATCGGGGAGGAAGTCGTGGTCGATTTTGAGGATGGGAATCCTGACAAACCATTCATTATCGGCAGCGTGTATTCAAAAACCAATCCACCTCCTTTTGAGCCCAGTGTTCATCCATTTAAAAGCACCATCAAAAACGGTCCGGACAAAGATGCCAACCAGATCGTGTTTGACGATAAACCCGGGGCGGAGAATTTAAATATAACGGCCAAAAAAGAGATGACCATCAATGTGGATCGTCATTTCACCATGGATGTCACCAAAGACGCCACCATTACATCCACAGCAGATCATATGGTCGCCAGAAACGGGGTGGAAATAAGAGCCGGCAATGAGATCAACAGCATGTCACTGGTCAACATCATCCACATCGCTGCCAAAAACATGACCAACACCGCCGGTAAAAACATCCTGAATATGGCTGCGGGGATGGTATCGCAGCAGGTGGGCGGTATTCTTACCAACCTGGCCAAAGGCCTGTTGGCCAACACAGCCATCCTGGGGATCAAACAATCCGCCAAAAATTCCGTTACCAACGAATCCAAAATGATGGCATCAAATACGGCCGCCAGTATTATTAATGCAGGGGAGCAATCAACGGAAAACAAGGCCAAACTGGCGATGGTTAATAAGGCAGCCACTGATATCTCCAGTTCGGGCAAGGAAAAAAAGATCAAAGCCACCCTGATGACAACCACTCAAGCCGGTACATTTATGGTCGAGGGAGATACAACGGTTGGACCGTGATGGCAGATGACACGTACCTCTTATCAATTGACAGTTAAAAAGGAAACCAATGGAATCTTACTTATCGCTTCATTCATCCCTGGATACGCCTGATGAGGGAACATCAAGATTTAGACTTTGTCAGCTCAGCGGAGAGGAATCATTATGTGAGGATTTTTGTTATACCATTCATGCCAACACGTCGGATCGGTTGTCAAAGACGGAAATGGAGTCCCTTGTCGGTGATTCGATGACGGTTGACATCGCATACAGGGACCGGAAATCAAAGCCGAATACACGCTATATTAATGGTGTTGTTTACACCATCAGGGAGCTGGGGTTTAGTCGCGCGCCATTGGACCCGGAGATCTGGAGATATGAAATAACCCTGGGGTCATGGTTGAAACAGCTTGATTTTGTGAAAGATTACCGGATATTTCAGAAAAAAGGCAACACCCGTCTTCAGATAATTACCGACCTGTTGTGGGAAAAGGGGTTCACCGCCTTTAAAAACAAGGTGGCCGTACGTCTGCCGGAAAAAGAGTATGCCGTGTTGTATGGCGAGACACTTTCGAATTTTATTCGTCGCAATTTATGGGAAGATGGAATTCTCTGGTATTTTGAGCACCACCGGGATAAACATATGCTGGTGTTTACGGATGATCCTCGTACGCTACCTGACATCAAGGACAGTGCCTGGGGGCAGAAAGATGAAATTCAGAGTTTTGGCAGGGAGGGGCGGTTTCTCCCCCTGACGTCCTGCTTTATGGCCTCATATGATTGGGAAACACCGCCGGTCAAGCTGGTTTCATGGTCAACAGGCAATAAAAAAGCCAGATTGGTTGATTACCTTTACAAGGGTCGATTTAAAAAAAGGGATCATGGAGAAAGCATTATATCACGATCGGCAAAAGCGCATAAGATCAACCAGAGGCACTACACCGGCAAATCCACCGTGCGTGTTTTTTCAGCCGGGTCTGTTTTTAACCTTTTTGCCCCGACATTACCCGACTTGCACAACCAGGGCTATCTCATCAAAAAACTGACAATTAATGCCACCGAGGAACAGTATACCAATGAGTTTGAAGCCTGTTCCGCCAAAGAGGGGTATGTTCCCGTAACGGCAGACAGCCTTGAAAAACCACTGGTTGAAGGATCTCAAACCGCCCGGGTTGTCGGGGAAAAGGGCAGCGGAGAGGTTCAGACCGACAAACTGGGGCGGGTAAAAGTCCGTTTTCACTGGGATTTTCACTCCCCTGACCAGGATACAAATACGTCCGCCTTTATTCGAGTGGCAGGGGCCTGTGCCGGGACTCAAAGAGGGCATCTTTTTACACCCAGGGTGGATGAAGAGGTGGTGATCTCTTTTGAAGACGGGGACCCCGATAACCCCCTGATTATCGGCAGTGTTTATTCCCATGGGATAAAACCGTCTGTAAATCCGGGCGCCAATCCTCTGGTGGGGGTTATTAAAACCGATGGAGACCCCAAAAGCAATCGTATTGAGTTTAATGAAAAACCAGACAAGGAAACCTTTGAAATTAAAGCCAAAAAGGATTTGTATTTTATTGTGGGCAGACATCTGAATATCGATGTTAAAGACGATGTTATCGTTAATGCAGATAAAATAAAAATCATTGTCCGTAAAAACGTTACTATCAACGCCGGCAGTGACATTGTCCACCTGACTCTGGATGAGATCACCAATACGGCCGGTACGGATATAAACAACATGGCTGTCGGGAGTATTGTCAACGTTACCGGAGGCCTGAGCAATAACCTGGCCGGTAAAACCATTACCAACACGGCTGTTATGCAGGTGGAGCATCACTCGGACAATGCCATGGCAACCATCGCCGATACAATGCTGTCCGGTTTTGCCGGGAAAAGCATTGCCAATATTGGCCCCAGGGTAATCAACGATGCCGGGCTGGGCATGTCCAATATCTCCCAGGGGGGCATGATGAATAAAGCGGCTAAAGATGTGAAAACCGAAGCCATGTTTCATAAGGCAACCGTCGATGAAACCAGCACGACTGAAACCAGCTCCTTTAAAATCAAGGGATTGATGTCGAAGATCAATTGACAGGGATCAGGGGATTGGAATTCAAGGGTCAGGGATGGATTTATTTTGAGGCACAGGCTTTTAAGAAAGGAACAAAGTGGCAAAGGTACAGAGGCACAAAGATATGGGGTTAGGGGGTGAACGTTCAACATTGAATATCAAATTTTATGGATAACCATTTCAAATGAAAAAGCTATTTATTTCCGACAATGCACCGGACGACTTAAAAGAGGTCATTCGGGTTGCTCAAAAAAGCCTGAACAATCTTGAGGAATATAAGGTTAAGGCAGATAAAGGCAGCCTCACTTCAGCCGACCTGCGTGAACTCACCCGCCGCAACAACCTGTTGACGGATGAATTTCCAAAGTCAGCCCCTGGAAAAAGTGGTTTTCCTCCCAACCTGAAAACGGTGGAGGACCTGGAAGCCCACGGAAAAATGAGGACCGCAGAATCGGCCGACCTGTTAAAAAAAGAGGGCGGACCGGTTTTTAAGATCAACTCTTTTGACCAGCTCAAAGAGCTTTCCAGAATGACACCCACGGCTGTCGGGGCACAAATTACGAGTGCCGCCAACCTGAGAAGGAAAGAACAAACAGGTGGTCCGCAGACATCTGTGGATGTGAAGGCCCCAAAAATACCAAAAGGAAGTCTCTCTTTTCACGAAGAATTCTTCCTGGAAAATCTGCAAATTATCAAAGGGTTGCTACATAATGCCAAATTCGTGTTTTTTGATCTGCCCGGTCAATGGTCGCAAGCGGAAATCTATGAAGAAAAACTGGTGGAAAATGCCAGGGCATTTGAAGATTACCGGGATGCGGGAACTGAATTTCTGATCCGGGTTATTACCGGGGAAGAGGATGTAGATAACGAAACAACGGAATTGAAACCAAACGCCGCCTTTACCCTGGCTACCATTAAGCGGGAAAACAAGGATGATTTGGATCATTTGCTGGCAATCCTGAAAAACAAACCGGAAATGGAACCGGTCATCATCCAAGCCTTAAAGTATGGTAAGAATCAAGACATCCCCATCTTTCTGGAAAAATCGCTTCCCAATGAATCCCCTGAAATTCAGGCAGGAATGATTGAGATCCTCAATTATAAGAACTCAATCAATAAGGAGTTGTGGGACAGGTTGCTTAAAAAAAACGACCCGATTGTTTGTTCCGCCATCCTCAAGGCCTATGTTCTATCCGGTATTAAAACAGATCCGTCATCATTTATTTCCCTGCTGGAACAGCCTGACACCTCTTTTTATGAAGAGGTCCTGTTTACCATGATGCTTGACGGCAGGCGGGAGTCATTGGACACGGCCCGTCAATTCCTGCATAAAAAGCCGGATGAGGTAAAAAATCTTCATCTTTACCTGGCCTGTGCCGGAAGAACTGAAGACCTGGGCTATATGATCAACGGACTCAACCGGGAAACATCCCGCAAAGCGTGTATCATGGCCATGGGTATCCTGGGATTGCCCCAGGCAATTTTGTATCTGACGGATCAACTGGAACCCAATGAGTGGAGCCTGGAAGAATGGCATGTTCAAAGAAGCATCATTGACAGCCTGGAGCTGATTACCGGCGCAAACCTGGAACGTCCCCTGCCGGATATCAAAGAGGGGCCGGAAGGAAAAGAGTATGATGTCACAATAGACACCGGGTGGAAAAAAATATGGACCCTGTGGTGGGAGCAAAACAAAAGTCAATTTGACATCAAAAAACGTTACCGAAGGGGAACCCCTTTTCAACTTGAAAGTTGCCTGCAAGAGATGGAAAACCCAACAGGAAATTACTGGTCCAGGCAATACTCATATCATGAACTGCAAATCCGTTCCGGCCATCATGTCACACCGTTTTTTGCCGACTGGGATGTAAACGATCAAAAAGCCGCCATCAACAGGTGGAAAAAATGGTATGAGGAAAATGGAGGCGTATATGCAGAGCCGCAATCATGCATGTTTAATGGGGAAATTCTCTGAATGTATAATAAATAAATTCAAAGGTATTATTTTTATTTTTTTTATCAACCAAGGACCCAATGACCGTGTGGCAACTATTTAACGAAACCCCTTTTTCAGTCGGTTACAACGCCTGTATGGATCACCGGACCGGTGGCGCCAGATGGGATATGGCGGTTAAAGGAACATTCGATATATCAGAAGATGGAATGCTTCAAATCTCAAATAAGCAGGTGGCTGTATTCTCATCTTCCGAATTTTATGACCGTGAAGACAATTCCAGCATTAAATACCACAGTGATCTGGAAGCCCAATCCAAGGACCGCATTGACATCCTTGTGAATGCCCATGCCTATGCCCCGGAAGGTAAAGCCGTCACTGAACTGGATGTGGGGGTAACAGTGGGTACCTGGACCAAACAGCTGAAAATCATCGGCAACAGATACTGGGACAAAAGTATGGGAGTGATGTTTAAAACCATGCCCACCAAATTCGAAAAAAAGCCCATTATTTATGAAAAAGCCTTTGGGGGAACGGCCGACTCAAAGAATGGACCGGTGGTCTTCCCGGAAAATCCGGTGGGAACCGGATACGCCTTAAAAAGATCCTGCCGGGTGGGACAAACCCTGCCCAATGTAGAATACCCGAAACATTCAGATAAAAATGGAAAATCCCAAAATAACCGGGTGGCAGGTTTGGGTCCCATTTGCAGTCACTGGCAACCCCGATCAACACTGGCCGGAACATTTGATGACACATGGCGGGAAACCCGCTGCCCCCTACTTCCGGTGGATTTTGATCCCCTGTACTACCAGTGCGCTCCCTTGGACCAACAGCTTCCCCAGATCTTGGGAGGAGAACCGGTTCGCTTAAAAAACCTGACACCGGGAACAGGATCACTGGAATTTCACCTGCCGGATATCGACTTGAGCTTTTATACCAAAATCGGAAAGGAGGTTGAATCCCACAGGTCTTCACTCCATGCCATTATTATTGAACCGGACTACCCAAGAGTGCAGATGATATGGCACACCTCGGTGAATTGTATCAACAGGGAACATGAAGTGGAACATACCTATATCGAAAGTAACATAAAATCCCTTTAACAAAGGTTTACCATGAATCAAACAAATGACAAACCATCCATCGTTACAACCATTATTCGGAAATTCCAAAATATCGACACTTCACGCCTGGGTTGGATCAAACG
The DNA here is from genome assembly GCA_041556995.1 of bacterium. Classification (GTDB taxonomy): domain Bacteria; phylum SAR324; class SAR324; order XYD2-FULL-50-16; family XYD2-FULL-50-16; genus JAHJTV01. The sequence continues at coordinate 65,752 of JBFFHJ010000038.1, read as the reverse complement.
CGTGGATGAAAAAAACAAAACCGTATGGGTGGACTATGAAAAAAATCCCACCGGCGCTCTGCTACCCGCAAAAATTTCCAATCCCTGGATAACGTTTAAGATTTTAAAGGAAGCCTTGACCCAAAACAATGTCACCCATATCGACTTTGAAAACGGTGATCCTCAAAAACCCATGATTCGGGATATCTTTTTCACTCTGGCAGACCGAAAGGAGGAGATGGAGATGGAAAAGATCCCCAAAAGTCCAAAATGCCTGCACCTGGAAGCCGATGAGATCATTCTCACCGGAAGACAAAGAATCATTATTCAAAGCGGTAACGCCAAAACCGTCTACAATGCCAAAGGCGGCGAACTCATCGATGAAGCTGAACAGATCGATTCCAATGCCGACTTTAACCACCGCATCAAAGGCGGCAATGTCATCATCAACTGAACGGATACACAAACAGGAAAGACAAACACATATACTTTAATTTCCATATAAAACAACCCTTCACCGATACGAATGAACATGAATCCCCTACTCAATAAAATCATTAAAAATCCCATCCCTCCCATAACAAATGAGGCAAAGGAGACAAACCGGGAAGCGGGTCTCAAGGCAGTCTATTTCAGGTCCATCACTCGGGAGCTGTTCAGAGAGGCCAAATTCTTCAACAAACAAACCCAGCTGCTAAGAGGAAATCAAACTGAAGCGGAAAAATTCAATCGGGTTACCTACCGGCTGTCAGTCATACTGGACGCATTTGAGGAACTGCCTCCACAAGTAACGCAATACCTGGAGGAGATTCGGCAGGACGGGGATGAAACCGACAACAAAATCCTGAATCAGATTTATGATCACCTGAAAAAATCAGATACCATAAAACAAGGTCAACCCTTAAATTGATATGAGTGTTTTTATTGTAAACTGCGGTGTCCAGAGTCCGTTGGGCACCTATACATCCATGTCGGCCGCCAATGTCCGGGCGGTTATTCCCAGGGTATCCAACCATCCCAAATTCACGGATGAAGCAGGTCAACCTGTCAAAACGGGTATGGCCGGGTATCTGTTGACGGAAGAAAAAAATATCCGGCGTTTTATCTCCCTGGCAAAACCGGCACTGGAGGAGTGCCTGGAACCCTTTGCAGCCTCAGGACTGCCGATTAACCAGATACCGTTGCTGGTTGGAATTCCCAAACAACGGGATGGACTGGATATAAACCAGCTGAAAACCCTGTTTCAGGAGGCTGTTCAAAAACTGGAAAGCCAATACCGGACACTATTCAATATCGAATATTATCCAAACGACCATGGATCAGGCATGTTGGCCCTGGAAGCCGCCAAAAGGAAATTGGAGAGGGAAGAGACAATCTTTTGCCTGGTTGGAGGGATGGAATCCTACCTGGAACCGTCCACTATCAAATGGCTGGAAAAAAAAGGACGTCTAAAATGCAAAAACAATCAAAACGGATTCACACCCGGTGAAGCCGCCGGTTTCTGTTTGCTTACCACATTGGATACCGCCCAATACCACCAGTTGCCTTTACTGGCAGAGATAATGGCTGTGGCCAACAAAACCGAAACCAAATCGGTGGAAAAAGGGGAGATCTGCCTGGGAGAAGGATTGACCCAGGCCATGAAACAGGTATTAAGCCTGCTTGATGAAGAAGAACAGATTGCTCAAATCTATTGCGACATGAACTCTCAACGACACCGGGTGGATGAATACGGTTATTCCGTTCTCCACCTGGGAAAACACTTTCTGAATCCAAACGATATTACAGCCCCGGCCAACCTGTGGGGGGACCTGGGAGCGGCATCCGCCCCACTTCTCTTGAGCCTGGTAACAGAATCGTCTCGAAAAGGGCATGCCAAAGGATTATACAACCTGGTTTATACCAGTTCCCCGGAAAAAGAACGTGGTGTTGCCCTGTTAAAGCTGAAACAAACTTAATTGTAACCAATATACCTGTTAAAACCTGAATCCAAAGGAGACCATTATGGCAACCGTATCCGCCAACGGACTGAGTGTTGTGCACAAAGGCAGTAATGGCAAAGCCATGTGTGATATTCCCGACATCTGTAATATTCCCGGCCCCAATGGGGCCATTCCGGTTCCTTTTTCCAACAAAGCGGAATCCAAAGACCTGATCGGGGGAACCGTATCGGTTCAAATCGAAGGGGAATCCGTCGCTGTCATGGGCAGCATGATCTCCAAAAGCTCCGGTGATGCCTCCGGTGTCCTTGGCGGCATCATCTCCGGCAGCACCCAGGGCAAAGCCCTTTTTATCAGCTGGTCTCCTGATGTTATCATGGAGATGCGACCTGTCTGCCGAAAAACAGACAAGCTGATCATGAACGACATCAATACCATCTGCCTGAGCGGCTGGGACCAGGACGATGTGGAAGCGGCGGAAGGCAGGGAATGGATACAATTCAACACCATCGATTTTGATACCCAAAAACCGGTAGGCAATGTCAAACTCAAAATCACCCTGCCCGATGGTTCCGAACAGGAAACCGAATCCAACCCGGCCGGTGTAATCACCATCGTAGATTTGGACCCAGGTAGTTGCAGCGTGGAACTCAATGAAAAGGATGAGGACACTCCCATCATTAAAATCGAAGACAACACATCAACCACCGGCCTGGCCACCAGGAATAATCATATCATCCATGTGATTGTGGACAATAGCGGTGATGTATCCGCCTGATAAAAACCAGAAAAACAAAACAATAACAGAGGTCACCATGAGAATCGTATATCCGCTTAAAGATGGCGATAGAAGTCTGACAGCCAATGATCTTTACACACTGAACCAGGACGGTAAGGGAGGATGGTACCCCGTGGGTTCCAACCAGTTCTGGCATGCCGGTATCCACCTGGACGGGGAAAACAAAAAGGTGTGTGCCATTGCCGACGGTACTATCGTAGCATATCGTATTACCAAAAAGTACCTGCCCATGGATGAAGACAAAAGTAAATATACTATTATTGTTGATGGTGAACCAATAAAGCGAAAGATCTCTCTTGAACCCTTGTCCAACTGCTTTATTCTGATGAAGCACCAATATGAGACCCCCAATAAGCATCAGATGATTTTTTATTCACTCTACAACCATCTCCTGCCATTAGATGAATATTCGGAAAAACAAAAAGACGCTTATCCTACAGTTTTTAAACGTTGGGGATGTTTTGTGAAACGCACTAATGGGATTCCCCTGAGAAAAGGGTTGGAAAACAGCAGCGAATTTATTAAAAAAATACCCGAAAATACCGAACTCGATTTTGAAAACCCAAATGAAGTGTACAATGAGAACGGACAGTTGATAGCAACGGGTCGTCGACATATTATAAAACCCCAGGGAACGGTATATGTAACAGATGCAAATGTTAAAACCGAGCGCATCCTGGCACCAACTTTTGATAGTATTCAAACAGAAGAAAAGGAGATCAAAGCCGGGGAACTATTGGGATATACCGGCAAGACCGGTAACTATCAGGCCAAGGAAACAGTGCATTTCGAGATTTTTGCCAAAGATGTCGGATTTCTGGACAACCCGGAAGATGATGGAGACGACAAACAAAAAACAACCATAAAGATCGCCAAAACCAAATTTCTAAAGAAAAAACAAGCAACCCCTGTTTTCTCCAACCTTGCTTATCTGCCTAAAAATACAAAAGTCAAACTGACCACCGGGTTTGTTACCAATACGCCTCATACCAAAAAGTCCCGCAACGTCCAATTGTACAACCTGACCGGTTGGGTGAAATGGAAGGATTTGACCTATAAAGGCGAGGATACAGCAAAACGAAAATACTATGTGACGAATAAATCACTTAATCATATGTGTTCCAACAAACCGGCAACGGGAACACCGACCACTTTAGAAAAAGACATCCGTTTTACCATCACCACCGGTGCAAAGGTATATCTGATAAAAAGTGACGGCACCACAAATGATAACTCATACCGCAAAGTGGAATATATCTTGTCCGAAACCGAACAACGACGATATCAATTCTGGGTGGAGGACAAGGATAGGGAAGGGTTAAAATACCAGGGAAGCACCAGTAAATTATACAACCTGTCAAAATCTTTAAAAAACGAAATAAATAAACCGGTCTTTTTTACTGAAAACCCGGAAATTGGAAAGTTTATTGAACCGGCCGTAAGGATAGATAGTAAACCCTATAACATGCTGATTGACTTTTACATTGAAAAAAAATATTGTAAAACCTGCCTGGATATTCATGAAAAAACCTGGTATGAAATTCCATTGCACAAGATCCATGACGGCCAAATCTGGTATGATCCTAACGTGCGAGAAGTATCCAGGATAACACCCGGCTGGATCAGGGAAGATGATGTTGAATTCCTGTCTCCCTTTGATTGGCCCGGATTCTATAAACTGGAAGAGCCGAGTTTCTTTACCGACAAAGAAAATGATTATATCTGCGACTTGACGGATATCATCAAACTGATCGATGAAAACGACGACAAAGCCATGTCAATCACGGAAATCCAAGAGGCTGTCAAGGAACCCAATACACGTGACAGACTTCGTGCTTTAGTGGTGAAACACCCTTCGGAATGGCACTGCCCGGATGATAAACTGGATGATATCTGTGAACGAATCAAAGAGGCTCCCTGGAACTTCAAAGATGATAAATATGAAGCCCATAAACACCTGATCAAAACCTTGTCATTCCTCGATCAAATCGATGACTTTAAAGACGATGGACTACTTTGGTTCTTTCATCCCATTGCTTTTGTGCAGCATTTTAAGAGGTTAAGTTATCGTCCATACGGAGGCTACGAACTCCAATTAAATGACAAGGATTCAGAGAAAAAATGGGGTGGAGCAGTTCAATCTGAGGATGGAGCTTATGTGAAAGAGCTACAAAAAGATCTTTTAAAGCTTGGATATTGGATAAGTAGCCCAACAAGTAAAACAGGAAAAGGCATGTTAACTGATGGTGAGTTCGGAAGTAGTGTCGAAAATGCAGTAAAAACATTTCAGCTTGAACACCTTTGCCTGAAAGACAGCAAGGATATAGATAATTCAAAATTGAATTTAATTACTGGCAAAGTGGATAGCAAAACAGCAAATAAAATTAAAGAACAAGGGGAAAAAATTGGAAGTAAAAAGTGGCTTAGACCGGTTCATAAAGCAATTCAGTCTTGGAAACTATATGGAATCTCAAAAACAGGGTCGTCAAGAGAGTTTTATCAGGTAACTCCATCTAAAGGATATTATAGGGTTTCTGTGGATTATGGAAAAAACAACGAGTATACTTGGGGAAAGAGAATAAATAATATAAAAAAATATAAATGTAAGTGTTTCGAAGTTATAGAAAACAAAGACTTCTCTTGGTTAATTGCCGATAGTTGGGGAACAAAGGAAATGGTACAGTTTTTAAGAGATGTTGGTGATGAATGGTACGGAAAAATAGTTAGTATTAAAACAGTTCCCCCATTTATGATAGGTGATACTTCAAGTTTTAAAGGGGGGCCATTATACCCACATAATTCACACCAGGATGGTACAGGTGTTGATACGAATGGCGTGATTTGCAGTACAAGGGATTTTACGGAAGCATGGCACAGAGATTGTGCAGTCGAGTTAGCTAAGCTTTTCAAAGATAAGGGCGCAAAAAGAATTTTGTTCAATTGCCACTATGTCATTAAGAAAGTCTCTATTGTACAACAACTTGTAGCTCATCATCATCACTTTCATGTTGATGGTCCTGGATCTTCAGCATCACCTTTAACCGATCGTTATACTACTTGTCATCAATGTGGCTTATTTTCTTCTTGTGACAAGAAAATAAATAGAGTCAGAAAAGATTCAAGTAGTGATTGGCAAGACTATAATAGAGATGCTGAAAAAGGAAGTTCAGAAGGACTATATGCTTCTGGTGGTGGAAGAACAAAAGGCGTAGTTAAACTCAGTCAAGTGGAGGACTAAAATGATAATTATGAATCAAAGGAAAGCACATTTCGTTAGATTTTCATTCTTTACATTTTTTGTTTTTATCTCTTTTTCTTTTATTACTGTTTCTGTTGTCGGTAAAACTGAGAAACCAGCATTAGCTGTGAAATTTGATATATTGATCAATCAACTCAAGAATGATTATTCGGCCTTTAGCGAAAAAAAAAGTAAGAAATATACGATAATAAAAAGTGAAGATTTAAAGATTAGTAAAGCTGAAAAATCAATAAAAATATATTACACTTCAGAAGTGAGTGAATGTAGTGGTGATGATATTGAAACAAATTACTATGATAGTGGTTTTGTTTCAGGTGGAGAGATAGAAGTGAATTACTTTTTTGTTGGTAATTTCAAAACCTCCCTAAGTTGGCTAAAATCGGGAACTTCAATTGAAACTGTCATTAGTAAAATGGGTAAACCATTTAGACATAATAAAAAAGTAGTTACTTATGCAATGAAAGATGAATCAGAATCAGCTTTTTCGGATAAACCTGTTTATTTTGATGGAATTAGGTTCTTCTTCAAAAGTGGAAAACTAAATGCTATTTGGATTCAAGAAAAATACCTCTGCTAATATTCCTGTTGTGCGTGTGCTGTTGTGCTGTGCCTGTTGCTGTTGTGCCTCCTCAAAATTAGATCCGACACAAAAAGTACTGATTTTTTCTATCAACAGGATATTTAAATTAGAAGAATTGTGATTTTTATACAAAGATTTTTGTTAAAACAGCTTGAGAGTAGCTAATATAGAGGGAATTGGGCGCAGGTATGCCTTCAGGGATTGTGTTGCTATTGAGACATTCCATTTGAAAAAAGACTAAACGACGTTTCGCCATTCATAGCGATGATGCAACCCGCCGATCTTTGGCAAAGTGATAATTCTGGCAGAATTAGTAAAAGATTATAAGAAGAATTACCAAAAATACGTAGATTTAATGAAAAATGCAGGTAATCAAAAACGAATCCCCAAACGTGTCTATGACAGATTGAAGTAATATTCCCCTGTGCTGTGCCTTGTGCCTCCTCAAAATTAGATCCGGTACAAAAAGTACCGATTTTTTCTGTAAACAGGAAATTTAAAATAGAAGTATTGTGATTTTTATGACTAAATTGACCTTAAAATACTTAGTTTATTTTTTATTTTTTTTATTGATTTTTAATGATATTATTGCATTTCAGAAAAACAAATACTTCAATAATTATAGTGAAGTAATAGACTATCTTTTTAAGAGTAGTGATATTGGGATTGATACTCCAGACGCTCTTTCCGTCGAATATGTGGACGAGGATTCAAATAATAAATACTGGTTATTAGAAATCAATTGTTTATGTTCAAACCTTTGGTCGTCTGCTTTGAAATATAATTGGGATGAACAAAAAATCATTTCAGTTAAGGGCAAAGTCGCTGGTATTCGTAATTCTAAATATTCAGGTACTGAGAAGGAAATTTGGGGTACTCCGGAGTTATCAGCTATAGAGTATGATAAAGCAAATTTTATTGTTAGAAGCATAATAAGAAATACTGTTGAAAAAAATTTTGAGGGTGATTATCAAGATGCATTAAAGAAGTATAGGAAGAAAGATCTTAAAAGAGCAGGAAGGTATTCTTTAGGTTCTTTAAAAGAATACTATCAAAAATTCTATCCAATTCAGAAAGCAAATGTAGATCGTTACAATGATTTCGGCTTTTTTCTTGAGCAAGCTGGTCGATATAAAAAATCAATTCAATTGCTAGAAAAGGTTGTGACAAAATTCCCAAATAGAGTGGTTGCATATATAAATCTCGGTGATGCCTATTATGGTAACAATGAGATTGTAAAAGCAAAACAAGCTTACCAAACCTATGTGGATTTGATGAAAAAAGTAGGTAAAGAAAAACGAATCCCCAAACGCGTCTACGACAGGTTGAAGTAGTTGTTTTGCCTGTACCTCCTCAAAATTAAATCCGGCACAAAAAGTACCGATTTTTTCTGTCAACAGGATATTTAAATTAGAAGAATTGTGATTTTTATACAGAGATTTTTATTAAATCAGCTTGAGAGTAGCCAATGTAGAGGGAATTGGGCGCAGGTATGCCTTCAGGGATTGTGTTGCTATTGAGACATTCCATTTGAAAAAAGACTAAACGACGTTTCGCCATTCATAGCGATGATGCAACCTGTGCCTGTGCCTCCTCAAAATTAGATCCGGCACAAAAAGTACTGATTTTTTCTGTCAACAGGATATTTAAATTGGAAGAATTGTGATCTTTATGCAGAGATTTTTACTAAAACAGCTTGAGAGTAGCCAATATAGAGGGAATTGGGCGCAGGTAGGCCTTCAGGGATTGTGTTGCTAGTGAGACATTCCATTTGAAAAAAGACTAAACGACGTTTCGCCATTCATAGCGATGATGCAACCCGCCGATCTTTGGCAAAGTGATAATTCTGGCAGAGCGCGATGGTCTGTTTTGAGCCTCTCTTCCCAAAGGCGAATCCCTGCCTAAAGAAAGATGACACCGGTCCTTGTTGTAATAATCAATATACTCTTTCAACAGTCGTCGAAGATGGTTTTCGTTGAAAACAATAACACGATTCAGCATTTCGTTGCGAACGCTCAATACGAATCTCTCGGCTATTCCGTTTTGCCATGGACTCTTATATGCCGTAAACTTGGGATTTACACATAGTTGGTGTTTCAGGAAATGTTTCACTTGATCGGAAAAGCAGCTGTCTCGATCGAATATAAGATATCTCGGTCCCTCGTCGAACGGAAAGGCGTCTCAGAATTGTTGAATCACCCATCGGGCACAGGGAGATGAGGCCACATTCAGGTGAGTGATCTTTCTCCGACCGTGATCAATGATAAAAAAAACATACAGAATCTCAAAACGAATGGTCGGAACCGTAAAAAAATCCATGGCAGAGATCACATCGCGGTGGTTCTTCAGAAAGGTCATCCAGGATTGTTGTTTTTGCCTGTCCGGATGTTGGGACCGAAACCTCTTTAGATATCTCGAAACGCTTGCTTCTGAGACATCGGAATAACCGAGCATCAAAAGCTCCGAATATATTCTGGGCGCTCCCCATCGATTTTCCCCGGCCATTCGATACATCAGATCCCGAATTTCCCTTTTTATTTTCTTCCTACCCGGCTTTTTATTTCGGTTTGATATGTTTTTCCAGTACCTTTTTAAATCGCCGTTTCTGCCAATTAACAACCGTTTCCGGTTTTACAATGACCAGGGTCTGGCTCCATTTATCCCATATTTTTTTCAAGGCGACCCAAAACGGACGATCGCTATTGCTAACGCAGGTTGTCTCTTTTTTATCATATACACCGACAATTGATGTCGAAGGGATATATTCTCCAAAACCAGGTCTTGCCTGGACTTGTGAAACGATTGGATACTTTTGAGCAGGATAAAAAAAAATAGAATCAAGGCACGATACATAACTTGGTCAGCTCCATAACCTGTTTTATTATCAGAGCTTTATGTTTACCTATTTTTCCCAAAACGATCAACAGGAATCACCTTTGCGAATAGCTAACCAATTGATAACATGCAATGATAATATTTTGAGGAGGAGTAATACAAATCATTGAATCATCTTGCCTTTCTCCATAATCCGTTATAATCAGAAAAATTGAATCGGCACCCGATTCTTCGAGTACCGTCTATCTATTCCAGTTATGCAGATCGAATTTCCTGAACTGCTTTTACCATATTGGTTAGGGTCGGTTTAACCTCTTCCCATTTCCTTGTTTTCAATCCACAATCAGGATTGATCCACAACTGTTCCATGGGAAGAACCTCCATTCGTGAGACAATCTGATCGGAAAACTCCTGAACGGAAGGAATTCGTGGAGAATGGATATCGTATACACCCGGGCCGATTTCATTTTTGTAGCCGGATTCCTTAAAGATCTTCAAAAGCGAATTTCCGCTACGAGCGGTTTCAATAGTAATGACATCCGCATCCATTGACTCCAAGGTATCGACAATATCTTTAAAATTGCTGTAACACATGTGAGTATGGATCTGTGTGCCTTTTTCTGCCTGGCTGACCGCCAGTCTGAAATTCTCGACTGCCCAGGTTTCATAATCCGCAATGTTCATTTTTCTCAATGGATATCCTTCCTTAAAGGCAGCTTCGTCAACTTGTATGATTTTAATCCCGGCGGTTTGAAGATCCCGAATTTCATCACTTAACGCCAGTGCAATCTGTTTGGATACTTCCGAGCGGGGCTTGTCAACTCTTACAAAAGACCAATTCAAAATAGTGACGGGACCTGTTAACATCCCCTTCATGATTTTTTTTGTTTTGGATTGAGCATAAGTAATCCATTTGACGGTCATCGGATTGGGTCGACTGACATCGCCGTATATTATAGGAGGCTTAACACAACGACTACCATAGCTTTGAACCCAACCGTTGGTTGTGAAATGGAATCCTTCCAACATCTCTCCAAAGTATTCCACCATGTCATTTCTCTCCGGTTCACCGTGAACCAGGACGTCAAGACCTATCTCCTCCTGTTCTGAAATACACTCGTCAATATACTTTTTGATCCCCTCCTCATACTGTTCGGAAGTAATTTCAAATTTCTTGAAGTTTCTTCGCAATCTTCTAATTTCCTGCGTTTGAGGAAAACTTCCGATTGTCGTAGTCGGAAGCGGGGGAAGTTTGAAAGTATTTTTTTGAAGCATTAATCTTTCATCTGAACTTCCTTCTCTTTGATTGGTTTTAGAGATCTTCTGTCTTTCAAGTACTTCATTATTGACGACAAGCGGGGACGTTTCCTTCTCGATAATGGTCGCTCGGTTTTGCTCCAGAAGGGATTGATCGTTCTCGGTTTGCTTTGAATTATTAAACAATCTGCTCAAAAGAACCGTTTCTTCCACTTTTTCTTTGGCAAAACTCATCCAGTTGTTAACCGAATTATCCGGCTCGTTTTCCAAGCCAAAAGGAACGTGGAGCAAGGAACAGCTTGAAGAGATGATAATATTCCTTCGATCTGTTTTTTCTGCAATTTTATTAAGCAGCTCAAGCGATTGTTCAAGATTATTTATCCAGATGTTTCTTCCATCAACAACACCGGCGATCAACTTTTTACCATTTAAGGAATTAATTGCTTTTATATTGTCCGGCCCATGAACAAAATCGAGACCTATTCCCCAGAGAGGCGTATTGGTTAATAAAGTAACCGCTTCGACGGAATGCTCGAAATATGTGGTTAGGATGATCCTGACATTTCCAGCAACAGCAGCAAAACAATCGAGTGTTTCTTTCAACAGCTCCAATTGTTTTTGGCTGGGATCTTTTACCATCATTGGTTCATCAAGCTGGACATAAACTGTCTCATCCAATTCGGAAACCTTTTCCAGCAGTTCTTTATAAACAGTTGTTACAGCGCCAAGATGGTTATAAGGATCGTCTCCGTTTTCTGTTTTTGAAAGTCCCAAAAACGTCAACGGGCCAATCAGGTTAATTTTGGGGGATATTCCAAGGGCTTTTGCTTCTTCGTACTCTTTTATGATTTTAGAAGCATCCAGGCTGAATCGGATTTTGTTTGATAATTCCGGGACAATATAGTGATAGTTGGTGTTAAACCATTTTGTCATTTCCATTGCCACGGCGTCTTTTGAACCTCTTGCCATGGCAAAATACCGGTTAATTTTATCTGAAATAGATTGAAATCGGCGTGGAATAGCATTGAGCATCACTATTGTGTCCAGCATGTTATCGTACCAGCTGAAATCATTGCAACTGATCAGATCTATTCCTTTACTTTGCTGAATTTGCCAATGTTTTTTTCGCAGGTTAGCGGAGGTTTTTTCCAGTTCTTCGATGGAGCTTTTCCCACTCCAGAAACTTTCAAGTGCCTTTTTTAGCTCTCTTTTTTCCCCAATTCTGGGGAAACCGGTGATTAAGGTTTTGGGTTCCATTCTTATACTCCTTTTGTTTACGCGACAAAATTAGAATTAGTACTGCCGATATGATGGTATTCGGACTTAGAGAAAACCTCGGGTTCTCAACACCGTAGCGCGACTGTGCCTGAATTTCACAGGACTTCCCCATGGTTATAACGACAGTTTATCAAACCTTTGTTTTGATTGATATAATCAAATTAAAGATTGTCATCAATTCATAAAAATTTACTCTCCTGATCGAGGTTACGGAAATCGGAGTCTGTTGCCTCCTTTAATAAATCCGATTGGGCAATGTAACATAATATCAATAACCTTGTCATCACAGTTTTCGAACAAGATCAACACACACAAAATAGGTAAAAGTAATTGTAACTATTCAGCATTACCCCGGATTTTATATCATTCCCGCAAAAGTATAATGTCAACAGGTCAAGCAAGGTCAGTTATTTGGGCATGTAAATGACCAAATATATTGTTTTTAAAAAGAATATCCAATATATATCCCTATGGTATTTTTTTCTGAATCATTGTCATCTCCACCTTCTGTGTCACTCTCATAAACACGAAAGTATCCTGAGGCTGATAACCCATTTTTAAACTCCCATCCACCAGAAAGCATTGAGAGGGTATAATTTCTTTTTTCTTCTGTTTTTGTAACGCCAGATAAATAACTGCCTAAAAAGAACAAACCTGAACTTAACTTAAGTTCTCCTGTTAGCATATTGGCAGTGGAAGCATGATGTGTATTTTCTTCTTTATCACTGTCTGCATCGCTTTTGGTTTCCGGTGATGACGTATGGTTAAATTCAACCATGTATTGAGTCTCATCTTCTTGACCAAAACGAACTGCTATACCGGCTGAGGTTTCAGTCCAGGTATTACTTACTTCCTTAATATCCCCTGTTGTTCCTTTATCTCTGGCATTAGAAAAGATCATACCTAAATATAGATATTCCGCTACATTCACAGATGCACCGACTGAAGCATATGTTCCACCGCCATTGGCCTCTAAAGAGATGAAAGATGCGTCGCTCTTACTGTCATAATCATAATCAAGTAACTGTATTCCAAGCGAAACTTTATCATTAAAATTGCCACCTAAATTTAAAAAGGTTGTCGTCATAGTGTCTTCTGATTTACAGGAAATACCTGAATCGAACTCTCCTTCTTCCGTGTTCTCCTGTTTTTCAATATTTAATTCGATGGCAATATATTCAGTCGCCAAATTTAGTCCTATTTCACCAATATTGTTTTCTGATTTGTCCGGTTTATCATTTTTATAAAGACCATTCTTGGAATAAGAACTCGAAGAGAGCCCCAAGAGCACGCTGGATGACTTTCGCCATCCAACTGATGCTGCCGAAGAGGGTTGTGTTTTTATCAAACTGGGAGCAACGACTCCCGCAATGGCATTTGAAGAGATACCAATTGATATACAAAATAAAAATGCAAAAAACAAAAGTGTAAAGCCACAAAGTTTTGGTATATTGTTTTTCATAATTCGCCTTTGAATTGAGTTTTTGTTAAAATGGACAATATAAAAATTATAAGTATTTAAAAATACATATATTGGCATGATAGTATCGATAAAAGGTGATGTTTTATCGACCAATGAAAATAGGGAGATTTATAAATTTTTGATAAAGCAGGATTTTAACTATCAGGTTATTTTTTATCTTGGACCATTTTTCCCAATCAAAAACATAATTTTCTAAAGATTTTCCAATAGCTTGTGGACTGGAAAAATAACCTGATTGATATTTAAATAGAAATGTTTTTTTTATGTTTGTGGATTGATGAATATTGTTTGGCTGATTTGTAGCCGCATCGGATTGATTTTTTAAGAATATCGGCACACATTTTAGTTCCTAAAAATCATATATCAGCCCTACGTAGATTAATGGCTCCTCGTCATAGGTATTGACGGCATAGTTCAGGGAAAAAGCGATTGCGATGGTGTGGGCGAAAAGTGCATCGACATAGATGGATGCGATTGATTCTGTAATGTTTTCATATTGCGTTTCGTTGTCGGTTTGAGAGGGGGGCCGGTACTCATAATAATCGCTGCGGAAACCCAAAGCTGTTCGTCGCAGGGAAAAAGGGAAAACAGAATAAAAGCTGCTGACATTGATAACGGTTTTAAGACCAAGACCGACTTTTCTGATTTCTTTACTGGCGATTTCGTCATCAATGGATTTCAGGGCAAAATTTGAGATATCTTCAGTTTGGATAACGTCCCGGTAAATTCTGATTTGGTTGGTGTCTGATTTTGTGTATTGAAGCCTGAAATCGACGTAGCTTTCCCAAGGTAAATCATGCTGAAAATCCAATTTACTTCCCACGGCTTCCGCCAGACTGTTCTTTTTGGCATACAGGACGATATTTGAATACAAATTGGGGAAAAAAGATAAACCGAATTGCCGATAGGTCATATGATTGACAGAAAGGAGGCCCGTCGCCACATCATCTTCAAAAGCATCGTTGAAATAACTCAGTCTTACATTGCTGGTATAGTTAGCCCGTCGATAAATTGGATAGCTTACATATACCGCACCTTCTCTGGTTATCTCGTATGACGAATCTGAATCCCCCGAGCTACCGTCAGTATCATCGGATTCATCATCCACTATATCTGAGTAATAATAAGAGGCACCGAAATTCAGTTTATATTTTTCATTTTGGTAGGAAATGCCGAATGTCTTGTAAGGTTTCCCGTATAGACCACTGATTTCAAGTGAGTTGGTCAGGAGAACATCCCAAAAAAGTACTGATCCCCCAATAATCAGCTCTTCATCGGAGTACCAGTACATTGATGGCAACAAACGGGAGTATTCGAGATTGGTAAATTGGTTATAACCTGTTTCTTCTTCGATTTTTTTAGCCGGTCGGCTCATCACATCCAGAGAGGTTTTTTCTTCAAAAACATATGTATTATTAGCAGGTTGATCTTCCAGCCTCTTTTGCTCACTGATAATATAGTGAAAACCATCATCCTGAATGGCAACCGCCAGGAAACGACCATCCGACAGTAGTTTGGCGTCGACTACATTATCGGCATCAGTGATTCGATACGACTGGTTCAAACTCGGATCGAACATGTAAAGTGAGGAACCATATTTGGAATTAGTGATATAATAAATTTTGCCGGCTTCATCCACCGACACAGCAAAACCATAATACCCCTCAAAGTAAAACAACGGCTTTTTATTTTTATACAATATCCGCTGATTGCCAATTTGTTTAAAGTAGTAAATGTTGTTCTCTGCATCAAATACGGCACTGGAATGGATGATATCGTAATTTTTGTCATTGAGATACAATTGAGGTTGGTCAAAAGAACTCAGTACATCAAAATAAAGCATCTGATCACCGGAAATATCTTGGATTATTTTTCCCTCTGTTCCCGGAAAGGCGCGTTGATTCTCATCCAAAAGGGCAAACTTTACATCATTTGCTGCCAGATACGTATTTGATACCGTGTAATATTTATCATCAATCTTAAATACTTTGCCGGAATTTAGTGTTGTTTCTCTTTGTGATAAATCCGATGTTTTTTTATTGATTTCATTCAGATGTTTCCATTGCTTTAGATCGGTTGTGACAAAAAATATCGACTCTTCATTATCATTCAAGCGGGAATCATTTTTTGAAACAGCGATTTCTTCACCTTGCAACCATTGTTGATTTTTTGCTTCCGGTTGAAACCATAAAACAAAAAACCTAAGTTCCTCATAAATTGAAATGCCGAAATGCTCATAAAACGCAGTGTTCAGGCGAAGAGGATTGACAAAATGAGTGGAATTCTGAAGAAAAAAGCGATTTGTTTTAGCCAATCCATATTTTTCCGCCAGAAAAGCATTAAAAAAAGCGCCAACGATATAAGGCTCTTCACCGTAAGGGAAAAACAAGTGATCATTAAACAATCGGTTTGTGGTAATTTTTCCCGATTTCAGCAATGCCAGAAACATTGCTTTAATATAACCGCTGTGCAGCCGCCCACCTTGATGTATGGACGATTCATTTAAGATTGCATTACCTTCCAGCATAAATCTCGGTAGAGCGGTATTGGGAAAGGTAAACAATGGTGCCGGAAACAATGGTGGAAAATAATTATTACCAAATGCTTTTTTTAAGAATTTTGACATGCCCGATGCTTGTGCGCTCAATTGATAATTATGCGCAATTTCATGCACCGCCAGACTTTTTAATCGAGACACCCGGGCAAAATAATCGACATCTGCCTCACCACCATCATAGAATGTGGTCATATTCAGCGGAATCACTGTGGCATAACCATTGGCCAACTGATTCCGACCTGATGCCAGAACGATCTGAAGTTCTTCATCAAACTCAAATCCAAACGACTGCTGGTAATACTTAACCAACTCATCCACATTTCCATTCAAAATCTCCGCTGCTTCCTGATGATCTTTGGAATAAACAATACGACAACATGCAGTTTTAAATGAAAAATAATCCGTGTCGGAGGGTACGACAGCATAAGTATTATTTGCTGTGAAAAGTATAATTATCCATAAAACAAAGATCCATCTTTTCATTTTTTATATCATCGATATCTGAAACGCAGATTGATATTTGGTAGGGCCTGCCACTGCCTTACCGTTGCGGAATATACTGACTGAAATGAAACGGAAACCCTATTTGTTGTAGTCTCAGGTGTTGAAGACGATAGAGATATGCGGCGCCGGTCAGGATGTGACGGGTAATATCGACTACGGATCGGTCTTTGGAGTGTTCCAGGTATGATCCTTTTACCCAGTCGTTGAAAGCGCCCATGGAGGGACCACACCAGATTTGGTAGTCCATTTCACGTCCTTTTTCGCCAGTATTGGCCCAGTGGGAGGCTAATCCCAGATACCAGCGGAAAACCAGGGCCATTTTTTTTCTGGGGTTTTTGTTGGCTTTATGGATCTGCTCGGGATCTCGCTGGTTGAAATACTCGATGGTTTCCTGCCAGACTGAATCGATGGTTCGCTGAAACACCTGTTTTTCCAGCTTCTCTTTTTCATCATCCGGGATGTCTTCAATGGTTTTGCAGGTTCTAAACAGATCTGCCAGTTTTTGGGCTCTCATGGCGAACAGCGTTCCTCTTTTGGTCACCTGTAACTTTCCTCCCATTTCGAACATATCCATAGCCGGCGCCATGGTGACATCTGCCATTTGGACCGAGGTCAGCAGGTTTTTTACATGTTCCGAAGACCCGGCCTCGATACATGCCTGATTCACCGAACCAGTCACTACATAGGCCGCACCCATCATAAAAGCAGCCAGGGCTGATTCCGGTGTGCCGATACCGCCGGCAGCGCCAATCCGAGGGGGACGCTCGTACTGAAACTTCTCCTGAATCTCATTTCTTAAAGCAATCATGGATGGAAGAATAGACACCAGGGGACGATTATCGGTGTGCCCACCTGAATCCGCTTCGACTGTAACATCATCCGCCAAGGGGACTTGTTTGGCCAGTTTGGCCTGTATTTCGGTGATTAATCCCTGTTCCAGCAATTGTTTCAGAAATTTATCCGGTGCAGGTTCCATGAATTTGGTAGCCACTTCTCGTCTAGAAATCTTAGCGATGATTTTGTTTTTGATTTGAATACGCTGGTTGGAGTCCAAACTCAACCCGGCCACTCGATAGTAAACCACATATGGGGTTAGCTCCATGTAGGCGGATGCTTCAACTGTGGTAACGTTGTGTTTTAGATAAAGATCAACGGCATTTCGCTCCATGGCCTCTTGAAACGGATTGTGGATCAGGTTAAAGGCGTAGGGGCCTTTTGGTAATTCGTTTTGAATTTGTTGGATCGCGGTTTTCAATTCCGAGGGGATTACACCGCCTGCTCCAAAGGATGCCATAAATCCATGTTTACCCAATGCTATTACCATTTTTGCAGATGAAATACCGTTTGCCATGGAACCGGCATAAAATGCGTATCGGGTATTATGGAAGGATTTGAACTCAGGATCACCCAAATTTTCTGCCGGGAGTGCCGGTACGTATCCCAGGGTTTTAATATCAGTATCCGTTGATGGTTGACCCAGCTCGCCTGAATTGCTGGCTCCTATGTTATCACCGTTTTTTAACACAAAACAGGGCTGTTCCAGGTTCTTCAGTTTTGCCTTAATGTCGTTTTCGTCAAAGCTGATTGAATCTTCAGGACCGTTCCACGACGGTTGTAAAATATTGGTTGTTTCGGATACTAAAATACTATTTTTGGATGAAGTCATCAGGTTTCTCCTTTGAATGAAAGAGATCTATTTATTAATCAAAAATATCAGTCATTACTCAGCATAAAAACGTGACCTATTTGTCATTCTGATGGGAGTCTTGGGCAACCGGAAGAATCTCACTTGAGTCCAAAGAAATGACTTGATTACATGAACGCCCTTTTATTCTAAATAGATCTGGTCATTTGTACATAGCTTAAAACGATGTTAAACGATATCAATTGCTTTTGGCCTTGAGAGATTCTTCCTTCCGTTCGTTGGTTTTCTTGATTGATTTATTGAGCCACTAATGCGATAGCTGCATTGGTAATTTCGTAAATTCTCAGTTTATCTTTCCACAGGTTGGCGTCAGCCGTTATGATGACTTGTCCCTGGTCCATGTGGATGGATTTAATATGAATTTCAATGTCCATGGTTTCATTATCGGGTGTGATCTGACCGGCGTATTTCCATTGTGTTTTACCCGGAACATTGATGAAATACGGCGAGTTGAGATGACTCCCCAGGTTTTGTTGTAAAGAAAACAGCCTCATTGCCTGCAAAATCGCTTCAACGCCCAGAGAGCCGGGCATAACCGGGTCTTTATAAAAATGGTAAGGGTAAAACCAGTCCCTTGGGTCAACTTTTTTACAGGCATAAATATAGCCTTTCCCAAATAAACCGCTGTTTTCAAAAATGTAGGCCTCATTTAAAAACTCCAGCTGATCTCCGGCCAATCGGTAGTGCGGTTTTTGAAGATCGGATTGGTAGTACAATCTTCTAGCCTCCTGTGACATCAAATCAACCTTGACCGACGATGTCAGGGCAATATTCTGCTGTTCAAACCAGGGCGGAGCTTTTTCACCACGGTCCAGTCCCCTTTGCATGCCAAGGGCTTTGGGGGTGTAGTAACCAAAATGAGTTTCCCCTTTATAGAAACAAACACCATCACAACTTAGATTGATTTCGAAACGCACAATAACAGTTTCGGCAGCTTTGGCTACGGATACCATCCTTGTTTTAGCAACAACTGTTTTTCCCCGGAGATCCACATTGGTGATTAAATCGGCGTCGGCACCAAGATTTCGAAAACATAATTCTGCTTCCGGGTAGGTTAATGTGGCTCCCATGTATACACTCAGAAATGCACAGGGTTGCAGGGCAATTTCCATGATGATGGAATAGGGCATTGTGGGAAAGGAATTCTGTTCAAAAAACCACATGTTTGCCGGAACGTCATATTCAGTTATTACTTCGGAAACCTTCTTAAGGTTGAAGCGTTCTCCTTTAAAATCCATGATTCGACTGATAAATTGAAGATCGCCGTTGGGTGTGCGTGGTCCCTTACGTCCTTCATAAACCCGGTATTCCGGTCCAAAACATTTTTCCAGCGAACCGGTTGCAAATTCATCGATAAAAGAAGAATCATATAACGGCTTTTTTGCGGGTGAAATGGCCTTCCCAGTCAACCCGCCATAGGCTGGATCGGATGGTGATTTTTCCACCAGCTCAATCCCCAAATCCCTGAAATCAACCACAATCTTGTCATTCATAATAATATAAAAATTCGCCCTGGCAAACGGTCGGGGATTCAAGCCGATTTCCAAGATTTCCATTTTATAGGTGTACTGTGTATCCGTCTGAATTATCTGGCCACGTGCCCGTATTGAATAAGGATGGTTCTTTATGGGCTGGAATCGCGCATCTTGGGTGTTTACCTGGAGTCCCAGATACAACATATAAAAGCCTAACAATTGCACACATCCTTCGGTAACCAGGGTGCCGGCCAGTACATTGTCGTCCTTGAAATGGCATGGGAAATACCAGTCATCGGGGGCCAGGTCTTTTTCTGCGATTATTTCTCCCAATCCCCATGGGCCACCGGTTTTATCAATGGAGACGATTCGATCCAGCATCATTATTTCTTCAGCGGCAAAACGGAGAGATGGATTTTTTCCACCCTGGTTATAGGCAGGTCCAAAACAGGCGGTCATATCACCTTTGGTAATATTCAACAGCTCGTTTCGACTAAACGTTGTTTGACTGCATTGCAACAAGGGAGTAAAACTTTGTTTGACTGTCTCTCGGCGTGCTTTTTCCTCCACTTGGGATAAAACAACCCCTTTACCTTTAGACAGTTCAAGATCGTTGGGGAATCCGGCGCGTCCGCCTGTCATTTTGTATACCAGTTTGTTATCGACATAACAGTCATAGCCAAAATCAAAAATAAGTGAGTCTCCGTACTTCAAAAAGGATTCAATTTTTATGTTGTAACGCAGGGTATCTCCTTCCTTGGGAAGCTCGTCCATAAACGTCATGGTATAGTCGGTTAAGCGATAATATCGTTCACCCTTGCTTTGAAAATCGATCCCCAGGAAACTGATCAACAGCAGATCACACTGTCCCGATTCACTGGCGATCGCCCACGGAATTTGGCCGTCGATGCTATACCAGGCATTTTGGGGAATGTCGTATTCGGTTGTCAACGACGAAGGCTTGAATTCTCCTCGTCTGGCATCCAACTGGATGACGCGGTTTACTAACAGATAAGGTGGCATGGGAAGACGCACCCGATATTTGTATGAATCAATGATGGCATACTCGTCACCAAATACCTTGGCAATGCTGCCTTCAGCGAATTCCAGTAGATCGGTTTCATTCCAAATAACGTTTGCCGGTTTACCTGGTTTTAACGGATTGGGATAAAAATAGGGATCGCCGGCAAAGGGTTTTCGAGTCGAAGGTTTTTCTGCTGTTTCCACCACGCCATCTGGGCTTTGAACCGGATGTTTCACGGCTAACGCCATACCACCTGTAGACAGCATCATCTTCAGTTTAATCATCTCTTTCAGGTGCTCCAACGAGGCATGTCGGGTTTCAAGAAAAGCTGAATGGTTTTGGCTGATTTGAGTGCGGTAGGTATCAATTTCCTGTTGCATTCGCAGGTGGAGCTCTGTTGGATAAAAAGACGCATCTGTAACCGGAAAATATCTGAATGATTCGGCAGGTGGCGCTATTGATTGGGTTTGGTTATCTGATTGAATTTTCATTGAATCAGGTGTTGTCTGGGCTGCAACCTTATCCGTTTCAGTAACTGATGGTGTTACCGGTTTAATATGTTTATCTTTCTGAAATTTATTTGGTTCTGGAATTACATTGGCTGCTTCCATTTTCATGTCGGGAACAGGGGCAATATGCGTTTGCTGTTGGTCTTTATACTGAGACGGTTTTAGCGCAAATTTTGTTTTATTTTCATCGGATAAAATAACCTCGTCCATCCGATTGCCACCGACTGTAATAGAGCGATTGTGTGATTTGCTATCAACAACCTCTGCCTTATCACCAGTGAAAATCATGGACAGATCCATTTGAACTCCGTGGCTAAATAGTTTTGCCAGGGCTTTTTTAATGGTGATGTGATCGTCCGCCCCTTTTTGATCTATGGATATTGCCAGGTGTTCCTTATCTCCCAGGATGTCGTCGATCCACTTTGAACAACCGCTTTTAGGGCCCAATTCCAGGAATATTCTGGCACCGTCCTGATAAACCCGGTCCACCAGTTTAGGAAAATCGATAGTCTTACAGTACATTTTAGCCATGTTGTCGGCAATGATTTCACTGGTAAGCTCAGTTTCCCGGTAATTAGCACAAGAATAAAACTTAATATTGGGAATGTGGGTGACTGGCGACGTGTGTAATTCTGCAATTTTGCCATATTCGGTTTTGATGATGGGGCAATGGATGGAATCACCCATGGGGGTACGAACACTTTGAAACGTTGATGATTCTATGAAACTTTGGCAGGCTTCTTTTTCACCGCCGACAATCACCTCATTCGGTGAATTGATGAATAGGAGATAAACGTTTTTTACGGTTTTCAGGGCGTTTGTCATCTCCGAAGCCGACGTACCAACGGTATAACACTCCCAAATATGTTCTGTGTCATCTGGTTTTACTGCCGGAAGTCCCCAGGCTTCCCTTACAGCGTTCATGGGACCGGCCAGTCTTTCCAGAAATAACGGACCTGTATTCAACGCTTCACTCATTTTGTCCGTATTTTCCCATACACCCAGTGAGAACATCATGGCAACTTCACCCATACTATATCCAAAAGCCGAATGTGGTTGAATGCCAAAAACCCCCTTCATAACGGCGGTATTCAGGATGGCGGCATTAACACCGGTTTCGAAGGTGGCGATGACGTTTTTTTCCAATTGATCTTGGCGAATGTTCAATTCCCGTGGACTGAGAGCATTCAGACTGCGTGGATTTATCAACCTGTCTCTCAGCAAATATGCTTCACGGCAGGTATAAGTGGGTAGCAGATCAATCAGTTCGGGAAACAGCTGAAATGTATCCCGTCCCATGCCGATATAAGAGTTAAAAGCCCCCGGGTAGACGAATGACAACTCCCCTTTTTTTGCCAGGGGCTTGGGCGTAAAGTAACTTCCATTAGGAGACAGCCAATCAGTGTTTTGTTTAAAAGCGGATGTGATTCCAGATATGGCGGTATTGATTTCCTGTAGGATTTTCTCCTTACGATTGCCAAGAATGACTAATCCGAATCTGGAAGGTAAAACATCCTGGACATTATTGTATTGACTGCAACTTAACTGGTATAAATTCGATGAATTTTCAACTTGTTGCTTTAAGATGCTCAGATTTTTTATCAGGTTTTCCTGATCATCCGCGACAATTGGGAAAAAATACAAGGGGGCTTCTTCCAAATAAGTACTGGATCGTTTTTTAGGTGTTGTATCTTCCGATAAAATAAGATGGGAAACGGTTCCATCGATTCCAGTACCGTGAATGGCGGCGTAGCGTTTTTCTGCATTTTCCAAAAGCCAGGTTCTGGAATTGTCCGCCACATAAAACGGACTTTTATTCCATAATTCGGCGGATTTTGGAGCCGACCATTTCGGTACACCTGGTATATAATGGCGGTAAAGGCAAAGGGCTGTTTTTATCAAAGAGGCGATTCCCGAAGCAGTAAACGTGTTGCCGATATTGGCAGATACACTTCCCAAAGCACAATTTAGTTCAGCGGTTTTTTTATAAGCATCGTTGATGCCTTTGATTTCAGGTTCAACCGGATTACAGGTATTTGATATTTCAAGATAGTCGATATCAGAAGGTTGTACACCAGCTAATTCACAGGCTTTTAGGTAATTTTCAGTAATGTTTTCAGACGTATTGGCCTTATTAAAACTCATAGCATCGATTTGAGCGTAACATCGGTCCCTTTCTTTTTCAGCTGTATCTGATGTTTTCAGGACAACCGCCCCCGCTCCTTCGCCAATCATCCAACCGTCGGTGTTTTTGTTAAAACCAAATGACAAGTCTCCAGAATTAACAGGACCCAGCAAGCGATTGCGCGTTAGAACATCCTCTATATTTCCGGCCATGTCAACACCGCCGACTACCATGGCATCAACTTCCCCATTTTGCAGCATCATCCCTGCTATTTCCAATGCCTTGTAAACAGAGTTTTCTTCGGACGACACTGTAAATGACGGCCCGGAGAAATCCCATAGGGCAGAAATTCGGGCAGCCATAATATTGCCGATAAAACTGGTAAATTCGTTCACTTGCACCGGGTTTCTAATTGATTCTTTGAGCACATTTTGCAGCTCATCCGCTTGAGAGGCGGATAATGACACATCTGTATGCTCCAGGGCTTTGCCGGTTTTCCAGGATAAACTGATGCGGCCTCTGAATTGATGCAGTGTCTGATCCGCTTCCATAGCGATAATCACACCGACATTCGCCCCCTCTTTAATATTTGCGTCTCGAATGGCATTGTCCGCTACCTTCAGCATTAAAAGCTGCTGCGGGATTAAGCTATTGATTTCATTAGGCGGGATTTTGTAACGTAATAAATCCATCTCGAAATCTTTTATGAACCCACCTTTTGGGACTTGCTTGCCGTCAAAGCCGATGTCCTGCAACACGGATCGTGTTTTTTCCATGCCTTTCCATCGTTTTTCAGGTAGGGGGATAAAATCCTGTTTTTTTGTATAAATTGCATGATCAAAAGCATTCAGGTTTTTATAGGAACCAAAAAACGAGTCCATGCCCACAATTTTTATTGGATCTGAAGTTTTCCTTTGCTTTGTTATTTTCGATTTTTGATTTTTGCCATATTCAAAAATCAGATGGGCATTAGTCCCACCGAAGCCGAAGGCATTAACAGCTGCATACCTGGATTTGGCTTTAGTGGGCCAAGGTCGCTCGACATTCACGACCTGTTCGGCTGAAATAACATTGTTGGGAGAAGATACCGGATCTTGAAGATTAATAGTGGCCGGTATAATACCCTTTGCCATGCTCAAAATAACCTTGATCATGCTGGCCATTCCGGCACAGGTCAACAAATGGCCAAAGCTGGATTTCACTGTCCCAATTAACGGGTGTGCCTTATAATTACCAAAAAAAGTGTCTATGGATTCCAGTTCTACCGGGTCTCCGACCGGGGTTCCTGTTGCGTGACATTCGATGTAGGATATCTGGTTTGGAGTAATATCGATGTTTTGATAGGCCCGTTCATAAGCCAGGATCTGACCTTTTGCATTCGGGCTTAGAACCGATCGGCCTTTGCCGTCGTTGGACAGTCCTATGCTGCAAATGGTGGCGTAGATATTGTCACCATCTTTGACAGCATCCTCATATCGCTTTAGTACGAACATTCCCGCACCTTCCCCGGATACCAGACCTTCCGAACGTTTATCCAGCGGGCAACTGATGCCATTTTGAGAGTAGGCTGTAAAGGTGGAAAATCCCTGGTTAACAAAAAACGGATCACCGGCACTGACGGCACCAGCCAGCATCATATCCGCTTTGCCAGTGTTAAGGTAATCACAGGCCACTTTCACTGCATAAAGAGATGATGAACAGGCTGCATCCAACGAAAAATAAACACCGGCCAGTGATAAAGCCTGCGCAATTACTGCTGCCGGGTAGCCGGAGATTCTTCCATTGTAAAAATCTTCTTTGGATGTGGGAATCGGATCACTCAGAGAGAAATTCTTCAGATTCAGTAGTTCCCCGGCATATCTTTCTACGGTTTTGTGATAGATGGGTAGAAACAGATGATTCGATTTTTTAGTGGGAAAAGATAAGTTTCCCAGAATTATACCGCAATTTGTCAACGCCGAAGTATTTTCCAGATAACCGCTGTCTCTTAATGCTTCTTTGGATACATACAGGGACCACTGGTACACATCATCCAGTTTTTTCAGCCATCCTGCCGGAAGATGAAAACCGCTGGAATCAAAATTAAAATCTTGAATATATCCACCCCTGGTACTGTAGTATTTGTCTGTACTACCTTTTTCCGGACTATAAAAAATAGCCGGGTCCACACCTATTTGTTTTTTAGTATGTTTTGAGGTGGAGTCTTTTTGCTGAATCAGGTTCTCCATAAACTGATCCGGCGTTGTTGCCCCAGGAAAAAGACATGACAATCCAATTACAGCAACTTTCGACATGTGTAGCTTCCTTTTTGTTTAAATGGTGTATCCAGCGGTTTATGTCCCGTGAATTTTGATTAAAACGTTATTTTGCTGAAACCGGACAGTTATGTAAAGCTTTGGTTGAACCCTCAATTAGTATGGGCAATGTGGAACACGGACCGTGGGTTGAGGAGCAAGCCTGAAAAACATAAAGCCGTAAATGGTGTATTTCCATAAGAGGAAAGCAATAAAAACAGAATGCTTAGAGGGCTGTTTTTAGGGTCGAAAAGTGGGCTCTAAGCAGAAATATGGGGTAGTTTTTGGGGTTACCGTTAAGCTGCTATTTTATGTTTAGGAATAACCGCAAACTATAACGGAAGACCGGCGAATAAATTGCTCAATTTTTTTTATAAACATCCCATTTAAAATAGAAAAGATAGTTATCCATGCACAGATTGCGGAAACAACTCAGCTTAACTGTTACTTTTAGGGTTATGTTAGCTTTTTATTGTTCATTATGTCGGTCGGACCCGATCAGTTACGCCAAGGGTTAACCACCCACCAGTACCGAGAGTTGCGCCTATGGCGGATGCAATCGGTCTATTGTAAATCATTTAGAATCGGAAGATGCAGAACAAGCTAGGTGAAGCGTACACAGGGAATCTACTGGACCGTAGGGAGAAACGTGTGCTCCCGGCAATTTCAGCCCCGAAAGATGCTTGTCGTAGTCGACGACGTTGTTAACGATGCGGAAGTCAATATGGTGAATACCGTTACAGGTGAGGTATTTAGCAGGCTACCGGGGTTCGAGTGCGTGGTAAGGTAGGCGAAAGGATCTGCGAGGGGGCGGTCGGGTGACTGGCCGTTCTACCTTTATGTGAACAAAAGATCTATTTCATTGACGACTTCCATAAAAGTTGTATACACTTTGTTTATACAAACCACAGGAGGAATCATGAAATCAACTGTTCAAAAATGGGGTAATAGTCTCGCAATAAGAATCCCAAAATCATTTGCCACTGAAATCGGCTTATCTCAAGGTACTGAAATAAATTTAGTATTGTTTGAAAACAAGATTCAAATAGAACCAATTAAAAAGAAGAAATTTACTTTAGACGAATTATTAAGCCAAGTTACCGAAGAAAACATTCACAAAGAAGTTGATACTGGAACACCTGTTGGCAAGGAGATTTGGTAATGGCTGAATATTCACCAGATCGTGGTGATATCGTTTGGATCAACTTCAATCCACAAGCAGATTATGAACAAGCTGGTAGGAGACCAGCCTTGATACTGTCACCTAAAAACTATAATTCGAAAGTTGGACTTGCCATTCTTTGTCCCATCACCAGCAAGAAAAAAGGATATCCTTTTGAAGTAAAAATTCCCGGAGAATTGCCAGTAAATGGTGTCATATTGTCGGACCAAGCAAAAAGCATGGATTGGAAGATCAGGAATACAGAATTCATTTGCGAACTTGATAACAAATCTGTTGAACAAGTATTACAAAGGTTGCAGACCTTACTCTAATCACTTAAGTTCACTGCCAAATGTTTGCACCGGACTGCAAATCGCCGCTACAGTCCTCAAGTTGGGTGATCTTAGCAAAATCACCTTTGATTAAAGTCCGGCGCAGCAGCCAGTTATAATGGTGTTATCTGGAAAATCTTAAATTTTGTGGTGTATAGGGAATAAGAAAATACAAAAAATCAAATCTGCTTTAAATGTACCGGCATTTATTAGTGTCATTTTATGTGCCTGCTTATTACTGGTGTATCTTCAATTTACTAAGTTCTTCAAGTTTCATAATCTGAACTTTTTTCCTTTTGCGGTCTGATTCCCTCAAAAATATTTTTACAGATCCTCAAAAAAGTCTTACTATTTTAATAATAGATAACCTATCGATATAGTCCCGTTCAACAGGGATTATATGGAAAAACCGACTCCGTGTAAATTCCAGGATTGTGCAGCCACCCGGATTTTCTATTGGAATAAGTCCGCTGTTTTATCGGTCACTCCATATAGTCCTATACGTTATACTTTTGGCTAAATTTCAATTTTTTTTTTAAAGGAGAAAAAAAATGATGAAAAAATTAGCTATTAGTTCGTTAATGGTTTTGCTGTCGCTATCTCTTTCATTTTCTTTAAATGCTCAGGCAGCATTCAGAATAGGTTGTAACGATATGCCTCCTTACTCCTTTTCCCTTGATGACGGAACAATCACCGGATTGGCAACGGAACTCGTTGAGGGAGTCTTTAAAGCTATGGGTATCGGGGATTATGAAATAAAGGTGTTTCCATGGGCAAGAAGTTTGAGAATGCTAACCGCTGGCACGCTTCATGCTGTTTATACCATGCAGAAAAATAAGGACAGAGAAATCCTCTTCTATTATCCCCAAGAGCCTCTTACTTATTCAAAATGGGTGTTTTTTATCCAAAAGGATAACATCGGCAAGTTGAAATTTGATTCCCTGGATGATCTGAAAGGAAAACAGATTGGTTTGGTAAGGGATTATAAGTACACTTCCGCTCTCTGGGAATTTGTCAAAAAAGAAAATAATTATCAGATTGTATCAGCCGAGGAACTTAATTTCAAAAAACTGGCAGCGGGCAGGGTTGATTATGTAATCAGCGAATACAATATCGGAAAGTATCTCGCAGAAAAAATGGGAATATCAGACAAAGTGGTTGCCCTTGAAAACACTCCCATTGAATCTGCCAGCCCTATCTATATTGTGTTCAGTAAAAAAACAGTGAAAAAAGAGTTTGTTGATAAATTTTCAAATGAACTAAACAGACTAAAAGCCGCTAAATATGAATAAATCACTAAAAGGGGGCGTCCATCAAAGTGTATGTTAATCTTTGTAATAATCCCAATAATCGGGTCGGATCCAGGGGGTGTCCCCACTGTAATTGAATCAATTTGAGGCATTTTCCCCGGCAATTTGAGCAGCTTTTGATTTTCCCTGAATGTATTTACCCAAAACTTTCACTGCAACATCGGCGGATCTGAAAACCGGTAGACCACTATCCTGTAATGCGTCAGCCAGTGGGTCATAGAGAGATCCGCTGTCGACTACCATTACCAATGGTTTTGAATATTCTGCCGCTAATTTGGGGATGCGTTTTACCAGGTTTTTTTCGGGAGCAAATGAATCATGGCCCATTTCCTCCTGTAACGTATGTAAAATAGGGGTTAAGGGAACGATGGCGGCAACAACAGCATCCACATTGTCATCGTCCAATAATGCTTTGATGACCGCTTCATAAACATCTTCGGTTGCCATTGGGGTGACATCCATGGGATTTTGTATATCGATTAGTGCATCCAGTTTTCCTTTTTTAACAATTTTCGAAAGTGTTTCTATGGTTTTTGAAGTTAATGCCGACATCTCAAGGCGGTAGTCTTCTCCCAGAATGTTATCAGCAATTCCTACAGATTCATATCCTGCGTTACTTATAGCTGCCAGGCGATTCCCGGAGAAGGTTTTATTTTGTAACGTATTGGAAAGACGTAACAGGCCTTCAAAAATTGAAAAATTTTCCGCCACCATGGCACCAGCCTGGCTGATAACTGATTCACAAACCATGTAATCGCCGGCAATGGAAGCTGTATGGCCGGAGGTTGCACTTTTTCCTTCCGGTGTGCGACCGGCCTTATAAAATATGATTTCTTTACCTTTGGGAATCGCTTTTTTCACAGCTTCGGCAAATATCAATCCGTCCAGATCAGAGAATCCTTCCATATAAAAACAAATAGTGGTGATGTCTTCAATTCCGTTGATATACCGAAGAATATCACTGGCGGTCAAATCTATCTGATTACCGATGGAAACGGCATAAGCCGGGTCAAGAAAGGAAAGCTTGCTCATCCGGGTAATCATGTACGCACCACTTTGACTAATCAAAGCGCTTTTTCGGGTAAAATTGCCTCTATGTTTTGGGAGTTTGGATTCAGGGATAAATATGGCGTCGTATGATCCGGGATGGGAGAGAATCCCCAAGCTGTTTCCTCCCAGAAAAACAGCACTGTTTTCATTATTTTGACGGGCAAAATTTATCTTCTCTTTTATTTTATCCGTCAGATGTTCTTTTCCTTTTTTTTCACCTAGCCCTCCCGGTATCAACAAGACACTTTCAGCCAGATCGTTTTCGAGAATTTCATCAATCATAGAGGGGATAACGGCTGCACCAACTGCTAAAATCAATAGATCAAGTTTGTTTTTTAATGCTGAAAGCGAGGGGACGGCAGTCACGCCCTGGATACTCTTGATTTCCGGATGGATAACCGTCAGATTTGATGGATCGAAACCATTGGCAATGATATTGGAAAGAATTATACTGCCGATATTTCCTCCCTTGGCTGAAACACCAACCACTCCTATTGAAGATGGATGCAGAAGCTTGTTTATTTTGTGAATTGGTCTGGGAGCTGTTTGTTTTTTCGGTAAAGAAAAACGGCAAAGGCCATCCAGTGGAAGCATCAGATAATCGCTGAAAGCAAAAGGATTGATTTCAAGTTCTTCGATATGAAAGGAAGCCTGGTCGTTTGCCGGAGAGAAATAATTCCCGGTATTTATCAGGGCTGAAAAACATTCCAGAAGTTGTTCGTCGGTAACGATCCTTTTTCGTCCCCTGGTGAGCCCGGCCATTTTCTTATAAGATATGGTTTCTTTGAAAAGCTTAAAAAATGCCTCTCCATCCACCATGGTTGTCGAAGCCGCTACTATGGCCTGTCCTTTGCGAAATCGTTCGGCGTAAAGCTCGGTGTCCGTGCCGCCCAGACCGGCGGTCAGTATCATGCCAAATTCTCTTGTCCATCTGAGGCTGACGAGCAGTTCATTACCGAATTCATGCGAGTCCGGCGGCATGTATTGAACCAGAATAACGCCTTGAATATCCCGTGAAATTGCAGATACCAGTTTTTCCCCTTTTAGCTCCTTGTAGGCTTCAGGTGCGTATTTCGGATCAGTTTCAATAATCGCAGCGAATTTTTCCGGGATCTCATATGTCATACTTCGGATTGCTGACAATATGGTTTGATGATTTTTCTGCACAATCCTTACTCCGCCGACATCACTTTTATGAAGGATATTGGGTGATACAATTTTTAGAACGATTTTATCGCCGGGAATGGTAGAGATCTTTTCCTGTTGAAACCGTGTGTCCTTTTCTATAAATTCATATTTGGGTGGAGTTTCAGAGCCGATAAAACGAATCAGATCATATACTTCATATTCGTATAAAAAATTACGGTTTTCTTTCCAGGCCCCTTTAAAAAGCTTGTTAACAGCCGATAAATCAATAAATGTTTTCATATCCATCCTAATGTTATGTAATATCTTTTACTCCTCTAAGGATCAAAAGATACATCCGTAGTTCTTTCACGTCAAGAAGCGAATGCATATAAGTATAGCATAATAATAAAAAGAAAAAATGCTTACTTTGGGATCGTTAAAAAATAACGTCACATAGTCTGTTTGCAAACGTCCTAAAAACACTGGACATTTTGCAAACAGATGTGAATTAATTTTTGAGTCGATCCTTTGTTACTCTTAAAAGGGAAATAGGGACCCATCGAAAAAAACGAATATGAATTATGAATCAAAACACCTTGATTCTAAAAATAAAAATTAATTCACTTGATAGGACATATAATTAATTCTTATTTGTCCATCAGGATTTCGTCTCCTTCTCAGGATGACAGGTGGCAAAGCTTAATTTAATGACATTGACTGGTAACTGACTGGCTGGAAAACCTAACCAACAGGTCAGAAGAAATAGCCGATACCCAGAGAAAACTGGCTCGGATTTTTGCTTGCATCCCAGTAATCATTTACAGTAGGGGTTAGATATGAAGTGAGTCGATTATCACTATCCTCATAATTACTGCTGTAATTGATTGATAAAGAAGGTTGCAAACTGGTCCAAATATGAAAGCCATTTTTCCCCTGCCAGCCAAAATCACCGAATAAGAATGTTCCATCACATTGATAATCATAGGTTTGATCATTTGGTAATCTTGAGATGTAATAAGTACCTGCTTTGCTCTCGGAGACAACAGTGCCTTTTTCCAATGTGTATTTCATTTTTGATTTTAGTTGCCCAATGCCAAGCCCGAAAAAAAAGCCTGATGTTTTTCCAATAAATTTCCTGAACGACAAACCTGTCATTTCGCGATCAACCACTAAATTTGATTTGTATTTGGCATTATCCTGCAATCTGTACATATATATTTGCAGCGTTTTATCAACATTCCGACTGTATGATATCAGTTTTCCTGATAATAACTCGGACATTGTGAGACTGATGCCCAATCCATTAGGTTCAAACTCTCGCCATTGAGCATATGTTTTTGTTTCAACGGGTTTTTCTGTCCTTTCAATGATGTCCTGATCGGAATTTTGCTGCTGTAATATCAATTGAAGATTTTTCGGACTTTTTATAAAGTAAAATTGCCCCCATTGATCTCCACTTTCGGGAAGCCGGTTATATGTCGGCATTTGATTGGAACGATTGGCAACCAGCGGTTGTAGCCTTAAAAACAGTTCTTCAGCACTCAGTATTTCATCTTTCATCTGGTTCTGTAATATATTCAACAGTGAACGGGCAAAAACTGAATTACCATTTCCGTCGCTATCCAGTACCGGTTCAACGCCACCGGATGTAATTAATTGACGGCTTTTTCGACGATAGAGCTTGTGTATATCCGTCAAGGTGGTAGTTCTTGATTGAAAGTTGTTGGCAGCACCACTGAAACAAGAATCAAAAATTAATAATGTGTGCAATGTATTAATTTTTTTTAATATTTTCAGAATATAGCCGGTATAAATCCATGTATGTGGAGATTGATTTCCATTACTGGGAATCCAAAAATACTCTCCAAAATCATCTGTAACTCCGTGTCCTGCAAAATAAATCAATAAATTTGAGTTATAGCCAATTCGATCTCGAACTTCTGAAACAGCGTCTATGATTTCCTGGTGTGTTGCATCTTCCAAAACCATTACATTAGACGAGCTGTATTGATAATCCTGTATAAGGATTTCTCTCAGTTTTGCTACGTCATTAAGAGGTGTCCTTAAGTCCTTCCAGCCTTTATCTTCATTATAGTTTTGAATGCCCACTAATAATGCATAGTTATCTTCAGGTAAGTACAGGTTTTTAAGTTCATTAATGGTTTCACTTATCTCCTGTTTGATCCGGCCTTGAGATGTGAACTCCATCGCATTGGCATAAAAGCCGTGAAGCCAATCTTTTTTACTCAGGTCATGGGCAATTTTCAGTAAATGTGCTGTACGATGTTGATTATTCTCTTTTTCAAACCAAAGTGAAGCTGCCAATATGTTTTGCCATGGGATATGTTGATACTGGTTCTGTGCAACCTGAATCCATATTTCTTCATATAGTTGATAATGGTTAGTCTTTATCTCCTGATTTCCACGGGGTAAGGGTGAAACCAACAACAAATCCGGTGATAAAATACGCAAAACTAAGGCTTTCAAATGACACTGGA
Source organism: bacterium (assembly GCA_041556995.1). Classification (GTDB taxonomy): domain Bacteria; phylum SAR324; class SAR324; order XYD2-FULL-50-16; family XYD2-FULL-50-16; genus JAHJTV01. The sequence goes on along the minus strand of JBFFHJ010000038.1, from coordinate 32,669 downwards.
AAAAATCTTCTAATTTATCTGGTTTTTTAAACTCTGATTCAATGAATCCAATGGAAAACCTACCCGGCTGATCCAAGACCAAACATCGTTCTTTGGATTCCGCTATAACCTTCAGGAACACGGCACTATCTTCCCCAACGACATATGTTGATTCCGCTTTGACAATATGGCCGTATGTAAATAATTCCAATATATTAACCGGTTCTTCCGCCATTGTTTTTACTGGAATGGCAAAGCTTACCAATAGCATCAGAAAAATTGATTTTATTAAGGGAATATTGGTTTGAGTTAATTTCTTCATGTATTTATAAAAAAATAATATTCGTTTTTATTGAAGACAAGAATTACATAATGTGGTTACCTATTCAATGACAAAAAGCATTAACGAAAGATTTTATTGAATATAATAGTATATTTTTTGAATCTAATTTTGTTACGCTATTAATATTTTGAATTTTAATAACCGGTGGATAGAAATATGATGTGATGAATGAAACAGACGATTCATAAGATTATAAGATTAATTGGCAAACCAACATTAGACGAAAAACGAGAGCATCTGCCATACATATCGCATTTAATGAATCAGCAGATGTATTGAACCAAAAGCAATTATATAAAACATGTCAGTTTATCCTGGGATTTGTGATAATTGATAATGCTGATTAACGATTTTGAGAACAAAACCTTGTAAACTCTGAACGAGTTGTAATAGATTCGCTTTATAACAAATAAATTGAGACAAGTAATTGCTTGAACGACCAAATCTCAAAACTGTAGAATTAAATACATTTCTTATTACCTTTTTATCAGGGGCGGCTTTGTCAGTTTTTTATGAGGCATGGAAACACCGAAAGATATGAAACCTCAATTCAAGGTATCTGCCTCCCGTATCATTTCTCTTAATGCAGAATTAAAAGTAAATATTTCATGAAAGTCGAACAAGCCTGTAGATTATCAGCGGATGGTATAGCAAAAACAAAGGAAAAAGTCAGATCCAAAGAAGGAAATATATTGAAGGTCAGTCTTTACGCCAAATACAACGAAGTTCAGGGAAAATATACGGTTACCCAGTATTACAACCGACAGAAAATGGAAACCGCCATCCCATTCCGTGATCCGCACAGAACTGACCAATGGCGCCCGTCCAGAAGGTTCTCCAGTGAAAATGGCAAAGGTTATCAGACAAAGTCCAAATATTGTCTGTATCTGCTGGTTAGCAAGGATAAATATCAATTCAATGTAGGAATTACCAGCAATATTTATACAAGAATTTATCAATTGAGATTAATGTGGGGCGAATTCGATTTGGATACATCCTGTATCATCTACGGAAAAAAGAATCACCTTCAAAAACTTGAAAATATTCTGCATTTCATTTTCGAAGAGTATCATCTTGCCAAACCAACCCTGGCAGACGATGGAGATACGGATTGGTTCGATTTGGATTGTTTTTGGTATATAAAAAACGAAATAAGAAGGCTTAACAGCTATCGAGAGGAAAAAATATATAGGATTTTTGAAGGCATTGACCTAAATGCCTTTATCGTCGAGGATTCAAACATATTGGCTGAAAGTGCTGATACGGGTGTCGGTAAAGAAAAATTATTATAGGTTCCAGATTCCTGGAATTTTTTAGATTATTTAATATTTTCAGTAATTGTTCAGTATTAAAAAACATGATCTATTTTTCGTTCTGATGGGAGCCTTGGGCCTGAAGAATCTCCATGGAGCTCACAACGATATCCAGGGATGACTTAGGGATCGTTCAAATGTAACGTCACATAATTTAATTACTAACATACTAAAAACAATGGACATTTTATGAACAGAATGCGAACTGATTTTTGGCCGACCCTAAATAGACCGGGTTATTTGTACATAGCTTTATATGATGGCAAATGACATCTCTTGCTTCTGATTCCGAGAGATCCTTCGTCGTCCCTCCTCAGGATGACAGGAAACTTGCTTATTGACCAACCAGGAATTTGTACGCATTGGCTCAGAAAAAAAACCAAAATACAAATCATCTAAACCACCACTTTAATAATAATTTAATATTTTACACATTCATTTCTAATAATCATTTCTAATAATTATCCTACAGTTTAGAGCCGTGTTGCAATCGGTATCGTTCAAATCTTGTTATTAAGATTTTATAAAACCATCCGGGATAGGTTTTGCAGTTGGTTGTGAACGTTTTCCTCTGCCATTCCGGGTAAGGAAACGGTTAAGCTCATTGCCCGGCAAGAATTCCGTTATAATGTTAGCCGTTTCAAGAATACTGCGATTTATCAAATAATGATGTCATGATTTAGAAAGTCCTTTAAAATCAGGCAACCGAAAGTAGCTTAACTATGTAGAACGCTAACCTATCAAGATAATTGGTACTTATAATCCATATTCCAGGAATTCTTAAAAAAAATTTGACAAAGCGCAAAAATATCAATATATTGCAACATCTGAAAGTTTGTGGTAATCGTAGAGAATATAGAATCAAAATGGTGAGATTATATAATTATTTTATAAGTTCCCGGAACTCAAGTTATAAAAAATCTTTTTTTTTGTCCTGTTATGAAAATATTATTCTTCAATTAAAAAAGGAGAGTTGAATGCGAAATTACCTGATTACAACCGTCAGTCTGATGGCCGCCCTGATGTTATTATCCTGCAACGGCAGAAATGATGGGTCCTCGGCCCCAAAATTCTTACTGTTGAACGAGTTTAAGTCCAATATTCCTGAAGATAAGCATGCACTTCAGTATATTGAACTGCAAGGTCGTAAAGACAGTAAGATCAAAAACACATTTCTCCTGGTAATTGATGGTGATGAAGGCAGTATTGGCCATGTGGATTATGCCCTGAATCTTGACGGAGTTACCATTGGATCAAATGGACTTGTTATTATTAAAAATGAAAACCATTATAATGACAGTGTTTCGCCGGAAACAACAGTGATCAATGAGCCATTGATCAGAACCTATGATCCTGAGGTTGATGGGGAGGCCTATGAGGATGGACTACTGGAGCACGATGCAATTACCTATCTTCTGGTTCGAACACAGTCGGAATTTGCTATTGGTGATGATCTGGATGTGAATGATGACGGAACTCTTGATTTGCCGAAAGATGCCTCTATTCTGGATTCTGTCGGCTCTCTTAATGGAGGGAACGGCATTGTTTATTCAACGGTAATTCTCAGTCAGTCTGCCAGTGATCCGGATGCAGCGACACGATTTTATAATAATCTGACACCAAATTCTATTGATGCCTGGGCCAACGGTGACATCTATGAAGATCCTTCAAAGGAAGATGATGAACTGCCTTATGAATTACTGTATGATACCCTTGAAGCCAGTGCCAATTTACCACCAAAAGCAAAGCTTTCACCCGGTAACCATAATTTTAATAAAGCTCCGTTCATTCTTTTAAATGAAGTTGTCACTACCGGAAACAAGTATATTGAACTATTGTCAAATCCATCTCAAAGCCTTGATAATATGTACATAGCGCTACTGACTGATACAACAGGCACTGTATCTCACTGCATTGACTTAAATGGTATTAGTGCGAAATCAGCAGGATTAACATTTATCAGCGACATCGGATTTTCCATTGATGCCGGCTCTTCCCTGACGACCCTTTCAGCTGATCTCAGCCTGTTATCCGATGCAGCCACATCCATTTTGCTGATCTATTCACCTGAAACAGTCATTCAAAAAAATGACGATCTTGACAAAGATAACAATGGCGTTTTAGATCTGCCTGATGGTGCCATTATCACTGATAATATTGGTTGGGGAGCAACCTCATACTCTGATTTGATTATCAACGAAACCTTTGCTATCCAAGGTATCACCCGATACAAAGACAACAGAATCTGTGCGTTGAGTTCATTCACTTATGGTGAGCTGAATAATCTTTTATATGTGGCTGACCGGTCCAGAAACATACCTGAAAACAGCCGGATGACTCCAGGTATGATTAACATTGCTCGGGAGACAGCATTACTTATAAAACCTGATCTTGAAACAGAACGATCTGTTCTATCAAACCCGGATGCCGATGATATTGCTTTCTGGATTCACCCGACAGATGTTTCAAAAAGCATGATTATTGCCACACAGAAAAATGCAGGTTATTCAGTGTATGATACTGAAGGAAACACATTGATCGATGCCCTTCCTGGGGACAACAGATACAACAATGTTGATGTCATGTATAACTTTCCATTAAATGGATCTTTAGCAGATATTGTCCTTTTTACAGACAGAAACAGAAACCGTTTTGCCATATATAAAATTCAGGAATCTGAACCTTATATTGTGAATATTACAGACCCTGAAAACAGTGAAGAGCTGTTTGACGCTAAAAAAGTGGGGGAAGATACCGCTTATGGCGAAGGTGTTTATAAAAGCCCTGTTTCAGAAAAGTATTTCGCATTTGCCACCCAGAATAATACGTGGAATGCGGCTCAGTTTGAACTGGTGGCAAATGGTGGAAAAATTGGCTGGACTAAAGTCAGAAGCATCACCCTTGAAGCAGATGATAATGATAAACATGCAGAGGGTATTGTTGTGGATCAGGAATATGGTAAAGTGTACATCGCCCAGGAAGAAGTGGGTATTTACACATTTGATGCAGAACCCGATGCAGAGCATACAAATATATCACTAACCGATGCTGATCTTCTGATTAAAGAGGGGGATTATTGTATGACAGAAGACCTTGAAGGGTTGACTCTCTATTATAAAGATAATGGTGAAGGGTATCTTTTTATATCAAGTCAGGGTAATAACATCTATGGAGTTTTCAACAGAACTGATGTGGCAACAAAAAACAGTTTTGTAACATCTTTTGCAATTGTTGATAATATGAACGGTATTGACGGAGCACAACATACAGATAGCCTTGATGTAACCAACATCTGTATCAGTGATCTGTTTCCCCATGGCGCATTTATTGTTCAGGATGGAACGGATATCGAATCAGATCCAACAGATATAGGTACAAATTTTAAATGGATTTCCTGGGAAAAAATTGCTGAAAGTTTGGGTGAAACGACGTTTACTTCCGGTTATGATCCGAGAAATCCGTTGAACAGACGATAGTATAACCATTATAAAAAAAAACTTTGCTTATCCTGTTCCATCCACCAATGCTGTACAGGATAAGCAGAACAAAGCGTGTTTATCAAGATCGTCAAGTCATACTCACAAATTATCAATTCAGATATCAGACCACCTTCTTATCTACCTCCATCTGCCTCAACTTCAGCAACACAAGTAACTGTATCCGGTTCATCAGAATCGGCCGGTAGCATACCAATTAAATTTATAAATCGGGACGTTGTAAATCGGGACGTTGGTTCCGAAAGATCAATAAGTGAAGCTCTGCCATCCTGTGTAAATCGGGACGTTGGTTCCGAAAGATCAATAAGTGAAGCTCTGCCATCCTGAGGAAAAGTCCTGAGGAGGTACAATGAAGGATCTCTCAAGGCCAAAGGCAATTGGTGTTGTTTATCATCGTATAAAGTTAGGTACAAATAACCGGGTCTATTTGGTATGGAATGGCATTCAGGAAATCAAAGGTCGGCTAAAACATTAGTTCACGTTCTGATTACAAATTGTCCATTGTTTTTGGGACGTTAGCAAATAGACTATGTGAAGTCACATTTTAACGATCCCTAAGTTGTTTCCGATTATCGCTTGAACACTATTGATAGTCTTCTAAGGTGCCCATCATCAGAATGACAAACAGGGCATGCTTTTTTATGCTGAATGGTTACTTAATTTTTTTATCAAATATCAAGCAAAACATGGAAATCAAATTATGTTTCTTGACGAGGATATTAGTTACCCGCTACATGTTTGATTTTTGCAGGTGTTTATTTTATTGATGTGATTATTGTGAATTGAATAACTTCCCGACCTGGCGAAAATGACAGGCATCTTCTTGGCTTTCATTGTTTTTAGCTGAATAAACAACCATCATTTGGGGATATCATGAAAATAAAACAGTCTATTATATATATTGTGGTCTTATTATTTCTTTTTTCCATTTATTCCGTTGCCTGGGCAAGCACAAAGAGATTGCCCGATTTGAAAGGCAGGACGGTTATTGCGGTGACGGAAAACAATTATTTGCCTTTAAATTTTGTAGATCCTAAAACCGGGAAATCGGTGGGGTGGGAATATGATGCGGTGAACGAAATCGGGCGGCGTCTTAACTGTAAAATCGTCTGGAAGCTGTCTTCCTGGGAAACCATGATCGCTGCTGTTCGCAATGGACAATTCGATGTGGGCATGGACGGCATCACTATAAATGAAAAACGTAAAAAACAGGTGGACTTTTCCATTCCATACATGGTTTCTCAGCAATTCATGCTGGTTCGAGCCAAAGAGAGCCGGTTTTCCAATGCCAAAGAGTTTGCCGCACAAAAAAATCTGCTGATCGGAGCTCAAGCCGGAACAACCAATTTTTATGTCGCTGTTTACAATGTTCTGGACGGGAATGAATCCAATCCAAGAATCAAGATTTTTGAAGGTTTTGGCGCTACCGTTCAAGCGTTGATAGCCGGTGATATCGACCTTGTTTTGATGGATGCGGCATCAAGCAGGGGTTACATTGGGGCGAAACCAGGATTACTGAAAACTGTTGGGACACCTTTGGGAACCGAAGAATTTGGATTTATTTTTACGCCCAAATCAGACCTGGTCGAACCTTTTAATACTGCCATTCGGTCGATGAAAAAAGATGGTTTTTTGGAAACGCTGAATGTTAAATGGTTTTTTGAATATAATAAATAACTGTAATTATATAGCATTAAAAAGCATGATCTGTTTGTCATTCTGGGAGCGTTGGACAACCTGAAGAATTTCAATGGAGCCCTGGCCATATCCGGAAATAACTTAGGGATCATTAATAATTTAAAAAACAGATAATTAACCAGATATAACCACCCCATGATAAAGCAGCCGGTAATAACAAAGGATACACCCCGTCTTGTTCCTGTTAACAAAGTTTTGTCCCGTATGCCATACTGGCTGCTAACGATTGTTTTACTGATTATATTAGCCCTCTGGCAGATTTTAACCGATGATGGCTACATGGTCATCTTCTTTGCTGTTGGAAAAGGGATTGTCACCACTTTTTATGTATCTTTACTGGCATTTGCTTTTGCCATAACCCTGGGCCTGGTTTTCGGATTGCTCAGGGTGTCCCGTATTCGGGTCATTCGGGAAATAGCAACGTTTTACATAGAAATCGTGCGGGGTATACCCATGCTGGTAATCCTGTATTACATCGCTTTTGTCGGCGCTCCTGCACTGGTTGGAGTTTTAAACTGGATATGCCGGCCATTAATTTCCCTGGACATGATTGATGCTTTTAGTATTCGCAATATCAATTTTGTCTGGCGGGCTATTTTAGCTTTAACCATTGGATACAGCGCTTTTATTGCTGAGATTTTCAGGGCAGGAATAGAATCGGTTGACACCGGGCAAACTGAAGCTTCCATGGCACTGGGAATGAGTCGTTGGCAAACATTGCGTCTGGTTGTCCTTCCCCAGGCTATCAGGAATGTGCTTCCTCCCCTGGGAAATGAATTTGTAGCCATGATTAAGGACTCCGCCCTGGTTTCCGCTTTGGGGGTGCAGGACATCACCCAGATTGGAAAAGTGTACTCTTCATCCACCTTCAAGTTTTTTGAAACATACAACGTGGTAGCCTTACTGTATCTTCTGATGACCATCAGCCTTACCTTACTGATTCGCCTTCTTGAAAAACACCTGGAAACATTCAAACAAATCTGAAAAAACCTGAAATACTGCCCCTCCCCCCTCCATTGCCTGTCAGGATCGATGAGAAATCCTATATTGTATTAAGCGCTTTTGCCCTGTTTCCAGGTGTAATAAGATTTTGCTTCTATCAACTTTATCGATTTATAAAAAAACACTCAAAAATGAACGTACGAACATTGTTAATATGTTGAAGTACGATGGAAAAAGGGTATAGATCAGACATTGATATTTGGAAAGGAAGGTAGAGATTTTATCCATGCTGATGAAACCGGGGTGGGATATGCCATACCCAGAACAATTTGGCAAAAGCTGGAACATTAAATGGTAGTCTGTAACAATTCGTTAACTCTTATGTGAATCTTTCATAATTACAGTGATATATGAATTTATTGCTCAGGAATTTTTCAAGAATTAATACCCATGTAAAATTGAGGCTTAACCATAATGAAGACGTTTTTGTGTGTGAATAACAGTTATGATATTAAAAAGATGCTGCATGTTAAGTAATTTGATATTACCCAACCAGCAAACGAAATTAAATTAAAAACAGAATTCTCACTATTTCCCTGAAACCTATCTGGAATCAACTGGACAATACGTTATACATCCGCTACAGTTGCAAATTTAACTGTATGAAAAATCAGTATTTACGCTTTTTTTAATACCGATTGTACATTGTGGAAGTGAATAGCAATAACAAATCGCGACGTATTTAAATTAAACAGCAACGCTTTAAAAAAGGGACAGCTTATGAAAACAAGAGCCGCAGTAGCCTGGGAGGCGGGTAAACCGCTTTCTGTGGAGGAAATAGAATTGGATGGACCGAAAAAGGGAGAGGTATTAATCAGACTCATTGCTACGGGAGTGTGTCATACGGATGCATTTACCTTGAGTGGTGAGGATCCGGAGGGAATATTTCCTGCTGTACTGGGTCATGAAGGCGGTGCTGTGGTGGAAGAGATTGGAGAAGGGGTCAACAGTGTTACTGTGGGCGATCATGTTATTCCACTTTATACTCCCGAGTGCGGTTTATGTGAATTTTGCAAATCAGGGAAGACGAATCTTTGCCAGGCGATTCGCGCCACCCAGGGAAAAGGATTAATGCCGGACGGCACATCCCGTTTTTCTTCAAATGGTAAACCAATCTATCATTATATGGGGACATCAACGTTTTCTGAATACACGGTATTGCCGGAAATCGCCGTGGCAAAAGTTAATAAAAACGCCCCTTTGGATAAGATCTGTTTACTGGGATGTGGTATTACCACCGGCATCGGAGCTGTACTCAATACGGCAAAAGTAGAGCCGGGTTCAACAGTCGCTATTTTTGGATTAGGCGGTATCGGCCTGAGCGTTATTCAAGGTTGTGTGATGGCAAAGGCATCGCGAATTGTCTGCATTGATATCAATGAAGATAAATTTGAAATGGCAAAATTGCTGGGTGCTACTGATTTTATTAATCCAAAAAATCACACCGACCCGATTCAAGATGTTGTTATCGATTTAACCAACGGCGGTGTGGATTATTCATTTGAGTGTATTGGAAATGTCAATACGATGCGTTCCGCTTTGGAATGCTGCCACAAGGGATGGGGGGAATCTGTTATTATAGGGGTGGCTGGTGCGGGACAGGAAATATCGACGCGCCCCTTTCAATTGGTTACCGGTCGCGTTTGGCGAGGTACTGCTTTTGGCGGTGTAAAAGGTCGTTCCCAATTACCTGACTACGTAGAGCAATATTTGAAAGGCGAAATTAAAATAGATGAAATGGTAACACATACCATGCCTTTAAATGAAATCAACAAAGCCTTTGACCTTATGCACGAAGGAAAAAGCATTCGTTCGGTTGTACTTTTTTAGAAAGCAGGGATGTTATTGAAATGTAAACCAGGCATTTCAACAACATCCCAAGTCCCGGTCTTCCCCTCAAATATTTCTTGACTCTCTCATTGTGTCAGGGTTTAGAATAATATCACCATTTAAATGATCGAAGGTTTTAATAAGCTTATTAATTCACAGTTGGTGCTACAGCACCGTTATTTGGATTCATATAACACATCAAAAGAAGAATATCATGTTCAAAATAGGTGAGTTTTCAATGCTTTCACAGGTTTCTGTGCGGATGTTGAGATATTATGACGAAGCAGGGTTGTTTAAACCGGTTACAATAAATGAGTCAACAGGATATCGATACTACTCTGCCAAGCAGATACCGGATATTAAGAAAATCATTCTGTATCGTGATCTTGGTTTTAATATTTCCGAATTAATGAATCTTCTGGAAATTAAAAACAATGCTGATCTGACAAAGGAACTCACAAGAAAGCGACTTGAGATTCAAAACACTATTGATGATGAGAAACAAAAACTTTCACATATTGACGAGATGATAAAATCGATAAATCTGGAGACGTTAAAGATGAAATATCATGTTGAGTTAAAGGAAATTCCTTCATTTAAGGTCGTTTCAATTCGAGGAATTGTTCCCGGATATCAGAACGAAGTGGAACTCTGGGCGAAACTGGGAGAATATGCAATCAAAAACAATATCAATCCAGCCGGGGCTCCTTTCGCAATTTATCACGATGGTGAACATAAAGAGAAAGATGTGGATATAGAGGTCGCGATGCCGGTTATAAAACTAAAAAAGAATCATGATGAAATAACTTACAGAGAAACCAGACCAATTTCACTGGCTGCAACGATTCTGTATACCGGACCGTATGAAACGATTACTGACACTTTTTTGTATCTTGCCGATTGGATTGAAGAGAACAACTATCAGCTTTATGGCAAAACACGTCAGGTATCAATAAAAGGGGCTTGGAATGAACCGAATCCGAGCAAATATCAAGTGGAGATACAAATGCCTGTTAAGCAGCAGATTTAAACTATTTCCATCGCTTGGCCTTTTCTGGAGAACTTAAGAAAACAAGCGATGCTTTTTTGAAACTGAGCAGAATAAATGATGAAAATTATCCAGTTTTAATCATTTTATTTTTGGTCGCCAACGATCTCAGAAAGAATTTGAGCCGGTGGAGGATCTACAACTCCTTATTACTCCAACTTAAATCTTCAACCATTTGATTCAAAAGCTGAAGACCGGCCTTACTCGCCGCAAGCGTCGACTTAGCCGCGTGTTAGCTTGATAAATATAATCTTGTATTTTTTTTTAAAAGATAGGGCAAATGTATAATAATTCATGGTTTACAGTCGAGGCACTGGAAAATAAGACATTTTCGATCAGTGAATACGGGCATTGGGAAGAACCACACTGCTATCTTTTCATTGGGAGCAGTAAGGCCGCTCTGGTTGATACCGGGTTGGGAATTGGAAAGATTAGTCATATTGTACAGAATTTGACATCAAAACCAGTTCTTGTTGTCACTACTCACTGTCACTGGGATCATATTGGTGGACATGGCGAATTCAAGAATATTGCAATACATAAGAATGATAAAGCGTGGTTGGAAACAGGATTACCAATACCGATTTCAGTTGTACGTAATGAGCTTATGAAGGAGGCTTTGACTCAGGAAACTCCCAATGGTTTTAATCCGAAGTTATATTGCGTCCATACAGGCAGTCCCATGCTTGTTCTGGAAGATGGTGACAGCATTGATCTTGGTGGTCGCTCCCTTCATGTTCTTCATACACCTGGCCATTCCCCGGGCCATATCTGCCTGTTTGAAGAAAAAAGCGGATATTTATGTACAGGTGATTTGCTTTACAAAGGAGTTATTCATGCAAGCTATCCCAGCACTGACCCCGTCATGTTACGTAATTCCATTATGAGAATTAACACGCTTTCAGGGATAACGAGACTATTGCCCGGACATCATAGTTTGCAAATATCAAAGTCAATTTTACAAACTGCCATAACGGAGCTTAATCGAATTAATGATGCAGGATTATTAAAACATGGATCAGGATTGCATAAATGCAAAGACATTGATTTCTCTTTTTAATAAAAAACAGAAAACAAAACAGTCGAAAACAGCGATTGTTTATCTCAAATGGATGAAATACCGGATGAAACATTTCCGGCTCGGTAACCAGACAGACGTTCGAAGGATCTCTGAGCATGGGAACTGTGGTGAAGGAACCGGATGAAGGCAGGGAACGCAAATGATGTATTCGGCTGGTACGCTGCATGTTCCTTTGGCGGCTCAGACAGTATTATAACCGTGAGTTACAGAATAACATGGCACAATAGAAATATATGGCTCTGATTATTCCATGAAAATATAATGACATCGGTAGCCAGAAATCTTATAGATGGAATTTGGTTTACTATTCGTATGGCGAAAAAAACCGCCGTTTTTATAGGGTCTTCAAACAGAATTATACTGCCTGTATACTATTCTGAAGAGAAGTAGTTGTTTTTCTGAGTAAAACAACATAAAATCGCTTTGATTTCATAGCATTTTTTTACAAAATATAAATTCTCAGGGATTGTTAAAAAGTAACTTACATAATCTGTTTTCTAACGTCCCGAAAAAATGGACATTTTGTAAACAGAATGGAAACTGATTTTTTAGCCGACTCTTAGGTAGGAGGATGAATGCAACTTCAAGTTCTGTTTATTTATGGAATTTCCGCATTAACTATCATACTTGGTTTTGTGGCGTTGTTGAAACAAAAAACCTATGTTGATCCTGACACCAGAAAACCAACGGAAATTGAAATCCCAATTATTGGAAAAATGAGAACCAATTATCCCGCCCTGGTGTTTGTCTTTGCCGGTGTGGCATTGGCTGTATTGGCCTTTAACAGGTCTTACCCCACGCCGAAAGAACAATGGGAAATAACGGGGTCTTTTAAAAGCAACGTTGATTCAAACATAAACTGGGAGAATGGAACCATTATTTTGTTTCCTATCGATTTTCGAACCGAGATATCCAGAAAAGGCAATTTTCGAATCACCGCCATGATCGAACAAGGATTGTCGTTTGAAGATGTTATTCAATCAATTGACTATTCCCATGTAAAAGGAAGTGTACAGATTATCCCCAGAAACGAGTTTCTGGCTTTTAAAAAAGAAGAATCATCATTGGTTGAAAATGCAACGGAAACCGGAAGAAAATACAAACCGATTAAAATTGAAGAATATCAGTAAGAGAGGACACATGAATATCAAACGAATGTTTACAATGCTGTTTTTTCTATCCATGGTTTTGTTTTTTAATAATGTCCATGCCGATCGATTTCAGTTCCTGGATAAAGAAGGGGACTTTTATGCGGCTTACTCCGATGTTTATATTAACGGTGAATTAAAAGGCAGAACCGACAAGTATGGCCGAATCATCATCAGACTTTCACCGGGAGAATATGAATGCAAGGTCGTTTTCAGGGGTGAGCATAAATCTCTCCCCCTTCAGTTTGATGGTAACCCGGAAATAAAGACGATAAAATTGAATTAAAACCGGTCCTGCGTTTCATCCAATAAATAAAGAATGGAGTCTCTCAGGATCAAATCCCCGTTTTTTGTCAAAATCGACTCCGGATGGAATTGGAAACCTAAAAAACCCTCGCCACTAATGGCAACCAGTTCGTTATCCGGGCCATCAAGGGAGATTTTATGATCTTTGATTGATAGTGATGGCTTGGGAACAAAGGTGTTATAAAATCCAACCCGCTCTTCTCTGCCAAATAACTCTATTTTCTTTTGAACGCCCTGATATGGAATCCTTTTTTTCTCCACCGGATATCCCAGGTATTTGCATAAAAACTGATGTCCAAGGCAAATAAACATGGCTTTTTTTCCGCTGTTTAGTATCTGCTCAACAAATTTGAAATTCTGACTCATTTTAATCTCTTCAAGCTGATTCGGATTTCCCGGACCAGAGCCTATAATGGTGATGGTGCTCTCATCCTTTTCAAACACATAATCTTTAAAAGAAATAACATTGGTTCGAACGCCCAGGGATTCAAACATGTGTTTTAACATAAAAGCAAAATCATCTTCATTATGAATCAGGGAAATAGTTACATCTTTTCCTATTTCACGGAGCTGTACCGGAATCTCCTGCTTAAAAAACCAGAAATTGGATAAAAACTGGTTTCGCTGCTGCAATGTTTCGGCAATATCATCATCATTGGCAAGTTTACTTAACATGGGGGTGGAGGACGATACCCCATCAGGATTGACAATGCTTTTTGTCAAAGCCGCACTTTTACTCTCTGTCTCCTTAACTTCCTCCGTAGGAATGGAATCCCTCACCAGGGTAGCACCGACAGCGATGATAAAATTACCGTCCCGATCAATTTCCGCTGTGCGAATCGTAATGGGAGAATCCAGAAAATCATCACCATTTTTATCCCGTCCCACCAGCAACAAGGCGCTGCCATAATATCCTCTTGATTTATCGGAGTACTTGTGAATAATATTGCATGCATTTTCCACAGGACTCCCGGTAACCGTAGCTGCGAACATTGAATCTTTAAACAGCTCAAAAATGTCTTTGTCACTTTTTCCAGACAGAAGATACTCCGAATGAATTAACTGGGACATCTCTTTCAACAACGGTCCAATGATTGATCCTCCCTGTCGGCACATTTTGGCCATCATCTTCAGTTCTTCATCAACTACCATAAACAGCTCATTAATCTCCTTTTGATTTACCAGAAACTCAAGCAATTCATTTTTAAACGAGGCTCGCGTGTTATATTTTCTATCTTTTCTGAAAGTACCGCTGATTGGATTCATTTTAACCCTGTTAGCCTCAACATACAGATGACGCTCCGGCGTGGAACCGACAAAAAGTGTGTCGCCATTATAAAAGATGAATTTCCAATAAGTACCATAATCGTTTTCCAGCAGCGATTTAAAAATGGTAAAGGCTTTCCGCACTGAAAAAGACTCGATTCTGCCCCTGGAAACTCTGGGTACAACAAAATTAGCCCCTTCTCCATTACCAATCTCATCCTCCACAATGGTTTCTATCAGCCTTGCATATTCCTCTTCGGATGAATCAAAGGTGATGTTTTGTTCCAGTATTATGTCATCGCAAGGCAGGTGTTCAAGGAGGACTTCCAGTGGTATTTCATGTTGATGGGTTATGGCCAATGTCAGGATTTTCTCACCATGGGTTCGGGCTTTATACCCCCGTTCCCTGATTTGCGAAAATGGGATCACACTGATGGTATCATATATTTTGTCCTGGGTTGGTTTCCCACTCTGACGTGGAATATCATCGATTTTTTCGTTGACTTGCGATTGCCCCTCCAGAATCAAAATGTTTTCGTCATCCTGCTTTTGAATCAAACAAAACGGCTGTTGACCGTTCGCCAGATTTTGAATTATTTCTTTCATTTCTTTCCTGCGTTTAGGTTTGAATGAATTTCGCAAACCGAAAATCCCGAATGCCAGGGTCTATTGTGAATTGATATTGTATCCAAATTCAGGCAAAAAAAAACCCCTGCGAACCGGAATCGGTCAGCAAGGGTATAAAATCAAAAATTGATTTTAATATCTTGATAATCACTGCCTCTTATCCTGCGCGCGCACCAAATCTCCATTTAATTTGAGTGCACCAAAACCAGGATTCGGGTAAGCAGCGTTTCATTTTTTGTTAAGGTATTCCAGGAAACTAAAAAAGTTGATTTATTAAATCGTTTTTTTATATAGCTCTAGAATTATAGAATCAACTCATAAGTGTCAACCCAAAATATGTCGAATCAAAACAAAACAAAATGCTGCCCGAAATCCTGAACAATGAAATATGGAGATTGAAAGCGGCAATCCCACGGGCCGGCCCGATCGATCATTGCATCACTCACCCAGCCCTTTTTGAGGCAAAAATGGGATATGAGCTATAAAGTATAGGTGATATCATCCCGTATCTACTGGATTTATAGATTTATCACCGAATGAAACCCATATACTTATTCTTACATTATTCATCCCCTTTGATTCTCAAAATCTCCCTATGTTTTCGTCTTCAAAAGAAACATAATTTTCTCCCAATATATCCCCAGATGAATCACCTTTGTAAGATTCAATCTGGTGAGGTGTTTTGGTTATTTTACTTTCCTGATATCCAGACAATGGAAGTTGTTTTGCCGCCGGTTGGTGTTGATATGATGTTTCCTGAGGTTCTTGCCCCACACTCATTTGCGACTTGAGCTGAAAATTGCTCACCAACTGAGCCAGAATATTGGCTTGGGTATCCAAAGATTCACTGGCCGAGGCTGATTTTTCTGCTATGGATGCATTGGTTTGGACAATACTGTTCAACTGATTTAAACCTTGATTAATTTGGCTGACCCCCAGGGCCTGCTCATTACTGGAAGCAGCGATTTCCTGTACCAGATTGGTAACATTTGCCGTACCGGTTGAAATTACTGATAAGGATTGCGCTGTTTGATCAGCTGTTTTTGCCCCGGCTTCAATGCGTTTAATGGAGTCCTTAATCATAGCCGTCGTTTCTTTAGAGGCTTCCGCACTGCGCTGAGCCAGATTTCTCACTTCTTCCGCCACCACTGCAAATCCTTTCCCATGTTCCCCGGCGCGGGCGGCTTCAACAGCAGCATTGATAGCCAATACATTGGTTTGAAAGGCAATTTCATCGATTGTTTTGATGATATTGGAGATCTGCTCAGATGTCACGTTGATCTCATTCATGGCCTCCAACATGTTCTGCATCTGAATATTGCCTTCTTCAGCCTGGCTTTTAGCTTCAGTTGATTGTTGACTAGCTGTTTTGGCATTTTCGGAGTTGGATTTGGTCTGACTTTCCAATTCCTCCATGGAACTTGTGATTTGTTCCAGTGACGCAGCCTGTTCGCTGGCTCCCTGGGAAAGATTATGGCTGGATTCTGAAATCTGGGCTGAGCTGTTTTTTAATCCCTCGGCCGCAGAGTTAACTTTTGACAGCAAAACATTAAGATTCGACACCATCTCACGCAAGGCCTTACCTAGTGTATCGGCATCAGAAGCCATTGTAACATCGACCGACAGGTTTCCCTGGGCGATAAAATTGGCTAGCTCCACTTTGGTTCGAAGAGTATTGAGCATTTTCTGAAGTGCTTTACCCAACGTATCGGCTTCAGATGCCAGGGTCACATCAACGGCCAAATCCCCGTGCGATATCTTATCTGCCAGGTCAACCTTGGTTTTCAGTGTCCCGGCCATATAGTCCATGGCAGACAACAACTGCCCAATCTCATCCTGCCTGGATTCATCTTCAGCATTTATATCGAGACTAACAGACAAATCCCCTTCTGACATTTTTCTGGCAAAACTAATCACCTGTTGAATGGGCTTGATGACTACGTACAGCAATAGCACAAAAATTGCCAGGCACAGTAAAACAACACCAATTACCGAAACAAACGCTGTTAAACCGATAATAAAAGCAGTTGCTTTTTCTTTTGTTTTTGCCGTGTCCTGGACAATTTGCTCGATACGCGTTGTTACTGCGGCAATACTGTTTTTAACAAATGTATCATCCAATCCCACCTCAACAGTACCGATGACTTCATCTTCAAACAACACTTCCTGTTTGATAACCTGAATCCCCTCGGTCTGCTTCGGTTTCGGTGTAATCGGCCGCCCTTCAATGTTGTAAAAAGTAACAAAAGCAATTTCCTGGTCGGATGCCCCGTTAGCCGCTAATTGCTGGAGCGTATCAAAGTCGTAACCAATAATTAAGGTGGCGCCGTTTTGCGCCAGCAATTTCATCAATGACTCACCTTTTCGGAACAGTGTTTTTCTCAACAGCTCCTCTTCGCTGGTCTGTTCGTCTTTAATCACCTTGATAAATGCATTTGCCTGGTCTGACTGTGAATTATTAGCCACGGAAATAGTAATAAATGCCAGGGTGGCAATCAATAAAAATGTTAGTAACAGGACAATGGCTATAAATTTTGATAAAATTGAATTTTTCATAACTCTTCTCCAAAAACACCGTATTTTATTGTCTTCAAGCATTGCTTAACAGGTTCATAATCAAGCGCTTTTGTCCAACCAACAATCTTGGCCGATTGGGCGGCTTTGGAGTCCGAAGGCATTTTTCTCAGGGCTGAAGTCACTTTATTGGTAAGCTGTCTGCTGGTATTTGCCATCGCTGCCATAGGCCATTCAGGGTACAAACGGGTGCTGTGGACAAAGGGGAATCTGTCCTTCACCCTGTTGATGATTCTAAAATCACTCATTTTTATTTTCCCTTCGTCATGCATTCGTTCAAGGGTATCGGATCGAACAGTACCGGCATCAACGGTTCCGTTTTTAACTGCCAAGACAACATTATCGTGCTTCCCGCCTTCCAGAAATGCGGCCAAATCGGTTTTTGGATTGATACCATTTTCCAGCAACAGTCGCCAAACCATATGCCCACCACCAAACGATGAGTATTTTACGCACATAAAACGTTTTCCCCTGATTTGAGAAACTCTTCTTATATCGCTGTCTCTTCGAACAAAAAGCACTCCGCCAAATTCCTTCAATGCTTTCCCCTCTCTCGAATTAACCAGGGTTGCAATGGCCCGGACATTGTATTTTTGCTCCATTTCCACATAAAAAGCCGAGTTAGCGAGCATAAAGTCGATTTTCCCTGCTTTTACCATTGGTTCAATAGCAACAAATTTCAGCGGAATAATGATAAATTTCTCACCGGTAACCTCCTTCAAATATGCTGCTGTAGCTCCCCATTCCTTCATGCAGGTAGGAGCACCACGTTTTGCCAGAATACCAATCTTGTATACGGCTACTGCATCCCCCATGGTTGCGATGATAAACAGCAGAACCATTACGAGTACCTTTTTCATAATAACCTCCTCGGCAATTTATTAAAAAAATAAAACCGAATAGACCTGTTTTAAATACGATTAAAAACCATTTTACTGTTTCCTATAATGATCTTTATCTTTAATAAATACAGATATTTATAGATAGTTCTTTGTTATCCGAAGTTATCGGACTCAAATGCAAATGCTTACTAGTATGATAATCTGCCTGTGTTTTAATTTCAATTATTTTTTAGAAACTTTTTTTTTCCAAACTCAATATTATCACTAAACCAACTATAATTCCCCTTGGTCAAAAGAAACCATGAGGTGGATAAAAAAGCAGGAACAAGTAGTGACGATTCGATTGATAATTTTTGATTTTGGGATAACAAATCCTTGAAAAAGATGAAAAACAACCGATTTTTGCTGGTTTCATCGGTGCCTTTCAATAAAAACCTTAATAAGCGGGATATGGACAGGGAGCCGAAGAACAAAAAGAGGGGGATCTATTCTAACGCCTTCAAATGGCGGGGTATTTCATTCATCAAAGATGATCTGTTTATTGTTGGTATTCTTTGTCCATAATGTACAATAATTTACTTATAACCGTTATTACCCAAACGCAGCCAATGTCGATCCAGCTTTTTGCCTTTCATAAGGTCTATCAATTCCAAAATCTCCTTATCGGAATGATTAAGTAAAAATCCGGTTTTCTGGAGAGTTATGCCATCCGAAACAGGTTTAACAAGTCTGGCATTGTGATACGTAGCTTTATCGGACCAAACGAGTTGAGAATTGGCTGGATTTAAAAAATCAATGAGCCCGTTGCATAAACAGAAATAATCCGTGGTATCAGTTGGAATCCGTGTATCTTTCAGATCGCTGCCCTCAAAAACATGAATAAAACAAACAGTACCTTTTACACCAATCATGGCTGCCGTGCCTTTGATGATATAACGTCGTCGACCTCGAGGGGTAATGGCCGCCAACAACGAACCATAGTGAACATCCAGCTCTCCACCACTTTGTTTGTCCAAATTTAATGTCAGCGAGGCTTTCCCCGATATTTTTAAAACTGAATAATCAGCCAGTTCCAGAAACAGCTGGCTATCACTATCAACTGAAATACGCGTTCCGGCGGTGATGAATTGGTTGGCCGATAAAGGCGTCCTGCCGGCCATACCGGTCCCGATCACCTTACGAACTGTTGTCCCACCATTTTGATTCAATTGCGACATGATCTTGCTCCAATCCACCACCAGGGGAGACCCTGACTTCGCACACGCTGCCAATCCACCTGATAGGGCTGACATAACCAAAGCATTCCTGCCAAACATTAAAAACTCTCTTCTTTTGATATGTTGAACAAACATCGTTTCCTCTCCCGACGGATGGTAAATTTTCCTGATTGATGCTTAATTCTGACATTTTAGTAATATATAATTGTCACAGACAACATTTTAACCGGAAATACGACCCCACTTTAACATCTAATCATCATAATAATCAAGATGTTGTTAAAATAACCAAGGTTTATGGAAAAGGGCAAGATGTTCTGAATGAAAGAGTAGGTATATTGGTAATATATCAATGATCAACCAACTGGAAAAAATCTGACTGGATCAGCAGGTAATCTTTGTTTCAAAAAGAGATTGGATTGAAAGAAACATAAAATTTAAAAAGGATGTAAAAACAAGCCATGTTACCGTCAGGTCATGCTTTTTATGCCGAATAATTATATGTTTTTTTTAAAAACCAGGACTTACATCTATTCTTACAAAAAGCTGCCTTGTGAATCAAAATAGCTGGTGATAAAATGCAAGTATCGTTTACCACTGTATATGTGGTTAGTGCTTTGTGGTTTTAATAATATAAAATTATAAATTGATGAGCAAAAGACCATGCATCACAACTCTGACTTTTTAATTATCGGCAGTGGAATTGCCGGTTTGATGTTTGCCCTGAAGGTGGCTGAATCTGGTAAGGTCGCCCTGGTTACTAAAAAAGAAGCCATGGACAGCAATACCAATAAGGCCCAAGGGGGTATCGCCTCGGTTTTTGATAAAACCGATTCATTTGATCTTCATATAAGAGACACCCTGGCTGCCGGCGACGGTATTTGTAATAAGGATGTGGTGGAAAAAGTGGTTAAGGACGGCCCCGGCAGAATTCGTGAGTTAATCGATTTGGGCGTTCAGTTTAACCTGAAAAAATCCCGGTTCTCGGATGAGGAAAAATCAGAATTGGACTTGGGGTGCGAAGGCGGTCATTCGAAAAATCGCATTGTTCACGCCCATGACATGACAGGTGCAGAAGTAGAGCGCGTATTGGTCGAAAAAGTCAAAAATCATCCACAAATAGAATTGTTCGAAAACCATGTAGCCGTCGATTTGATCACATACTCCACCCGTATGAAAAGCGGAATGATCACCACTTCCAGGGATGGATTCTGCTGTGGTGCATACGTATTGGACAGAAAAACCTACGATATCAAAACGTTTTCCAGCAAAATCGTTATGCTGGCCACCGGTGGAGCAGGAAAAGTGTATAAATATACCAGCAATCCCGATATTGCCACTGGCGATGGTATTGCCATGGGATACAGGGCTGGTACTGCTGTAGCCAATCTTGAATTTGTTCAGTTTCACCCCACCTGTTTATACCATCCCGAAGCCAAGAATTTTCTTATCTCAGAAGCAGTCAGGGGAGAAGGCGGGCATCTCATCGATTCAAGTGGGCAATCCTTTATGGAAAAATATGATGCTAAAAAGGATCTCGCCTGTCGTGATGTGGTTGCCAGGGCCATTGATACGGAATTGAAACAAAGTGGAGATGATTCGGTATTCCTGGACATTACCCACAAAGATGCGACGTTTATCAAAAAACGATTTCCCAACCTGTTTGAAAAATGCCTGGAATTCGGTATCGATATGACCAAAGACCCGATTCCTGTGGTGCCGGCAGCCCATTACATGTGCGGCGGTGTGGTGACGGACATGTGCGGGCGGACCGACATCCAACGCCTGTATGCCATCGGTGAAACGGCATGTACAGGGCTTCACGGGGCTAACCGGCTGGCCAGCAATTCGTTACTGGAGGCCCTGGTTTATGCGGATTCGGCCGCCGAACAGGCAACAAAAGATGCCAAAACCATAGATTTTGTTGCCAATCCGGTCCCCCCGGCATGGGATTTTGTCGGCACTTCGGACAGTGATGAACGCATTGTCGTATCACATAATTGGAACGAAATCCGTCGCTTGATGTGGGACTATGTCGGTATTGTTCGCTCCGACAAACGGTTGATCCGAGCCAAACGAAGAATCGAAAACATTCAGAACGAAATCCGCGAATATTACTGGGACTTCAAAGTAACCGCCAATCTCATCGAACTTCGCAACATCGCCCTGGTGGCTGAACTCATCATCCAATGCGCCCAACATCGAAAAGAAAGCCGGGGACTCCACTATAATATCGAATACCCCACTCAAAACGACACCCGGTGGCGCAAAGACACCATACTCAGACGGCCATATGTGGGCTGATATGGGAAAAACATAACCCCCGCCAAAATTACCGGCGGCCCTGCTCAGTTCCACGACGCGGCCGCCAAAGAGCCTGCCAATACATCTGTCAACCTGTTCTCCATCATTCAAATGCCTCACTGTCATTAAAACTCAACATTTGCTTTTTTCATTCGATGTTCAACGTTGAACATTTGATAACGTTGAACATTTGATGCTGGATGTTCAACCGCAAAGTAACCAGTGCTTTTTACATTTTCCATCACTCAACCACCTTCCTGTCAATCTGAGGATAGACACAGGAAGGATCTCTCAAGACTGTAAAGAAAAATCCTTATTCCTTCCAATCACCCAAAATGAAAAATCCCCGGTTAAAAAAACCATTCTTATCGACAAAAGCGTATCGCACATATACACTTAATGCATTGACAATAAAACGATTTAACACAATCAGGGAGTTAACATGACAACAAATTCAACAGAACAAAAAAGCGACCACATTTGTCCCCATAAATTTGCTTTTATGCTGGACAACTGGTTTCGAAAGCTGCTGCAAAATCCCAAAAAAATTTTGGGAGAATATATTAACAAAGGAAACACTGTAATGGATGTTGGATGTGGTCCCGGTTTCTTTTCCATTGATATGGCAAAAATGGTGGGTGAAACCGGTAAGGTTATTGCCGTAGACCTGCAACCACAGATGCTGGAAAAAGTAAAACGAAAAGCAACCAGGAAAGGTGTTGTGGACAGAATGACGTTTCACCAGTGCGGATCTACCGGTATCGGTTTAGACCAGAAAGTGGATTTTATCCTGGCATTTTATGTGATTCATGAAACTCCCAATTCAAAAGAGTTTTTAGCGGAATTAAAACAGATGCTTAACCAGGGAGGCAAACTGCTGGTTGTAGAACCCAAAATGCATGTAACCCAGGAGAAGTTTGACATAATGCTGAAACATGCCCGGGAAGCAGGACTTCAAGTCGCCGGTTTCCCCACGGGAAAAGGCGGCAGAAGCGTGTTGTTTACAAACTGAGGTATGTAATATTGCTCCCATTTTTGTTTTGGACGGGATACTCAGAATAAAGAAGTAGCTAATTCTCATTCCTGATTTATCCTGTCTTCCTGTCTTCCTGTCTTCCTGTCTTCCTGTCTTCCTGTCTTCCTGTCTTCCTGTCTTCCTGTCTTCCTGTCTTCCTGTCTTCCTGTCTTCCTGTCTTCCCCAATTACTGATCCCTCCAACAAATTGATCACCTCCCCGTCACCTTGGGGATGAGAAGCACAACTTCCAGCAACGAACTCCTGGAAACCAATCACTATCTCCTGAAAACAACCCTCTAAATCCAAATTAAATTTAAATAAACCGATCTCCTTTTTATCAAAATATATTAACATTTTAAGAACTTTTGTGTAAGAAAGCCATTTGGATAATTTTGGCAAACTTCGAGTTACCGTTTTAATTGAAAATAATTAAAGAAGTGATCAAAATGGAAATTTTTTATAAAGTTAATTTTTCATTCTATAAGAACATATAAAAACAGCCAAGTACCAATTGTTTTAATTTGTTTTGATCAATATCACTTGACTAATGAGTCTCTATAACCTATGCAGAAAGGTTGACCTTTATTTAAACCTGCTTTTAAGAAATTCAATCTACTAGGCCAGTTGCTATTTTGATGTCAGCTAAATAACCATCTAGTATCTAAAGGTATTTATTTCGTTTTTTAACTTTTTATTGACATAATTGATTTTAAGTAATGATAGTGTTCAAACAAATTAAGCATAATTTAATATCAATTGGGGAAAAATTTTTCAAAAAAATAATACCAGGTTTACCACCAACCTTTTTACAATACACCTGTCATTTGTGCTTTACCGACCTTATATCGACCAATTTTACTCAGGAGATCGCCTCATGAATTTTTATAAAACCTTCCGTCAAATGTTGATTATGTGCATTGCACTCCTGTTTATTGCTTCATGTCAATCCAGCGGTGGTGGTGGAAAAAGCGATTCTCCCTCTGAGGAACCGGTAGTAAATCCACCGGAAACACCTCCGGTAAGCACGGTTGAAATCACCCGATTCGATGTTCCGACAACCGTTAATACAAACTCCGAATCACAACTGCAATTGGAAATAAAAACCGACGATGACTCCGTCGTCTTTTATCGTATTAACGAGAAAAACAATAAAATCAATTTTATTCCCAATTCAGGCATCATCGTCCCGAAAAAAAAGCAAGGCACCCTGATCGCAAAATTAGCCGACCCCGACGAACCCGGAACCAACAACTATACCCTGACCCTGACAAACTCTCAAAACCAGATCCTAACCAAAACATTCACCATAACAATCGAATAATTGCATGACCTTTATTTATAGTTTGATTTCCATTAAAAATCATGGGCAAAAAACAATGTTTATACATAATCTGTTTCAAAAAAAGTTAACTCGGAATCATATGACACAAAAAGCAGCATGGTTACTATCGATAACAATATTAATCATGATAGTGGCTTGTGAAAAAAAAGAAATCATTGAACCCAAAGCGCAAGTAAAAGAAGTAGATCCGGCGGCCGTTGTTGCCGTAGTGGGAGACGCACAAATCACTTTCAAAGAGATCCAAAACGAAATGCGTTACCGTGGTGGGCATATCCCCGGTCGATTCTCTACCATTGAATCCAAGAAGGTGCTTTTGGATGAAATGATTCATTTCGAGGTTCTGGCCCAAAAGGCCAAAGAGGCTGGTTACGATAAAGATCCTGAAATCCAGGCCGCTGTAAAAAAAATGATGGTGAAAAAATACAAGCAGGACTACTTAAACCTGCTGCTTGATAAACAACGGATTACAAACCTTGAGGTCCAAAAATACTACCAGGAAAACAAAGAACAATTTTCCACGCCTGAAATGGCTCGACCGGCTGTGATCTCCATAAGGTTCGGTCTTAAAGAAAATCAGAAAACCAAGGCAGCCAAACGAGAATTAGCCCAAAAGGTTCGTATACAAGCCGTTAAGCAGTCATCAAAATCAAAAGATTTTGGTCAGTTGGCCAAAAAATATTCGGATGATCCTCGCTCCAAATATCGTGGTGGTGCCATGAATTGGATGGCAAAAAACACAAAGATATTTCAATTGGAAAAAAAGGTAGTGGAAGCGGTATTCAAACTTAAAAAACCGGGTGACATCAGCCCTGTTATTGAAACGGAGAAAGGACTTTATCTGGTCAAGTTGATTAATAAAAGACCGCCGAAAGTAAAAGAATATAAAATCGTCAGGGATCAGATCAAACGGTCCATGGTGGCGAAAAAACAGCAGTTATGGCTTGAAGAGTTCTATAAAGAGGCCAAAGAAGATGTAAAAATTACCATTAACCAGACTAAACTCGAAGCCATTCCAACCCCCGGTAGATTTGCCAATAGCAAAAATAAGCCACCGGCGTTTCCTGTGAATTAGGAACAACGGCAACGTGAGTTGAATTTTGATTAAACGCCCGAAGTTTTTTTAAACTGAACGCCTTACATTGGATGACCAAAACCAAAAACACATACAGGACTAACGATGCTTAAAAACAGAATCAGTTTTCACCCATCCTTTGTAACCACATTTGGGGATAGGTGGTTCATAAACATTAAAACCTTTTGCCTGTTTTCTGTTGCCCTGGTTATCCTTTTTACCACTTCAGTTTCCGCAGCCACTCAGATAATAGAATTGAGAGCCGGTTGGAACCTTGTTTCTTTTTCTGTTGAACCTGTAAACACCGCAGTCACCGAAGTATTTGGTCCGATCATCCAAAGCGGTAATTTTGAATCTGTATGGACATTCGATGCAGTTAACGAAACCTGGTCGACGTATCCATCAGCCATTTCGGGAGTTGAAGAAATAGAAAATGTCATGGTCGGCAAAGGATATTGGGTTAAAGTCGCCAGCGTTGTTCAATTGGAAGTCGACGGGGCAGATTCATTTCCATCAGGCGACCTGGAATTGACATCCGGTTGGAATCTGGTGGGATTTCCTTTGGATGAGGCAAAGGATTACAGCGTTTTATTATCAGGGGTGCCGCTCACTCAGATTTGGACATATGATCCCGATGCCGGTGAGTTTCAAGGCATCGAATTCGCTGCTGGAACCACAACCACCACCCGCGAGGATTTTACACTGATCAGACCCGGCAGAGCATACTGGTTATACAGTGAAGAAGCGGTTACCCTGGGACCGGTACTGGGGACAACAATGGAAGGGGACAAAGATGTTTCACCATTTCGCGATATGGATGCACCATCGTGGAGTCTCAGCCCGGGGGACGAAGATATCAACGGAGATGGATATTTCGACACTCCTGTAACCCAACGTGCCGTTACATTTAGAGATGTCGCCGATACCAAAACCATATACATCAATAACACCGGTAGCGGTGTGCTGAGCTACAATGCCGAAATCATCGATCCTGATTCAACCCCCTGGGTCAGGTTGCTGGTGTATGATGAAACCGAAGAGGAAGATATCAGGGTGGTTAATACATCAGGATCGGTTTCAACCTCGTTGGCCCGCTTAAATCTGGTGGCGGATCGAACCAATATGATCCCGGGACATTACACTGCCACACTTCAAATCACCAGTAATGGTCGTGATGATCCGAATCGAACCATAACCGTTCATTTGGATGTAGCCACCATAGAAGGCGATTACAAACTGATTGTCCATATCGATACTGTTAACGGTAAAGACGCTGACATGCACAATCCGCGATATTTCTTGAGTTTGTACAAGGACAGTGATGTGACGGATGATGTCAGTATCAAGGGAGTTATTGATGAAGATCGCAGCTTACTCATGCCGAAACGGTTTTATATGGCCGGACAATATTACGAAACGGAAACCAACAACTTTATCCTGTCTGGAAGTTTGATGTTGCCGGCAAAAGGCACCGGGGAAAATAGTCAGAATCTCAATCCATACCAGGTTGAATTAAGAAGAGATATCATTCTGATTGGCGATCGAAAAGGGGTGGACGACCATGGCATGGGGCCATTGGATCTGAAAGGAGAATATCGGGAAACCATCATCAATGTCCTGGAAGAACCCATCTATCTGTCTGGAACATTTGTTGCCTATCGCACTGATAAAAAGCCGTCAACTATGGATACTCTGGAAAAAAACACATTCGGCGCATCCATCCCGGATGATGGTGTCACCTCTCTGAACAGGGTTTTTAGTGTTACAGAAAAAATGATCATCACGGAAGTGGACATCAGTCCGACAATTACCCATAGTCGTCCTGCTGATCTGAAAATGACCCTGACATCTCCCGATAACAAACTGGTTATCCTGAGAGAGAATACCGAAGGTGATACCGGAAGAGTCACCTATGACGATGATACCGAACCCATTGATTCCATGGATTTATTTGTTGGTGGAGACGCCTCCGGAGATTGGACTTTGACCATCGAGGACACCAATTCTGCCGCAGGGGGAACCGGTGAATTGGTTAGCTGTACTTTGGACATCAAGGGAACCAGAGTATATTCGGTTACCGGTCAAATATTAGGTGTGCCGGCGGGCACCCTGGTGTACATTTCCGGATGTGGAATTACCAGAACAGCGGAAACAGATGCAGATGGAAATTTTACTTTTGATGACCTGATCAATTGTAATTATGAAATTGTTTTTCTCGATCAGGGATACAAGCCAATTTATTTGCGGTTTACAGTTGATGGCGAAAATCTGGTCGTTGATCCGATTATACCGGAAAGAATTCAATCTCCCCAACCGGATTTTATGATCGGTCCCAAACTAAGCGGTGAGGTTCCACTTAATATAGTTTTAACGGATATCTCCACCCTTGATCCCGGCAATGATTATTCATATCGTTGGACCGTCATTAACACCTCAAATGACCCGGATACCAGTGAAATCTTAAGCGATCAGGGGTTTAAAGCCACCCATATCATCAATACTGCCGGAACATATTCAATTGAGATGCGAATTTATCAACTGCCAAATACAACAACACCCATTCATACTGTTTTAAAAACAAATAAAATTGTGGTATATGATCCACCGTTACCGGGAACCAACAGATTACAGTTTATTTCAACTGGCGGAGGCGGTGGTATCCCCAGCGGCAGACAGGAATTTGCCAACGATTCCGCCACATTTGATATCGACAGATATCCGTTGGGTAGCTCTCCATCTGATATCGGCACCGAAGATTCCGAAGTGTTCGGGCCAGGTGAGAACAATGTAACAAAAACAAACCAGATTAATCTTGATGGGGGTACGGGTATTCCGATCGGAGACGGTCAGATTCATCCGCCTGTGGGAGATAACTCCAAACGTATATACGTCCATATCGGTATGGGACAACCGTTTATAGGCTCCAGTAGCGCTGGCGGATTAAAACTGTCTATCGGAGGGAATCCATAAACAGTTCAATGACATGATAGCGCATCATCAACAGTCATCCTGAACATGGATGTTGATTGAAACAACAAGCGGTACGGCGGGACTACACATCATGTCATTAAATTAAGAACTGTCATTCTGAGGAGGTACGACGAAAAATCTCTCAGGGCCTAAAACAAAAGATATTACCGGTTATCCAGAAGAATTATTGCTATAAGTGCTGAGAAATCGTTGACAGGAAATTCATCTGAAATCGCCGAGATTCATCGCATCGCTTTAGACTCCAACCGGAAGGATAAGTGGATGCCGTTTAATGATATTGGGTCCTCGTGGTCACCAACGGATTTGTCAATAATGATGTCAGGCAAAGGTTTTATCAGGCCCTTCATTTAATAGGAAGTAAGCACTTCATGTTTTGAATAAAGTATGAAATAAACATATGTTTTCCCAAGCTTGATCCGGGATACGAGGAGAGAAACATTGAAATTCTTTGTATCGCCCTGGCCTCCAATCAGGGTGACAAAAGAAGACGTATCGTTCCTGGTTTTATAAAATTGGAGCAAACCCGGAATAACGAATATATTATTCTTGTTATTCCGATAGACAACAAGTGTTTGTGTAACTGTGAATAAATTACTGTATAACACCCAAGAAACGCCCATTGGAGTAAACAACATCAAACCTGAACGGAAGCACTATTAACAAAGATTTGATGCCGTTGCTCTTTTTTAAAAAACTCAATCCACAATTAACCATGCGAAAATCACTTTTATTTGTTGTTTTCATTTCTGTACTATACCTGGTGATTGGCAATACTGCTTTTGGTCAGCAGCCGAAACTCAGAACAGTCCCTGCCCTGGATGAGATCTGGGCCAAACTGGATGCGGCCAGGTTATATCGTAAGGATTGGAGAGACACAAATACTCCTAAATCGTATGACCAAATCATCAGCGCCTATACAACCGACTCACCGGATGATGCATACACAGGCACTCCTCAGCAGCTGTTTCTGGAAGCCGCCAACGAATTTCGTAACGAGTTGATAGTACCGGAAGATGTTACGCCCGACGCCGATAAACTGGCACAGGCCGCCTGGGGATTGCAGGAGTCGCTAAACGAATACATGGTCGGGCAATTACTGTTGGGAAACGATGATCTGGTTGAAGGATTACGAGCCAGATTTATTGACAAACAGAACGATGAGGTTCCCGATCCGTTAACCCTGTTAACCGAGAGTGAAGCTAAATTCCAATCCGGGATTGATCAGGTTGTGGAGGACTTAAGGCTGAATCCAGCTATCATGCGTTCCAGCGGAACTGCTATCCAGGAATTCCCCATCTTTGTCCAAAATTCAGATATTACCGATGATTCGAGTTCCCCGGTGGAAAACGAACTCTATCAATTCACCAGCCTGGTGGAGCGTAAGGCCATGGCCAGCAACTCCAAGGGAAAACGTATGTTTTTCTTCGGTAATGTCAATGATGTGGACAACTTTCCCTATAACAATTTCCCCGGACAGGAGGACCTGGACTTTAACGGGGATGGAGACATAAACGAGGGTGGGCGGGCCGATGCTGCTAATCAATTAAAAAAATCAGCCCATAGCACCTATCTGCATACGGCACTGCTGACAGCCATCCAATCGGAGGAGGATTTTGAAAGAAACAACGGTTATCAATTAAAACGACAGGTAAAAGACGCCCAGGTGGTATTTGATGATATTCAAGCCGGATCCAATCCATTGGATCTGCTGGGAGATTTTATTCCCTACCAACCGGTGGAAAACTTTCTTAACCTGGCCAACACCCGGGTTATCGATGCCATTAATACGGAAGAAGCCGTGAAAAATGCGGAAAGAGCATACGATACTGATCAAACCACTCTTAGTCAAACCCTGCAATCCCAGCAGGAAAACTACCTGGATCGTATCCAGCAACTTTCCGGGGTGGATCTGGACGGGGTTAACCTGTTGGAGAGTGAGGGGAGAAACCTGTTTTACTTCAGGGCATTAGTTAAGTTATATGAAGGTGACGGGGAAATGGGGATTCAAAAACTGGTGATTGATGAAGCAATGTTAGCCGCTAAAAGAGCGGCGGAATTAGTTAAACAAATCCCTCAAAAAATACAGGAAGAAGAGGAAAGGCATAATGCAACGACTACAATGATTACCGCATATGGAAAAGCAATGAGCGTTTTGAGTATGGCTGAATCCATTGCCAGCAGTGTTAATGTTTCTGAAGGAACGTCCAGTGGGAATTCATCTGGAAGTTCAATTGGAGGGGGAATGGGATTTAATGATGGATCGAAACCATCGTTCTCATTCTCGAGTTCCATTGGCTCTTCAACCAGTAAGTCCAACGGTATATCATACAACCCCAATGCAGAACAGCTTTCGTTTCTACGTGGTCAAAGAGACATCCTCAGTGCTATCCAGCAAACAGACCTGGGGGATATCAGTCATGCCGCCACCATTCGACAGCTACAGTATGAACAAGCCCTCAACGTTATCTCTTTTTTGGCAGCTAAAAAAGCAGTAAAAAGGGAAGAAGCGCGGCTGGAGGAAATGCATGCCCAATTGGAACGACTGATTCGAAACTATATTTCTGCCCGTACTGATATGGCCAATCACTATTATATGAATCCCGCCTATCGCCTTGATCGGGATCAGTTAACCGAAGCAGCCGAGGCCAGCTTTGAAACTGCCATGACGGATGTGTACTACGCCGCCAAAGCCCTGGAATACCTTTGGTCGGAAAAATATAATAATCCGGTGCCCAGGTTAGGTGGTGGTCTGCCCGAAGCATTGTCTGCCTCCTATGATCCCTATGTCAGAGCCGAATCAGTATTTACTGCCAAATTCGCTCACCAGATCGCCCCCAATCTCAATGACTTTATGGATGCCCTGCAAGCCTGGGATTTGAAAATGAGACAAATGCGCGGTCCAGCCAACCAATCCGGTACAGTATTGCTCTCCATGCGAAAGGACATCCTGGGATTTAATACGGAAGACGACGCTTATGACAAATTATTGTTTAAAAACTTCATTGATGAAAATAGAACAGAGGGATTAAATCCCAACAATGATGACCTGATTTTTGAATTCAGCATGCAAATCGGTGATGAACAGCTTTTTCCAGCCTTGCCTAACCTTAAAATCAAGGATATCCGGATTAATCTGGTAAGTGATTCCAGTCGTTCCATCCGTGGTGGTATGAACAGCAATCCGGCCCAGGTAGACCTGGTTATGATGGACGAGTCCAACATGCGGACATTTTTCGCTGATTTCCCGACGGATGACGATATTCTCACTTTAAGCCTTGAATCCGGCCGAACCCTGGATAAGTCACCCTTTATTGCCGTGGTGGAAAGCAAAATTGATAATTATTCATATCCCGAAGCCACCCCCAATACACAACTGGCGGATCACAGTCCGGCCTGTAATCGCTGGGTTCTGCGTATAAAGATGAATCGAGGGGCTAATCAGGAACTGCTGTTGGATCACATGGAAGATATTGAAATTCAGGTGACATATCAATATGGGAAACCCCGTGATGTGGGATTTTAGGATCGAATGGAGTATCAGCTCACATTCTGGTCGTAAAATATCCATTGTATCCGGAACTTTTGTAAAAAAGTTTATATGAAGTTATTTTAACGAACCTTTAATAAAAAAGAGGCGTGTGGCCTTACGTTTGTTGCTAATAACTGTTTCTTCAACCATTTAAAAAAAGCAAAAAATGAAAAAGTTTTTCATTGCCGTTTTATCCATCGTTATTTGTTCAGGTGCAAATAGTTCCTTTGCCCAGGACACACCACGTTTGATTCCTTTTAAAGCGCGGGTGGTCGGTACTGGTGTCAGTACTGTCCCTGACGGTCAGTATGATATCACCTTTCGAGTTTACAATGAGCAGAAAAGCGCTATTGAGAGCGCTGTCTGGACGGAAGTTCATCAAAATGCAGAGATCAAAAACGGTCAGCTCAATATTCTACTTGGAACAGAGAATCCAGTTAACTTTGATTTTAGATCCACCCGTTACCTGGGAATTACCATCGGAATAGGACCCGAGATGTATCCCAGGCATCAATTGATTCCATCATTTTACTCTTTTTCTGCCAGTGCAGCTTATTCAGCAGATATCGCCATCACAGCCGACTATGCTGCAACAGTTGATAATACCATTTCGGCAACTACTGTACTGTCAGGAGGGGTGGTT
>JBFFHJ010000037.1:0-72062 GCA_041556995.1 bacterium | reverse complement strand
GGATTACAAGTGACGCACACCGCCCCGGCTTTTAAAATTCCGAAATAAATTTCCGGGTAATGGGGAATATTGGGTAAAAAAATGGCAACCCGATCGCCTTTTTTTATCCCTTTGGATGCCAGGAAATTGGATATCCTGTCGGCAGTGTTTTTAACCTGCTTAAACGTCCGGATACCTCCATTAAAAATAGTATAAACCCGGTCAGGATATTTTTTTGCCGATTCATCTAAAACAGTAGTTAACGCTTTTTCATATTCGGTTACGGTAACCGGTACATTTTTAGGCCAAAATTTAGATGGCCATTGATCCTGCCTCATTATTACCTCCATCTCATTGTTTCGATAAAATTTCTCTTCCAATTGTCCCAATGGTTTGGATTATTCCATATTCTTTCAAGGCTTATATCAAATGTCCAAGATTGTAAATAGTTAAATAAAAATTGACCAGAAGAATCTCCATGCTTTCGAAGAGATATTTTGTCGTTCCTCTTCAGAAATCCGCTTAATCCTCAGGATGACAAGAAACCTGCACACCGAGAAACCAAGAATCCGCCGTCATTGGAACAGGATAAAAAAAACTAAAGTGTGTTATTATGTTTTAATTTATCAATTAGCAAATCGATCGTTCCAATCTATGACTCGATTCATTGCCAGTGCCAATTGTCCCAGGGAGTAAAAGATCGGAAATCCGGCATCCACAAAGGCTTCCTGTACAGTCAGAAATTCTTTCATACCATTCAAATCCTGGGCAGGACGCAGGGCAACCAGAATCGGCTTTCCTGATTTTTTAACAGCCATTTTCATGACCTCCAGCAGTGTGTCCAAATAGCTTTTTTCAGAAAAACTTCCCCTTCCCCACATACCAATAGGATGAAAACCCAGGTGGTAAACCAACATATGGATCTCGGTAACCTTCCCCAGAACCTTTGCTGCTGCATCGACTGCTTCGGGTGAAACCAGGTTAGTCGTGTCCAGCGGATTTGTAAATATACCACCGTCTACGGGTAGTACTTGCTTTAAATCGTCCTGAACTTTTTGAGAAAATTGTGGCATACATAGTCCGGCGTTTTCGATTTCATCTCCGGCTAAGACACTGGGGCCACCACCAGCACCAAACAATGCAACGTTTTTCCCCTGCGGTATTTGCCTCACGAATCGTAAGACAGTAAACACATCCAGTAATTCCTCGGTATTTTCCACCTGAATGGCATTTGCTTGTCGACAAACAGCTTCAAAAACATCCACCGAACTAATCATACTGGCCGTATGTCCATGAGCCGCCCTTAAACCTGCTTCTGTCTTGCCACCTTTATATACGATTACCGGTTTTTTATCCGCCGCCCCTTTAAGCGCATTAAAAAAACGATTTCCATCTTTAACACCTTCGATATAAGCACCAATGATCTCTGTCTCGTTGTCGTCTGTCAGGTATTCCAATAACTCCACTTCATCAATGTCCAAGGCATTCCCATAACTGACCACTTTGCTGTATCGCAATCCTCGAACAGCACTAAACATGGGAATATTGTTAGCATGTCCGCCACTTTGAGAGATAAATGCAATGGGTCCCGATTCGGTGGGAACGGATATTGTGTTGGAAACACGGGATTTGGGAACAAAAAGCCCGACACAATTGGGACCGATAATTCGATAACCGCCCTGCCTAGCCTTTTTTAGCAGCTCAACTTCAAGATCCGCTCTTTCTGCGTAGCCGCTTTCGCTAAACCCTGCGGTAAAAAAATGAACGGATCGTACCCCTTTTTCCGCACATTCATCCAACAGTTTTAAAGCCGACTGAGCAGGGATATTAACAACCACATGATCCACTACTCCCGGAATGTCAAGTATACTGGGATAACACGGCACACCATACACTTCCTTATATTTAGGATTCACGGCATAAAGTCCTGGAAATTTTGTTTCCAGATTGGCAACGATGATCATTTCCGCAAATCCCAATCTGCCCGATGCGGAAGCACCAACAACAGCAATTCCTCTGGGTGCGAACACCTCTTCCAGTGTTGGTTTTTGGATCTGTATTTCGTTCATGTTTTTTTCCTTCCAAAGATATTTTACCCATCCTGATAGACACCAGCTTCCCAAACAAAAACTGAATTAAAATCCACTGTTTATCGATGCTTAAGCATAGAGTAAAACCATTTAAATGTCCATGCCACCACCTTTCTTTGTTTCACCAAATTGAATTTCTCATTTCACACATTTTAGAGTCTGGATTTGATCGTTACTTGTTCAATTTTTTTCAAAAACCAGTGTCTTTTTGACTGGAACCCTTGTAACCCGAAAAATCCTAATGGAGCCTGGAGTAATGCTGAACAGTTACGAAATTCCTTACTATGATGAAATGGTAAGCCAGGAAAAGACCATTCGTTTATCAATAAATCCTGAATATTATCTTGCAATTTGTTATCATTTGCAGGAATGCTTTTTTCCTATAAATTGTTAACAAAATACTTTACAAAAAACTTATCATAGATATTTTTCCTGATATATCATTTTATTACAGGCTACCTGATTGAACTATTAAAACTGTCAATTCTTCATTAATCGTTCACAAATCATGTAAAAATCCTGTATTTCTGAGAGGTTGTTAATTTTGTTCGGAGTTATTTAAATCCAACCAAACGGAAACATGTTGTAGTATTAGGGAAAAAACGGCTAACAGCAGATGGTATCAGGCCGGATATTAGTCCCGATACCAACAAGGTTAATCGTTCGAAAAAAGGAGATCAGGATGAATCCAACCATCAATAAAATTCTTTTTACCACTGATTTATCAGTCGGTTCCCGTGAAGTTTTTAAAATGGCTGTGAGCCTGGCTAACAGTTGCAATGCTTCAATTACATTGCTTCATGTGATTGAAGAGATGTCTTTAGGCAAAAAAGGCATCTTGGAAAACTACATTGGCAAGGACATTTACGATAAGATTAATGACGAAAACAAAAAACATGCTCAGAACGTTTTAATCGGCAAGCAGAAAGAGGTTCCCATTATTAGAGAGGCGTTGATGAAAATGAGTCAAGAAGACAGCACTAACGACAATGGTGATGCGGTTAAAATCGATGAAATTCTTGTCACAACGGGCAGGCCGATTGACGAAATACTGATTCGTTCAGAAAAATTAAACTGCGATGTGATTGTCATGGGGCACCATCATCACAGTATCATTGTTGAAACAATGATTGGCGGCACTGCAAGAGGTGTCATGCGGCGCAGCAAAATACCTGTTTTCCTGGTTCCCATCGAGGAATAGATTACTCCTTCTGTTTGAATTGATGTCAAGGGATATTACAACTATCTATAATCATTTGGTTATACAATGCACCTTGATATCAGCATATAGTCTCATCATTTTTTTATCATCAAAAACCTTC
This sequence comes from bacterium, assembly GCA_041556995.1. Taxonomy (GTDB): domain Bacteria; phylum SAR324; class SAR324; order XYD2-FULL-50-16; family XYD2-FULL-50-16; genus JAHJTV01. Next base: position 68,671 of record JBFFHJ010000037.1, on the reverse strand, counting down.
GATTTATCTGCATCATTGAAAATATCACGTAGATCGACCAGATACTTATCTACTTTCCCAATAAATGTCTGAATCCTGGTTAAAAGCGGTGAAATGGGAGACGCATTACCAACCGTCGATTTGGGATCAGGACGGACAGCAATATCCATTTCAGCCAATTTTCACCATACTTGCGCCATTCTGGATAACAGTTCAGTAAAATGCTGGGGATCAAATGATTTTGGCCAATTGGGACTGGAATATTCAGCCAGGCGTGGAGATTCCACCGGTGAAATGGGAGATGCACTTCCAGCGGTTAACCTGGGTTCGGGACGAACCGCGCTTTCCATTTCTACCGGTAGCCATAGTACCTGTGCAGTTCTGAATAATGAAACGGTAAAATGTTGGGGTCGCAATAACTATGGCCAATTGGGACTGGAGGACACGAACACCCGAGGAAATCAAACCGGTCAGATGGGTGACTATCTACCAATTGTTGACTTGGGATTTGAGTTGAAAGTCTGTTGGTTGTCATTTCAGGGGTTAATACCATGTAATTATTCAGTATAAAAAAGTGACCAGTCTGTCATTCTGACAGGAGTCTTGGAGATTACAAAAAAATAACGTCACATAATCTGTTTACAAAAGTCCCAGACACAATGGACATTTTGTAAACAGAATGTGAACTGATTTTTTAGCCGACCCCTTTAGACGACCGGAAGAATCCTAATGGATGGAGCCCTAGCGACATTTGTAAATAACTAGATTACATGGACGGCCTTGTAGTGGCCGATGACGCAACATTAACTCTCAACATCACCAATGGGACAACCATTACTTTTTTGGGTGGTATCAATCTGCCCTGTCTGCCTGGGTGAAGATCCCCACTATCATTATAGACAATACCGATAGCAGGTTTACAACCGAAGAGATCTTGAACAACACTAATGCATCAGATCACCCCTTGGTGCAGGGCAGTGGGATTATTACCTTAAAATATACGATTTCAGTACTGATCCACCCAAGGAATCATCGTTGTATGATCTCAAACAAGGACAACGATCTGAAAGAGTTTCTTTTGGTTTTAGTGATGATTGTATTTTTCTCTATAATTATGAAAAAAAGAGGTTAGAAGCAATAAATACAGATTTTAAACCTGTATCTCCATTGATTACATTGTACAAACGCCACGTCTCTTTATGGAACTCCATGCTGCCAGAGAAGATGGAACCAACCTGAAATTGTTGACCATAATCTCCAAATTTCAGGTTCTCGTTATAGATAACTGGGGTTTAGAAACGTTAAATGACCAACAGCGCAATGATCTTCTTGAAATATTTGAAGATCGTCACAGGATCAGTTCCACTATCATCACCAGTCAATTGCCTGTGGAGCATTGGCATGACGTTGTTGAAAATCCTACCATTGCCGGATGCGGTACTGGATCGTTTGATACACAATGCCTATAAAATCAATCTGGGCAGGGATTCGATGAGAAAAAAGAAAGCGTCACAAGATTGACTGAATAAGAAAAAGGCGTCGCTTCGCTTCAACTGTTGCCTTGCGACACTTTCAGGTAAAGATAAGATCTAGGGAAATCGATTGGATCTAAGTAACGTTTGACAATACACCTGAAGTGTGCTTATTATTACACTTAAAGAGACCATGATGTGGGTGTAATTTTTAGTACATCGCATATCCTAAGATCATAAAAAAACCAGTTCATGTTTTGTATGCAAAATATCCATTGTTTTTGGGATGTTAGTACACAGACTATAGAAAGTTATTTTTTAACGATCCCTTGGCCGGAGGTGTGTAAAATGGAAAATCCATTTGCTTATAGCAATTATGTTACAGGTAAATCGTTCTGCAATCGTAAAAATGAAATATCAGAATTATTAAAATATATTAATGCATCGCAGAATGTACTACTATACTCTCACCGTCGATTTGGAAAAAGCTCTTTGATTCAGCAGGTATTTCATCAGATCAAAGAAGACAATCTCAACATCGGTACACTTCATATTGATTTATATGGGACAATATCAGAGAAAGATTTTATTATCAAAGCATTCCAGGATTTAAAACAATTGGAATCCAACTTTGAAAAACTGGTTAAAAATATCGGTAATACGGTAAAAAATTTAAGGTTAAACATCAATATGGACGCTATGACGGGCAGTCCTTCCATTTCCCCCTCTTTTACGGCAGTTGAAGAAAAAACCATGCTGGAGGAACTGATGCGTATTCTGGAAGGATATTCAAAAAAGCAGAAATTAGTGATTGCGTTCGATGAATTTCAGGAGGTCGCCAACTATACTGAAGATGGGTTTGAAAAGCGATTACGTTCCTTTATTCAACGTCATACGAACATCTGCTACATTTTTTCCGGTAGCCGTCGTCACTTGATTACAGAAATGTTCAATTCCAACAATCGGGCGTTTTACAAAATGGCGGACAGTTTTCCCCTGGAAAAGATAAGTACTGATAAATATCTGTCCTGGATTAAGAAATTATTCATGAACAGAAAAATAATCGTTCCTGACGATCAGTTGAGAGATGTTATTTCAAGATTTGAAAACCATCCCATGTACATCCAAAACTTTCTCTTTCACTTATGGGAAAACCGTTCCATAAAAGAGTTAACACCGACAGTCATCGACACAATAGAGACAGCGATTATTGAAAAAAAAGCGATTGAATATAGCACGTTATGGGAAACATTGACCGTCAACCAGAAAAAGACCTTAAAATTGATTCTCTTAAATAACGGTTCGGATCTTTATAGCGCCGATTCACTAAAATCGGTAAGTCTAAAAACAGGTTCCATGGTGACTAAAGCGCTGTCAAGTCTCATAAAAAAAGAGATTATTGCTAAAAATGGCCATTACATTATCCTGGATGTCGTATTTAAAAAATGGCTAAACAGGACTTTATCTCTTCAATATTAAATGGGATGTTAGATATAAACGCAACTTATCCCAACTTCACCAAAAAGGATAAAATAGCACGAAAATTCAATGGATTAAAAAATTAGAAAATTATTCTCCGCACCACGTTTTGTAAAATTCTGTTATTTGAATACGTTCTGAATGTGATGACAAACCGGTCGCAGACCAGGAGTCTATTTCATATTTTTAAAGGCATCCTCTGCTTTAGTCATCATTACATACGTTTCCCATAATTCACGGGTGTTCGGTTTTTGTATGTTTGTGTTCAGGCAGTATATTCCGGTTAGCCTTTTGCACTCCTTTTCCTTATTAGTCGTCCATTTGATCGAGATAACCGTGTTCCTTTCATTATCAGGTTTTTGTTTTTTTCACCAGTAACAGGTCCGCTACCTCATAAAATCGATTTAACGATGTCCTGCCATAATCGAAATCGATCAGTTCTCCTAATCCACTTTGATTTTGCAGCCACCGGAAAGCAGACCTTTCGCTGCCAGGTGAAAGCAGTCTGCCGACGATAGCGCCGAATTTGACCTTTTCTTGTTCAAGATTTTATAAAACCAGTGTCATTCACCCGAGGAAATCAAACCGGTCAGATGGGTGACTATCTACCGATTGTTGACCTGGGATTTGAATAGAAAGTCTGTTGGTTGTTACAAGGACTTAATATCGTTTAGCAAGACCAACTGACCGTCTGTTGCCATTCAAAATGGAACTCAAGAAGTTTCCGCCATACTTCCTGATGAATCGGCAATCAAGAACAAAAACATGTTGAGAGAAAAGTTAGAACAGTAAATTAATACAAATTCCGGAAGGGGCTGTCATGTCCCTTTCCCGGAGAAATCAATATTTGCCAGCCATCCTTTTCTCCTACCCGAAGGTTATCTCACCTGCTCTTCCAAAAAGAATTATCTCCTGGGCGATAAACAGTTCGCTTTACAATTGGCATCTCGTATCTGGTTTTTGTCATCTTTTATCAATGATATATTGTCATCTCCGATTATAATATACCTGGACCTCAATTAAGGAAGAGGATTTTACTTAACCTTAATCGTATAAACGATTAATCCTTGGAATAATAAAACTAGGAAAAAGTATGAACATTAGAAAAGTATTGGCTGGAATGAGTAATGGACTTGTCGCTTTAGGAGTGTTGTCTACCGGTATGAGATATTTATTGAGTACACGTGTGATGTCTTATCACCAGGAGGCTTTGGGAAGTTCATGGGAAATGCTGTCGCCTGGAACACAGGTTATGACTTTGAATTTTATGAAATCCGCAGCGGCTGGTTTTGTGACGTGTGCAGTTGCAATTATCTTCCTGTTGGTTTTTCCATTTCGTAAGGGAGAGCCATGGTCAAGGTGGGCATTATTGAGCATATCACTTTGTGAATTGTCAATTATCGCCTACTGCACACATCAGGTAAAAAGCTTGACACCGGCAAATCCACCATTGGTTGTACTATTGATATTGGTGTCACTCAGTATTTTGGGGTTTTTATTGTTTCCCAAAGCAGATTCGGTTGTTACAGTTGAACGGAAAGGGGATACTTCCCATAACCATGGCGTTTCATAACTATCTTTTGCTTGGGGCCGACCCAAAAACCAGTTCACATTCTGTTTATAAAATGTCCATTGTTTTTGGGGCTTTTGTAAACAGAATATGTGAAGTTACTTTTTAACGATCCCTTAAGTAATTTAGTGTCGTGTGGATAGCCTCATTAGCGGGACGAGGGGAAAAGTCCAAGTCCCTGCGGGACTTGGATATATCTAGCCGTTGATCGGAACGATGGTATATGTCAACCTGGCTTCTCAATATCGACGGTTCTTTGCCCGTCATTTTACCTGTAAGCTCCATCAATCCGGCGATTGTTTTCAAAAATAGTTTAGAACGTTTTTTCGGAATTTTAACCTGGGGATAATATCTGTTTGCCACCTGGAAAACATCTGTGATACTGCTGGCGGATTCATTACCCAATATATATCGCTGACCGTTATTTCCTTTTTCCATGGCAGCAATCATTCCATCAACAACATCATCAACATGGATGTAGTTTAAGTTGAAATCGGGGTCAAAAGGTAACTTGTTTTTTAGAATTCCATCAAGAACATTCATGGTGGGTGTCAATGTGCCAAAACAATTCGGACCGATGATGGCGGCAGGCAAAACCGACACAAACGGAATTTTATATCGGGAAGCCAACTCAAAGGCTAACCTTTCAGAATCGGTTTTGGCTTGATAGTAGGGGTTCCCTTTATCTTGATTCCAACCATCGGCATTCATGGGGTGACGTGTATGATCCAAAGCAGCCATGGAGCTGACATATATGATTTTTTTGATTTTACAACTTGCAGCCGCTTCAATAATATTTTGAGTCATTGTCAGATTCGCTTGAATAATGTCTTTCCTGCTGTTTTTCGACCAATGCTTAAACACTGCGGCAACTTGAAACAAAACATCAATCCCTTGAAGTGCTTTGGATAAAGAGCTGGGAACCAGCAAATCAACGTACCTGATATCACAATCCAATCCCCGAAAGGGTTCTTTATTGTTCATATTCCGAATTCCGGCTCGTACTTGATAGTTCTGTTTCAATAGTGTACGAATAAGATTGTTTCCCAAATGACCATTGGCGCCAGTTACCAGACATTTGTATTTCATAGAATAATTCTCCTTGAAATAGGTTAAAAAGGCCCAAATACGGTGAATGAAAATTATAGATTTAATTTAGCAGATATCCATCCACTGTCATTGCCGACAGATGCCAAATTTTAGTGTTTTCACGACAATTGTTTTAAAGATATGAGCCAGAACCAAACCAAAATATCAACTTTATATTTAAGATCGCTGCTTGAATACCTGGAATCTAACGGTACAAAACTTGATGAATTTCTTCCAAAAACGGGTTATTCAGCAACCATTATTGAGGATTTGGATCAATGGATCTCAGTTCAAACGATTGATGATATATGGGAATTTGCTGCCGAGTATTATGATGATCCCGATATCGGTTTACATGTAGGAGAAAAGGCGACGATCGGTCGTTGGGGGTTAGTTGAGTATTTAGTACTCAATAGTGGAACATTGGGAGAAATCATCCAAAACAGTGCCAAATATTGGCGACTCATCCTGAATTCCGACAAGTCAATAACCGTAGACCGAGAAGGTAAAATGGCTAGGCTTTCTTTTTTCTCAAAAAGTATCACATGTCGATATTTTTACGAAGCCGATTTGGTCTATTCAATGCGTTTAATCCAGCAGGTGCTGTCATCCGGTTTTCAACCGACAGAAATCTGCTTCGCATATAAAAAGCCAAAAGACATTTCCGAATACAAACGAATTTTTGGTGGTAAGATTCTGTTCGATAATCCCACATACTCTGTCCTGTTCCCATTCGATTACATCGATCAGCCATTACCGAAATCCAATCCGGTTTTACAATCCATCTTACAAGAACACGCATCCGGAGTGCTTGACGATATTTTGGGCAATACAACACTGGCAGATAAAGTCGAACAATTGATTCAGATCAACCTGCCAAACATTTCAATTGAGCGGGTTGCAAAACATCTTTATTTAAGTGTTAGAACGCTTCAACGCAAACTTAAAGAGGAACAAAAATCATTTAGAGAGATCCTGGACGAAGCCCGCAAAAAGAAAGCGCACGGATATTTGATCAAAAAAAACATTTCACTTGGCGAAATTGCCTTTATGTTAGGCTTCTCTGAACCCAGCGCCTTCAGTCAGGCTGCAAAACGATGGTTTGGGATGACTCCGGGAAATTACAGACATATGATTATTGAATAAACCGAATTTCCAGAAATCCTGATAAATTCCTCACTTCTCTTACCACATCCTCAATCTGTATTCCATGAATCTTTCAAACAGATTTTTATGCCCTGGCTATACAATCAAGCTTGATAAATGAAGCTTCATGATTTATCGGGGACATCATAAAGTTTTGGATAGAATCTGAACTTTTTGCTGTTGAAATTCAGGATATAGGGTAAACATGCTTTTTGGGCCCACACGGATCATTGTTTCATTACATATCATCCGAAACTTTTTGGTGCACCCGATATATTGTGCAGTCATGCATTTGCATTCCCAAGTAGACTATGGCAAACTGCTTTTCGTCTTTATCATTGATATCAAGTGAAATTCGGTATGTCCCGGTAAAAACAATTGCTATTACAATTCATTATGCTATTATACAGTGTTTACTATAAAACCCCGTCAAAACGGGGAGTAGGCATTATAAGGCAGCTCATTAAATTTAAACAGCAACAGGCACCATTCAATATTGAAATTTTCATGGACGATTTACTGACATAATTCCACTACCCATGAAATACACAGATTAATGAAACCATACCGGTTGTTTGGTCATACATTGATATTACAACACGTCAGACCCTGCATATAAAAAAGAAAAGGGAGAATAAATGGATGAATTAATAAAATTTTTTCTTATGGAAGGGAATAGTCCTTATCTGTTTTCAATCCTTTTTATGTTAGTTTTTTTTGTGTTTCAGGTGGGGTCTTTGCTCATCGGCCTTGATGTATTTGGGTTTATTGATGATGCTCTCCCGGATTTTGATATGGACGTCGACGCAGATATGGAAATTGATGTGGATGTCGACGTAGATATCGGTATTGATGTTGATAGTGGAAACCTTCCCATTCATTATACGGTCTTCAGCTGGTTAAATCTGGGCAAAGTTCCATTTATGGTTTTAGTAACCATTTTTTTGATGATCTTTGGTTTTTCAGGCTATATCTTTAATTACATAGCGCTCTCAATTATTCAAACCACCCTACCAAGATTTTTGCTGGTGCCCATTAGCATTATTCTATCTTTACTTGGTGTCGGTTTTCTTGGTAAAAAAATCGGAAAACTCATCCCCAGTGAAGAAACATCCGCTGTATCAACAGACAGTTTTGTTGGAAAAATAGCCACCATAACCATTGGTACGGCCAAAAAGGATTACCCTGCTCAGGCGAAATTGCAGGATAAGTTTGGGAGAACTCATTATGTTATGGTTGTCCCGATTAAAGACGAAGATGTATTTGTGCAAGGCACACAAGTTCTTCTCGTTGAAAAATCTAAAAATAATTTTCTCGCCGATAAATTCGAATCCATTTAATTTTTTTAAAGGAGGCAAATTATGGACAGTTTTATGTTCATTGGAATATTGGTCGTTTGTGTATTGATCGGTTTAGTCATTATTGGTATCACCTTTTCAAAACTTTATCGCAAGGCTACAAAAGAGTTATCCTTTGTCAGAACGGGTCTCGGTGGTCAGAAAGTAATCATCGATGGTGGTTGTCTGGAACTACCCATTTTTCACAATATCGTACCAGTTAACATGCAAACTCTGCGATTGGAAGTTTTCAGAAAAGAAAAAGAGGCCTTGATTACCAAAGACCGTATGCGGGTGGATGTCACTGCTGAATTCTACGTACGAGTCAAACCGGATATGGAATCCATTCCCGCCGCAGCCCAGACATTGGGTGATCGAACCCTGGATAAGGATGCATTGAAGGAGCTGATCGAAGGTAAGTTTATCGACGCTCTCCGTTCCGTAGCAGCAGAAATGGAGATGGAAGAACTGCATGAGAAACGATCGGATTTTGTACAAAAGGTTCAAGGGGCTGTGGAAGAAGATCTGGCCAAAAACGGCTTGGAACTGGAAACGGTTTCTTTAACCAGCCTGGATCAAACCAACAAAGAACATCTGGATCCCAATAACGCCTTCGATGCTCAAGGTCTCACACATATAACTGAAACTGTTGAGGCTAATAATAAACGAAGAAATGACCTGATTAGGGAAGCTGAAATTCAAATCGCTCGAAAAGATCTGGAAACTCAACAACAAAAATTGACCATCGATAAGGATCAACAACAAGCGCAGCTCGATCAGCAAAAAGAGATTGCCACTCTAACAGCGCAACAGGAATCAGAAATTAAGAAACAGCAATCCGAGCAAACCCGTTTGGCCGAAGAGACACAAATTGAAAATCATAAACGAATCGAACAAGCACGAATTGAAAACGAAAGAGCGGTAGAAATATCGAAGATAGAAAAATCAAAATCCTTGGAACAGGGCCGAATCGAGCAGGAAAAAACAATAAAATTGGCTGAACAAATCCGGGCCATTGAAATTGCCTACAAGTCAAAAGAGGAATCCAAAGCCCAGGCCGAAGCCAACAGAGCACTTGCGGATGCTGTATCTGCCGAAGAAGCAGTTAAAACCGTCCGGGAAAAAGCGGAAGCGGAAAGGAGAAAAGCCATTGCTGTAATTCAAGCGGATCAAAAGGCAGAACAGGAAAGAGTAGCAGTCGTAAAAGCAGCCATGGCAGAATTTGAAGCGGCTGAAAAGAAGGCGGAAGCCATAAAACTGGAAGCTGCCGCCAAGGAAAGACAATACGAGGTAGAAGCCAAAGGAAAAAGAGCTTTGAATGAAGCCGCAAACGCATTAAGCCAGGATATCATCGCTATGGAAATCAAAAAAGCCTTGATTCAGGCTGCTCCCGAAATTATCAAAGAGATGGTAAAACCGGTTGATAACATCGATTCCATCAAAATTGTTGATGTGAAAGGTTTAAATGATTTCGGCTCTGGCGGTACTAATGCAAATGCACCTGCCAATGGTGGAAATCTGGCACAACAAGCCATGAACGCCGCCCTTCAATACAAGGCACAACTACCGTTTCTCCAGGAACTCCTGAAGGAAATCGGGTTAAAAGAGGGAAATTTTGAAAATATGCTGTCTATCTCAGACAAACCGACTGATGGTGAGCCACCTGCCGAAGATGATACCGAGACGTCTGATTAGCAAAGCTGGATAGCTTGGAAGATGGAGCAGAGCATTCAATAGTACAATCGATTTGGGTAAGGGGGGATGAATGTTCTATTTTATTAAGAAGAGCTTAAGTGCTTCATAATAAAAAATCTTTCATTATTGCCGGCATACGCCTATGTTGCAATATAAATTAAAGATCCCCCTCCAATATATTACTAACATTTCGTCATATTTATCATACCGGACTTGATCCGGTTCAAGTCTGAAAAGACGTTTCACTGAAATTTCTTTGAAATATGAGTCAAGATTCAGGATAAGATTATTAATTCATATATCGCTGATAAATCGTTTGATATTTCCCTGTCGCTTTAATCCTGTTCAATGCATCTTGCCACCTTTTAATAACATTGTCCGAAACATTTTTTGTACAGACAATATACAGCGGAAATTCGACCAGTTTTACCGGCGTTCTGGTCACGGCATCCATGGGTTCTCCCAATTGTTTGAGTTCATAAGCAACACCGAGGGTTGTTATACCAACCGACAAATCGGTGCGCCCCATCAGTAGTTTTTTTATTCTGCTAATTGCTTTTGTTGTTTTGTCCAGATTCGTGAATCCTGCTTTAACCAGATGAGTATAAACAAGGCCTTTATGCGGGCTGGCGACTTTATTTACTTTCTTTGCGTCATCCAGTGTGTTAATGGACAATTGGCGCCCTTTCTTTTTGTAAAAATATACTGCATCTTCAGCAATAGGACCAATAAATTTAAAACGCTTTTCCCTTGCAGGGGTTCGAAAAAGAGAAAAATTCATTACCATTTTCCCTGATTCCATTAATTGATCCCCCCGCGCACCCGGTAACAGTTTGATTTCATGTGTTTCGTTTAACTCCGACATTATTTCTTGTACAATTTCTGTTGAAAATCCTGAAACTTTCCCATCTTTTTCAAAATTGTATGGCGGCCACTCTTCAGTAATAATTTGCAGTTCCTGAGCACCTGCACTAAAAAATGGAAGTACCAGTACAAAACTCAAAACAAGAAATATCAATATGCGGTTTTCTTTTCTCATGGCATTTCTCCTCTTTTCATCGGTTAAAAGTCATTGTTTATACCACTCCAAACGCCTTTATATGAATATAACTGGCAGTGACTAAAAGTTTCATGACATATCTATAAAGATTTATTGATCATAATAACGAGAATATATACGAAACTCCTTTATCACCTTATTATTTTATGCGGTATTGCATTAAGATGCAACAATTAATAAAATATGTACTTAATTCCTTTTGGAAGCGGAATCTCACATTTCAGACTTTTTTATCCTACTCCAAAGACCATCGAATTTAAGCTATCACGTGATAATGGTACTATCGAACTGGAAATTGCAGATGATGGTGAAGGTTTTGATCCTTTGTTTCAAGATGAATCAAATCACATCAAAATTGCCGGAATGAAAAACGAACTGATTTAGTCGGCGGGCACCTCTTAATAAAAAAGCACTCCTGGAAAAGGATCTCCGCTTTGTTAAAGAAAGGATCTAATATACGGGTATAAACCAAAAAGGATAGGCAAAAGAGCGATCCACCGGACTCGTAGCACATATGTCGATGCAAAAATTCCGGTTTTAACTATTTATGATGAGGATGAGTGAGTATTTAAGGTATGGTCCGAAATTATATCATTATAATTTTTGACAGACTGGATGCTGAAAATCGAATCCAGGCAGCAATTATCGCTATTCGTCACAGTTTAAAAACTGAATGCAGTTTATTCGCATCCTGTCAGTCCGTAGGTGGGTTCTTCGTCGTTATAATCATCATCAATCGGGTACAAATAGGTGAGCCCCATTTTATCATCCATTTGCAATCTGACCACACTATTATCGGCCACGTAGGACATGATTGACTTGTGGGTGTCGTGGTTGTGCATAAACCCCAGGCAATGACCCAGTTCGTGGGTCAAGGTGGAGACAAATCCTTTCATAGACTCTTTGGCGTAATCTTTATTGATTTTGATTTCACAATTATAAATTCTAATACTGTCGCAGTAATCTCTATAAAAGGCCTGATCACCAATTGACTCGCACACATTCTCATTTGTTATGGTCAAGGCTTGTGCCGACGCATAATAAGGTAATCCACCAAAACATATATCAACGGTTTTAATCTTACCTTCTTCCCTCGTAAACGCCGTGTCGCCCGGTTCCGGTATCGGCGGGTTATCGGGGTCATCGGGATAAAACGCCAGGCGAAGATAGGAGGTGCTCACATTATTGACATCGTCGATAATCGATTGCAGCACATCCTGAAAATTGGTACCGCCACCGTAAAACGGATCACTACCGGGCAGATTATTACCATCAAAGCTAATCTCTTCATTACAAAATTTCAGCCAAACGGTAGGTTTATTACGGGTAACATACCAGCGGGATACTGTACTGTCGCTGTTTAACATGACACGAAAGCTGGTGGTGAATAAAACAATGAGACATATGACGCACACACGCAATATTTTGTACTTTAAACTAAAACTTCTAAATCCTTTATTCTTTTTTTGAGTTACCATACGACCTCCCATCCTATCAGTCCATTCCCCTGAGTAAAACTATCCGTGTAAACTTCTCCATTAAACTCAACCCTGAACTTCAACCACGAAAACCATTTAAATTGTTTGCCCACTGTTCCATGAAATCCCAATGCATTTGTAAAATGATAGGCAATCCCCACCCCGGCAAAGGTTGAGCCTTTTCTAAACAATTTTACTGCTCCGATGCTGGTGCCGTTGGTACCGATATTGAGCAATCCTGATTCAAAATCCCTGATACCAAATCGTAAACTACTGGGCGAATAGGCAAAGCCAAGAGCACCATAAATGTAATAATTGTCATCCTCAGCTAATAATACGTTATGTACGCTTGTCAAAAATACAAGGCAAATAAAGAGCTTCAGGATTTTCAAAATTTCACTCCTATGCTGCCGGCACAGTTTTCCTGGAATATCAGGTAAGACGCCTTTTCTTTATAGATACCGAATATGGTTTCCATGGAAATCATAACATGGGGGAGTATTTCCCAGCCAATGTATATAGCAGGGCCAAAAACAGTATTGGTTTCTTTATCATAGGAGCTGTCCGTATCGTCACGATATCCCCGCACCCCATGGAGGATTGCACCACCAAAACCGGCTTCCAACTCTCCCAGAAAAAGATCGCCTGCTTTCCAGGTAGACAGCCACCCCAACTGATACGCATTGTGATAATAAACCGGTGTTTTGACACCGGTGCTGATAAAACTTATACGAGATTCCTTCCCCACCCAGGCGACATGTAAAGCCGGGATATTCCGACCATGGGTCACACCGGAAAAACCAAGACCGATATAGGTTTCAGCGTACAAGTTGCCAGTGAACAGCAACACAATCGGTATAACAGCCGACAAAAATGTCTTAAACCGGATAGCTTTCAACAGGATTAACCAGGTAATGTTTAAGCCTAATAGAATTTCAATTTTGATTATTAACATACATTTTAGGGTTTGGATTTGACCTTTACTTGTTCAGATTTTTTTTTAAACCAATGTCATTCCCATGGGTGCCCTGGCAACCTGAAGGATCTCCATGCTTTCAAAGAGATCTTTTGTTACTGTTTTGACAGGACTTAAAGCAAGTAATGTTTCCAGGTAACCAACAACATTACTTGCTTATTACCCAGAGAAATCCTTTGCCGTTCATCCTTAGGACGACAGGAAACCTGCCTACTGACCAAACAAGAATCCGTGGTCATTGGAGTGGGACACCCCCCCCCTAAAATGTGAGCTATTAATTAATTTTGGAATTTATTCTTCAATTAATGCAAAATACATTCTCTTTTTTTTGTTCCAGAAAACGTTGGAATATAGGAAATGGGGTAACTATTCAGCATTACTCCAAGCTTTATATCATTCCTGCGAAAACACATGCCAACTAATCTCTACCAGCTATCATCCTGAGGAGGAACGACGATAAAACCAAAATGTGAATAACAAATATAAATGCGATAAAAACAAAATCCATCATTGACAGTATGGGGTTTGGTAACATAATTCAAAAAAACAAGCCATTTTGTTCATTAAAACGTAACTGTAAACAGAAAACCGGCTGCCATTGAAGCCAGCAAGTTTCCATTCTTCCTTTATTACAAAATGAAATCATTACCATTATCGGGCAAAGAAATACTTGTCATCGAAGATGAAATCCTGTTTCAAAATCGCCTGACAGCATATTTAAAAAAACAAGGGGCATCAACCGTCAAAGTAGATAGGATTAGCCAGGCGGAAAAAAGCTTGGAAGTTTCAACGTTCGATTTTGTCTTAATGGATATTAATCTGCCCGATGGAAACGGTTTGGAACTCTTGCGAAAAGATCGTTTTGTTTCCCATTGCGGTGTAGTGGTGATGACCGCTGATGGTGGGATTAAAAGTGCTGTAGAAGCTATGAAACTGGGAGCTGATGATTATCTGGTCAAACCTTTTGATTTTGACGAATTACCGATTGTTTTTGATCGTATTAGTGAACGCCTGAAACTAAAACGGGCCCAGGAGCACAATCGGGAGAAAGAGTTAAAATCGGGCGACAGTTTCTTTTTTGGATCAAGCCTGGCTGATTTAAAAACCAAATTGGAAAAGATTATAAAAACAGACACTCAACTGCAAACCTACCTGCCACCTGTTTTGATCAGTGGAGAAACCGGGAGCGGAAAATCTTCCATCGCCCGCTGGCTGCATCATAAAGGCCCAAGGCATCATCAACCATTGATCGAGGTTAACTGTTCAACCTTATCTGAGAACCTGGCGGAATCAGAGTTATTCGGCCATGAGCGCGGTGCATTTACAGATGCAAAACAAGGGAGAATAGGACTTTTTGAAGCCGCTAATAAAGGAACCTTGTTTTTGGATGAGATTTCCAGCCTGTCTCCCTACATTCAATCAAAAGTCTTGACGGCCATTGAAGATCATCAGATACGAAGAGTGGGCGGTACAAAAATGATCGATATTGATGCACGTATTATTACCGCCAGCCTGCATGATCTTTCGCAACGGGTCAGCCAGGGACTTTTTCGGGAAGACTTGTATTATCGGCTGGACCTGCTGCGAATTCACATATTGCCTTTGCGTGAACGAGGTGAAGATGTTCTGAAACTCGCTTGTCATGTACTGGAAAACCTTTGCCAACGCTATGGGAAAATCAAGACAACGGTTTCTTCCAAAGGGAAAAAAAGACTTTTGTCCTACCCCTGGCCGGGAAACGTCAGAGAGTTGAAACATGAGCTGGAACGTGCCCTGATATTGGGAGATGACGGCCCACTGGATTTCAACAACCTTGATCTGCCCAAGACCACTCCGTCCACCGGTGATCAAGATTCATCCCATTGGTTAAATCCATTATGGTCTATTCCTGAAGAAGGCTTTTTTGTTGAAGAGGCCGTCAACCAGTTCATACAGCTCGCCCTTGATCAAACAAATAACAATGTATCAGCCGCAGCTCGTCTGCTGAATGTTCCCAGGGATTACATTCGATATCGGTTAAAAAACCAAACCTGATCTAGTAACTATTCAGCATTACCCAGTCTGTGTCATTCCAGCAAAGGCATGATGTTAATAAGTTAAAGAATCGTTAAAAAATATCTTCGCATAATCTGTTTACAAAAGTCCTAAAAACAATGGACATTTTGTAAACAGAAAGTGAATTGATTTTTTAGCCGACCCTTAACTTTGCCATCAGTTATCCTGAGGGTGAGGCGAAGCCCTGAGGAGGTACATTGAGGTTCTTCCGGTCGCCTAAGATCCCCATCATAATGATAAACAGGTCATGTTTTTATATTGAATAATTATTACAACTGGGGATTATTTCCCAATATAAAATCAAAAATTGGGGAATAATCCCCAATTCCCCCTGGGATAGATTGACCGATTTGTTTTTATAAAAACAATTTATCCATATAAATCAAACAGATATTGTTTTTTTTCTAAAATGGTACACGTCTTGCGAAGAAGGATAATAGTTTGGATCTAAACCATTGCTTCTCGTGCCATGACTCCGGCAACTTCCGGCAGGTCATGTAACGAGGAGTACCTGAAGTGGCTTCTAGTATATAAAGTGGTTCACACACTATATATTATCAAAAATAAATTTTTTAAACTGTGGAGAAGAGATGACATTTATAAAACACATGCTAAAAACAAAAATCAAACTGATGGTTATGATGGTTTCAGCATTAAGCCTGGTTTTAATGACAAGCAACGTTTATTCAGTTGAAATTTCAAACGAATTGAAAGAGAAAATCACCTCATATATTCAAGAGAGGGAGGCCATACGCTCCGAATTGCAGAAAGTTGTACAAGCTAACGCAGATGCCACACGGAAAGAGAAACATGAAGCCGTGGCAGAATGGCGTAAAGAAAATGAGGAACGACTTTCCACTGAAAAAGCACTTGGTGCAGAAATCAGGAAAGAAGTAAAAAATCTGATTAGAGAAAAAAAGAAAGAATTAAAACATCTTTCACCGGAAGAAAGGAATATTGCGATGAAAGCATGGTTTAAAGATAACAAAGAGTGCCTTTTATTGGTTCAGAATGGTCCGAATCCAATGGAAGCAGCCAAAAAGAGATTTAACGCCAACGCTCAAAATATGAACCGAATGAAATATATGGATAATATTGAAAGACCTGAAACTCCGCAAAGAGATAGAGGCCGAGATAGAGACAGAGATCACGATCACGGCCAACCCCCAAAAAATAAGGGCCCGAAGAATAAGTCAAAATAATTATTGATGACATGAGACGCTTAATACCGTGGCCCAATTTAATACACTAAAAAGGCCTTTAGCCGCAAAATGATTCCCCAATCATTGGCTAGAGGCCTTTTTCCTTTTTTCACAGTCTGAAAGCTCTTCCAAAAAAGAAATTTTTTTAATATTGGGCAATCTTAAAAATATACCTGTTACATAAAACAATATGACTTTTAAACCTGTTTCACCCCTATTAAGAAAAAGCCGGCTCACTTCACATCACATGAGTTTGTCTATTCTGCTATTCGTTTTTTTATTCCTTTACCCAAAAACCACCCAGGCCTTATACAATAATAATACGGATACAACAACTGCCGGCAAAACCAGAACTAGCTCCATGGAAGTCAATCAGATTCTTGACGGTTTACTTGGTAAAGATCCCTTGCGGGTTGAATATGATTTCGAAGAACCAACAGCAAAAGACTGGTCGATGTTTAGCGGCTTTAAAGCCGGCATGGGATTCGGAAGGAAAGAAAACATCCTTGAAAGCAATTCTTTGATTGTTAATAGCAATCTGCAATATCTGCTGATGGACTTTTACCTTTCATATGCTGATATCGATTCCAATTCCCTGCTTTTTTATTTAACAGCTGATAATTATAATTATTATGAAACCGAATTATCTGACAATGAACGAATCATTATGGCTCAGATTCAGGGGAAACGACAGGCTAATGAAAAAGCTTCTTACGGATTAAACCTTGAATATGTGATCCAGCAATATTACGATTCATTGGATGCTAGTTCCGATAACGATGTCTCCATCTTACATCAACACGAAATTGAGATCTCAACCTTTTGGAATCAGCAGCTTGAAGGCTTTAATGGTCAATTAAACCTGGCACTGATACGTAATTCGATTGAAGAAACCGATGACGATTATTCAGCTATTGCATTTAAAGCCGAACTCAGTAAACAATACAGACTCAATTCAAATGTTGCTTTATTCTTTGAATCAACAAACAGTTATTACGATAATTTGAAGACTAAACATCCGGATGGGACAAGTGTTCCAGGCACACGGTTGGAAACAAGTAAACAAGAAATCGGATTGAAAAACCGTCACATCTGGTCGACAGACAAATCCTTAAAAACCCTGTTTGAACTAGAGTATTTAGTCAAACAGGATAATGGTCCGGGATATTATAATTACAACCAGTTGCAGGTGAGCGGAGCACTGACGTTTCAGATAGACTCCTGGAAAATAGAGAGCTCGGCCGAATCCGTCAATTATGATTATGACAAACAGCTAACCAGCGATAACGAAACTCTGCAAATATGGCTGTTAACACTCGACTGTTCTATTGAAAAAAGAATCTCGGGACGCTGGTCTTTAAAAGGAGAATATGAATATCAGAATTCCTATTCCAATGACAGTGAGGAAACATACACCACACATCTTATTATGCTGACGGCGTCTTTACAGATTTAACAATCACCCCCAAACATCAAAATCCGGCATTGATATGGATATTCACAGACAAAAAAACAGCAGGGAAAACATCCGCGTGTTCATTGGGACCATTTTGCTGACCTTGACTGTATTTACCGTAACCATCGTTTTAGTTAGCTTGAAGCTGAAAGAAGAGATTCATCATCAAATTGTAAACCGTGATGCTGAAATCTTATATCTGGTGACCCAGATAAATCAAAAACCAGGGAAGGATACAAGTCGGCAAATCACTGATTCGACATGGATATTGGAACAAAATCTCTTATCATCGTTACTTAGATCATCGGAATTGCAGGGGGTTATCGCCATGCAGATATTTGACGCTAATGGAAAAATAAGAGTTTCACTGCCCGGTAATCTTGTGCCGGCTAGTTTACACGCTGAAGATCTAACAACACTAAAACGATATCATCCCATCAGCCGATTTCACCAAAAAATCTGGCTTGAATCCATGTTCACTGATCCTCAGTTCATACTACAGGATTATCCTGTTCCCATGGTAGAAGTTATCGTACCAATACATGCAGACAATGTTTTATACGGCATCACCCAGGTCTGGATCGATGGAAAAAGTATGCAACATGAGTTAAAAACCTTAAACCGGAACATTGTCATTCAAGCAGGCATTGCCTTGATTTGCGGATATTTAATAATCATAACCATCCTTGTCTGGGCGTTCAGCCGATTGCAGAAAAGCCATCGTATGCTTAAAGACCGTACTCTCCATTTACAGGAAGCCAATCGGGAACTGGCACTGGCCGCCAAAACCTCGGCCATTGGTTCCATCTCAGCCCATCTGGTCCATGGCTTGAAAAGTCCACTGGCAGGACTTAAGGAGTTTGTCTCCGATCAATTATCACAGCTACCGGATGATACGGCTGATGAAGAATGGCAAACCGCCAAGAAAACAACGTTGAAGATGTTTAATCTAATTCAGGAAATCGTTCAAGTGATTCAAGAAGAAAATGAAGTGGAAACTTATAAGTTAACATTGTTGGAAATTATCTCTGTTGTCATTTGTAAATCCAATGTTAAGGCGGAACAAAAAGGAGTCACCCTAAGTCACCAGTCACTTCCGGACTATAGTTTTAGCAACAGGGCAAGTAACCTGATTATTCTTATCCTGGACAACCTGGTTCGCAATGCGGTGGAAGCCACTCAAAACGGAAAAAAGGTGGAACTGCGTTCTGAAATTGAAGCCAACAACCTGTTAATTCATGTGGTTGATCAAGGCGGTGGATTACCGGAAAAAATAAAAGAAAATCCATTTAAACCATGTATAACATCAAAACCCCAGGGGAACGGAATCGGCTTGGCAATCAGCATGCAGTTAAGCCGAAATATCGGTGCCAGATTAAAACTGACCAAAACCGATACCACCGGCACCTGTTTTACTTTGAAGATCCCCCTTGAAAAAGAATAAAACCAGGTATCCAGTCCCGCGATGTGAAGAATGCAACAAATCAAACATCTTACCCTGTAGGGGACCTGTGTGTCTGCCCGGAATGTGTAAGTTTGCCACAAAAGTGATAACCATGGAAAAAACAGGCAGACAACGCCCCTGCCGTTGTCTGGGGAATAAATCAATTTTTTGCACTATTGTCAATTCTGCTGAGAAAATCAAAAACAGCCGTTACTCCATTATTTCCTCTTTCACAGAGATGACGATTTTATATAAAACAGTAAGGATTATCAGGCCAATGGCATACACCCCCAGGGTGATCGATATTTCCGGAACGGTAGGGATATATTCCATCACCCGGTGTAACGGACTGGGGGTAAAACCAGCAGCCATCATTCCAAAACCTTTGTCAATCCAGGTTCCTGTAAACACTGCAACGCAGCTATACCCTAAAATACGTTCATTTTTACGGGTAACAGGATAAACCAGCAGGATAATGGCCGACAGCAACAATATCACTGATGCCCACATCCAGGGAACCAGCACATGTTTACCGTCTATTCCAGCAAACATGTAAATAATGTGCAATTTATGCTCAGGAATGTTACTGTAAAAAGCCACAAAAACTTCACAGACCAGGCAGAAGACATTGGCGATCAGGGCATAGGTGATAATTTTAGCAATCATTTGTATGGCTTCTTTGCCTGGATCAAACCGGGAAAATCTCCTAAGTAAGAAACTAATTAATATCAACAAGGCAGGACCCGCTGAAAAAGCCGATGCCAAAAATCGAGGGGCAAGAACAGCGGTCAGCCAATAACTTCTCCCCGGAAGTCCGCAATATAAAAAGGCTGTGACAGTATGAATTCCAAAAGCCGTAGGGATAGAAAGATAGATCAATGGTCGTGTCCAGGAGGGGGGTGGAACGGATTTACGCTCTGATTCCAGAATCACCCATCCCAGCACAATGTTTAAAATCAAGTAGGTCAAAATAACGGTTCCATCCCAGAAAGGCATGGCTGTCGGAGTGGGATGCAGGAAAAAGTTCAGAAACCGATTGGGTTTCCCCAAATCTACAAATTGAAAGATCATACAAATGGTTAAGGCAGGTACGGCTAGAAATTCACCCAGAATGGTGATTTTCCCAAACTTTTTATAATCATGCAAATAATAGGGCAACACCAGCATCACCCCCCCAGCGGCAACCCCCACCATAAAGTTCAATTGAGCGATATACATTCCCCAGGAAACATCACGCCCCAATCCTGTAATCGTTAAACCGACAATCAATTGTTTCATATAATAAAAAAAACCTACGCCGAGAACCACAAGAAGGGTGGTCATCCAAATCCAATACTTTTTACTTCCCTTTAAAGCTAAATCCAGCATAACAATCCCAAAAATAAATTAACCCATTAAAAAGTACTGATTCAACAAATATATCGAATCGACTGTTAAACATAAGCAATATGTCTCTTTTACCACAGGGTAGTTAATCGGGAATAAATGCGGAGTTAATTTGAATCGCCTTAACCCTGTTGTAAGTGACAATATTGAAACAGGGTCACTTCTATTTTCATCATCAGTCAGGGGGTATCCGCTGATACTATATAAATTCAGGCCAAATTTATTCTAACTCGTAACCGCAGTAAATATACTGGCTGACACAAAGAAACCTTTTCTATATATCTGTAATTGTGAACTTTTTAATATATCATACTTATAAATGATCGGATTTTATATCTAATCTCAATAACCATGGGATTTAGCGAGGTAGAACAAATTATAAATTAGATTGACATTTGTGATGATCTGCGTGATATTAAAACATTGGGAGAGTTGGAATAAAAAACATAAATGCACCTCGGTACCAAAAATTAGAAGCTTTAAAAACCGACTGAAGTATTATAAAATACTAATAAGAGCGAAACATCCAGGTTCAAAGATCGTCTGAATATGTGTTACATTCCAGTCCGAAATTAATCTTGGATTTCTACAGGAGGTCAATTATGTTAAAACGTGTATATATCATTCTGACAGCCATAATGTGTTTATGTATTCTTCTGGCTGATCCCGCACTCTCTGCGGATGAAGTGAGAGAGATCACAGTTGCCAGAGGAGGAGACGGGTTTTACCCTCCGTTTGATATGGTCATTGAGAAAAAATTGACAGGATTTCATATCGATCTTATCAATGCAGTTGCCCAAAAATTACAGATCAAAGTCTCATTTAAAGAGTTTCCCTGGCAAAGAGCTGTTGCAATGCTAAAGAACGGGGATTTGGATGCAATCACATTCATGTCCAAGAATAAAGAGCGGGAGCAGTTCGGTTATTTTTTTGAAGGTAATATTCTCTCGCTTCATCAAGATGGATTTTTTGTACCGAAAGAACGGGCGCAGAAAATTGAGTTTTCCGGTGATCTGAAGCATCTGCAATCCTATACAATAGGCGTGATAAATGGATATTCGTATGGCCAAACCTTTGATAATGCTACATATCTTTATAAAGATGACGGTGCAAAAACTGAGGAACAATTAATACGAAAACTACTCGGAGGACGATTTGATATCGGAATCGCGGGAGTGGCGAGAACCAGCTACATCGCAAAACAGATTGGTATAGAGAATATTGAGTTTATTAAACCCTATCTACCCGGGCTTCCGCAGTATATTGTGTTTTCAAAAAAGAAAAATCTTGAACAACTTGCAAAACAATTTGCCAAAGCGGCGAAATCGTTCAAAAAAACAACAGCATATCGGGAACTTGAAAGAAAATATGGCCTCGCGGAAGAATAACAAATTCGACAAAACGAGGGATGGTTGTTTGTATAGCTCCCGACATCAATTGCTTGGCCACCCTTCGGCGTCCCTCCTCAGGATGAAAGATGACGTTTTTTCGAGGAATGACATGGAGTTCGGGGATAATATTGAATCGTTACAGAATCTGTTTATCAAGCATCAAGGTACGATGCCATCTTTACTAAGGGTTAATTGCCGGTACAGATCCATTGTTTCTTTGGACAAAAGGCAATTGAGATCGTCCTGTAATTGCGTTTTACATTTTTCATAGGTTTTGATGATCATAGAGCGATTGCCCATATGCGAATAACAGCGCATCAGGCGGCGGTAGATGTTTTCGGCGTAGTGATCAAACACCAGGTATTTCTGGGCATATAAAACACACTCATTAAACTGTTTCTCCCTTTCATAAAATTCGGTGATTTTTGACAATAGATTCAGATATATATGGTTGAGTCGCTCTCTTTCATTGGCACACCAATCGATATATAGATCATTTTCCAGATAACATCCCCGGTAGATCGATTCGGCCTTCAGATAGGTATTCAAGTGTTGTTTTTCATTATTTTCAGCCTGGTTAACCGCTTGTTGAAATTCCATGGTATCTATACTACCGTTTTTACCCAGGTTAAGACGATAAGCATCGTTATTTCTGATGATGTATGCAGATGCAGTTCTGGCTTTTCTTCCCGGCTCCAATAGGTTTCTTAAAAATGTTAAGGCCACATTCAGGCGTTTTGTACTCGTTCTGCTATCAGTATCCGGCCACAAGACCTCAAGCAAAACCTCTCTGGGTATGAAGCCGGAACCATATCTGTGGACAAGATATTTAAACAATACAACTGCTTTGGAGTTTTTCCATAAATGGGGCGGAATCTCTCTGTCTCCTCTGATCACTTTAAATTCTCCAAGGCATTTGATTTTCAAGCTTTCCACTAACGATACCGCAGCTGCTTCATCATCAACAACCTTCTTCACAGATTCTATTGGGAAATACCTTTCTGCTTTTTGAGTTTTTCTTATGTTACTGTGGATGGTAGACCTGGCCATGATTTTTTGCCATAATTCCTGTGTTTCCTCTACAGAAGACAGCTCCTGAATAAATGACCCGATAAATTTCAACTCCAGGCAAACCCCAGGATTATATTGAAACTCATCGGCTAGTTCAAGCCCACGAAACAAAAAGGCAATAGCTTGCTTCTTCTGCTTTTGATGATAAAAAAGTGCAGCTCTCATCAAACAAACCAGACAGGTATAATATGTTGAGTAAGCAAGTTTTTTTTGGGCAACCTGCAATTGGGACAGGGCTTTTTTAATCTCATTTTTCCGAACAGAAATTGCGGCTTTGTTCATTAACAACTTTCCTTTCACCGCAGAAAGCGACAGTCCCTTAATCACATCCAATCCCAAATCAACATGAACCTCTGCCTCTTTTACTTTTCCCTGCACCATATTTATTCTATAAAACAGATCATATACATTGGGTAATCCCCACCTGTTATCCTGCTCTCGAAACATATCCAGGGCTTTTTCACCGAAAGATATTGCCTCTGGTATTTCTTCCAATCCCAGGTAGTTTTCTCCGAGTATCAGATACAACCAGGCCAACTGACTATCATGGATTTTATTTTTTAAAGCCGACTTCAGTCCTTGACATGCCCAGTCACGACCTTCGGAGAACAAACCAAAGCCGGCATCCACGGCCGCCAAATGAAAATATGATAATGGCAAAAACACATGAGCATTTGTTTTTGTAACCAGTTGCAATGTTTCAATGCCATAGACTTTGGCTTTGGTAAGATCGCCCATCATGAAATATCGATATGTTTCATTCAGCCGAACCCAGGCCAAGGCCAGATTTTTTGTTTCACCAGGCTGAGAATCAGCGAGCTTCTGTGCTGATTTTACGTAATATTCTCCTTCGTCAATCCACCCCATGGCAGAGGTCAGAAACATCAACAGACCGTTTACTTCCATCTGGAAATTTGTATCATTTTTATTCAGGTTGGATGTCTCTTTCATTTGCAAATACCCCTTTTTCAAATCTCCTGAATAAAATGATTGCAGCCCTTGTTCCTTAAGAATTTTTACTGTTTGACTATCCAGCTTTTTTCGGCGTGATATTATCAGTGCTTTATTCAGTAAAATCCTTGCTTGTTGCAGTTTACCAATCAAGCACAAACCTTTTGATTTCAAATAGAGAAGACGTGCATCCTGATTAATCCGGTGTTGGGGGATTTTTTCCAAAAACTGAAACATAAAACTGATCCGCCCCATAAAAAACAGCTTTTCTTCCATTCTTTCAGAAATCCGGCAGGCCGCCTCGATATCTTCTCCTTCGAGATAGAAATTCAATGCATCTTCATACTGTTGGTTTTTTTCATATAACCTGGCAGCAGAAAGATGTAACGCTTTGCTTTCTGTTTGCCGGTATTGACGCTTAAGTTTTTCCCGTAAAAAATCACTTAATAAGTAATGATACCGATAACATTGTGAATTTTCTTTGTAACTGGATGTAAAAAGATGATTTTCTTCCAGGTACTCCAAAATGTGTGCAGAATTATTGATGTTGAGAAATGTGTTGCAGAATTCCGGTTCCAGGCGGGATAAAATGGCGGTTTTAAACATGAAGTCGCGTATATGATCAGTCTGGGGAATCAATATATTTTCATCGAAATACCGGTAAAGAGATTTTTGTCCCCCTTCAAATTGCCGTAAAACCAGATCGATATCATGCCGATCGGCATTCTTAATCATATGATAAAACAAAATGAGTCCGACGGCCCAACCATCTGTTTTTTCCATCAAGGTTGAAATTTGGATTTCGGATAACTGGAACCCTAATAATCCCTGCAACAGGACACTGGTTTCTTCTCTTGTAAACTCCAGATCCTCCTTATTAATATCGATAACATTGTTTAAAGACCTCAACCGCGATAAGTTAAGATTGGGTTCCGTGCGACTGATAAAAACAAAATGTACCGAATCCGGCAGACGTTCCAGAATAAATCCAATGGATTCAGCAATTTCGACACATTCCTGAATGAAGTAATAATCATCAATGACAACTATTAATCCCTCGGTGAGATGGGATTCCATTTCACCCAACAGCTCTAAAAGTATACTTTGCCTTTTAAAACCGGATACCAGATCTGTAATATGATTTTGAATCGATTGGCCAAAACGGGGATAATATTTCTGGATTCCTGATATCAGATATGTCATAAAAACAGACACATCCTTGTCAAGTAAATCAACCCGATACCAAACTGTCGGTTGGTTTGCTTTTTCTGTTACCTGGGAAACAATGGTTGATTTTCCGTATCCAGCCCCTGCCACAACAACGGTTAGTTTTTTCTGATCGATATCCGAAAACAGAGAAAACATCCGTTCCCTTACAATGGCATCTGCTGTTTGTGGGGCCTGTAGCTTGCTATTTAATATAGTTATTGGTTGTATCATGATAAATATAACAAATTTCAATCCGCCTGATAATCAATCATCAGAGTGTTCATATCTCTTATCATAGTCCTGCATTTCTGTCTTTCCGGTTTTTTCTTCAATGTAGTTGGACAATGCTCTTCCAAACCAATTCAAATGTCATTACATTGCCACATAATCTTCACATTTTCTCCATTATCCAAGAATAGATTTTTATTGAACAAAGCAGTTCATTATTTTTTTTTTAAGTATAGATTTATTAACACTATATGGAGATATAACGATGAAAAATTTCAAACTGATGTGTATTGCAGGTACAATAACGGCAGCGTTGTTTTTGATTTCCCCGGTTAATTCATTTGCAGACAAAACACAGAAAGAAGTGGCTGATAATGGAACACCGCCGATAGTATCATTTGACGCATGTGAGAAAAAAATCGAAAACGATGAGTGCTCATTTCAACACATGGGTAAAGAAGTAACAGGAACCTGTCAGTTAAAACATGACAGATTGATGTGTTTCCCAAATGATAAAACTCAACAAAGTACTGAATAATAACTCAATATAGTTTATTTTAACCTCATAAAATCATTCATTTTGATGATTGTATGAAGGTTGTAAGGTGGATAAAACGGATCCACCTTAATAAGCTAGATACCCTATCATGCTCTCAGACTGTGTCATAATCTGTAATTGGTGGATCCGTTTCGTCGGATTCACATCCAACATTTGTATCAAAGAGTACAGAAGCGAATCCGCCGGGTTGATTTTATAAATTACGACACAGTCTCAAACAATCCCCCCTTTTATTCAGTCATTATTTTCAATCCTTTTCCAACCGCATAATACCTTCCTGAGATCCTTCGTCATCAAACAAAACTATTTGGAATGTTGGCACAGAGCTGAGTCTTTTTAGTTAACCGCCGGTTTTGACTTGCCTGTTTAAATAGATAGTTAAAACAACTAAAGATATTACACAATATCTTAATACTCACATTTCAGTTTTTTTTATCCTACTCCAATGCCCTTTGATTCCTGGTCGATCAGTAAGCACGTTTCCTGTTATCCTTAGCGTGAGGCGAAGCCCTAAGAAATCCTGAGGGAGTACGACAAACGGATTTTATTGTTTTTCTAAAAACATTTTTTTCTGGATTACCAACAAATAATGCTGTAAAATCTTAGGAAAAACAATTTATTGCTTAGAGAAGAACCAGATAATTTAATCCAACTTGTTATGACTTTTTTTAAATGGGATTTGATGATCGAAATAAACGGTCAATAATTATATTGGCAGGAAAAACAAAAACCAACAATACAGCTTTTTATAACTCCTTTAACCAATACCCGACTTTGGAAACAAACGACAAAATCCTGGAAATCATTAACAAGAATATAAAAATTATGGTGGTTGATGATGAACCGAAAATTATTTCGGTGTTAAAACGACTGCTGCGCAATGTGCCCTACCCGGTTTCCTATTTCAGCAATCCAAAAGACGCTATCACCGCAGCAGAATCCATGGAGTATTCACTGGTGGTTTCCGATAACATGATGCCGGGTATGTCCGGATTGGATTTATGTAACATTATGAAAAAACTTCATCCACAATGTATGCGGTTGCTGTTAACCGGAGCGACTGCACCTCCGGAAGCGATTACGGCATTCAACGAAGGTATTATCCATCGTTTTATCGCCAAACCCTGGGACAATACAGAATTGCTGGACTATATCCGCGATGCCATCAATACCTTTCGCAAAATAAGGTTGAAAGATATAACTGCCCAAATTAAAGACAGAACCATTGAATTACAGGCATCTAAATATACAAATATTCTAAAGGAATTAAAACAAACTCAAACCCAATTAGAGCTGCATAAATTTCAGCAATCGCCGGATGAAGTCTCTCAGTCGGCAAGCATCATGAACCTTTCATTCATGGTTGTGGAACAACACCGCGAATTAAGGGATACCATTGTAGAATCACTGAAAAAAGCAGGCGTCAGCTTTTGCATATCTGCTGATTCGGGAAACAGCGCCCTGCATTACCTGTCAACAAAATCCAACGTAGATGTCGTATTATCCGATTGGGATATGGCCGGTATGGATGGACTGACATTGCTGAAACATATCCGACAACGAACAGATATCATTCCGCAACCATTGTTTATACTAATAGCTACCCAGGAACATAAAGACGAAATTGAATATGCTTTTAGTGCCAGGGTGGATGGCTACATCATAAAACCTTTCCAGATGTCATCCCTGGTCGGACAAATTGAAACACTGGCCCAAAAAAAAGGTATCCTGATCAAAGACAGGAAGGCACCCACTAAAACAAAGAAGAATCGATTTCTCATTGCCGGTGATAACTTTGAGTTATGTAATATTATCAGTAACATATTAATTACCGGGGGTATAGAGCAGGTCATCGTCGCACATAGCGGGAAAGCAGCATTTCACATACTGAAAGAAAAAAAAATCAAAGTCCTGTTTTATCACGATCAACTGAATGATCCTCATTGGAAAAATCTGGAAAAAGAACTCTATGTAAAACAAATAGACGTTTCCGACTTAAAAATAGTGATCTCCAGTTATTCAGGTGTACTTCAGGAAGAGATAAAACATTTCAAGGCAAATATCCCCACAACGTTTCTCAGCAGGCCATTGGATCGATCAAATATCACTGTTGTGCTCAGCGAGTTGCTTGAAGGATTTAAACTATCCGACTTCAATATAGATAGAAGTTAGTCTCAGATAAAGCAGGGGGGCAAATGGCAAACCAAAAAATCGTTTATATTGAACATAACAAGGAAATTCGAGATAATATATCCGCTTACCTGCAAAATGAAGGGCTGGAAGTATTTAGTGCATGTAATGGTAATGAAGGATTAAAACAATTTCGTGAAATTATGCCAACAGTACTGGTATCGGATCACCTCATGCCGGAAACAAACAGTTTGGAAATATTAAATACTGTTAAAACAGAATCACCGGACACGGAAGTAGTCATTATTTCGACTTCTCATAACGAATCCCATCGTCAGGTGTGCTTGAATCAGGGGACTTTCCAATACCTTTTTAATCCATCCGATCCGGTGGAAATCGGATCGGTTATTAAACATGCAATAGAACTGGCTGAATTGCGCGATAGAGTGAATCGTCTGGATGTTGAACTGCAACAATCACTAACCCAATCCCGAACAGAGGACCTGGCAAAATTTGAAAAAGGTGTCGAACCGGTTGAAAATAAAGTGCAAGGGGAACAAAAAGAATTTGAAATCAATCGACAGTTTATGGAGCAAGCGGCCAATCTTCATAAAGCCATTTTGGACAATACATATTTTGGCATTGTTATCGTTCAGGATATCAACCTTCTTTGGTGGAACCGACGATTTGAAGAAATCCTGGGCTACCAGTGGGAGGATATCTGGGGAAAACACTTTGACAGTTTTTTTTTAAAAAACAACGATTTTTTTATAACCCAACAGCCAGCTCCAAAATTTCTGAAAAAAAAGGAGTTTAAAACATTGGATTGCCGCTTAAAACATTCAGATTCCTCATTTGTCTGGTGCCAATTACGGGGAAAAACCATCGATATTGATGACATCGGCAAGGGAGTCATCTGGATTGTGGAAAATATCGAAGATCGTAAAAAAACCGAAGAGGAGCTTCACAAGTATAAATTCATGGCCAATACCTCCAAAGATTTTATGACCATGATCAACCGTAACTATAAATACGAAGCTGTAAACGACGCATTTCAGGAAGCTCAGAATATTCCCAAACAAAGATTGGTCGGCACTTCTTTGGCTGACCTCTGGGGAATGGCAGCATTCCAAAGAACCATCAAACCAAGATTGGATTCATGTTTTAACGGTAAAGTTATCCGATACGAAAATGCATTTAATTTCGGAACTCTGGGTGAAAAACATGTGGATGTGGCCTTTTACCCCTATAAAGATGAAAGCGGAAAAATAATCGCCGCAGTAGCCATCTCACATGATATTACCGCTTTAAAACGAAGTGAAGCCGCATTGATAGAAAGCAAACAAAAAGCGGAAGAAGCCACTCAACTTAAAACCGATTTTATCAACACGGTTTCCCATGAATTGAGGACCCCGTTAACGGTAATACTGGCCAACATTCCCTTTCTCACAGATCTGGAAGAGCTACCTGAACCGGAGGAAATCATTGAGATCGCCCAGGATATAGAAGAGGCAGGCAAACACCTTCTGGAGATAGTGAATGATCTATTGGATTTTTCGAAAATTGAAGCCGGTAAACTGGAATTAAAAAAAACAAGGCTGTCGGTTTTAAAGATCATGGAAGAGATTCACAGTACCACCACCATTTTAACCGCTGCCAAATCTCTAT
This sequence comes from bacterium, assembly GCA_041556995.1. Classification (GTDB taxonomy): domain Bacteria; phylum SAR324; class SAR324; order XYD2-FULL-50-16; family XYD2-FULL-50-16; genus JAHJTV01. The sequence goes on along the minus strand of JBFFHJ010000037.1, from coordinate 38,640 downwards.
ATCATAAGCAGGAAGTAGAAGAGCTGACTATATTGGCTGATCCGGTAAGAATTAAGCAGATTCTACTTAATCTGATCAGCAATGCTGTAAAATTTACAGACAAAGGCGGCATCACTATCTCGGTAAAAAAGGAAAATGATTATGTGATTTTTAAAGTAAATGATACCGGGTGCGGCATAGAAGAAAACGACTTACCACGTGTTTTTGATATATTTCATCAACTGGATAACTCCCTGACCCGCCCAGTGGGAGGTACTGGCCTGGGATTGGGGATCACAAAACGGCTGGTTGAAATGCACGGGGGGTCAATCACAGTTGAAAGTAAAATAGGTATAGGCAGCACATTTACTTTTACCATTCCTGTAGAATAACTCAGGAATATAATTATAAAAAACCTATGAATGATCTCAATGGCCATAACAACTATCGTATTCTCATCATTGACGATAGACAGAACATTCATGAAGATATTAAAAGCATCCTGTGCAATCAACAGAATAATCATTCAGGCATCGACAGCTTGAATGATGATCTGTTTGATGAAAAAAACGCCCCAGAAAACAGCAATAATTATGACTGTACCATTGATTCCGCTTACCAGGGAGAAGAAGGTCTGGAAAAGGTAAAACAATCCCTGAGCGATGGTCATCCTTTTACCCTGGCTTTTGTGGATATGCGGATGCCACCCGGATGGGACGGCCTAAAGACCATTGAGGAGATCTGGAAAGTCGATCCGAATATTCAAATGGTCATCTGCACAGCTTATTCGGAACATTCCTGGCAAGACATAATCAACCGGCTTAACCGTACAGATGCCTTGTTAATTCTAAAAAAGCCATTTGATTATATTGAAGTCAAACAACTAGCCTGTGCCTTGACAGCAAAATGGTCACTCGTTCAAAGATTGAGAACAGCCAAAGAAAAAGCCGAGGAGATGATTCACTTGAAAACGGATTTCATGAACATTGTCTCTCATGAGTTAAAAACGCCCTTGGCAGTGATTCTCTCAAACATCTCATTCTTAACAGACGAACACGCTTTACCGGAACCAGCGGAAATCAGAGAAATATCAAAGGATGTGGAAGGTGCTGCTAGAACTCTATACCACTTTGTAGACGCCATACTTGATATATCCGAAATTGAATGTGGTCGACTAAAGCTGATCAAGTCTGTTATATCGGCAGGTGATATCGTTAAAGAGGTATGTAAAAAGCTGAAAACAAAGGCGATGGAAAAGTCGATTCATTTCACGACAGAGATTGAAGATCTGACAATATTGGCTGATCCTAAATATTTTAAAAAAACCATTTTTAATTTGATCCATAATGCCATTAAGTTTACAGAAAAGGGAAACATTAATGTTGTTTTAAAAAAAGATATGGAAAACATAAAATTTATGGTTAGTGACACAGGATGTGGCATTCATTCCAATGATATGAACAAAATTTTTGATCCCTTCAGACAGTTGGAAGATTCTTTTACACGGTCAGCCGGAGGCATCGGTCTTGGATTGGCCATCGTAAAAAAGCTGGTTGACATGCAAAACGGCACCCTGTCTGTTGAAAGTCAACCGGGACACGGAAGTAAATTCAGTTTTGTGATACCGATAAAATGATTTGTGTGGAAAAAGTGGGGTCTCTCCCTGAATGCCGGATATATGGCTCATTAACCAAGGTTTTTTCCCATTTCGACTCACATGGAACAAACAGTAACGAGCAGTGAAACCATTAAAAATAAATCGTAAAAATTTCAACATGTAACACCCACCATATAATCGGTTATGAAAAATATTTTGATTGTAGATGATGATGAAAAAATAAGACGCTCTTTAAAACGCTATTTGCAACGTCATGAGTATAACTATGCTGAAGCGGTCAATGGACAGCATGCATTTAAAATAATGGACGATTTTATTCCCGATTTGATTCTGCTGGATGTGATGATGCCGGTGATGAACGGGTATGAGTTTTGTCATGCATTAAAAAACAACATCAAATACCGAAACATATTTGTCATTATGTTAAGTGCAAAAGCTCGGAAAGAAGATAAGACCCATGGCCTTGAATTCGGAGCAGACGATTACATATCGAAGCCCTTTAATCCCAATGAACTGTTGGAACGAGTAAAGACCGGAATAGAAATTGCTGTTGCAAAACGTGTCGCCAACACTGATCTTTTAACAGGACTCTTCAACCGATATTATCTGAACAGCACCATATACCTGGAAATTGAAAAATGCCAAAGGAAAAAAAATGATCTCTCCATCACCATCCTGGACATTGACAATTTCACACAAATTAATAATGCTTTCGATTCAGAGCATGGAGATGCTGTACTCAGGGAAGTAGCCAACCTGTTATTGCAGTACTCCCGAAAAACCGATAGTTGCGTACGCTGGAAAGATGATAAATTCATTACGCTATTACCGATGACAGCCAAGGAAGCAGCATTCACTTATGCCGAGAAAATGCGTACCATCATCGAATCCCACTCCTTTTCCAAAGTCGATCATATCACTGTTAGCGGTGGTGTAGCCTCACTCGAAAAATTGGAAGATAATCTCTTCGATCAATTAAATACAGCTCTACGAGAAGCCAAAACTACTGGTCCCAATAAAATAGTGGTATTTAACTGAAAAAAAGGCTTTAATCCTTAAGGTGCAAATACTCAGCAGAAATCAGCTTTAAGCTGATTTCTGCTGAGAAAACGTCTCATATGCACTGATATTAAAATCGATAAATTAGTGGTTGCCAATGGGACAACATTATATTATTTAATGAAATAACAACAAGTTAACAGCTTTATTTCCCAAATGCGACCTTACAATCCTGAACCACATTTTCATCAAGTAACAACTTAGGACTTTACCCTTCAGACAGATTATTCTGAAGAAATGCAGGTGAATATAATTGTTATAACTAAAAATTAACTCCAATAAAAAATGAAATTAAAAGAACTAAATAAATCCGTAAATCCTGTTCACAAGTTAAAGTGTCACTGTGGCTCAGTTCAAATTGAACTTAATCTTCCAAAAGGTATTGTAAATCCAGTTCGCTGTGATTGCTCAATTTGTCGAATGCGTGGGGCTATTAATGCCTCAGTCAAACTTGCTGACTTAAGAGTTATCCAAGGTGCCGACAAACTAAATTTGTATCAATTTAATACAATGACGGCAAAACACTATTTTTGTTCAGTGTGCGGCATTTATACGCATCATCAGCAAAGATCACATCCTGATCAATTTGCGTACAATGTTGCCTGTTTGGAAGGCATAAATCCCTATCTTTTGGACGAGATTCCCTATTCAGATGGGATAAATCATTCATGTGATAGAGACAAATAAAACGTTATAACAAGTACATACACCCGACTGCATATCGCGCTCGGTGGATTCAAGTTCTGTGCTCATGGCACAACTTTCAATAGGGCACCATCCCGGTAGCGGCGGGTGATGTCAGTATCAAATACTCACAAGAATGTCATTTGAAATCATAAAAACGCACCCCGACTCCCCAGAGGCTAAAAACTTAATTGAAGAGCTTTCCCATTCGCTATATGCAATAACTGGTGATGATGGTAAATCATCCTTCAATAGTCAAGTATTTGATTTACCAGGTTCGTCTTTTATAGTCCTTCGCAAAAGCGGAGTTGATTTAGCCTGTGGTTCTATCTGGCCGATTTCAGATGACGTATGTGAAATTAAAAGGATGTATTCAAAAAAACCTGGGCAGGGATTTGGATGGATAGTTTTAAGAGAACTTGAAAAACTTGCTTTGGAGTTTGGATACAAAGAGATTTGGTTATCAACACGCAAAATCAACAAACAAGCAGTGGATTTTTATTTAAACAACAACTATTTAATCTGTGAAAGCTACGGGAAATATAAACAAAGTTCTAAATCGATATGTTTATCCAAGAAGTTACGTAATTAATCTATTGTTATCGCAAGAACCGGCATTTAAAATGGTTGCACCGGGACCGCATATCGCCGCTTCAGATCTGAAGTTAGGTGATTTTTGACAAGTTCATCTTAAATCAACCATTTGTGCAGCGACCGGTGAAACCAGTATTTACCTTTCACAAACAATCATGAGAATTGAAACAGAAAGACTGATTTTTAAACAAATATCTCTTGAATTCACAAAGGCGCTATTCCACATCTTTGGAGATCCAGGAGTTATGAAATATTGGTACGGGGGAGCGGATAAAGATATAGAACAAACTTATCGACGAGTAACATATCTGGTGGAGCATTGGAAAGTCTTTGGCTTTGGTGATTGGGCAATTATTTCAAAAGAAGATTCAAAGATAATTGGTTTTGCTGGACTTCACTATATAAAAAACGTAACTGAAGTTAATATCGGTTATGCTTTTTTGCAGTCTGTCTGGCGCAAAGGTTTCGCATATGAGGCGTGTATAGAAATTATGAAATATGGTTTTGATTTGCTTAAACTTGACCAAATCATTGCTGTAATATGGCCAGATAATCTGGCATCTATAAACCTCGTCAAAAAATGTGATTTTGAATACTGGAAGAATATTATTTGGCTAGGCTCCGACAGAGTCGTGTATCGGGTATTCAATAAGTAGTAACAGTTATTTATATTCAGGCAACCGCAAACCATAAATAGCAGCTTAACTGTTACAAATCATCATAATACGACCCGATTATTTTTCATCAATTTTGGACCAAGCCTTAATATCAACTGATGCAGGATCAAAATCATCATTCATTACAAAAAACGATAATGAAAAAAATGAAGCATCTTAGAACAATCGATATTGCGCGACAAGCCAAAATACATGTTAACACAGTCCGCTTTTATGAACGGATCAAACTGATTTCGGAGGTTCCCAGGGACAAAAACAACTACCGAGTTTATTCCGAGCGGCATCTTTGCCAGGTGTTGGTGTTGAGATTTTTATTTCTTAACGAATGGCCGGGAAAAGCGGTGCGGGATGCCTCTTATCAGATTATTGAAGCCATGAAGTCTTGGAATATCAAATTGGCTCTTCAGAAGTCACACGATTATTTAGACATCATCAAACAGGAGATTGACAGAGCAACCCAAGCTGTTAATCTGATTAAAACATGGTCTGACTGTGAGACGAAAAGCAAATCGGAAAAAACTTGTGATTTTCGGCAGACCGCAGCTTTAATCGGAACTACCAAAGAAACAATTCGCAATTGGGAAAGAAACAGTTTGATCTACATCCCTAGAAATGGAAAGAAGCAGACCCGGTATTTTACTGATGTTGAGCTGGCAAGATTGAAAGTGATTTATCTTCTTCGACAAGCAAGATTTAGCGTTGCTGCTATTCATAGGGCTCTTCGTCTGCTGGATTCCGGGAAAAAAAAGGAGGCGGTCAAACATATAGAGTCTCCTGATGTTGCGTCTGTCATCACCTCTGGCGATCACGTTCTGGAGGTACTATCTTTTACCCGCTCCAAAGCCTCTGAACTCTTAGATTTTCTCAAGAGTATTCGAACATCATTTCCCAATCAAAAATAAAGTCAAAAAAAGGTCTACACTTGCACACCACCTTTGTGTTTTTTGATAGACTTTAGTTTCCATGGACGATTGGTGATCACCGAATTAATCGCCCATCCACCTTTTTATGTTTTGTATCAGTCTTCATCCTGGATGATGAGGCATTGTCAAACGTGAGGAAAGAGCGACCTAAGCACCTGCCGTATTTTTCCTGTGGAAGTAAGATTAAAGACTGACAAAACTGCAAACTGAAAAACTCTGAAAAAGCAATGAATAATAGAATTGAACATAACTTGGAATATCTGATCAATAAAATCGGAGAGCGCCCAGTAGGGCTGGAAAGTAATCACCAGACAGTTCGGTTTCTGGAAAAAGAATTTGATAACTCCGGCTATAAGATAAAAAAAAATGATTTTGATTGCGTTTGTTGGGAAAATAGCGGTGCTATTTTAAGTACCTCTATAGGTGAATGTGAAATCGAGCCCGGTCCGTTTTCGAAACCGTTTGATGATACTTCTTCTATCAAAATGATCGAAACGATTGACCAATTGAAATCAAGCCGTATTGAGGACAAAATAGTCGTATTGCATGGAGATATAGTCAAGAATCCTTTAATGCCAAAGGATTTTCCGTTCTTCTATCCGGATGTGCATCAGCAAATCATCGAAACGCTCGAAGAAAAGAATCCAAAAGCAATCGTTGCCATTACCGGGAAGCACCCCTTTTGTGGTCTTGATCCATTTCCACTCTTTAACGATGGGAATTTTAATATCCCAAATGCTAGCGCCAGTCAGGAAATTGCTAATAAAATGATTAAAAATGGAAAAGAAATGACATTAAAGATTCGTTCCAAGCGAATTCCTGGCAAGGGTCAGCAGCTCATTGCTTCAAAGGGAATCGAAGAAGCCGGTAAAGTTGTGATTTGCAGTCATATGGACACAGCCTACAATACGCCTGGTGCCCTGGATAATGCCTCGGGACTCGTTGTGATTCTGGAAACAGCCACTTTATTGTCTGAATACACGGGTCCTTATCAATTAGAGTTCGTACCTTTTAATGGCGAGGATTATTTCGGCGTTGGTGGTCAGCTGGCTTACTTGGGCGACAAGGAATTTGATATGAACAAAGTGGTTCTGGCCATCAATATCGACTCTCCAGGATATATCGATTCGAAAACGGCTGTGTCATTTTACAATTTTAATGCATTGCATCGGAAAAGAATTGAGAACGTGATGGACCGTCATCAGATATGCGAGACAGGTTCGGAGTGGATTGCCGGTGATCATAGTATCTTTGCATTTTGCAATATTCCCACAATTGCTATTACCTCCTCCAATCTTTTAGGAGAAGTGATGGAACTGACTCATACTCCAAGAGATACGATCGATATGGTTGATCCAGAAACTCTTAAACAAACAGCTTCGTTTTTAGCGGAATATATTAAATCCTTCCCTCCCCGGGTCTAATCTCTTTTTCCAGGTAATCAGTTCAAAGGCTTAACAATAAGAGTTCCTTCTTTAAGTTTGACACTCAATGTCAACAAAGGACGAGAAAGATTCGATAGGATTGAAAAAATAGAACAACACTTAAACCAAAAGCGCATTCACCTGACCTTCCCTGCCGCTGCGCTCTGGGAAATGCAGGTATTAGAAAGGTAGATATGAAAAAGAGATTCCTTAAGTTTATGATAATTAATGTAATACTGTTTTGTATATTTTCATCCAAAGCGTTGTCAAGTGAACTGAAAAAAATCAGCATTAAAAGGCCGGATGGATCTCAACTAATTTATTATGTCAAAAGATCATCATTGGTCACCAACTCCGATACATTGTTATTTATCGCTCAGGGTTCGGACTGTAACAGTGTGGTACATTCAAAGGGAGTTAATGATTTATCGTATTTCTGGCCGAGTGCAGATCTGCTATTGATTGAAAAATACGGTATTACATCGGAACTTTCTTACATTGATAGCGCCCAACGAAGCGACTGTCCCGATGCTTATCTCAAAGGCGACAATATCAACCAGCGTATTCGAGATGTGATTCAAGTGCTTAATCAAATAAAATATACAAAAAACTATAAGCAATTTCTGACAATTGGCGGTAGTGAAGGCGCTACTGTTGTCATTATGGTTGCATCACGTATTAAATATATTGATGCAACAGTAGCAATTAGTGTTGGTGGACAAAGATTCATTGATGATGTCGTTCATAGTATTAAATATGGAAATGAAGATACACCGGAACTTCAGAAACAAATCAGAAGTTTTTATGCCTTTGCCCAGAGTATTTCAAAAAATCCAAATTATAATCTAAACGTTAGCAATCATGGGTACTTGTGGTGGAAGCAAATGCTAGAATTAGATCAAGTTCATGAATTACTGAAGGTAAATTCCCCTATTCTTTTAACTCAGAGTAGCAATGATGCATCAGTCTCTGCCGAAGGTGCTGACAAAATGATCGAAACTCTCAGGAATAAGGGAAAAAAGAATGTTTATTATAAGAAATACTCCAGACTCGATCATAGATTAAAAGATAGCAGTGGTCAGAGCCATTTAGTCAGTGTAGCCCAAGATATCAATTGCTGGTTTAGAGAAATATTGAAGCATTATTCTAAAGAATGCATTCACCCGACCGCTGATCGCACGCGGTAGATTCTAGTTCTGTGTCCACAGTATAACCATCTTAAAGGCAACATCCCAGAAGCGGTGGAAGATACCAGTGCGAACCAAGCCGCAAGCGGCAGCTATCTCTTGGCAAGCAATGTTTCCCAGAGTCTCAATCCATCCGGTTCTGAAGATTTTGTGGAAAAATTTCTTAACCTAAGCTTCTCCCGTTAATTGGACAAGATACTGAATTCATAGCGTTTTCTAAAATTTTTAGGTCACTATATTCTGCTGCCGATAACATGATGATTTCGTTTCAACGGATCTTTGGCATTCAGGTTTCGATATATCTCCGTATGAGACGGTTCGAGCTATCCTGATTGTCTGATATGGTGAATCACGTTTTAATCGTCAGTAAAGATAATTGTATCCCGGCGAGGGTTCCCAGAACAGAACGGATCGTTTTCCAACAGCGTACGTCACCGTCTGAGGACAACTGATAGTCGATAGCGGTCAGCAGATGGTAAACCAAAATCAAGATAAAGATACGCGCTTCAGTTCTACCGGCCAGTTGATGGTATATCGGGCGTGTCCCCAGATCGGTCTTAAGGCTTCGAAATGCGGCTTCCACCCTGATGAATGTCATGTTGAGATGCCTGATCTGTCGGGAAGTCAGATCGGTTTGGTCTGTTCCAGGTGGAGAAATCACTGGCGGGACAAACCTTTTAATGTCTTTTTTATTTTTCCATTTCAGCCTGATTCCCTCAAAAATCTTTTTACAGATCCTCAAAAAAGCCTTACTATTTTCATAACGGACAAGCAATCGATATTGTCCCGTTCAACAGGGATTATATGGAATGACAGATTCCGGGTAAATTCCAGGATTGTGCAACCACCCGGATTTTCTATTGAAATAAGTCCGCCATTTTATCGGTCACTCCACATACGTTCAGTGCATTTTGCAAATAAAACAGGGTTTTTTATAAATGTTTAATATTTTAAGTGAGAACTCAATGATAAATAGGATAAAAACATTTTCGTTCATTGTTGTCATCATATTGCTTCAAGCTTGTGCCGCAAAACAAATACCACCTCTAGATCAATTGAAAGCGGAATTACAAAACTACACACTTCCAAAGCTTCCGGAAGAAGGTAAAGCACTTGTGTATGTTGTTCGTCCATCGCCTGTGGCTCCTATAGTCAAATTTAATGTATTTCTTGATGATCAATTACCCGAATCAGAGATGGGATACACAAGAAATGAGCAATACATTTATTTTAACGTAACGCCCGGTGTACACCGTATTAGTTCTAAAGCAGAAAATTGGGCTGAAATTGAGATTGAAGCAAAAAATGGAGATATTTACTTTATTCAACAAAATCCTGAAATGGGAATAATAATGGCTCGTAATAGTATTGCTCAAATACAACCATTAGAGGGTAAATATCGGGTCAAACATTTAGAACTTGGCACAATCATAAAAACTGACAAATGATAATATGGAAAAATCCTGTTTTATTAATTTGGCTTTTAAATATTACCTACTCTTATACCGAACAAATTGCTAAACCGGAAATTAATCATCGCTTCGCTCCTCATAATTCCGGTTAACAGGGTGTTATGGGATTGAAAAAAGAATCAATGGAGTATAAATGAAATATGATGACGCAAGTTGGCATTATGGAGGCGAGTTCCCTGAAGATTCACCAGATGAGTATGGTGGAACGCACATTGCGCTGTTTTTGAGATGGTGTTTTTTAAGGGGGTGGGCAGGCAAATTGCACTTGGATGAAGAACCTGAAGACACACAAAGAGTAATTGAAGGTTCTATGTCTACCACCGATTTCTTTTTCAAATATTGTGATGGCAAATTTACAGACGAGGATTTAAATAGCGAAGGTAACAGATTTGCTGAGCAGTATTATGGTGAAAAAGGTTTATACTTAGAGGATTACGCTACACATTTTGGTGATCTGATATATTTAACACCAGAAGAAGAACATGATTTTTCAAAGTTTTCATCCATGCTCGAGTCACGTATAAAATCTGGAATTCTTACAACATAGCAACAAGAAAAGCCAGCACTCAAACCTTAATGGAAATTTTGGAGTACATAACAATACCATAAAGACACTCCATATAATCCTATACGTTTTTTACATAGCACGAGGATTTTTGGGGAAATATATCTTACACTTAGCATAACAAATAGGATATAGTAGAGTAAAAGATAACTCATGTTTTTTTGAGTTTTTTTACAAGTCAAGACATGCAAGATCACGCATATCTTTGAGCATTCTCCAGAACAGAAAAAGAAGTTGTATTTTTTTAATAATGGTTAACTCCGCTTTAAATTAATTTTATATAGGAGATAATTATGGCTGTAGAACATTTGACAAAAAGCACTTTCAAAGAAAAAGTTTTTGACTTTGAAGCTTCAAAAGAATGGAACTATAAAGGGAAAAACCCTTGTATTATCGATTTTTATGCAGATTGGTGTGGACCATGCAAAATGGTAGGTCCCATCTTAGAAGAGCTTTCTAAAGAATATCACTGTAATATCGATTTTTATAAAGTTGATACCGGAGTCGAACAAGAATTAGCCGCAGCTTTTGGAATCCGAAGCATTCCTTCACTTCTTTTTGTACCAAAATCCGATAAACCACAAATGTCGATGGGAGCCTTGCCTAAAGAAACCTTTCGACAGCTTATAAAAGAAATTTTTGGTCTTGAGAAATGTTAACCGAAAATAGCTCGGAGTTGAGATATCTTATAAAGAATCCTCTTCATATATTAATATTGAAAATTTTTGGATTTGATATTAATTTTCTCAAACTGAAAGGCTATACATTGTAATGCCCAACAAATAGTTACACCAAACCGCAACTCGCCGTTGCGGGGCTCAAGTTAAGTGGTTTTGGCAAGTTCATCATTACCCCTCCATCGGTGCAGCAACCGGTGAAACCGGTGTTGAACTAAGCAGCAAGCGGTAGCTATTTCTTTTGGCAGATAAGGTTTCCCGGAATCTCAATCCATCCGATTCTGAAGATTTTGTGGAAACATTTCTTAATAAAATAGTCTCTTCATTTCATCAAAATCCCGCTGTTTTCTTTCCATCCCGACATCTAATCCCCGGCATTCCCATGAATTGAAAAGAAGTCAGACCAAAGTTTGGACTGATATTAATGTGATGATTTGGACTGGTTTCGCAAAAGCATTCTGAAAAGATAAAACTGAAGCTCTAATACCATAAGTAGTATTATTGTTGATTGATATGTCATTTGTAATATAACAAACTCCAAGAGCAAGTTTCATTATCAATGATATAACCAGCTATAATGTTTGATGAAATAGTCATCAAAATAAAACCCACCAAAACAATAAGACTGGAACCAACCAATACATTTCCAGGATAAAACTCTCGATTTATTCTATTTGATGGTTTTGAACCAATTGCTTCCGCTAAGCTATAAATAAAATATTCCAAAATACCCGTATTTATGTTTCTAGAATCCAGATATTGTTGATAAATCCAATCTAAAGTTCAACTTCAAATAAATACAATTATGATAATTAATATAATACTTAATATTTTATTTGTAATAAATAAAATGCTATTTAATCCAATTTTTTTTGTTAATATCTTCTTTTTCTTTCTATATAACTTTATTGTGAAGATCAACATGATTATTCCCAATAGATTGAGAATTGCTGCTACTACAAGAGGTTTTGATATATTTATCTTTCTTTTCAATGTGTTATAGCTCAAAGAACTGGTATAAAACGCTTGCAATATTCCTACTAAGCAAATACATAATATAAGATTATCTGCTCCAAAAAGGGAATCGATCATTAGTCTAATAATGAAATTAATAATGCATTTAGAAAAAGGAAAACAATGAAATTGTCAAAACAACTGGTCTTTTCTTTTGTAGGTTTGGGGGTAATCAGCACAGTTCTAGGGGTATTGATTGCCTTAACCGGCTCCGTTATCGTTGCCGTTATTGGCATTGTGACTGAAATTGGATTGATTAGATGGTCTACGATATATTTTAAGCAGAGCTTTGTTTCTCAGCTGAAGGAAGCAATGTCTGTTCTGGGAAATATAGGATTGGGAGACACAAGTGGTTCGATTGCCATGGGAAACACTGTTAATTGCTCAAAACTGAGTAATTGTGGTGAGACATCCTGTCCCAGCTATGGAAAAGAAGATCACTGTTGGGTGACCAGCGGCTCGTTTGCCATCGTAAAGTCCTGTCCCAGGGCGTTAAAAGGTGAAGATTGCCGAACCTGCGAAATGTATGTGGTCAAAAACGAAATTGAAGAATTAGGTTCAATTATAGGTGGCCTATCAAACTATTTTAACGCTCGGGAAAAACTTGCTCTTGAGATTGCCACCGGTGATCTGACAAAAGAAGTCAACCTGGCCTCAGAAAAAGATACTTTGGGAAAAGCACTTAAAGTAATGACTAATAATCTGAACAAAATCGTTAAGGATGTTCAGGATACAGCTAAGAGCGTCGTTATTGGATCAAAACAGCTTGCCCAGGCCAGCCAGTCTCTTTCTGACGGTTCATCGGAACAAGCTTCCAGTTTAGAGGAGATTTTCAGTTCTATGAATGACATCGGTAACCGGGCTAAAATCAATAATGAGAATGCAACCAAAGCACAGGCAATAAGTGAACAGGCGCTAAGTGGGCTGAAAAATGGAAATCAGCAAATGGAGAGCATGCTTCAATCCATGACAAAAATTAATGATACCAGTTCCAGTGTTACCAAAGTCATCAAAGTAATCGATGAAATCGCTTTTCAAACCAATCTACTGTCCCTAAATGCAGCTGTGGAAGCCGCTCGTGCCGGTAAGTATGGGAAAGGTTTTGGGGTAGTGGCAGAGGAAGTCCGAAATCTGGCCGGACGTAGCGCAAAAGCAGCCAAAGAGAGCAATCTATTAATTGATCAATCAGTAAAAGAAGTCGAAAATGGCGTTAAAAAGGCTGATCAAACTGCTGACATTTTAAACGAGATTAATCTAATCGTAGAAAACGTGTATGATTTGGTGGCTGAGATCACAACAGCGTCGCAAGATCAGAATTTCGCCATCGGAGAGATAAATAAAGCTTTGGAAACCATGAACAGTGTTGTTCAGCAAAACTCATCCATCGCCGAAGAAACAGCCGGTTCATCAGAAGAATTATCAAATCAGGCAGGACAACTACAAAAGAACCTCAACGTATTTAAACTGGAAAATGCATCAATAAATCAATTCGAATCTGTAAGGAGTCCGAGGTTGATCAATCAAAACAGCGTTAAACCGAATCTTCTGCTGGAAAATTGAGCCTGACGGAATACAAAAAAAGCCGTTTCAAAAACGTCACTCCCCCTACCGAACTCCTGCGTGGAGTTCAACTTCAATTATATGCCCTAAAATTTGACCCTTACTTGTTCAAATTTTTTCAAAAACAAGTGTCATTCTGCCGGTAGATCTGGCGACCTGAAGAATCTCCATCTAAAAACCAGCCGCCTTCAGTTCCCGAACAACTGAAATGTAAAAGGCGGCAGCTTTAAATTCATAAACTTTGGTGATGGTATTTAAACCAACAATGTCCGCATGTGAAACCAGCGGTTTCCCATCATGGCGAACAATCCCTTTAAACTCCCCCCATTGACACGATCTAACGGAAACCAGACCATCGTTTTCCCCCTCGATTTCATACAAAATGGATTGCATCTTACGCCACAAGAGATTTGGATAGGTACGATCTATACTTCCCCCGTAACTCTGATAATAAACGCCCTGAATGTCAGGGACTTCTTTGTTGAACTGTATCATATAAGTAGGTGACAGGCCTTGTCCCGCAACAAAACTAGTCGGATTTTTATCCCCCATCAGTTTTGAAAGCCGGTTGATAATCTTGGCGGAAAACTCCTTATTGGGAAGTCGTGCCAGTAAAATATCAGCCATGGCACTACCGTGATGGGGCGTGGCAATGGTGGTCAAACTGGCCACTTTACCACCCATTCCCAGCTTTGAAATCATATATCTGGAATCTAATCCACCTTTTGAGTGGGCGATGATATTGACTTTTTCTATTTGAGATTCCTGCAAAATCTCCAAAATCCGCTGTTTTAATAATCCGGCATTATGTTCATAGGCGCCAAAGGCATCATGCCCTCCCAGGTAAACTGTGGCACCGTTTTTCTTCAAAGCTTCTGGAATCTCGTTCCAGTATGAAAATATTCCAACCTGATCCCGAAAACCCACACCATGAACCAAAACAATCGGATACCGGGTGTTACAAGTGCTCTTTTCTGCTTTCACTCGTGTCGAATAACCGGTTATTATGGCAAAAAATACCGCCGTGAAAATGATATGAACAAAGGACTTTGCATTCATGAAGTTCCTTACAACAGATGTTCCATTCTAAAAAAGATATTCTACTTCTCTGTATCTCCAATATGAGAAGATGTACGCTGTTTTGACAGTTTTACTGTAGTGACGACACAACTTTCTTGTTAGCATTTCTCCTGGAAATCATTTTTTTCTGGTGGTTATTTTTATTCCTTTGCTGGGAAGTACCGTCGTCAGCCGGACATCCGCCGCTTTTAACAGTTCATGCGAAAGCTATCTGGGATTCAGTATTTTGTTAAATATTCCACCATCTTCCGTCGAAACTTCCATAGCACATAACGAAGGACGAATGCGCTCCTGGAAACGTTGTTCGATTTAATTATAGTATTTATTCAACGCCTTCAACGCTGTTAAAATAGACATTCACCAACTTATATTTTTTAGTCAATGATTCTATTCGTGGCCAGATTTTTTTGAGAAATGAATGGAAATCTTTTCTTTTCGTGTTACCAAACTTAAGATGGACAACTCCTGGAGGTGGACTGGTAACAATAATGCGATCTGAAAAATCCGCATCTTTCGTGACTATTACCAGGTTATTCTTTTTAGCATATTCCCAAATTTCTGTGTCAGTTGGGCTCAATTTTAAATTTGTAACATGCTCAATAGGTAAAGTTGGTGAGAATTCAATGTTAATTGGCAAATTTTCATCAAAGAGAAATCCATTCACGCGATCTCTTGCACCTCATAGCGATTTGCCATTATCTTTGATGCGTATTGAATACAAGCATAAATATCTTCTCGTTTTAGACTTGGATACTCACTTAACACATCATCAATAGAATCTCCAGCTCCAAGAAATTCTAAAATCGTCTGAACCGAAATTCGAGTATTTTTTATTACTGGTCTTCCATTACAAATATCTGGGTTAATAGTAATTCTGTTATCTTCCATTTTTACCTCTTTTTTGAAGTAATAAATTGTTGCATCCCTTTACGTGTTCAATTCTACATTAATTGAGAAATATTGGATAATGAAATCTCTCTTCAATGCTGTGTACTTAGTTTCTGAACCGAACACCATTATAAGCCGCAGCACACAGAACTGGAGTTGAAACAGTGATAGCTCGTAAATCACTGAAATAAAAACAAGCTACAAAACTGCGGGTGCCGGCGGCTTGATATATTTGTTGAACGAAACCGCTTCGCGGAGAAAAGTAGATGTTCCAAATAAAGAGTTGCCTCACCCACTTTGTTCACTGTTTTCGGTATGCTGTTTTATTCACCGGGAACACTACTCTGGTACTTTCCCACTATTGTTAACACATCTAAAATGAGGCTACAATGGTTATTGAAACACCAAAAGACTCGAAGTTCAACCACATTTATTCAAAACATTTCAAACTTCTAAAGCTCAAGGGACTGCAACAGACAACCATAGACGTTTATTCCAGAGCGATCAGGCGCATTGGTCACCACTTTGACTATGAGCTGGAGCATCTCTCCTTTGATCAATTAACCGACTATTTCACCCATCTTTATCTTACATATCATCTCTACAAAACTATGTTTGACTATTTTGGCATGGAACATCCCTTACAAAAACAGTTGACATAATGGGCTAATCAATAAAAACTCGAACCTGCTTTAAGAACCGATTTCAGGTAAATGCCCTGTAATCGTCTTCATATTGGTTACGTATGAAAAAAACTGTCTTAACACTTATGGCATTGATATCCTTTTCCTCACTGGGATTGTCAGATATTAAATCAGATGAGGAACTACTTTATTATCCTACATTCGGATATATCACTCCAAGCGGAGTGACAATTTTAGAGATTCACGGCCATGTTTACGAACCGGAAGAGGACTCAATCCTGCGAAACCGATTTTTGGGTGTTCTCCGAAATACAATCGGCTTGAAAAAAGACAAAGCCGAAACTGAATTATTTAAAAAACGCATCCGGCTTTTTCTGGTCGATAATGAACGCAACAAGTCGGTATCCATAAAATTGGGCGAAAAGACGTTTTCCCTTGATAAATCGGCTTCCAACGGGCATTTTGTATCCACTTTGGTCCTGGAAAAAGAATGGATTCAAAACATGAAGGTAACAGATGGTTTTATTAAATTCCAAACCATACTTTCCAAAAATGATACCCGTCAATTTAATGGGCGTGTACAAGTCATCGAACCGGAAGGCATCTCCATCATTTCCGATGTTGATGATACCATCAAAATCAGCCAGGTAACGGATAAAAAAGAACTGATGAAAAATACTTTTCTTCGTTCTTACAAACCGGTGCCCGGGATGAATGAGCTATATCAAAGTTGGGCCGGCAAAGGTGCCGCTTTCCATTATGTATCGGGTTCGCCCTGGCAATTGTTTGTGCCTTTATTGGAATTTATGCATCAACATAAATTCCCTTTCGGTTCTGTCCATATGAAGTATTTTCGAATTAAAGACCGCAGCCTGTTTAGCTTTCTACAGGCTGATCAACAATCATATAAAATTGGCAGAATTCTGGAAATCTTTGAACGATTTCCCAAAAGAAGATTTATTCTGGTTGGTGATTCGGGAGAAAAGGACCCCGAGGTATACGCCCACTTGGCAGACACCCACCATAAACAGGTAGCAGCCATTTGCATTCGAAACATGGACAATCAATCAGAATCGCCTGATCGAATAAATGATTTAATAAAATCTACCGGTTCCATCCCCTGGTATCTATTTAAAAACGGGAAGGAACTGGCAAAACATCTGATGATTGAATCACTGTAATTACTCACATTATCTCTTATTTTGGGATCTGAGAGATCCTTCGTCAATCCTCCTATTAATTAACTGAAATTTTTATTAAAAATTTCAACCAAGTATAAAATGGTAAAACCATTATACCCAAACCAGGTTAGTGGCAAAAATTTTGCCGGTTTACCGACATATGTAACTCAGGATGACAGGAAGCCTGCTTACTGACCAACCAAGAATCCGTGGTCATCGATGGAGGATAAAAAACCTAAAATGTGAGGTTTAAGGATAACCTTGATAGGAGTATAACCTGGACGACAAAAGTGAGAAAATAGTTCAAAATCTGACAAATCCACAGGCGAAAAATCCACATGGATTATTTGTTCTTCTCAATATCTTTCAATAATTCACCACTAAGCTTTTTATCCTTAAAGACCTGATTGACAAATGCAACTGCGTTATTCCAATTGATGTATTCTCTGACATCATGGGTTTTCCAGAATTCCTTCTCCTCCTCTTCACTTTTAAAATCCGGCAATTTTTTGGCCATAGCCGCTCCTCCTTTTGAATTGTTTCCTGGTATCGTTGGTTTAACTTTATTTATGGTAACAAAAATGTGACTTTATGTGGAGTATTTCGTGCCTTTTTTATGGATTTAACGGCTTTACAGCTAACTGGAAATTTGCTTTCAATCGAATCCGAGCCTATACTAAATGCAAAACAAGCTGTTTGATAGAAAAATGATACATCAATCAACTCGAATCCATACAAAACCATATGGACTATTCCCTTCCGAAACTAACACTTGCATCCAATGACGTTCACCTGTGGTTAACCTTTCTGGATGATATTCAAACCACTGAACTTCGATTGGTTTATCAAATGGTAATGACGCCGGATGAACAGAAAGAGCATAAACGATTTTATTATGATAATCACAAATTTCAGTATTTGATTACACGTGTTCTGTTACGTACGACACTCTCGCGCTATTGCAACATCTCTCCACAACGATGGCGTTTTTTAGACAACAAATATGGTCGCTCTCAAATTAAACCCATTCCCCGTGTCCCACCATTTCAGTTCTGTTTGTCACACACGGATGGATTGGTTGCCCTGGCTGTAGTTCTGAAAAGGGAAGTCGGGCTAGATGTGGAAAACCTGGAAATAAAAAAAACTTCAAAAACAGACGAACAAAAGATTCTATCCCAGGAAGAAATAAAACAGATCAATAACTTTACGTCAAAAAATCAAAAAACTCGGTACTATGACTACTTAAGCTTGAAGAAGTCCCTTATAAAAGCCATAGGAAAAGGAGCGCAGGTGAATCCTGATCAGATAACCTTTCACATTCCAAAAACAGCATCCCAACAAACTACATTTTCCACCCGGCAGAGAATTAATCCCGCAAATTGGAAATTCAAGCGAGTGTGGCCATCTCGTAGCCATGTAGCAACCGTAGCTATTCGAACTCCCAGAGAATTGGATAATTTTTTCACCATAAGGAGAGTTGTCCCCCTTTTGGGAGAAAAAATCTACCTATGAAGCATTTTCACCGATCCCTCCGGCACAGATTTATCATTGATACGCACAATACCAATTTTTTATAACCGACGTATTTGAGCCGTTGCCTTAGTTTGCATTTGGGCGTCGCATATAAAAAAACACCAATATGGCTGTCAAAACATACTTGAAATAAAATTTATATATATTCAAATAATTAGCATAAACATCAAAATTCTGATCCGGATCGATGAAGATGAAATCAACCGTACTGTAACAAATAAGAAGTTGATAAACAAAGACAAACATGAATAAAAGCAACAACAATGACTTATCAATCACAACATCCAGCATATCGTTTAGAAAAAAAGAAGCCACCACTACGGATAAAATATATGGAAGATTCAAATCTACCAATAACAGCAATATATTGGGTAAACTTCCGTGTCCTTCAGTCGGGAATGAACCGATACTGTATACATTCGTTATTCCCCAAATCAATACCAGCAGATTAATTAAAAAAGGAAAAATCCACAAAAATACCAGTAGATTATGGGCTGATTTAAATTTCATCTTCTATCTCTCCCATATTGTATGATTTAAAAAAAGGACTTCTGAACCAATAGCCAACATAATTTGAAACCTCTCCTTTTGTTTTTTACACTTTATATATTATGATCCCCCCCTACGCCTGAAACTTGGTTTATTCATATCAAAACTATTCGGCAATACCAGATCTTAGAATCTACTTCGTTTCTGCGGAAGTGGAATTTTTTTCAAGAAACAAATTGTCCAAATCCATCCTAAAAAGACAAAAACAGTTGGTGGCTCATGTAGAATGGAGATATGATTGCCTTAGGCAATAAAATCAATCACTAACAAAATGCTTTTATGAGAAATAAATCTATCCTTCCTGTCAAGTACGAACAAGAATAAAAAGAGAATTAATTGGCAGAACGAAAAAATAGCATCTTATTGAAAGAAAAATGGATGCAGCAATGAAAAATGGCATTGTTCAACAACCGTATAGCCCCGTTCCTATCTACCGTTTAAAATAAAAATAAACAGTGGATACATAACATTTTCTATTAATATTTTAATGGTTTGAATACTTCTCAACTTAAGAAAGCATCTACCGATTATTTTATGGGATTTCTCAGAATCTACGGTTGAAAACATTACGTTTTGTTACCGTTTTTTTCTCCCTTAGTCTAAACCCAGATAAAACAAAAGATATTTTAACAGGGGTTAATCAAAGGAGATAAGGATGGAATCAACAACCAGTCGGAGGAAATTCATGAAAAAAAGTGCATTATTAACTATTGGAATGACTACTTCAAGCTGTACTACCAAAGCCCTGGATGTACAAGCTTCAAAAGATCCGATTCTGACAGCGGAGCGAATAAATAGAATAAAAAAATCCCCACACTTCAATGGCAAAACCTTTAACAATTTGATAAAGACAGATACTGGTCTGAAACCAGGTATGAAGATGGAGGCTTTAAGGAAATGGATCGGAGGTGATCAGGAAAGAGTTCCCAAAAAACCGATACCGGTTATGCAACCAACGTTATCTAAATTCAACACAGGTTCAGAAAAAGATCTGAAAGTTATATGGCTTGGACATTCTTCACTGTTGATTGAAATCGAGGGAAAAAATATCCTCATTGATCCCGTCTGGAGCACACGCGCTTCTCCGTTCAGCTTTATCGGACCCAAACGGTTTTTTGCGCCTCCCATCGATTTGACGTCTTTACCAAAGCTATATGCCGTGTTGATATCGCACGATCACTATGATCATTTGGATGAGGATTGCATTAAATATCTGGCCAAAACCGGAGTCGTTTTTTATGTTCCATTGGGCGTTAGTGTTGATCTTGAAAACTGGGGTGTGTCCACAAAACAGATCAAAGAGATGGATTGGTGGGATATGGCACAACTATCCGATAAATCCATCACCTTTATTTCCACTCCGGCTCGTCACTGCGGTGGACGTGGTCCACTATTGTCCAATCAGACATTTTGGACATCCTGGGTAATAATCGGCGCCAATCACCGTTTGTATTTCAGTGGGGATTCAGGTATGCAACCAACCTTTAAGGAAATTGGCAGGAAATATGGACCGTTTAACTATACCTTTCTGGATACCGGTGCGTATGATAAATGCTGGTCGGATATTCACATGAATCCGGATCAAGCGCTGATAGCTCATGAAGATCTGAAAGGGGATGTGCTGATGCCGATTCACTGGGGAACCTATTCTCTTTCCTATCATTCCTGGTATGAGCCGGTGGAATGGCTTTCCAAGGAAGCAACAAAAAAATCTGTAAAAGTCGCCATTCCAAAACCCGGGCAAATTCTAACTGTAGATCAGCTTCCACCCAATAAAAAATGGTGGCGATCCGTTATAGCTTAAATAAATATACACAACTCACAGCCATTAAAAATAAAAAATGTCTATATTTCACAGATAAATAGAATCTATATCAGTTGCGAAATCTATAGTTCCAGGGTTAATTGGTTCTCTCTCAAAACCGCTATTTGTGTCTGGACTTAGGGATTGTTAAAAAATAACTTCACATAGTCTGTTTGCAAAAGTCCTAAAAACACGGGACATTTTGCAAACAGAATGTGAATTAATTTTTGAGCCTACCCTTAACTAATTAGTTCTGATCAGTTTTATTTCACAGCGCTGTTTTTGTTTGCTTTTAAAATAAACTAAGTATTTCAGTAAATATCAATCACAGATTTTTTGAGGGATTGCGGGTTGGAACCAGTTTATGCTGAACAATTACTTACATATTTAATACTTTAAACTTCCCACATTCAGATGATCGGTCTTTTATCAACAAAACTTTACCATTTGTCATTAATAGCACTTATTCCACTCAATTCCATAAATACTATTAAACTTTCAGATGCGATAATTTTTGATACTTGGATGTTCATCATATTTGTAGGTATTAACATGGTAAATCAAAAAAAAGGAATCAAAATTATATTTTACTTTATATTTATACCATTGTTTCTTGTCTTCATGCTTGTTGTGATTTCACCGGCCAATGCCATTGAGCGTCGAAAAGATCAATCCCCCAGGGAACCCGGTTATGTTGTTCTTCCGTACGCCATGCAAATGGCAGGAATTGGTTCCTGGGTCGGTATTGTCGGGGCAGTGGACAACATATCTTCATCGGAAACAGATTTTTATCTGGCCACCATGTTGGGTGATATCGATGGATATGTTACTGCTATTACCGATATCCCAATTGGAACAGAGCATCTGGTTATTAATCTTATCCGAATCAATTTCACCAAAGCCAGTATTCAAACCTATGACAGGGGAATCGATTCTGATCCGGATAACCAGCGATTGGTCATCGCTGATAAATCTGAATATAACATGGGAATGATTTCCATGAACTTCTGGGAAAAACGATTACAGTTTTATGCCAGTTCCGGTCGATATAAATATCATTTGGAAAAACTGCTGGATGCGGAAGGAAATGAAATTGCCGATGTGGATAAAGGTGATCAAACAGGCACCGACAAGGACAGTGGATTCATCATCGATTATACAGACGATCGGAAGGACCCGCGCAAAGGCGTCCGGGTTGAAGCCAGGAGAAAGCAATCTCCCAGGGATGATGAGTATTCCAGCCAGTTTTATGTTAATGAGTATAATGTTACCGCATTTGTTCCCGTTGGCAACCTCAGCACCTGGGCTTTTAATATCTTTCGATCCGATGCGGTTGTAACGGACAAGGGTATTACAGATGAAGCCTTGTTAAGAGCTGATATAGGCATCGATTGCAGTTTGAATCCGGCAACCGAAGCAGAATGCGAAGAAACATTGTCCCGGCAAATTGAACAGACTATCGCAAACAATAAATATGGAACCGCTTCTTCCCTGGGGGGAACTCAGAATATGCGATCGTTTCCCACCGGCCGTTTTTATGGTGCTCATAGCATGTTTTACGGTACGGAATTCAGGTTGAACGTTACTGATGAGTTTACACCCTTTGATATATGGCTGGCCAAAGGGATCAGAACCAATGTCCAGCTTGCATTTTTTGCCGAGCAAGGAACAGTAGCAGATTTAGCAGAGGATTTGGGTATAGAATGGGTTCATTCATACGGTGTAGGTGCCAGATTGGTTATGGCCAGCGGTTTTGTTTTCCGGCTCGACGCTGCTACCGGTGAAGAGGGATTTCAAACACAGTTATTTCTAAATTATCCCTGGGGGTTGTTTAACTGACACGATCTCTGTTTTTACACAATGTTAATAAATTAAGTAAGATTATTTACTCATTAACATTCTGGAGCCTAAAGCGACATTAGAAGTCTCGATGGAGCCTGGGTAACATCAGAAAACAACTTGACTACACAAAGATGCTTCAATTCAAACTAATCAGGTTATTTGTATAAAATTCAAACCTATGTAAAATGATGTCATTTGATCTAAGGGTTGGCTAAAAAATCAGTTCACATTCTGTTTACAAAATGTCCATTGTTTTTGGGACGTTTGTAAACAGATTATATCAAGTTGTTTTTTAACGATCCCTTAGCCTTGTAATATCCTTTGCCGCAAGATCTTCAGGGACAAGCTATTGGTCATTATTTTTTACTTTTTGACTAAGATTGAGTGATGTTTTTTTTGAATCCAAACAAAAAATCACGGATTATACAAAAACCATGTATTTTTGTTATCTGTAGGCTCGGTGAAACCGGGAAATACATACTTCCGGTTTCTATAAAATATTAAATAAGTAAGTATCCCTGATTTCATCTGATTTCAATTTGTAATAAATACAATAGTCAATCATACTCGTTAATGGCCGTTGATTAATCATATTTTAAGGTAACCACCCTGAATTTTTTGCCTTTTTTATCTTGGCATCTGAACCCCAGTATGATACAAAAAAAGGTTGTTTTGTTGCCTTTTTTATATGTGAGTTCCATAAAACCCAAATGATTTCATGTGAAATCAAACGAAAATCCCCGATATAAATTCATCTTTATCAATCATCTGCCTACATACCCACAATTATTATATTGTTGGCTATTTTTTGATTTGGAAAATCACAATTTATCCATAATTTTTCCTAAAATCAATCAACTTCAATTGTTTTCATTCGATTACAAAAGCTTAAAATTTATCAAACATAAATATATGTTAAAACCTATTTAACATGGGGTCTTACATAAGCTAATTCAGAACATTCAAAACAAAAACAGGTTGGATATAAAAAAAAAGTTGACGCATTTAAAGAAATGTTTAAAAACTTGAAAGTGTATTTTTTTTATATTTGTTTGAAAAAGATCTTAATGTTTTATTAGCAGGCAAAATGTGAAAAACCTCTCTCCGACAATCCAGAAAATCATAATCATCATTTTTATCACACTTTTTGCTGCTTGCGGAACCGTAGAAAATTGGGATGAACGTAACGATGAAGACATCCCACCAATTGCACCGGCAAAAGTGGCAGATGTTGAAATTGCAGATGAGAAACTAGAAAAATGTATTAAAGAAACCAATAAAACCTATATTTTTGAGTTTAAGACGTTAAATTGTCCATCAAAAGATATTACGGACCTTTCCGGCATCGAGAATTTTACTCAGATATATGATCTGCAACTGCAGGAAAATAGAATTTCTAATATACAGCCACTGGCCAGCCTGACAAAGTTATCAACATTATATTTATACTCAAACAAAAGTATAAACGATTTAACCCCACTGTCCGAACTCGATCAACTTCAAGTTCTATCGATTTATGAGAATGACATCGAAGATATCAGTATGTTATCCAAGTTGGAAAATCTAACCTTTTTAGCCCTTAATGGAAATAGAATCAAAGATTTATCGGCTTTAGCCAACATGACTCGATTAACTGAGTTGTATTTATTCGATAATAATATTGTTAATATTGAACCTATTCAAAATCTCAATAATTTGACATATTTAAAACTAGAAAACAATGAGATAGTTGATGTTAGCATAATTAGTAACCTTAAAAACCTTAAAGGAGTTTCCCTTCATGATAATAATATCACAACAGGTGTTGACCTCCTAACAGCACTGCAAAATATATCCCCTGATATGGAAAAATATTATGTCATTAATCTAAAAAATAACAATGATATACCTTGCGGCGATTTATTAACACTCATAACTGAACTGGGAGAGAATAAAGTTTCACATAATTCGGACTGTACAAGTGATTTATAAAATAACATGCTTGTAATCTCACAGCAATTTAAAATTTAAGTAAATCATCATTAGTTAATGAATTAATATTTATTTCAATTCTTTTATAGACATTCAATCCAGTATTTGATATAAAATATTATCATGCAATATAATTGCCTATAGATCACCATTTGTGGGTTGATTGATATCTATCTATATTAAAGAATCTAATTCATTAATAGATTAAATCTTATCGAAAACTCTAAGATCACAATTCAATTATCAATGCATGGTCATCATACTCATGTTTCTTAGTTGATGAACCCTCAACTGGAAACATGTTAATAGGATTTCCCTTAACCTTCTCATATTTAATTTTAACAAAATAAAATGATCAATGCTTTTGATTTAAGAAAAGGAGAAATAAATGAAAAAAATGATTATGATGCTGACAATAGGAGTATTTATGATTTCAGCGCTGGGAATGCTTCATGCTGCTCAAAAAACTGAACTCGACATGGCAAAAACAAATCAGAATATTATAATTAAAGATATCATCAAAGACCATGAAGGATGTCCAGATCCAAGGAAAATATGGCCTGAATGTTAATATGATTTAACAATCCTACATTGAAACAGGAAAGGTTTTATTTTCCAGTTTCAATCGAACATTGAGACAACACAGATCAATGTTGTGTTGTCTCAACATAAAAGAAAATTCTTTTGGCTATATCTTGTTGTTATGCCTAACAGTTTTAAGACAACTCTTTTGACTATATCTTGTTGTTATGCCTAACAGTTTTAAGACAACAACTGATGTAAAAGTCTTGGTTCATTTTTCTCAAATGAACCAAATATAAATACCGTTATCTTTATTGATTAGACTGATCGCAACTATTTGAACAACATTATCTAATAGTTAAATGGCTCCTTATTTATAGAACCTCGTTTTGCTACACATAGATTCTTTAGTAAAAATCTAAACTAACATAATGCTCAACCACAGCGTTGCTGAAAAAGAATTTCTTCAAACATGACTGTTTCTTAAAAATCGTATTCCGCTACAATCCTCGAGCATATAACCAATAATCAACATTTCCCATAAAGTAATATTTCAGCCAGAAGACATAATAAATGCTTTAGATTGCTGGCTGCTACCATTTTGTATGTCAAATGATCGATCGTTTTCATCAAATAAAATCTGAAGGCCGCCTTGACCGTTTTCCCAAGACATCGGTTGGCTGTATTTACCGGGCGGTAATTACCTCTGAAACCAGTTCCAACTTACCGGCAAAACTCTTTTTGTCTTACCACTGAAATCGAAATTGTCCTAAGGTTTTATTGTTGCAGACCGCTTTGGCAAACGTCTCTTCCAAAAACGATTTGATAAATCCTGAGCTGTCACTTTGGAAAGCATCATCAAATGAGTAATTTGATATTTCCCGGATATTTTTTGGGCTCTGGTTTGTTGATCCCTTTTATTTCAGCATATTACAGGTTCTCAATAATAGAATTTTCTTGACATGTAATAGTTGTATGTTATTGATAGTTGTACACATATTACTTTTTTAGTACTTGCTCATAGTCTCGGAAATTAAACCTTTTATGAAGGTTTAATTATTATCCTGATATTATACTCAATATGACGACATATTTTCGGAGGAAAAGATGGAAGTCGCTTATAATTATCTATCTGAATTTAAAATTTCAGATGCCAGAAAACATCTTGGAGGCATTTTCGATTTTGTAAGTACAAGCGGAAAACCTGTTTGGCTAACTAAAAACAGGGAAACTGTGGGGATTGTTCCTAATTTGCTAATGAAACTTTTTGAAGACGATTCTCTGCAAAACACATTATCTGTTGTAATAGTTTTTCATCTGTTCAAAAATGCTCCTTTACATATTGCGGTTTCTCAGATAAGAGATTTTGAGAAACTTCCTTTTAATAAACTAAAAGCTGCTATTGATATTAAAAACCTTCCGTTATCGGCTACTACAAAACCTAAGTTTGAAAAAATGCTGGGTAAACAATTTGTAGAAAGGCTTGAAAAACGTTTTAAGATTGCTAAGGCAATAGCCGAAGCAGAAGCAGAAGGTCTATATGAAGCAGCGGAATATCAAACCGGTATGATTCAATTGAACAAATGAGTGCAATTGAATTTTTACTGGCCAGAGTCGATATTGAGGATTTAAATAAATCAAATCTAATCTAATTTGGATTGGCACTTCTAAAAAGCCTTTTGTCAGACTCGATGACGTATTAGAACTTGATGATAAGAACCTAGATGAAGTAAAAGATACGCTTACAGAGTTCCATAAAAAAGCCTTTCATCAAAACCATATCTTCGGCGAAATATCCCCGCCATTAGAAAAAGCACTATCTGAATCTGTTCCCCAACTCAAAGCATCCCAAGCTGAAAAAGTACTTGGTAAGTCTCTTAAAAAAGCTAAGGACGGATTTCATTATAGAAGAAAGATCAATAACGTTGGGCCTAAGACAAAGATTCTTGTTGGGAAACCGAAAACCGGACAGTAATAGTCGTTCTTTCCAAAATCCACTTATCGTTGATCCTTACTTTTTCAGGAGTATTTAGTTAAGGTGAACAATCAACTTATCAGCTTAAATTTTTAGGTATAGTATTGTACTTAATATATTTCTGTTATTTCTTCGATATCTTTATATTCTTCTATTTTTCTTTCATATCTGGTGGTTGATTTCACCGAATTACGCAGCTGGCCAAAAATATCTGTCAACATAAATGCCAGAACAATAAATCCATGGGAAGCCAATCGATTTTAAATCCAACTGATCGGATTGTACTCGGTAAATCCGCCGGATACAATCATCTCCCAAAAAGATAAAAAAGCCGGGAGAACAAGATGGACATACAACATTACAAGGAGTCGATAACTCTGACCGGAAAAACCTGAAGGTTGATCGTTCAAAGCTGCCTTTAGGAGATTACTTTTTTGTTTGCCAACACTATTTTATCAGCCCCATTTCTTTTGTATCTTTATAATATGATTATATATCATGGTTACTTCAATTTCTTGTTGACAACTTAAGGTGAAATAATTAAGTTCTCCTGTAAGCGCTTGCAGAAATTTCTAAAATTTTTGCAAATTTATAATTGGAATAGTCATCATGTTAAGTGCAAAGATCATCATTAACAACGAATTCAAGATCAGCGATACTGATCCGAGGTTGTTTGGAGGCTTCATTGAACATATGGGGCGATCGATATATGAAGGAATTTATGAACCGACACATCCCCAGGCAGACAAGAATGGATTTCGCCAGGATGTATTGACTCTGATCAAACAGCTCAATATACCAATCATCAGGTATCCCGGTGGAAATTTTTTATCCGGATATAACTGGCTGGATGGTGTGGGTCCCAAGGAATCACGCCCTAAACGCTTGGATTTAGCCTGGCAGGCGATGGAAACCAATCAAATAGGTACTAATGAGTTTATCGAATGGTGTAAATTAGCGGGTACATCACCCATGATGGCTGTAAACCTGGGGACCGGTGATTCTGATTCTGCCAGAAACCTGGTTGAATACTGCAATCATCCCGGGGGAACCTATTGGAGCGATTTACGACAGGAACATGGTTTTAAAAAGCCACATCAAATCAAAGTATGGTGCCTGGGAAATGAGATGGATGGACCATGGCAGATTGAGGCTAAAACTGCAACGGAGTACGGACGAAAGGCCTGCGAAACTGCCAAATTAATGAAACTTGTCGATCCTTCAATCGAATTAGTGGCATGTGGTTCGAGTAATAGAGATATGCCAACCCTGGGAGAATGGGAAGCCGAAGTACTGGATCACACCTTTGATTATGTTGATTACATCTCAATTCACGTCTATTATGGTAATCCTGATGATGATACGCCACTATTTCTATCCAGACCGGATGATATGGATGCGTATATCAAAGAAATCATTGCCGTGAGTGACTATGTGGCCTGCAAGAAAAAATCGAGTAAAAAAATCATGCTCTCTTTTGATGAATGGAACGTCTGGTATCACTCCAATGAATCAGACAAACAACTCGAAAACTGGCAATGTCCGAAACCTGTTCTGGAAGATGTGTATACCATGGAAGACGCCTTGGTTGTTGGTGGTATGTTGATAACGCTGTTAAATAATTCCGATCGGGTTAAGATTGGTTGTCTGGCTCAAATGGTTAACGTCATTGCTCCAATTATGACTCGAAAAGGTGGACCGGCCTGGACACAGACCATTTTCCATCCTTTTTTGCATGTCTCTAATTTCGGTAGAGGGCAGGTCCTGCAACAAGTTGTGGATTCGCCAAGGTATGACTCATCTGAAAAAAAATCAGTGCCGTACCTTTGTAGTGCCTGTGTGGCAAATGAAGACAAAAAGGAATTAACTGTATTTGCAGTCAATCGTAGTCTTCAGGAACCGATGCGCTTAAATGTCGATCTTTCTTCTTTTAAGGATTATCAGGTAATGGCGTATCAGACCATGCACCATACCGACCTGAAAGCACAAAACACTGAATTGACTCCTGACAATGTTCAACCGTTTTCAGGTGAAAACGCTGAAATAAGGGGAGATCAACTGACTGCCGACCTGCCACCGGCATCTTGGAATATGATTCGCCTGATTAGAAAATAAAGATTGAATGATGGTAACATATTTTGTTTGTTATCCATAACAGTGCTTGGGGATCGTAAAAAAATAACTTCACATAGTCTGTTTGCAAAAGTCCTAAAAACACTGGACATTATGCAAACAGAATGTGAATTAATTTTTGAGCCGACCCTTAATAGGGGATTAAAGTAATTCTTCTGTTGGTCAAAGTAAAGGAATGCAGCAAAATTCGGCACACTGTTGGTTGAATAAAGATAAATTTGTGATTTGATTTATTATCATGGCTACTATTTATGATGTTGCCCGAGAAGCAGGGGTTTCGTATTCGACTGTTTCGAGGGTTGTTAATAACAAATCGGTTGTTAAGGAGGTTACTCGACAAGCGGTACTTACGGCTATTGAAAAATTGAATTATGTTCCTAACGTCACTGCCACCAGCCTTGCGAACAGGAAGTCAAAATCAATTGGCTTATTGATTCCCAGTCTTAAAGTTCCGTTTTTTGCTCAAATGGCACATAGTCTGGAAAATACGTTGGATAAAGCCGGGTTGAATATGATTCTGACGCTCGGTCACAGGAACGCAAAACAGGAGAAAAAAGGAATCGAATTTCTGAAAGGGCACCTTTGTGATGTCTTTGTCATTCTGGTGGAGGCGATTCCCGACGAAGATGTTGTTGAAATATTTGGAGATTTCCCCAAGCTGGTTGTTATTGGTCGCAAGATTGAAGGCCTTGATCACAGTTATACCATATTTGATGATGAGAAGGCCGGTTACATGTCCACGCAACATCTTCTATCCCTGGGGCATACACGAATTGCCAAGATTACAGGGTTAAGAGATATTGGGCATATGGCTAAATATAGTAATAAACGTCTTCTGGGATATCATAAAGCCCTGGCCGATAACAATATTCCCTTTGATCCGCAACTGATCATTGAAGAATCATTTTCCGAAGAAGGTGGTTTTAATGGAACGGAAAAATTAATCAACCAAAAAATTCCGTTTACTGCCATCCTAGCCGGAACCGATCAGATGGCAATTGGAATTTTAAGTGCTCTGGATAAATATCATATCAATGTTCCGGGAAAAGTGTCGGTGGTGGGATTTGACGATAGTGTTTTCAGCCGATACCTGAAACCACCATTAACGACTGTATCACATTCCTCCCGATTACTGGGGCAACTGGTTGGAGATTTGTGTATTCATAAGTATAATGAATCTCAAAATAATTCTTTAGTCAAAACACTTGAACCTGAATTGATTATTCGTACTTCAACAGCGTCCATCCGAAAGTAAAGAAAGCAGATTATTCTTACTGGACAGAAGAGATTTCAGGTTTTTGAGGTTTTTTTTCTTTTTCTGCAAGCGCTTGCAGTTTGTAATTTCAATTTTTTACTCTTATCAAGATAGGAGGCCGCAACACATTCAAAATAATGGGAGTTTATCAGTTAAACTAATCCGGGACACTTTTCTTAAAAACGAAGGGGGAAAAATGAAATGGTTTTTCAAACGGCTCAATCTATTCATTATAATTCTGATTATATCGGCTGGTTCTTCATTCGCTAAAACAACCGAATTAACTTTTTGGACGTTTCAGCAGCTTCATGCAGAATTTATGGAGAAGCAGGTTAAAAAATGGAATATTGCAAATCCGGGTAATCAAATCGAACTCAAATCCGAATCCATGCCTTATGGTGAGATGCATACCAATCTTTTAGTATCGATGACATCAGGTGTCGGTGGACCTGACATGGCCGATATTGAATTAGGTCAGTTTCCCAACTTTTTGAGGGGGAAAAAACTGGGTCTGATTCCCTTAAATGATATCATTGACACGGACAAGTTTGTGAAAGCCCGTCTGGATATATATTCCAAAAACGGTCAATATTACGGCGCGCCGTATCATGTGGGGCTGACTGTTGTTTACTATAATGTGGATATTTTAGCAAAAGCGGGTGTTGATCCAAATAAGATTCTTACCTGGAACGATTTTATGGCTGCCGGTAAAAAAGTATCAGATAAAACGGACGCCGTTATGACAACTTTAGAAGTGACTGAGTGGGGGTCTTTGTATCCTATGGTGTCGCAACAAGGATCTGACTGGATGGATGCCAATGGGAAATTAACATTGACAGACGAGGCGAACATTCGAGCCCTGACACTACAAAGGAAAATGATTGATAGTGGAATCGCTATTTCAACACCGGGTGGTTTTCACCATGCAGAAGAGTACTGGGGGTTTATGAACGCCCAAAAAGCAGCGGCAGTATGGATGCCTCTCTGGTATATGGGGCGTTTTACAGATTCCATGCCGGATTTAAAAGGAAAAATAATGATTCGCCCAATGCCGGCATTTACTTCAAATGGTAAAAGAACAGCCGGTATGGGAGGAACAGGAACTGTTATAACTGCTCAAAGCAAACATCAGAAACTGGCGAAGGATTTTCTGGCTTTTGCTAAACTGTCTAAGCAAGCCAACATCGATATATGGAATATGTTAGGCTTTGATCCACCTCGACATGATGTCTGGGATAGTTTGAGCAAAGAACCTTCCAATAAATTCACGGAGTATTTTGTTAATAATTTTTTCGATGTGATGATCGAGATTAAAAACGAAGTGAATCCGATATATCCAGGCAAGTACACTCCCAAACTCTGGGGGCAGTTACCCAATAACGCAATTTTTCAGGTATTGGAAGAGAAATCAATGAGTCCACAACAAGCACTGAAGAAGCTGGTTTTGTCATTTGAAGATAAATAATCTCCAGTTTTTTTAATCACGAAATTAAAGGGTGACAATTAAAAAAAGCCCTTCTGGAATGGGTAGTTGAATGGAAACTGTTAAATCTGCTATTAGAAAAATATTGCCACATAAAATAGGTAGGAATTATAGCCAGAAACTGGCGCCATATCTGTTTCTCACCCCTTTTATCATTACTTATCTGATTTTTTTAGCATATCCGGCCTTGCGAACATTTGAAATGAGTTTTCAAAAAATCGAATTCGGTGAGACAAGTTATGTGGGAATAAAGAATTATAAAAACCTACTCAATCCGGTTTTTTATAAAGCCTTGAAAAATACAGCG
Organism: bacterium; assembly: GCA_041556995.1. Classification (GTDB taxonomy): domain Bacteria; phylum SAR324; class SAR324; order XYD2-FULL-50-16; family XYD2-FULL-50-16; genus JAHJTV01. The sequence continues at coordinate 6,040 of JBFFHJ010000037.1, read as the reverse complement.
ACGTATACTTTTTTAAGTATAATCATTCTGGTTCCAGTACCGCTGTTATTAGCCACTCTGCTCAATAGTAAATTGACCATTGGGCGACGTTTTTTTCGATCCATTTTGTTTTTGCCTATATTGTCATCCGTGGTTGTGATCGGAATTATTATGCGATTGATGTTTTCTCAAAGTGAGACGTCGATTGCCAATCAGGTATGGATGTTTTTTGGAAACGAGCCGGTTAAATGGCTTTATGAGACCCCGATGTTCCTGATGGTTTTTCTTGTTTCCTGGCGCTGGATGGGGGTAAACATGCTTTATTATCTGGCCGGACTTCAGCAAATCGATGATGAGTTGTATGAGGCTGCTATTTTAGATGGAGCCAACAGATTCCAGCAGTTTAGGCATATAACGGTTCCATTGTTAAAACCGGTCTGGGTTTACGTTTTAACCATCTCTATCTTTGGTGGTTTTAGAGTTTTTGAGGAAAGTTGGGCTTTTTGGTCAGGGATTTCACCTGCGGATCGGGGGCTTACGATCGTCGGATACATATATCGCGTTGGTTTCAAGCAGTTTGAATTTGGCTTGGCTTCAGCTGTCGGTGTTGTTTTACTGGCAATCGCACTAACCATTAATATTATTCAACTGATTCTGACTAAAAGTCTTGTCCAGGAGGTGGAATGATTCAATCAACTAAAAAGGATTATTTCCTGAAAATGCTTTTATTGGCTCTGTTTATATCTCTGGCGTTTATCGCGATATTGCCCTTTTACGCATCATTGATCGCCTCTCTCAAACCGGCACAGGGTATTTTTCGATTTGGAATAAACCTGTCTCTAGAAAACCTGAGTTTTGAAAACTATTTAACATTATTTGAAGGTAAAGGTCTCAGGGTGTGGATTTGGTTTTTTAATACGATAGTTATAACAATTTTACAGGTCAGCTGTTCGTTAATTGTCGCATCAATGGCCGGTTATGCCATGGCCGTATATCGGTTTAAAGGAAATAAAACATTTTTCATTCTGACTCTGTTTGCTTTAATTATTCCGGTTGAAATTCTGTTGGTTCCACTTTACGAACTAAATATCACATTTGGTACGGTGAATACCTATCCCGGTGTTGTGTTGCCTTTTATTCTGGCACCTTTTGCCGTTTTCTTTTTCCGCCAATACATTTCCGGTATTCCCAAGGCAATTATCGATTCAGGAAGAATGGATGGATGTTCCGAGCTTCAGATCTTTATCTATCTTATTGTACCATTAATGAAGCCGGCAATTGGAGCCATGACGATTCTTATTTCTGTCTTCACCTGGAATGCTTACCTATGGCCAGCGATCATACTTCGAACATCAGAAATGCAACCGTTACCGGTAGGACTTGCCACGCTCCTATCGCCTTATGGCAATAACTATCCACACTTGCTGACAGGTGCTGTTATTTCCGTACTGCCGCTAATAGTCCTTTTTCTGAAATTTCAAAAATCATTTATTTCAGGTTTAACCTCCGGATCTGTTAAGGGGTAATTGTATTTAAATGTGGCTGAATAACAGTGTTCAGGTCGAATTTTGGAAATTTTTTACAGACATTCGTTAAACAGTTTTGGAGAGCCCTCCGAAATAGTTTAACGAATATGATATGGATAAGCAGTCGATAGGAATAATAGGGGAATCGATATAAGGTGTAACTTCTAATTCAAGGTTGCTTTGTACTCGTCCCACCGGGCATCAATCTCTTTCTGTAGTTCTTCGATGTATTCCGTGGAAAGGGATCTGAACCGTGATTGGATTTTAAAATAATCGTTGATTCGGGTGAGTTGTTTCTTTTTTAATAATTTGGCCGAAGGCGGGCTGAAACTCTTTGTACCGTTTTCAATTTCATACATTTCATACAAGCCGGTATTAACAGCCAATTTGCCTACCTTGATAGAAAGTCTTTCTTCCATCCCCCAACCGGATGGGCATGGACAGTGGATATGGATGTATTTTAATCCCTTGATGCTGATAGCTTTTTTTATTTTATCATGAAAATCAAGTGGATAGGCAACCGAACAAGACGCAACATAACTGGGATTATGGGCGGCAATGATGGTGGGAATATCTTTATTTCGTTGCTGTTTTCCCAAAACCGGTGTGGTCGTAGTTATAACCCCTTGGGGTGTCGTCCCCGAGCGTTGAACGCCGGTATTCATATAGGCTTCATTATCGTAACAGATATAAAGGAAATCATCGCCTCTTTCGGCGGCAGCGGAAAGCGATTGAATGCCGATATCGGCAGTACCTCCATCACCAGCCCAGGCAACTACCTGAATGTGCTCTTTTTTTAAGGCTTTCAACGCCGCACGAACACCGGTGGCAGAAGCGGCAGTGGAGGCGAATACCACGTTCAGTGAAGGTAACTGTGTAGATGCAATAGGATACAATCCCTGCATAACTGTCAGACAGCTGGGCGGAACCACGGTGATACAATCTCTGCCCAGAGCTTTTAATCCAATTCGATACAACAAACTGAGTCCGCAACCTGAACAGGCTCTGTTGCCAGGGTATACAAATTCTTCTGCCGTCAGGTTTAAAGCAGTTGTCTTCTTAGTGGTCATGATAATTCCTATCGATTAAGGCCGATCCATTTGGGCGTTTCGTCAATTTTTTCTTGGGATAAACAGGATGTTTTAAAGGCATGATAAAGATCATCGGTTTTTATGTCACGCCCTCCCAATCCCAAAATATAATTATGAATAAACGGTCGACTGTTACTGCCGTACATGGCAGCTTTAATATCGCTGTACAATCCTCCCTGGTAGCCGTAACTAATGGATTTTTCGAATACCACTATCCCTTTGGAATATTTCAGGTTATTGACAATGATATCGCCAGGAAAAGGGCGGTAAAGGTGTATACATAAAACACCGGCTTTAATGCCTTCATCCCGAAGCTGATCCACGGTATCTTTTAAGCGGTTGGAGATGGAACCCATGGCCACAGCAATATACTCCGCATCATTGCACTTATATTCCGCCACCAGTGGATTACCGCCCCGTCCGAATATCTTATTAAAATCAGTATCGATTTCTTCAAAAACATCAATCGCCTTTTTCAGCTCCTGATGCAGGTTGTGGCGAATATCCATATACCCGTTTCGAAACACACCATTGGCATCCGGTCGGCCATACGGCATGGTAACGGTGTTCAGGTTTTCCGGTTTTTGAGGATTCAGGGTATGTTTGTAGTAATAGGGCGGTAAAAATTCATCGACTTTATCCTGTTTCGGAATCTCAAATGGCATGTAGGTGTGTGACAGATAATAGCCGTCAAAACAAACCATAACCGGAATGCTGATAGCCTCTGCCAAACGATAGGCTTTGATAACGGTATCCAGGATCTCCTGATGATCGTTAACATAAATCTGCACCCATCCGGCGTCTCTTTGGGACATGGAATCCTGGTGATCATTCCAGATAGTCCACGGTGCACCAAGACCACGATTCACAACGCACATGACCAACGGTAATCTGGCACCTGCCGCCCAATGGACCTGTTCGCTCATATAAAGCAATCCGTTAGCAGAGGTGGCGGTAAAAGCCCTGGCTCCCGTACTGGCTGCTCCGATGCAGACGCTCAGGGCAGAGTGTTCACTTTCTACAGCAATATATTCCGAAGTCATTTCACCGGATTCCACCATTTCGGATAGCTTTTCCGTTAACGGTGTTTGTGGGGTAATGGGATACGCCGCTATTACCTGAACTCTGGCTAATTTTACCCCATTGGCGGCTGCAACATTGCCTGATTCAATAAGTTTCATTTTTAATTATTCTCCTCCAAAACCTCACTCTCCTGGACCATTGTTATGGCACCAGTGGGGCATTCCTCAGCACAAATTCCGCATCCCTTGCAGTATTCCATATCAATTTTGGGCTCCAAATCTTTGGTAATCACAGCATCAGGACAATACAGCCAACAAAGATGGCAGGCTGCCTTCTGCTTTTTTGCCGGTGTACATTTGGAGTAGTTCACCACGGGACGTTCCACACGCCAGGAACCGGTTCTACCAGCATCGCCTGGTCCCGAAGTGCTATTGGAAGTAACAACTTTGCATTTGGGATCATTCATCTATTGCTCCGCGATAACTGTTTGGTCATAGGTCAGACTGGCTGAACGAGCGTTTTCCTCAGGCTTTCGTCCTTCAAATTCTTTTTTTATGTTTTTTAACAATATATCCATGTCAAACAGAAGACTGGCTTTGGCCAACGCCCCGATAATACCTGAATTGACAATACCTTTTCTCAAACCAGCTTCATCGGATATGCCGGTAACATCTGCAATGGCTATCTTCATGTTTTTAAATGGATATGATTCTAATCCCTTGGGGGTGTTCAGCACCAACAATCCTCCCGGTTTAAGTCCAGCGGTGACATTGGCCTCTTCTATAAGCAGATGGTCCAAAACAACAACAATATCCGGTTCTTCGATGGGGGACAGGTCATTAATCTCTTTTTTTGAGATTTTCAACGATGTGCTAATGGGAGCACCGCGCCTTTCTGTTCCAAAAGACGGCGCCATAATGATCCCTTCATAACCGGATTCAAAGGCTGTATTGGCAACAATCTTTGCAGCGGTAATCGCACCTTGGCCGCCACGTCCATGCCACCTGATTTCAATGGTTTCCTGCATGTCAGTAAAATTTGGATGGTGGTGTTCCTGGATAGAGTTTGATCCGCAGAACATTAGGATAGGGTTAAACCGTAACTGTGATCATCCAATAAAAGTGGGATTATGTAAATATGATTGACGCCATCTCGTTGGTATCATTGATTTTAGTGAAGGCAACGATACCAAACCATGTGTCTTGAGCTAAAAAGTGAACACCTGGGATCTGTGATATTCTCACCCTCAATCGATCACTTGCTTAACTTCAACTTGATAAACATCCATGGTGCGACACATATGAAATAAAAACCAATGATACCATATCGAATAACACGAAATAACGGCTCCGGTTCCAATCCGATAAAAGATCTTTTCAACCCGATATAAAGTCCCGCCAGAATGGTGATTCCCAATAGGTAACAGACAACTCTTTTCCACCAGGCGTGTGCTATTTGAAAATCAACCCGGTTGTTCGCTATAGTCAAACCAACGCTACAGCCAATCATCATACCGCAGATTGTTGAAATAATCAGCGTCTTGGCCGGTGCAATGATTAATAATAAAAGAGGAGCCAAAACAGACAGCAATAATTGAATCCATATGTTTTTTTGACTCAACCATTTTATCACCGGTGATTCCAGTTTCAGATAAAGAAATAAGACAATAATTCCTATTATGTATCCACCAAGCAGATCGGTTGGAAAATGAACACCCACATAAAGCCTGGAAATGGGAACCATAATCATTATGATAACAGCGATTGCCCATAACCACTTTTGCTTAAAAAAAATGGCCAGGTAAGCCCAAACAACAAAGGTATTTTGGGTGTGTCCACTGGGAAATCCTCCGGTACTTTCTTTTACAAGGCTTTGTACTCTAGAGTCCAGCTGAAACGGCCTCGGCTGATCAGCAAGTAATTTTGCCAAACCATTAACATAAAAATTGATCAGGAAAAGAATCGTAAGACGGATACCAAATCGAAAATCAACACACCAGATGATAAAAGGAAAAAAGATCAGGTAAAATATTTCATCACCCATATAGGTGAATAACTTGAATGGAATATCCAAGGCAGGGCTGGCTTGTTGTAACCAAAGAACAACGTTTATTCCCCATTGCAAGATGCTTTCCACGATAATCTCCTGGAATCATAGGCTAATTAACTTAAAAATGAATAGTGATAACAAGACAAGATTAACAAAAGGAATGTTAGTAAATTACTGTTTTTAAAGTCAAGTTATTATTTCCCTTGTAGTAATTTTGGCCAGCAAAGAATCGATAGGTCGCCAGAGCTCCCATCAGAATAACACCGGTTTTTGAAAAAACTTGAACGAGCGATGATCAAATTCAAACCCTGAAATGTGTGTAACCAAATAAGTAGCATTAATACATCAAAAAAACGGGAAATTCATTTATTC
>JBFFHJ010000036.1:0-72094 GCA_041556995.1 bacterium | reverse complement strand
TCTCGACTTTGAAATCATGCGACAGGAGTTTTTGATCCATTGGTTGAACAGCCGTTTAAAAAATAATCCTAAAAAGAATGCGGTTTTGGATAACTATATGTTGGGCCAAAAAAAATTCAGTGAAGTGATTGAAAAATCCCCGGATATGGAAATTTCCCTCTTAAAACGACTACCAAGCCATATATTTAACGACCTGGTGGCCGAGGTAAATGAGGCTGTTGATGATACAGACAAAACTGCCGTTAGTTCTATGTCGCAAAAAGATACAGAATTTAGAGAACAATTTAAAGTATTTAACAAAGCCAAAGAATTGACCCAAAGAACTACCCAGGCTATTCGAAGCCATGTGTTATCTTTAAAAAAGAGTATCAGCAAAACAATCAAGGAAACCCTGCACGAAACCAGTAAACCCCCAGAAAAAACGCCACCGGAAAAAAAATCCAGTTATCAGCTGAAGCTCTTAAAACAAGAGGATATTGATTTTGCATTTTTCAGCCTGGAATATGAAAACTATCCCGAGCAACTGGCACTTCTGGAATCGAGCATGACGCAGGAACAGTTTCAGGATTTTGACCGTAAGGTCAGAGAATATCTGTCATCGGCCAGTGAAGACAGCCTGATAAGGCGCAAAATTCCCCGGCAAGAAAGAGCTTTGCCCTTTCTTATCAAGGAGAAAACCATCTATGGTATTTCAATGCAACTGCTTGTTCTGGGGATTGATATGGGGAAAAAAGTGATTGATAAAAACCATTCGGAAGGAAACAAGGTAGATAAAAAACCCAAATCTTATTTTGTGTATGGCTCCAAAGTACGAAATTTTGAATTGGGAAATCCAATAGAAACCCGAATGGTTATGGATAAGCCATTTCATATCTACCAATTTACTTTGCCTGAAGTCATCAAAAAAGTGCTTACATTAACCAGGGTCGTATTGGAAAATAAGGAACAGACATGAAAGACTATTACCATATATTGGGAATCAACAGGGACGCAACTATTGACAGTATAAAAAAGGCATTCCGAATTTCCGCCAAATCCTGTCATCCGGACATTACCAATTCAAGACAAGATCCAAAACGATTTCGAGAGATTACCGAAGCATATAAAACATTGAGTGATTACCAAAAGCGAAAAGTATATGATAAAGAGTGGAACAAAAACGTCTCCGCACCGTTTAATGAACATATGGAATCCAGAAAGCCAAACACACCGGTCAATAATAAAGAGGTCCAACCGGATAGTTTTTTTGCCCATACTCCCAATGGTTTTCCCTATGAGTATGCCAGTGAAAATTCAAAAGATAAGACCATAAAACTTGTTGTTCACCTGAAACCGGAAGAAATTTGCAAAGATGTCAACTACCCGTTTTTTATTATGATACCGACATGTCCTCGTTGTCACGATTTCCATTCTGAACGGTTTTTAATCTGCCCGAATTGCCAGGGGCATCTCATCTTCAAAAAGAAAAAACTGGTGCTCAACATCCCAAAGGAAACTGAACATCGTACTTGCGTTAAGTTTAATATGGATCATGTCGGAATGGAAAAGACCAGTTTAATGGTCATTGTTTTAATTTCCCCTGAACGATAAACAATCAGTTTTTAAAAACAATATCCAGACCACATTCCTTTACCTTCGTTCTTTGAAATAAAAATTAAAATCCAAAACAGCTTCCCAGGTCTTACCTCTTTCTGCAATTACTTCTTAAAATTTATCGATTTTTAAAATGAACATTAATTGATACATAATGTGTCATTACTTCAAATGAACAGATTTAAAATTATTTTAATTAATTTTTACAGTTTGTAAGAAATATAGTATACCATGTTTTTGAAAAGTATTTTGAAAATCCATTGGTTTGAAAGATAATTTCAACTTCAAAAGCTTTTGATGAGCCTTGTTTGGAAAAAATTGACGACCTTCATCATATATTTTGTATTTGTTTCTAAAAATAACTTGAAAAAACAGCCGATAAGTGGCAACCTCCTCATTATATTAATATAAATTGGCGTTTAGAAAAAAAACCCTCATCAATCAAACGAATCCGGGCATATGTTCACCTGTTGAATTTCCGATTTCCAGCCCATGTCGCAATGATGATGACGATGGATCCACATAGTATTCAGTACCAAAGGCAGGGCTCCTTATATACCCCGAACGATCCGTTCACATTTGCATGCCTATCTGGCAACAATTCTTCGTGACATGGGGTCTCACGCATATCGTGTTGGCGGGACCGATGATCATATTCACATTGCCTGTACATTACCCAGGGTTATTAGCCAGAGTGAATTTTTGAGAAAGATAAAGGTATCCGGTTCAGTATGGATGAAGAAACAGGGAATTACTGATTTTTTCTGGCAAAAGGGATACGGAGTTTTTTCTGTCAGTTCATCCCAGTTGCCTAATTTATTGAAGTATATAGACAACCAGGAAGATCATCATGGAAAAACGGGATTTAAGAGAGAATACCGGGGAATATTGAAAAAACACGAAATGGATTACAACGAATCGTATGTATGGGATTAATTTAGATGAAAAAAAGAGGTGTCCATCAACAACAAAAACTCCAATAATATAAAAACAGGAAAATAATCATGAAAGAAAACCGTGTGTTAACGAGAATTATCGAAAAAACCAGAAAAGATGAAGTCAATGGCATTCAATTCGGACGAATTACCAGGATTGACTGGGAGAACAACCTGATTTTTGTGGTTTTGAAAAATGAACAAAACCGGGAAATTTCAACCAGGTTAGCCAATCCGTATATTGACATGAACGATTTAAATTGGTCTTTATCCAGATCCGGTTTGGTTGAAGTCGATTTTAATACTGCCTCTGGTCAACCGGTAATAAGGGATATTCATTTTTCCATAACCCAGGACAAAAAAGCTGTGGAAAACGGTGAGCGGAAAAAGGTTCTTCATATTGCAGCAGACCGGATAGTGATCGAGGGAAGAATCGAGGTGATAATAAAAAGTGGAAATGCCAAAACGGTCTACCAGTCCAAAGACGGTAGGTTAAAGGAAGAGGCTGATAAAATTCATTCATCCGCCACTGAAACCAACAAAATCCTGGGCAGTTCCGTAACGATAAACTAACCCAAAACCACTCCAACGGAGTGTCTCATAAAAAATCAGGGTGAAACCCTGATAGAACCCTGATAGAAATAGAACCCTTAAAAGAGGCCCCCCCATGTCAAAAATAACAGTCAGCGCCAACGGCCTGTCCATTGTCCACCAGAAAAGTGGCGGAAAGGCCATGGCCAGTATACCGGACATTTGTATCACTCCCTTCCCGGCTCCACCGGGACCGTTACCCCTACCGTACCCCAATTTTGCCGAGTCTGAAAAACTGGAATTGGGATCAGTCATGACCAAATTCGATGGTGCCAGTGTCGCCTTGCTGGGTAGCACCATATCGGAATCATACGGCGATGAATCCGGTTCCATCGGAGGGGTGGCTTCCGGTCAAACCAAAGGCAAGGCCAGTTTTCTCATATCCTCACCCAATGTATCTGTTGAAATGAGGCCGGTGTGTCGCAAATCCGACATGATGATCATGAACGGTTTCAACACTCTCAGCTTGGGTGGCATGGATCAGGCGGATGTAAAGGAACCGGGGGAAATAAACGAAGAAACCATGGATATCGAAGTTGAACTGTTGGATGACGAAAATAATCCCATTGCCGATGAACCGTATCAAATCATCCATTCAGGTAAAGTCGAAGCCGAGGGAAAAACAGACAGCTCCGGAATGGTTAAAATATCAGGGATAACAAAAAGGGGGTACAAAGTCATATTCCCGGAGCGATCGGCTGCCGAGGCTGATAAAGCGGGTTCTTGACAGATGGGGCAAATAATACGGCCAAGGTTTGTTTCATGGTTACATGGAATAAAATATGGCATGGTTATATGATTTTATAGTATGAATCGTATGACTTGATTATTTCCCTGTTCTGAGTAACGAGCTGGCTGGTTTACCCTTATTTTGAATACTTAACATACTGTAATTTAAGATATCAGTTTATTGTTTTTTAAAAAACCGACTGAATCAACAGGCTTATTAATGATGAGCAATACTGTCACTTTTTCGTCAAATCAATATTCAGGACAATTTTTAGAGGCATAATTATAATGGCACTTCATACCATCAAATATAAAGACACTCTGCCAGATATATTCAAAATATATGAGAAAACATGTAATGCAAAAAATGCTAACGATATCTGGAATCATAAGGTTAACAAAATATTAAGACTATACTGGCCAAAATCTGAAAACACGACAGATAAAGAGTTACCGATCGGATATAGTCTGTACATTCCCACTTCAGCGCCAATTTCGCTGACGATCGATAAAGATGGCAAAAAACGCACATGTGTTGAAAAACGTGCTTTAAAACACCTACGCCTGAAAATACGGTACTATAAAACGTATGATCATTATCTGTGGTATAATTATGATTGGAAATCCAGATTTTTGAAAGATCATTTTAAAACCAGAGAAGAACTTGATAATGAACTGTATGCGATGAATTCCATTACTTTTCGGGACATGATCATCACGCCGGGGATGGGGGCGGTTTTATCCCCCGAAGCAACTGAAAGACTGAACAATATTCCGGGCGTAAGCTCGCAAACCGTGGGACAACCGTTAGATCCGAATGCCAAAGTGTATTATTATCTGGACCACAAAACCAATCGGTATATTCCAACAACAACTCCTGTAAAAGATTTTAAAGAAGTCATCGGTGATACCATGGAGCCACCTGACAACAAATTTGGCGGTGCTGTCAGAGGGGATAATTCCAAAACAAACCTGAAATCACTTGACGAAGGATTTGTATATCTGTTTCGCAGAAATGTTGGGGAAAGCAACGCCCTTTGTGAGTTTTGCGCTGTTTACAGGGTGACGCCGAATGGATACAAACAAGTCGATGTCGATGACAATGCAGACCCCTGCCCAAAGCCCGATATGTTTGAAGCTGGGGATGCCAGTGTTAAGAAAAACATCTTCATTGCCGATTTTTTTCATCCCAATGATCAATACAATCCTGATGTCTATAATGATTATTATATTTATGTTTCCAAATTTGCTTTAACCAGGGCTGTGATAACCGATACGACGGACGGTCTGGTCAAAACTGTTCCCGAGGTCGGCACCAGGCTCCCCCAGGCCTCATGGCTGTTTACACAGAAAAACAATTCCAAATCTGCCGGGGACCTCCATAGAACATATCAGGAAAGCGGGAAAGTGGCCGGCATGGTGGATTACCTGAGCTATCCTTATGAACTGGTCATGGAATACGATGAAGAAAGTGAGAAAAAAGAGTACACATTATATCTTAACGTCCCGGATATGGAAGACGTCATCAGGAAAAAAAATAATGCATATACCTCGGCATATGCAAATTTCCTCAATTGGCGAGATCAGGAATCCATGGATGAAAGCAGAAACCAGAAGACATTTCTTTATATTATTATCAATTTTTTGCTGAAGAATAAAAAATTGACAAGTCATGAGTTGGACATGGATAAAATTGAAGACTATCAATATAATGAAAGCTATAACTATCGTATTCACTTTATTCGATATGAAAATGCAGCCCTGGACCTGATTGCAAATCTAAAGGACCCAAAATTTGTACAACTTGTTAAAAACTACTCCAACAGATCAAAAGTTGAAATTAAAAAAAATGAAGCTGAATATACAGACTGGACAAATGAAGAACCGTTTGAAAAAAAGTTGAAACTATTATTGAGAGACGGATTCCGGGATCTTCAGTTTTCCTACGCAGGGGCAAATTTATATAAGGAACTGGTCAGCGATAATGGGAGTATCTTTAATCAATTGTTAAGGGGACTGGCCACGATAGAAGATAAAGATGAATTTACTAAAAAGGGAAGACCCAACGAGCTACCAAAAGTTTTAATTCATGAAGAAGCAGATAAGATAGACCTTAACTTGTTAAACGTTTTCAGAAAATCCACTGATGTTCTTATGGAATGGATCACCGGTTTTATACCGGCTGTTTTTGTGTCACTTGGCGAAATAAACAATCGTCAGAAATTGATGGATTCAGTTAACAAAATGATGGGGTACGAAGTGGCAAAATATACCTTACCTTCGGAGTTTAACAGGAGATGGAAAAAAGTTGATTCCAATACAAAATGTAAAAAACTGATTCAGGAATATTTTGGTGTATTTGAGAAAAAAAATTGGCGTTGGAGTGAAACCGGCAATCTTACTGGTCCAAGAAATGTCGGCCTGGGTTATTCATTGGGGTCCATCAGCTTTTTTCTGGAAACGGTTAATTTTACATTTGCCTTTACCAATTTTATTAAAGGTGACAAATCAGTGGAGGATTGTTTGCAGCTTGCCGGTGGTTTATTTGATATGACGGTCAGTTTTTTTGGGGATCTGGGCCATACCAGAACCGTATCCGGGGTTCTTTCCAAATGTAAATTTATCGGCAAAACCACACCTGTGATAGCGTTTGCCAGTTGCCTGATCGATGCCTATTTTTCCGGTAAAGATATGATATCGGCTCTGGACGACGATGAAATCGTGGTGGCTGTTGGACATGGCTTACAGGGAATCGGTTATCTGGTCGCAGCAACCGGAGCATATGGTGCAATGGGAGGGGTTATTCCCGCTTTATCATCTGTTTTAGCGACAGGTACATTTTCAGTGACAGCCGGTGTCGCCATCGGTGTTGTCATCGGTTTCAGCCTTGTGGGGCTTGCTCTTATTATTATTGGGGCCTGCATTGTTTGTTTTAACGATACCGGAGTCCGGAAATGGGCCATGTCTACCTGGTTTGGCAGATATTATGACAAAAAACCGGATGAAATTAAGATCAATGAAATCCTTTCCTGGTTGTCTGCATTTGAGGTTAAACACATGTGGCGGGTAGGTTTGGTTGACTATTTTGTTAGTGACTATAAATCCGAATTAACATTCAGGGTAATACCCCGACGTTTGATTTCTTCCGAATCAACCCTTGTAATCTCCAGGCCTTACGCAATTCCCGGTTACATAAGACTGGCAAATGTCAGGGAGGAAATCAGAATAAAATTTTCCGATTTTATTTCCCATGATTATAAAAGTCAGAGCGTTTATTTTATGGGAAGACAGTTGGATAATCGGAAATTTAAGATTTATAAGAACTTAAAGTGGGGCCGGATAAAAATCAGGGGACTTATCGATAATCAGAATAAAATTGAAGAGCTTGAGGTGCTGTTCCAGTTTTTTGCAAATGTAAAACGGGTTACAGCAAACTTTCGGTTTGAAATCGTCAATTCAAACATGCAAAAATTATTGCCCGAGCCCCTGAAGAAAAAATATGAATGGATTTCCAGCCCAAAAATCAAATATGACACCGATGTGGGTGAAATAAAAGAGGAAGATGAGAAAAAAAGATATAATGTTCCGGTCAGACTTAATCCTGTTTATGGTCCTCCGGGGTAAAAACATTAAATATGACTGAATAAGTAAATAACCAGTTTTTTATATAAACATAATAACCAATAATTTATAGGGAGTCGAAACCATGAGAAAACCAATACTATTGATGATTCTGATCTGTCTCTTTTGTTTAAGCGGTTGTGACCTTTACCGCCGAATATTTGGGGATGATCGGTCTTTTATGGAGATCTGCCAGGACCCGTCTGAAGATCAACGTATGGTTCTTCAGAAATTGACAACGTCAGAGGTTGCAAGATATAAACAAAAGTTGATTTTCCAGTCCAACAGACAGTTCTGCGAAAAGTTATATAAAGAGACAAAAAAAGCTAAATATATTGTATTATGTGATGATGAAGCAAATGATTTATCCCCAATCAGGGAATTTAATCAAATTGAAAAACTGGAAATATTTTATCAAAAAGAGGAATTAATAGATTTTACACCTTTATCTTATTTGACAAATCTAAAAGACTTAACACTTGAAAGTCACTATGTGAACCTTTCATTTTTAAGTAAATTATCCAGTCTTGAAGAACTTTCTATACGGGCTATTGAAGTACACAATCTGGATGCCATATCTTACTTAACAAATTTAAAAATATTTGGTATCAAATACGATAAGCTGACAGATATTTCGTTTCTTCGATCTCTTACAAATCTGGAATCACTGGGTTTAGCTAATAATAAATTATTGACAGATATTTCACCTTTGGCCGGTCTGACAAAACTCAGATATTTGTCTCTTTTCAATTGTTCTGTTAAGGATATCTGCCCCTTACAAAATCTGTCTAATTTAGAATATTTAAAACTTACTCATAACCAGGTAGAAAAAACCTGCCCATTGAACAAATTAAAAAAACTGAAAGAACTGAATCTTTTTGAAAACAAACTAACTGATCTGAAAGATTTTTATGGATTAACCAGTTTGGAGTTTTTAGATATCGGAGTAAACCAGATTGAGGATATCAGTTCCCTGAAAGAATCAACAAAACTCAAAAATATCCTTATTTCATACAATAAAGTTGAGAATATTGATGTACTGGCTAACTTCAAATCCCTGGAGTATGCAAGCTTAGGCTATAACAGAATAAGAAGTATGGATTCAGTAAAAGATCTGACAAAATTGAAAAAACTTTGGTTGGTCGATAATAAAATTGAAAAAGTGCCTTTGTTATCTTCGCATACTGAACTGGAACGTCTTGGTTTACACAATAACAAAATAGAAGATGTTAGTGGTATTCGTGGTTTGGACAAATTAAAGATCTTCACCATTAAAGGCAATCCCATCAAAGATTATACCCCGGTTATCCAATATATGAAGGAACAACCTTCGGAAACGGAAGATCAGTGTACCATTGCAGATGTCATAAATAAAGACTGCACCGAAGAAGATTATAAAATCCAACTGGCCCGAAAAAGATTGAAGGCAAGAGGAATACTATAATCACATCACCACATCGGAAATAAACAATAATGCAACTCCCCAATTACACTCCAAAGGAGTGTCTCATAATAGAATAGGGTAGTACTGTAATAAATCGGATATTCTATCCCCATTCCAATCGACCACTTGCCCGGGTGTGAAGATCACTTATTTGTACATCTACCTTATGTCTATGATCATAACTACTGGAATTGGGATAAAAGATCTTTCCATTGTGATCGACGGTTAATCAACCCCTTCCCCCAAAAAAACTTGATTTAGAATCCATTGATATTTCTAACCATTTCAGCCTGGATTCCCAGTTGAACTCGGAAAGATGCTTCGCTTATGTTTTGCATAATATGGTCGATTTTCAGATCATAACCCAATCCACGAATGCGGTATGAAGACGAGAACCTCCTATTGTCAGGACGTTACAGTAAGCACAGATAATCCGCAAATTAGATTAGAGGATATATGGTAATTAAAACAATACCATAATGATATGATGAAAGGGGTTCATAGCACCAACGTCCCCAATGGCTAATTGACAAGATATGAGCATATGCTAATATCTATTTATACAGATAATTGAATTTAACAAGGAATGATGATGGAAAAATTATGGAAAAAATAGTTATTGTCGGCGGAGTGGCAGCTGGACCTAAGTCGGCCTGTCATTTTAAAAGACTTAAACCGCATGCTCAAGTTACATTGATCGATCAGGACAGCCTTATCTCTTATGGTGGGTGTGGTATTCCCTATCTGATCGGTGGTGAAGTCAGTGATGAAAAAGCGTTACGTTCCACCAGCTTTCATATGGTAAGGGACGAGTATTTTTTTGAGAGTGCCAAGGGATTGGAAATTAAAACCAATACGCGAGTGTTATCTATCAATCGTAAGGATAAAACACTTCAATTGGAAAATATGATGTCGGGAACTCAGGAAATGTTGGAATATGATAAACTGGTTTTAGCGACCGGCTCCCGACCCAACGTTTTACCGATTCCGGGGACAGATTTAAAGGGAGTTTTTACCATTGCCAATCTTCAATCCGCCATTGACCTGCAAAAATGGTTATCAGGAGATGGTGTTGAAAAAGCTGTGGTGATCGGGGGTGGGGCCATAGGGATTGAAACAGCGGAAGGTATTGAGGATATGTGGGGAATTGAAACCACTATTGTCGAGTATCTGCCTCAATTACTGCCGAATGCCGTTGATTGGCCATTTGCAGCCATGTTGGAACAGCATCTGGTTGAGAACAATATCACAGTATTTACCAATGAAGGTGTTACTGCCATCAATGGAAATGCAGAGGGATTGGTAACGGAAGTTAAAACGGCAAATCGGACCCTGCCGGCTGATCTGGTGATTATGGCCACAGGCGTTCGACCACGGGATGAACTGGCCAGGGACGCAGGGTTACTGGTTTCGCCCAAAGGCGGAATTGTAGTCAACAACCGGCTTCAGACCTCCGATCCCGATATTTATGCAGCCGGCGATTGTATCGAGATGCTTCACCTGATCTCCGGTAAAAAAACGTTTGCTCCGTTCGGTTCTTTGGCCAATCGTCAAGGTAGAGTTGTAGGCGATAATCTGGCCGGAATTCCCAGTACCTTCGAAGGCGTCACCGGCAGTTTTATTATGAAAGCGTTTGAAACCTGCATCGGCAGTACCGGATTAACACTGGAATCGGCAAAAGCCGAAGGTTTTGATGCTGAGATGGTGTTAACCATTCAGTCGGACAAGGCTCATTTTATGCCCAGTCAGCAACCAATGCCGCTTTTGATGGTGTTCGATAAAAATTCAAGACAGGTTTTGGGTTTGCAGGGGTTCGGTCCAATGGGTGAAGGCTTGATGGCGCGGATCAATGCCGCCGCAGGCTTAATCGCTAAACACGCCGTTATTGAGGAATTCAGCAACCTTGAACTGGCTTACGCACCTCCTTTCTCAACCGCTGTTGACGCTTTGAATGCCACAGCCAATGTAGCTGATAATATGGCCAGAGGGCGTTTCAGAGCCACCACTATCGAAGAATTTATAAACTGGTTGAAAGGCTCTGCCGTCGAAAACAAAAATTGGATTGCACTGGATACCAGGGCGGAAAACGATGCTCAACCATTTTGTGAAAAATTTGGTGATCAATGGATGTGTCTTCCCTATCCCGAAATAAGAGCAAGATATAAAGAATTGCCGACGGACAAAACTCTAATCATCGTATGTGGAGCTGGCACCCGATCTTATGAAGTTCAAGTATTCCTGGACAGCGTGGGTTATGGACAAAATCTGGTTTTGCCGGGCGGTTTGATGGTACTGAGACGACTAGGACTCGATTTTCTTCCCGGGTAACGAATTCACCCGATGCCATTGAGTTAAGGGAAAGGAAAATCGGCCACGTCTTTACTCATCGTCGTGAGAGATCCTTCGTCGCAAGCTCCTCAGGTTGACAACTTCTGGTCATATTTGAGGAGCCTGTATTCAGATACTATAAAGAATTACCAATTTCATACGCCTTTTTTAAAGCTTCTTGATCGTTCAAAATTTCCCTTTTTTCACCAGCCGTCCCCAGCACATGTCCGATAAACTCGACATTCAAATATTCCATAGATAAACGAAACATATCAACTATAGGCATACTTGCTTCGGGACCTTCAGCAGCGGGTACTGCCAGCACGGCTTTTTTCCCTTCAAGTTTTTTATTAGCTACGTATGGACGCAATCGGTCGACCAGTAGTTTTGTTTTTGCCGAAGGACCGTTCCAATAATTTGGTGTTCCAAAAATCAAGACATCTGCCTGGTCTATTTTTGGATAAAACTCATACATATCGTCTTTAATGGTGCAAATCAGATCATCCTTTTTACATCGCCGACAATCGATGCATGGAAGTATTTCCATGTTATACAGATTTACTTTTTCAGATGTATTACCGGATTTATCTGCCCCTTCCAATATTTTATCCACTAAAATGTCTGTATTGCCGCCTTTTCTCGGGCTACCAATGACTGATAGTATATTCATGCCAGTTACTCCTCACTACAATAATATTCAGTTTTAGAAAAACATCTAATGATTTTATTACTTTATACTCGCAATAATGTGCGAGGCGAAGCTTCAAAACTATCCGCTACAAATAAAACAGACAATCATTTCTTTTTATTATCATTGTTCTACGTAAACCGATAGTTAAATAATTTTTGGTTTTCTGATTAAAACTGAATAAACAACAAAAAACAAAAACGTGTGCTTTCTTATAAAACATGCTAATTTGATATTAAGTGGTTTGCTAAAAAATCCTAAAATCCAACAAATATTCCATAATCAACTTACACTACCCGGCATGAGATACCTTGGTCATTGTACAAATTTCGTTTAATTAACTTGACTTTCCGGTTTTCATTACAAATATTAAATCTAATTAAAACAGGGTAATAAATGTATTTCTATAACTGGGATTGCGGCATTTTATTTTTATGAGGGAGAACCAATGCAAAAACTTCCAAATGTTAATGAAATCATGGACAAGGTTTTTCTGACTTTTACGTATGATACTTCTGTTCGCGAAGCAGTTGAAACTCTTGGGAAAGAACGGTTGTTCGGTGCTTGTGTTGTTGATGAAACCGGAAAACTATTGGGAATTCTTTCGGAGAAACAGTGTTTAAAAATATATAAAAAAGCGTTGCTCGAAAATAATGTCAGTCTTCTGGAAGAAGCAAAAGTCACTGATATTATGTATCCCGAGTTTAAAACTGTTCCTCCAAACACCGGCATTGTCGATGTGGCTCAGATTTTTCTTACAAGTGAGTTCCGTCGAATGCCCGTGGTTGATTCGGGAAAGCTGGTGGGACAAATCACCCGGCGGGATATCGTTAGGGCAATCCAGAAATTTTCGTAAAGAATACTCAACATATTGCCGACACAGAATAGGAAATGACGTGCGGCTTAAAATGCTTTCACTGACCGACAAAGAATCTGTGGTCATTGGGGTAGAACAAAAAATTCAGAGAAACGGGTCATTAATCCAGGATTTTTAACTATAAACCGAGGTTGGGAAAATCTTTTATTAGTAAAGGAACCCAATTAGCCTCAATACGTGTTTGAATTCACATCGTTTTAGGAGTTGGACATGACTGAAGAACCCATCGTTGCCGATTTCATGGATCATAAATTCAATACGTTAAGTCCGAATACCTCTATTAATAAGGCCATTGATCTGTTGATGAAAAAAAGGCTAATTGCTGTTATCGTTGTTAACGACCAAAACAAACCCATCGGTTTATTGTCGGAAAGGGATTGTTTAAAAATGATTCTTCACCAGGCCTATTCACAATTACCTGATGACACTGTTAAACATTACATGCAAAAGATATCCGATCCCATTTCCAAAACCATGCCTGCGTCCGAAGCGGCAACGTTGTTTATAAACAACAAATTTCGACGATTACCCGTTGTCGAGGATGGAAAACTGGTGGGGCAGATCACCCGGCGAGACCTGCTGAGAGGACTTCACAGACGGCTTTTTCCCAGAAAATAAAGCTGCTTATCTGGATTTAATCCATTCTTTTCTTGCTCATCACATTCGGTCGTATGGAAGTGTGATGTTGTAAATGCATATTCAAAATAATAAATCCAGGTATTGTACCGATTTATATATAAGTTCCTACCAGCAATCGCTAGCTACCCTTCATTAAAATTTTTTGCTACGATTTTCACAACTTCAGTCGGAATCAGCGGCATAAATAAAAACGGAGCAGAATCCTTTCGCTCCCTTAGATTTGCTGAATTTAGGAGGAATGCCAAAAACGATCTTTATTTTGTTGTATTTGGTGTGTCAAGATATAAAAACTCAGAATTGGACCTGGCCGATGCCGATAAAGATGTTAACGATCTTCATGATTTGTTTTTCCGGTACAAAAAACACTATGGCCGGTTTTTCAGCCATGTTTTTACCAGTAAAGACGTCACTGTAAAAAAATATTACTGAAGCAAAAAAGCTTTTAAAAAGGGTCAAAGTGGATGATACCGTCGTTCTTTTTTGCAGGACATGGGATGTATGACACATCAAAGGAGGTGACTTATTACTATCCAACCCATGAATCTGACCAGGAAACAACTGTAATTACAGATGTGGTTCAATCTGTGGTTTCAGATCATTCAGATGCTAATCGATCGGCGCAGTCCCAAATGAGTTTTATTGCTGAAATGTGGAAGCCTTGGGTAAAAGAAAGCTGAATATAAAACCGCAAATAATTGCTGTTATGAACCACATGAGAGCGGTTTCGGGAGATCCTCCATAGTTGGGATCAGCCAACCAACCTCCGATAACGGTTGATATACCAGCAATACACCAGGCACTACCCATGAGAAATGCTGATACTGTACGGGAATGATTAGGCATCAATCGGTTTCCATAAGAAACTCCTACCACATTACAGGTACTGCTGAATAAGCCTAGTAGAAACAACAACAGTGTCAGTGAGTAATTACCATCATTTTCAAACTTAGCCAATAAAGGCAGCAAAATACCCATAGCTGCTAATCCAATCATCATTACCTGTCTTGGCCCATATTTATCTGCCAGGTGACCGGCCGGTAGTAACCCCACACATCCCCCCATTACCATTAGCATATGTCCGCCACCATACACCATCCAGATCGATGCCTGTTTAGCCTGCAAAATGTCCGGTAATAGAAAAACCAGGGCCATATTAATACCTGAAGCACAGATCATGACCACAAAAAGAAAGATTAACGGTTGCCTGATTCCTTTGGTGGCTGTCCAAAAGTTGTCGTCTTTTTTCTGCTGTTTGACTGCCGGAGGTGCTAGAAGGAATAATAAACTACCGACCGCAACAGCCATTATCAGCATGATGGCCGGTTTGCCATTTGTTTGTGTGTATATTTTTGTGAATAAAAGCTGAGAGAATGCATATCCAGTAAATCCGCCGGACAGAAACAAAGCGGTCAGTTTTCCTTTACTTGCTGTTGAAAGTGAGCTGGCCGTACCGGTTCCGCTAGGATGGTAGGCGGATGATCCCAAAAAAGTCAACAAAACCAAAACCCCCATCAGAAAATAATTGGAGGTATCGATATAGGGCACCAGAATAACGGTGCTGGCAGCTAAAACACCAAATAAAAGCAGCATTCGACTCCACCCTTTATCTCCCAGGTATCCGAAAACAATTTGTACGCTGTTACCGACAAATCCACCAATGGTTGCAATCAATCCGGCTTTTACCAGATCCAATCCAGCTAATGTTTTATAAATCGGCCAAATACCGGTAAAACTATCAACAGCAAAATGTCCCAGCCAGAGGACGAATAAAGTAGTCGTTGTTTTGTGTTTGTTGAGTAACGACTGACTTGCCATTGTTATTTGCGTCATAAAAGTTCTCGATCTTCGTGGGTTTAGTGTTTTGGAACCATTACACCTGTTCTAAGTGACTTATCTTAAAAATATCAACAAATTTTGGTCAGGGACTGGTAAAAAACAGTTTAACCGTGTACTTTTTTATGAATCGTAGCACTGTTTTAATATCGGCAACAGATCAATATTTGTAACAACTTTGTTTTTATGAGTGAACAATGAGCAAATGGGAAGGATTTGAAGAGTTGGTTCAAGTAGTTGAAACTGGTAGTTTTTCCAAAGCGGCCAATGTTCTGGGGGTTTCCAAATCTCATGTCAGCCAGAAAATAGCCAGACTGGAAGATCGCCTTGGAGCACGTTTGTTAAACCGGACAACAAGACGGCTTTCCCTGACCCAAATCGGGGAATCCTATTACAAACGATGTACTAAAATTGTGGCTGAATTGGAAGAAGCCGAGTCCGAAGTGACACAACTGCAAGTTGAACCAAGGGGAATCATCAGAATTGACTCAATCAGTGGTCCATTGGGAGAAATGTTTTTCGCCAAAGCGTTTGCAGAGTTTTTATCAAAATATCCCAGCTTGTCAATGGATTTCAGGTATCATAAACATATTGATCTTCGGGAGGATGACTTTGATCTGGCCATTGGATTACGGCCCAGCGACTCCAATTTTCTGACCCGGAGAGTCACCCACGTCCATTATCATATCTGTGGTAGTCCTGAATATTTTAAAAAGCATCCCATCCCCCAGAAACCCGAAGATCTACTGGATCACAATTGCCTGATTGGGACCTCTAATGTTTGGGAATTTAAAAAAGGGAAAAAGGAGATCGAAATCAAAGTCAATGGCCGCTGGCATGCCAACAGCGACCGTTCTCTTTTAATGGCCGCCATTGAAGGTCTGGGAATCACCAGACTTGCTACCTTCAATGGATATCAAGCCTTTAGAAAAGCTCAACTGATACCGGTATTGGAAGAATGGAAAGTTAAACATTCCGACATCTGGTTGGTTTATCCGCAAAAAAGGTTTTTATCCACAAAAGTCAGATTGCTTATCGATTTCCTGATGAGTTATTTTAATCCAGTACCGCCTTGGCAGCGTGGATGGGAAGAAAATGTAACAAAGTAACGTGACCCTGTTCAACCAGGGGAGCCGGGCTGAAGCGGTTTTACCCGTTGGAGTTTTTTCCATAACGGCCCATCCAACTCTGGAAAATCAATTGTATTAATCGCTTTATTGAAGGTCCCTTACACACTTACCATCAGTCGTTATTTGCATTGAGGCTTCCAAGATTTCTCTTGAATAAGGTTTCACTGTCTCTCCTGTTTTGTTGAATGAGTCTCTTTGATTTTGTTTTTCGCCGATATGGATTTTCTACTAATCTTTTCGATGTAAGCGATAGTGTATCCATTTGATAATACCGATAAAGATGGCAATAGTTTGTTGCAAAACCTTGTATACAATGGGAAACAGCAAAATACCAAATACTATTAGAATGACACCAACTGTTTTTTGATTAAATCTGCCTTTTGCTTGTTCCATTCGATAGATTTTACCACAGATGCCTGGTTGGTCGGCATATGACTCGTTTTTTTTGCAATGACTGTAGTTGCAACCGCAGACAAGGAAAAAAATACAAAAAAGAAGCGGCATCTTTATCATGATAAAAAACTGATCAGAAAAGCTGAAAAAAGTGCAACGTTACAGATGGTTTTTAGTGTGCAAGACTGAAAGCAGTTTTTATCCTCATTGTAGTTCTCATTTGATTTATTCTTAGCACGTACCTTTCAATTCAATCCTGGATTTATTGCGGATGTCCGTTTTCATTTTATAATATTAAAGGTCAACGGACAATTGTAATGAATTCTGAAGCGAAAGGAAAGTGATCTCCACTTTTTTATCTCTCTTCAAGAAACCATTTCCAGGCTGGTCGCATGAATGGAAAACCCCTTTTTCAAAAAGTGTTTTTCCTGATTGCAGGTAATAATAAGATTCTCTTTGGTCTTAAAATACTCCGCCCTTCTTCAACCACCGAGTCGGCGATTCTCACGCCGGATAATCCAATCACGTTATAGCACCCATTGCTTTACATTATTGATCATTACAGCCATATTCCACGCCTGCTGGTATTTTTTTGGAAAACGAGAGGAGCCAACCCTTACATTTTTTATAGTAATAAATTTGTTTGATTGTTTGCTGCTTTCACAGGTATTGATCTTCAATTTTGATATGGTTTCCCAAATTTCGTTCAAGCTGATGGGTCACTGCTGCTGACCGGGTTTTTCTCATTTATCTATATTTACGGGACCTTCGGGAGCATATCGATCTGGCAATATGTCAGTAGCGATGAATAATAAATTTTTAAAACAGTGATTTATGCACAATTAGTTGTTATCATACATTTATATGGGAGCACAATATCTCTCAACAATGACTTACAAGGTATTTGTAAAAAAACATCTGATTAAATAATATACTTGGATTATGTAATACATTGAGTTAACATATTTTCTGTTTAAAAATATCTGAAGTCGGGACATATCATGTACTTTCCACAGGTATCAGGTGTTTTGATTTCATCAGTCTATTCGATCTCTGGTTTACAATCATTACATGACCTGAACAGAAAATTAAGCTGATATCATTGCCATGATAAAACAAATTTCTAATCTGAAATTAAGTCGAGAGAAGGTAGATAAATATGTTGAGCATTGTCTACAGTTAATGGATGCCCAGTTTTATAACAAAGCATTATTAGAATTGCAGAAAGGATTGGTTTTTGAAAGCAAGCATTTTATTAATATATTGGAGAAAAACTTTGATGAGTGCTATCGCAAGGGGAATTACGAAGCGGCTTTGACTTTGGGTATTATTCTTGGAAAAAAGAAACCGAACGATTTTGTGCTGTTAAACAAAATCGGTAACTGTGCCAGAAAATCCGGTAACAATAGACAAGCAAACACCTTTTATCGATCAGCTTTAAAAATCAACAAGCGGTATGAACCGGCATTCTATAATTTGGCTGCCGGCTTGGGACGGGTGGAAAAGTATGATTTGGATGTCAAATATGCCATTGATGCTTTTAAAGATATAAAAAAGTATATTCTACCCGATTATTTCAACGCCAGTGGTTTGATACAAACAATCACCGAACAACTGATTAGCGAAAAAGTCCGGCAGCAGGATGATCTTATGCGAGAGCTTTCGTCTCGATGCATTCAACTGGAAGGAAAAGGTGAGTTGATACAGGTAGATGAAATAAAAAAGGAAATCCTTCGTCTTAAATCAGAACCTTTGAAAGCTGAATACCCGGAAATTCTACAAAGAGCCTCCAAAATCATTTCAAAAAGAATAGAATCCTTAAAAAACGACGATACACTTTTGCAAGATCAGTTTGATGTAGGGCTTCTGGCACTCAATAACAACGATTCGGAAACGGCGCTGAAACACCTTTTGGAGGTTAAAGAAAAAAAGGCTGATATGGAATACCTGGATATGCTTATTGCCTTGGCCAAAGATCTTTCTGGTGTTCCTGAAAACATGGCCGATATATTGCTCAAACTTCTGGGAAAGAATCAATACGATCGATTCCTGAACATTAACCTGGGACTGATGTATCGCAAACAGAGGAATCGACTGCTGGAATGTAAATACCTGATCATCGGGGCAGCTCTATTGGAAAAATCGGAAGGTATTTATAAAAGATCGGATCTTATTAAATTGGCCAATGAGCATTTCGAGAAAAAACATTTTGAAAAGGCCATGGCTCTTTATAAAATTATTGCTGCTGAAATAAATGATATTCATGTTCTTTTTAATATGGCTTTAATTCATGGATACAGGAAGAATAGGCAACGTGAATTGGAATTGTATCGTAAAATACTTGAAATCGATCCGTTTTCGGAAGCAGCGTTGAAACAGATTCGTATTATACACGATGAATACCAAGACCAGGCGGAAATTTTTGTAAAACAAAAAAAATATAAAGCCGCTACAGAAAAATATGAAAAGGCTATAGAAATTATGCATGTGTCCGGCACGATAGCTGATGCAATACAACTGTACAAACAACTGAACCATCAACATCGAGTGGCAGAGCTTAGGGAGCTTCTGGAACAAACCATTGCCAAGGAAACCAAAGAAAAAAGAGAGCAGATGGTCAAAGGTTATATAGAAAAAGGTAAAAAACTATTGAATGAGAAAAAGTTTAAAGCCGCCATTCAAATATTTGAAAAAGCGTTTTCCCTTAAAAAAGACAAAGACAGCTTTATATGGCTGGCTTATATTTATAAACAACTGAAACTCACAAGCCAACTGGAAGACCTGTTGAGCCGCTGGAGACTGATTAACAGAGAACGCAACAGAATCGCTAAAGTCCAACGGATGCAGTTCAATTAAAACTCTATGTCGAAACGCAGGTGATTTGGTGCAAATAATGGAACCCGGTGTGATGATGTGAGATCAGAAGAAAAGGAAGCAAAGTGGCAAGTCAGCTTTTGATTCAACTTTACAATTGCCTTCCTCTACAGTCATGAAATATGAAACCATAGTGGAAAAAAAATGCCGCTTTGAAAATGGGTTACGTTTTTCAGAGCCAGAGGAAAAACAGAAAGTCATTTTTTTTCCAGCAAATGTTATTTTTAGTTAAAAATAATAATCATATTTTAATTCAATATATTACCTAATAGTGTTGCCATATTTCCAACCTCGGTTTTTCAAAAATGAGGCAAATACTGTTTGACTTCGAAAAACCAAATTCTTATCATCTAACATCTCGTCCTGACATCATATCGAATGAAATTTCGGTAAAAAAATTCCCTTCCGGTCATTGTTTTTACCAGCGACATATGATTTATCCAACTGAAATTTCAAAGACTTTGTAAAATATGGTTTGATGGAACAAAAAAACGATGTCGTGGTCGAAGAAATAAAAACCGACATTGGTTCTTTTGAAGATGATAATGAGACATATTATAATTTGTATGTGGCAATTTCGGATCAAACTCCTTTATTAAGGCATGATATCCCATGAAAAGAAAACCGGTATCCCTGAAGTATTTATTCTATTTATCAGGAATATTTACTCTTTTAATTATTCAAGGCTGTGCATTGCATGTCCCACTTGATTCAACTAAATATGTCAGTGATATTTCAAAGTCAAATTATATCAAGTATCAAGGGAAAGAGATTCTTCTCAATTCCGTCATCAACAATGCTGCTGATACGTCCATATTCTTTTATTTTAGCCAAAATGGTAAGATTCAATATGGCGGTCCTGCATTAACATCTTATTTTTGGTATTGTTTTAACAGTGCCTTGTTAAATATTGGCCTCGGTGTACATGAACATTCCGCTCCCAAAGGTGTTCCAGTTTTTGAATTTATCATTTCTTCGTTGAATGATTCCCAAGTCAAATTCACTTTTACATTGAAAAAAACTGTTTTTCTTAAATTCAAAAAGGAATACATTGTCACAATGCCACAATCAGACACCAAAAACCCGGAAGATTTGGAAAAAAGAGCCTACCAAATGGTAGATCTTATTATAACCACTGTTCTCGATGATAAAGAATTTGAGACCGTATTTTTAGAAAATGCAGGTTAGTGAATCTGATGGTTGAAACAGATCTTTTTGTTTCTATCACTTCCACATTAAATTTTAAACAAATATTACCCTATTTCATAATAACCCACCCCAAAACGCCAAATGACCGAAAAACTATATTTTAATAACTTAACAGAAGAGGATTTCCTCCATCCAAGTGATTTACTGGCATTAAAGGCAGTTAAAGCGGCAAAAGGACTTGACACCATTGCCAATTGGCTTCTTAAGATGAGTTACGAAAAAATCCAACGCATTGTGTTAATGGGAAATTCAATTAAAGCAACACCCACTTCGTACAAAAAACTGTTTGACATGGCTCATGAGTGTTCTAACATTCTCAATATGCCGGTACCAGAATTATATATCGCACAAAGTCCGGCTCCAAATGCGTTTGCCATAGGCTCCAATTCACCGATTATTAGCTTGAATTCTTCACTAATAGATTTAATGGACGATGAAGAATTGTTGTGTATCATAGCCCATGAAATGGGTCATATTAAAGCCAAACATATTCTTTACAGAACTATTGCCGCCGTTTTGTCTCAAAGCATGACCATTCTCGGCCCTCTGAAACTGGTTGTTGATAAGGCTGTGTCTTTATCACTACTCAACTGGAATCGAAAATCGGAACTATCAGCGGATCGAGCATCATTATTGGTTGGACAGGATGTTGAAGTAATAATAAGCGTCCTAATGAAATTATCCGGTGCAAAAAAGGATCACGTGGATGTAAACGATTTTATCAACCAGTCAAAAGAATACAGGAGACTGGAAAACACAATTAGTGGAAAGGCTTATAAACTTTTTATCAATCTACACGGCTCCCATCCTTTTGCGGTTATGAGAGTCAATGAAATCATCGAGTGGAGCGAATCCGACGAATACAAAAAAATCCTTTCAACCGGTTCCAAGCAACCCAAATATCTTTCCTTACCCGAATCTGAAAAAATCAGAGATCTGGATGTAAAAGCCCATGGTAATGGTAAAGTGAATATTAGTTGGAGCCCATCCAATACTTTCGGTATTGCGGGTTACAAGATATTTCGAAAATTCAATGAAGATGAATCGGAAGAAATTAAACAGGTGTCATCCAATTCACAATCTTACACGGACATCATCAATCAACCCGGTATGTATTCGTATTATGTCTCAGCTGTAACCCACACAAATCATCTGATTGGTAAAAGTGATATCTCCCAGTTTGAGATCACCAAAATAGATGAACAAGATAATGCTGTAAAATTTGTCAGTTGGCTAAAAACAAAAAAGGAAGCTGCTTCGTCAAAAATTAACATGGGAATTGCTTCTTTAAATCTGAATCCTGATAAAACTGACAATAAAAAAGACAGGTAGCAGACCCAATGATTTTTCGGATGTTCCAACCAGGGACATTCACTCCAAGAAACAATTAATCCTGGCCGAATTTGACGCGTTAAATCAAGTCAAAGCAATTATGATTCGGCCGCTACAGATAAGCTCTTCAATATTATTTGATAGGATCTATGGGATGATTTTTATTTATTTGATTTCTCAAACGAAAAAAAATGATTTTTTTAAAAATCAAGTATGAACGTAAATTCTCGTTTTTTGATAATCTGATCAACCAATTCATATTAAATATACTGCAAGAAATCAAAACAATATATTCATGACATTACGGGTGAATAACACTGAAATTGATACCTTTTTTGTTATTCACATTCATTTGAAGCCATCAAGTGTGTAACAGATATTCCTGGAAATTAAAAACTGGAATTATAGAACAAATGGATAACTATTTCTTGTCGATCACAATGTTTTAGATCCTCAAGCGTTTTTCTCCTTTAAAATCCGAATTCCTTTTTGGTTTCAGTGAATTTCTCCACGGCGAATGTCAAATCTTCGATGGAATGGGCGGCGGAGATCTGAGTTCGAATGCGGGCGGCGCCTTTAGGCACGACCGGATAGGAAAAACCGATGACATAAACACCTTTTTCCAATAAGCTGGCGGCCATTTTTTGGGCCAATTCAGCATCTCCAATCATGATCGGGATAATGGCATGGGTTTCGGGATTGATATCAAATCCGTTGGCTAGCATTTTTTCT
Source organism: bacterium (assembly GCA_041556995.1). GTDB lineage: Bacteria > SAR324 > SAR324 > XYD2-FULL-50-16 > XYD2-FULL-50-16 > JAHJTV01. Next base: position 49,146 of record JBFFHJ010000036.1, on the reverse strand, counting down.
TTAAAATATTTGCAGTTGTTTTGCAGCTTTTCTACCAATTGAGTGGACTTGGTCAGAATTTCCAAGGCTTTAATGGACGCACACGCCACACTGGGGGAAAGGCTGTTGGAAAAAAGATAAGGACGTGATCGCTGACGCAACATATCCACGATTTCTTTTCTCCCGCTGGTAAATCCTCCAGTTGCACCACCCAGCGCCTTGCCCATGGTCCCGGTGATAATATCGATCCTGTCCATTACACCACAATGTTCCGGTGTGCCTTTTCCTTTTTTGCCAAGAACTCCTGTGGCATGGGACTCATCTACCATCACCAGTGCATTATATTTATCCGCCAGGTCGCATATGACATTCAGATTCGTGCTCATGCCGTCCATGGAAAAAACACCGTCGGTGGCGATCATTCGAAAGCGGCAATCAGTGGTCTGTTTCAATTGATCTTCCAAATCCTGCATATTATTGTTTTTATAGCGAAAACGCTTTGCCTTGCATAAGCGAACACCATCGATGATACTGGCATGATTTAATTCATCACTGATAATGGCATCTTCGGCGGTCAACAAAGTTTCAAAAAGTCCGCCGTTGGCATCAAAACAGGAACCATAAAGAATGGTATCTTCCATACCCAAAAACTCCGATACCTTATCCTCCAGCTCTTTATGGATCGATTGGGTGCCACAGATAAATCGTACGGATGACAGTCCAAATCCCCATTTATCCAACCCCTCTTTGGCAGCTTTTATTAAGTCAGGATGGTTGGATAAACCCAGGTAGTTATTGGCGCACATATTTAGTACTCTTTTCCCGCCCGAAACATCAATGTTCGCCATTTGGGGACTGGTGATGATGCGCTCGTGTTTATAGAGTCCATTATCGTCAATTTCTTTTAATGTTTTAACCAAATGAGACTTGATAGCATAACCCATATGACCTCCATTTATCAATCTGTCCAATTAAGAATTACTTTGCCTGATTCTCCGGATCTCATGACCTCAAATGCTTTTTCATATTCCTGATAATGAAAACGATGCGTAATCACCGGTGAAATATCCAAACCTGTCTGCACCATGCTAGTGACTTTATACCAGGTTTCGTACATTTCACGGCCATATATTCCTTTTATAATCAGTCCGTTAAATACAACAATATTCCAATCAATATTTACATTGGGTGGTAGTATGCCCAACAACGCTATTTTACCCCCGTGGCACATAACATCCAGCATACTGTTGAAGGCCGACGCATTTCCTGACATTTCCAAACCGACATCGAATCCTTCCTTCATCTTTAAATCGATGATAACATCTTCTAATTTTTCTTCGTTCACATTGATCGCTCGAGTCGCCCCTACTTTTTTAGCCAGTTCTAAGCGATATTGATTGACATCAGTAATAACGATATACCGCGCACCGGCATGCCTGGCAATGGCTACTGCCATAATCCCAATGGGACCGGCACCGGTTATAAGAACATCTTCGCCCAGCAAATCAAAAGATAAGGCTGAATGCGCAGCGTTGCCGAACGGATCAAAACAAGCAAGCACATCAGTTGGAATCTTGGGATCGCAGTACCAGACGTTGGTAACGGGAATACTAAGGTATTCGGCATAAGCCCCGTTTCTATTCACGCCAATTCCGTTGGTTTTCATGCAAAGATGACGACGACCAGCCAGACAATTGCGACAATGACCACAAACTACATGTCCCTCGCCACTAACAAGATCTCCCTTTTTAAAATCATGAACGTTTTTACCTACTTTATCTACAATTCCAACAAACTCATGTCCAACGGTCATGGGAACCGGAATGGTTTTTTGCGCCCAATCGTCCCAGTTGTAGATGTGAACATCTGTGCCGCAAATAGCTGTTTTTACTATTTTTATTAATACTTCGTTCACCCCGATTTCCGGGATAGGTACGTCTTCCATCCACAATCCGGGCTTTGCATGTTTTTTTACCAATGCTTTCATTGTAGCCATAGTGCCTCCTTATTACGACAGTACATCAACAACATTTTAACATGACGATCGGCTTTATAAAATGTAACATTTATAATAGTTTAACAACATCTACCAAGCGTACCGGATACGATTGGAAGACGTCAACATTAATGGTGATTAAACCAAAATATCTAATTTAAATTTTGTTACAATTTATAGATTTAATAAGATAAATTGTATAAACATCTTGATAATTTCTGATCTGTTTCAAATACAGAATATCATTACTTTTCACCTGAACCATCTCTTAAATTATAAATAAAACAGCTGAAAAATATAAAAACAGGTTGCCTTTCAGGTTAAACTCATTTAAAAGTGGCAGATCTACTTTACTTAATCATTTCAATTTATAATCCTTTGATTAAAAACACGATCAGGAGGAAAATATGAAACGTTGTGTCCTTTTGTTTTTTAGCTTTTTACTCTTCTTTCCCGGTTGGATTTATGCAACAACCGACATAACATTGTGGGTAACCTTAACCCAATCAGATCGCGTTAAAACCATACGGCTGATCCTGGATACTTTTGAAGCATTAAATGATGGGATTTCAGTCAAATTGATACCTATTGACGAAAATGATATTCCTAAACAAGTTGCAGCAGCTTCAGTAGCCGGTAATTTACCCGAAATCATCGAAATGGGTTCTGAATTAGCGGTGGCATTCGGTTCCGAAGGATTGATGGATGTAAAAAGCAATCGTGAAATAATCAACGAAATAGGGAAAGACGACTTTTTTAAAGGTGCTTTGCAATTAACGTCCACACCAGACGGAAAATCCAATTATGCAATTCCCTTTTATGGCTGGATTCAGGGTATCTGGTACCGAGCCGACTGGTTCAAAAAGGCAGGATTAAAACCGCCAACCACCTGGAACACTATATTAAAAGCTGCCAGGTACTTCCATAAACCTCAAAAAAATCAATACGGCATATTGATAGGGACCAAAGCCGATGCATACGCAGAACAGGTTTTCACCCAATTCGCCATATCCAACAATGCCCGTGAATTTGACTCAAATGGGAAACTAGTGTTTAACTCCAAGGCCATGGTGGAAACCCTTGATTTTTATAAAAAATTACAGAAATACTCACCGCCAGGACCTCACAATTGGAGAGCCAGAGATTATTATCTTCAAGGCAAACTGGCCATGTTTTTTTATTCTACTTATATCATGGATGATCTGGCCCTGGCACAGGTGGCAGCCAACTCGTTGTCCAACAGCAATTTTAAAGATCTGAAGGGGTCACAATTTGATCCTAACCTGGTTGAAAACACCCGTATGGCAGCCATTATCGAAAAAAAGCAGAAGTCCTCCTATGGGGCTGTCGTCACACTGGGAGTGGTAAAGAACAAAAACGCAGTTAAACGATCTGCTGCTAAAAAACTCATCAGATACCTGTTTGAGGAAGATGCATATATTACCTTTTTGCACATGGCACCGGGAGGGATGAATCCCGTTATCCGGTCTATTGCCAAAAGTGAAACGTTTATAAATGATCCTAAAAACATCTTCAAGAGATATGGGAAAGATAAAATATATGAAATCATTTCCGGTCTGGATAATCTGCAAAAATTTGAAATCGTCAACGGTAAAATTTTTCCTGCTTCAGGTGAAATCTTCGCAAAACAGATTATTCCACAAATGATCTTTAAAACAATTTTCGAAGGTGTACCAACCCAAAAAGCCATATCCTGGGCAGAAATGGAAATGAATAAGGTGATTGCCAAAAAATAGTATGAGTTGGTTTTAAACACTCATGTTTTTATCAGATGCTCCATTGGAGCAAATACATCTGATTCCATGGACAATAATTTCATACTTTTTTTTATTGCAAGTAACTTCGCACCTATCGAATCTGAAATGACAAAGTGAAAAATGACTAATTTTCACTTCTTGATACAACCTGAAGGGCCAGCAAAGTGCTCATTCTGTTCATATTCCTATCCTTTATAAACAAAAAACTTGTGGACCTTGGCACACGTTAACCAATCACCTCAAACATACTCCCTTATGAAATCAAAATCCCACTCCAAACAGGAAGCCCGTTTTGGCTGGAAGCTGGTAACTCCCAGTTTGCTGGTAGTAGGATTATTAATCTTATACCCCATCGTTTATAATGTTTACCTGAGTTTCTTTAAGGTTAACCTGGGAAGAAAAAATGATTTTGTCGGCCTGGGAAACTACATTCATCTGCTACAGGACGGGGACTTTTATGGATCACTACTGACCACCGCCCTGTTCCTGGTAGGCACAACTGCCGGCACAACCATACTCGGCCTGGGTGTGGCCATGTTAATGAATCGAGAGTTCCCGTTCAGGGGAATTGTCAGGGGATTAATCCTACTTCCATACATCGCCCCTGTCATTTCAGTTGTTTTTTCATGGCAGTTTATTTTTGATCCGGTCAACGGTGTTTATAATTACTTGCTTGTTGATGTGTTAAAAATTTCCAATGAAAGGGTTCATCTGATCGGAGATCCACGGTATGCATTAATTGTTGTCATCTGTTTTGATATATGGCGCAATTTCCCGTTTGCTTATCTAATGATCCTTTCTCGATTACAGTCCATCAACACCAGTTTATATGAAGCTGCTTCACTGGACGGTGCCACGCGTTGGCAACAGTTTATAAATATCAGCCTTCCGGAACTGAGATTTGTTATCGGCGCCATTGTTATCCTTAGATTTATCTGGAACATGAATAAATTCGAAGAGGTTTACCTGTTAGCTCCCAACGTTAAAACCCTTCCCATATATACCTATTTCACAGCATTTACCGGTAATATTGAACAGGGAATTGCTGCCTCTATTTCTGTTGTTCAGTTTTTATTATTACTACTGATTATTCTTTACTACGTTAAAAAGGTATTAAAATGGTAAAATTACTATGGTGGCAAAAAATATTTCTTGCCTTTTGTATTATTGCAGTGGTGGGATTTTGTGTGTTTCCATTTGTTCAAATGGTATCAACTTCTTTGAAACATCAGTACGATATGGGAAATCCATCCCTCATTCCAGATCGAATCAACCTGGAAGCCTACAGCGAACTTTTAGGATTTAAAGAATACAAGGCCAAGGTTCCCCCTGCCATTCAAAGGTTATTAAGTAATCCCAAACTGAGTGAAGACAAAAGACAAAAGATCCTGGCTAAATATGTATCTTCCAGCGATATTTTTCCCTTTGGGCGATATTTTCTTAATTCAGTTTTATTATCGTCAGCGGCAGCCTTCATTTCCCTGGTACTAGCTATTTTTGGAGCCTATTCATTCAGCCGAGTTCAATATCGAGGTAGAAGTACCATACAAAGAGGTGTGCTATTTACCTATATGTTCGGTGGTGTTTTACTGATGGTTCCTCTTTACCAGTTATCCGTCAGAATCGGATTGGCGGAATCCATCATCGGATCTATGATTACCATTGGGCTTATCTATGTGGTACAAACACTTCCAGTATCATTATATATGCTGGGCAACTATTTTCGTTCCATTCCGATTTCCCTGGAAGAAGCTGCCATGGTGGACGGATGCAGCCGAATCCGCACCATTTTAGTCATCATCATCCCCTTGTCCCTGCCCATGCTGGTAACTGTATTTATTTACTCCTTTATGATTGCCTGGAACGAATATCTGTTCGCTTCCGTCTTTTTAAAAGGTTTCAAAGACTTTTATACCCTTCCCATCGGCCTACAAAGTCTATTTGTCTCAAAAAATGCCATCTGGGACCGCATCATGGCCGCTTCATTTCTGACCGCTATACCGGTTGTTATCATGTTTATGTTTTTTGAAAAAAGCCTCACCAGCGGCATGACTGAAGGAGGAGTAAAAGAATAAAGGAAAAGAACAGGCAAACTCAAGGGTTTGCTCCACTATATTTATATTTCGGGACGTTCGTTCCTAAATTGATAAATATATGCCAAAGGAAATGATATCAATATGGAAGTGCCTATTCGAGAAATGTATCCAAAGGGGTCCCGGTTTGATTTTTAAAAAGCAAGGTCAAAAAATATGTAGCTGAATTATAGTTTATTGAAAAATCAAAATGATAGCCAGAAACTTCTCAATAATCCTGGGAGGCTATTCAATTTTCGGACATTCATTTTAAAATTGAATTAGAATAACTGGTATTAATATCAGTTTTTTAATAGTTGAACACTTTTAAAAATTGGACATGTTTGATTCAATGATGTATTCAACAATTTGATTAAACGGATTGCGGAAAATTTTTGTAAACTTGAGCAATAAATAGCGATTATACCAACTTCCAGCCAAAACGTGTTCATTATATTGTGATTAAAGGTTTTCCCATCTATCTATTTATTGAAAAAGGGGTGTTATGGTTTTTTTTGAAGCGATTGATTGGTTTATACCTGAGCATATAAAAAATAATATTCAAGATTATGCCAGGGCAAAAATGATTGTCGGTATCGGTATTTTGGTTGGTTTTGTTATCATGTTGCAGAGTCTTCGTGGGACCGTTAGTATAAAACTTGGCTTTGCGATTGTGATATTCGGTTTATTGACAATGAGCGGCCCCTTTTTGTTAAAATACACTCAGTCGAAGGTAATTTCAGCCAATATTACGTTATCCATGATATTTATTCTGTGCAACTATGTGGTATTGCAAAGGGGTGGTGTTACCTGTTCCATTGTCTCGTACTTAGCTTTAATATCCATCTGTGCCTTAATGATGTTAGGCCTGCGTGCCGGATTAATATGGGGGATATTATGCATCATGGCCATTGTAATCATCTACATGGCCAAGGCCAAGGGGGTTGAATTACCCACCGCAGAAAAAACAATGTATGATTTTACTGAGGCGGAATTGGAACGATACATGATGGTTACTTTCAGCGTGCTGATTGTTTTCACCATGATATTGGGAGCCATATATGAAATTACCAGTTCAGGAAATCTGGCCCGTTTTCATCGATCGCAAGATCAATCAGAAGCCATCAATCATCAATTACGCAATGTCATCGGTGATGTTAATAAAGTGATGGCAGCCGTATCCGAAAGTAACCTGTCTCAACGAATCAGCGCCAGATTGGAAGGTGACCTGGAGCAGATGAAACACAGTGTTAACAACGCCATTGACTTGTTAAGTAAAACTATCTTGGACGTGGCCGATTCCAGTCATTTGATCAATACCAACGCCAACGAGTTAAGTAATTCCGCCCGAATGTTAGCTGACGGGACCTCATCTCAGGCAGCCAATCTTCAGCAAATTGCCTCTTCCATGAGCGAAATTGCGAATCAAACCAAACAAAACAACGAGAATGCCCTGCAATCGAAAAATTTAACGGATTCAACCCTGGAAATTGTTCAAAAGGGGAATCAACAAATGGCTGAAATGGTCGAAACTATCAATCAAATCAATGAAACCAGCATCAACGTATCCAATGTGATAAAAGTTATTGATGAAATTGCCTTTCAAACCAATCTTCTGGCACTGAATGCAGCTGTTGAGGCTGCCCGAGCTGGAAAATATGGTAAGGGATTTTCCGTAGTGGCCGAAGAGGTTAGAAATTTAGCTGGTCGAAGCGCAGAAGCTGCCAAAAACACTGCCGAGTTGATAGAAACCTCCAACAAAGAAACTGAAAAAGGGGTGGAAAAAGTGAATACAACTGCTGAAATTTTGCAGCAGATTACTAAAAGTGTTGAAAAAGTCAACGACCTGGTTGAGGAGATTTCCCACAGTTCAAACGACCAAACAAATCGCATTGAAGAAATGAATAAAGCCCTGATACAAGTCAACGAGATTGTGCAACAAAACTCATCTATTTCAGAGCAAACCGCTTCCGCTTCCGAGGAGTTAACATCCCAATCCGCCAAGTTGCATGACACCATGCAGAATTTTCAGTTAAAAGAAATATCAACAGAGCTGGTTTTAACGTAAAGACCGGTCAGCATCTTTAAAAAGAATCACAGATTTTAATAGTTTTTATTGTCTTGGAAACCTGATTCATTGCTATATTATTACGTATACGACCGCATGTCGGTCGGATACGTTTGCCACCCATATTAATTGAGAGAATACCCGCAGCTATTCCTATGGTTCAACACATGCGTTGTTGGTTAGTACTTCACTGGCTGAAAACCTGGATAAAAAAAAGCTCAACCCAACATCGTTTACGTCACAGGTAGTGGTCAACAAATGAAAGTGATTAGTGGTAGCAATTTTAGTAAGATCATTTACATTATGAATGATTTGCATGAAAACAACTACATACCTATGGTCGATTACTTGTTCCGCTCTGTAACACGTGAATATGGACCAAAAACCGATGTCATTATGACCGCATGGGAGATGCGGATAATTGCGACGATAAATATCCCATGATTACATATAGATTCCAGTGAAATACAAATCAACTTACTCCCCAGCAAATATCCATATTTTGTTATATTCATCAGCATTACCTTTTTACCTTCTTTAGTGTTTTAATTGGGTGCTTGACTGAAATATTACCGGTTGGAATAATGTTGATATCCAAAAAGCAAAATAGATTTCAGCATTTGATTCATCGGGCCTCACCTAATATTAGAAAGATTTTTGAAAACGATTGACGTAAACATATGTTTGGTTTTACATCGATCGGAAAATCTGATTTTCTCAAGAAACATTCCCGACAGGCATAATCGATCAATTTAAAGCTCTGTATAAAAACCACTACTTTACTCCAGGAATTTATTGTGAATCAGGTATTAACAATTTTTTTGCGGGAATTGGGGGCGTTTTTCCTGGGAATGTTCATGTTGTATATTGCTATTCTTGTTATACCTTTTTTCACCAAATGGTTGAAAATGAAGAAGGATAAAGCAAAATGAATGAAGTATTATCAACTTTGCAGGCCTCGGGTTCTCTTTTTCAATCTTCAGGCTTTTTACATATAACTCCCGGCATGATTATCATGTGGATTATTGGTCCTTTGTTGTTATATCTTGCAATTTCAAATGGATACGAACCACTGCTACTATTGCCCATTGGATTTGGAATTATTCTAACCAATTTACCCTTGACCGAACTGATGCACCCGGGAGAAGGACTTCTTTGGCGATTTTATTATTACGGCATCCAATGGGAAATTATTCCCCCACTGATTTTTCTTGGATTAGGCGCTCTTACCGATTTTGGTCCTTTGCTGGCAAATCCAAAACTCATATTCCTGGGAGCAGGTGCGCAAGTCGGAGTTTACCTGACGTTTTTCATGGCTTACGGATTAGGTAAGTTTGGATTTAATTTTGGAATCAAAGAAGCTTCGACCATCGGAATTATCGACGGTGCGGATGGACTGACCACCATCTTTCTTGCAGCCAGACTGGCGCTCGAGTTATTGGGTAGTTGTGCGGTAGCTGCTTATTCATATATGGCCATGGTTCCAATTATCCAACCTCCCATCATGAAACTGTTAATTACAAAAAAAGAACGATTAATACGAATGAAAAAAGGGCGCAAGGTATCGCACCTGGAGAAGTTGTTTTTTCCCATTGTTTCATGTTTTCTGATTATTCTATTAATACCGGCTTCAGCCCCCCTGATTTCGATGTTCATGCTGGGGAATCTCTTCCGTGAATCCAAAGTGGTGGAACGATTAACTCATGCTTCAAGAAATGAATTGATGAATATCATCACCATTTTTCTTGGGATATCCATCGGCGCCACTATGACTACGGAACGATTTCTCAAGCTTGGAGCCATCGGTATTTTTCTTTTAGGACTTTTCGCATTTTCGATCAGTACTGCTTCCGGTGTATTACTGGCTAAATTCATGAACCTTTTCCTGAAAACAAAAATCAATCCTCTCTTGGGCGCAGCCGGAGTGTCAGCCGGGCCAATGGCCGCCAGAGTCGTTCATAAAGTCGGTGAAGCAGAAGATAAAAAGAATTACCTGTCAATGTATGCCATGGGGCCAAACGTAGCAGGCGTGATTGGAACCGTGATTGCAGCAGGTATTTTCTTAACCTTCCTAAAGTAACATCGAACAGTGTAAAATTTTATAGAGATCCGAAGACTGTTCTTTTTTACTGATTGAGACAGCCATATTTTGAAAAAGATGGTTTGTCTCCAATTATACATTTATAAACTATATCAAAAGGAATTATAATGGCAGAAGAAATGCTAGCCCCTTTATCCGGGAAAATTGTGTCAATCGAAATTAAGGTCAACGATATAGTGGAAGAAGACGACAATGCCATAATCATTGAAGCCATGAAAATGGAGACCGACGTATATGTCCCCTGCGACGGGAGAGTAAAAGAGATAAAGGTTTCAGTAGGTGATGAAGTTGAAGAAGATGATGTTTTAGCAATCATTGCATAATCCAGAGTTTGTCTAAAATCCAAAAGGTATTTTGTTTCGATTTTAAGGAAAATCCATTTGATAACCATGTTCAGTATTTGAAAAAAATACTTATTTATTTTCAGCATAATAGTGAAACATGGGCAGTAACACTCTCAAAAAAACGTTATGAAAAAAAAATAAGAGCATTTAAATGAAACCATATTTTGAAAAGATGACCGAATTCGGTAAAGAACTGAAAAAGGGTCAACTAAAACGCACAGAAGAAAACCTGGAAAAGGTGAAACGAGCGGAAGCCGATATACAAAAAGAGGAAAACAAAGCGAAAAATGCTGGTTTCTCTACTGAAAAAATCAACAAAAGAGGCCAGATGACAGTTTGGCAACGTCTGGAATACCTTGTTGATCCCGGTACGTGGACACCTTTGCATACCTTGTTTAATCCCCTGGACAATGAGGAAGGTACTACCAATGTTTTTGATGGACTAGGAAAAATATCCGGACGCTGGGCGGTGATTATCGGATTTGATAATAAAGTGATGGCCGGTGCATGGGTACCGGGACAATCCGAAAATATCCTACGGGTTACTGATCTGGCCAAACGATTAAATATTCCACTGGTGTGGCTGGTTAACTGTAGTGGAGCAAAATTAACGGAACAGGAAAAATTTTATGCCAATCGTCGTGGTGCCGGTACTCCATTTTACCGACATGCAGAATTGGAGCAACTTGGTATACCTGTGTTAGCCGGTATTTATGGAACAAACCCCGCCGGAGGCGGTTACCAGGGAGCTAGTTCAACGATTCTTTTTGCCCATAAAAATTGCAATATTGCCGTAGGTGGTGCCGGAATTGTTAGTGGAATGGCGCCAAAGGGAAATTTCGACCTGGATTCTGCGGAAGATATCATTGATAAGGCCCGACATTTTAAAGCTCAGCCACCAGGCACTGTTAAAACCCATTACGATGAAACCGGTTTTTTCAGATATGTATACGAAGAGGAAACAGGTGTTCTGGACGGTTTAAAAGAGTACATGCAGCATATACCTGCCTATAACCCAAAATTTTTCAGAGCTGCCAAATCAGTCGAACCTCGTTTTCCAACGGAAGATATCTATCGATTGTTGCCATTAGAACCGAAAAAAGTGTATGATTTCGACGAAATACTGTCACGATTGGTTGATAATAGCGAACATATGGAATATCGACCAGATTACGGACCGGAGATGTATACCGGTTTGTGTAAAATCGATGGATTTTTGGTAGCCTGCATCGGGAACAGACAGGGGTATCTGGGCAAAGGGTATCCGGAATATGCTGATTATCCGGGTATGGGAGGAAAGTTGTACCGCCAGGGACTGATTAAGATGAATGAGTTTGTTACCCTATGTGGAAGAGATCGGATTCCCATTATCTGGTTTCAGGATACATCCGGTATTGATGTTGGTGATATTGCAGAAAAAGCAGAATTATTAGGGCTGGGGCAATCATTGATTTATTCAATTCAACAAACAGAAGTTCCGATGATGATGGTATTGCTGCGAAAAGGAACCGCTGCCGCACATTATGTATTGGGCGGACCAACAGCCAATCGTCACAACGCATTTACTATCGGGACGGTTGCATCTGAGATCTATGTCATGCATGGTGAGACAGCAGCTGTGGCTACTTACTCAAGACGATTGATGAAAGAAAAAGACGCTGGTAGACCCTTGGAACCGGTGATTGAAAAGATGAATCAATTGGCGCAGGAGTATTATAATAAATCACGACCTTTGTTTTGTGCAAAAACAGGAATGGTGGATGAAATTGTATCAATGGACAAAATCAGAAACTACCTGAAAGCATTTACCGGAGCGGCTTACCAAAACCCAAAATCCATCTGTCCCCAACATCACCTGATCCTTCCTCGGATCATTAAGGGATAACATCCAACCTCACAACAATAAAAAACCGACGATTTTATGTCGGTTTTTTGCATTTTCGTTATCAATCAGCAAATGCCTCATCCTTCAAGTAGATCACGGAATGTAAACGATTCCCTATCGATCGATTGGCAACCAAAGGGAAAAGATGGGATTATGCTTTTAAGATGGACAGGGCGGATTGGTTTTGTGCATCCGTCATATATTGAATACCTGTTTCTTCTGCTGTTTCCCGATTGGAAGCCATTAAGTCGGACCGATCAATCTCAGCAAGTGTAAATTTTCGAGCACCCGCCATAAACTGTTGGATACCGCAGGAAATCTTGTCAACATAATTCCACATGGCAACTGCGCCTAACGGAATATTTTTCATCTCATCTTTACCAAGCTTTTTCTCAACATCCTCCCAACCGATTAAAATTTCTTCCGGTTTTGTACCATATTCTAAAACCGATGCTGGCAGTTTATCCCAGCAACCGTTTACTTTATTACGAATTTCATGATCAATCGCACCGGTAATATTAGCTCCGACATATCCTGGAATCATGGGCGCTCTACCCATGCAGATAATTTTGGCATAAGGTGCACAAAGCGCCAGGGCTTTGAAAATGTGGTCTTCTCTGGCAAATCCACCGGCCAGAGAAATATCCGGAGCCTTAACACCCTTATCTTCCATGATTTTGCAATATTCATATGTTTTTGAATGCAGTGACAAAGATGGAACTCCCCAAGTTTGCATCATATTCCATGGGCTCATTCCGGTTCCACCTCCGGCACCATCTATGGTTAACAGATCAAGATTTGCATCAGCAGAATAACGCAGGGCCATGGCCAAACCTTCCATCCCATATGCACCTGTTTTTAAAGAAATTCTTTTATATCCCAACCCTCTCAATTTTTTAATGGACATCATAAAATCTTCCTGCACTTCTGCTGTCGAACTCAAATTGGTCGCTCCCAAACGACTATGTCTGGCAAAGTTTTTTAAGGCACCTTTTTCAAACGACTTTTGAACTTCCGGATTATCCGGATCAGGATCAACAATATACCCACGTTGTTTGAGGAATTGTGCATATTCAACCGATTTCACCTGTATTTCTCCACCAATGTCTTTGGCGCCTTGTCCCCATTTGAGTTCAAGAATAACTTTGTCACCGTATCGATCAATCAAGTATTCAGCCACACCGTTGCGTGTATCTTCCACATTCATTTGAACAAAAATAGCACCATGACCATCGTAGTATCTCAGGAATTTATCAATACGCCGCTCCAGCTCAGGTGCTTTTGAGATTTTACCATTCTTCAGTTCCGATTGCCTGTCAACGCCTACCACATTTTCTCCAATGACAATAGGAAACCCGCATAATGCTGCGCCGACGGCAAACCCATCCCAATATTTCTCAGCGATACGGGTGGAACCCAAGGCACCCGTCATAATGGGAAGCTTACATTTTGTTGGTATTTGATTGCCAAACGTTGTTTCAATATTGACATTGGGAAATTTACAATGATCGGGATCACGAGATTCGCCTTCCTTTATCCCATGAGCACCATAGGTATACCCCTGAATTCTTAATGCGTGGTATCCAACACCAACTGCCATTGTATTATTGGCACCGGCCGTAATGCGCCCAAAATTCCTCGGGTATATGACTTCCCGCCCTCTTAAAGATGCTAACCAGGTTTCACATTTTCCTTTACAAGCCGCTTCACACAATGTGCAAAGACCGGATTCACATGGAATCCCCCTGTTGACAGTCCCCAGAGCGTCATTTCTCTTTGGCCATTCAAACATTTTTATCTCCTAAAATAATTTATACATTTGGTCATAAAAATTACTGTATTAAAAACATCTTGTAAAAAGAACGTATTCAGCTTGACAGTGTCTTAACTCATTCAACATCTCAAATAGCTGAAAACACCAAAGTTTATTGAGGTTGATCCCGTTGTAAATATTTCTTAGAATACTTGCGGGATACGCGGGGTGGAGTTGACGGTTTTTTCCCGGCTCATCCTTGGAACTTCCTGTAATTCACAATGCCAATGAAGGACCTTTATAGTAAATATGACATAACATCAGACATTGTGCAGGCAAAAACCAACAATATCTGAAACCTGAGGTCCATTTTTTAATGCTCGCAATCCTTATTGGATATACAATATCAAAATGATATATTCATCATTTTCCAGCCCGAAGTTATAGGTTTTCATAAAACCAAACGAAAATCAAGTGAATGAAATTATTACAGTCTTTGGTCATTTAATAATATTTTTAAAAAAAAGCCTATCAACTGCGATAATTCATTTTATGAAGGAGTATCTATACGATATTCGTAGATTTATTGGATGGTTTTTATTGCTTTATTCTTAACAATAACCTGTTTAGATACTAATTTTATTATTACAAAAAGCAATTCTATGCTGCCAGTCACAACACAGAATTGTTGAGAATTAGAGGAGGAGCCAATATTATGATTGTGAAGAGAGGTATGGGAGTAAAAGAAACTTTGCCTCCCATAGATGCCTTAAAAATTGGAGAACTTTATGATTTGATGATTAGATTCTTGGACCTGGATTCCAGTAAATCGAAACAGATTTTATCTGCTAATCAATACTGGCTGTCAGCTTTAAAATCAACTTATCATTTTTCTTATGTGAACCAAGATAATTCATTTCGATGGCATTTCTATTGATTTGAGCAGTGTCCATGTCTTTTTTATCCAGCTTTTTCCGATCAACACCGACGACGCTGAGAGCTGGCTTATCGTTAACCGTCACACAGTCAATATGACCTGTACCACCCTTTACTTTATCCAATCGAATGGTGAGAAAAGAAGCCCTGTTCTTATCCGGCAATACTAATTCATGTGTACTGATTTCATTAGCAAACGCCAGCTGCCCGGCAGCCCTCCATTTATCCCCATCAAACATATAAACATTGATTAAACCGCCGGATTGGGTTTCTTTTGCCGCCTTTCCATCGTATTTTGCAATACTAAAAGGAGAATCAATGGGTGATGCTGCCTCCAAAACAGAAGTGTTCATAAGGGTAAAGATGACAAAAACAGACACAGCAAGTTTGACAATGTCCGGTACTGACTTTGTTTTTTTTTGTTTCATAATAAAACTCCGAGTTCAGATTGCCATAAATTATTATTAATCAATAAATTTCAACTTTTTGTCTGTTCGACATAATGTATCACCGCAAGTAAATGCTTGCTCACTATTGGTATTTTAAGAAAACACTAAAATTCTTATATAGTTTCCAACCAAAGTCAAACAATAAATAAATTAATTAGTTAGTGAAGAACGACCAGGTAAAAAGCATCGATAGATTCACAGAAGACCAAATCGAAACCTGAACCGTTTTTGGAACAAGCCTTTTAAGATCACTTTTTTCGCATGTTTTTAAAGTTTGATACGTTTTATAAATATAACGTTAAAGAAAAAGTGAGATACAATCTGGATTGAAAAAGCTGGTTTCTTATGTGTCAGGCAGTTACATTGACATCTCATGATTAAAAGTCGGTAAACTGAAGAAGGGAGGTTGTTATGGCAGATCATTTAAATGAAGAGATCTTAAGTACATGGGTTAATGGTTTGATTTCTGATAAAGAAAAAACGGAAGTTGAACATCATATCCACAGTTGTTCGACATGTAAAAAAACAGCGGATGAGATTCAATGGCTGACCAGATCCTTTGCTGCTTTGCCAAAGTTTTCCGTTGATGGGGATCTTGTCGAACAAACAATCCTGACATGGAGAGAAGATAAAGAAAATTCAATGGCTTATAAGAAAAATTTCTTCCAGTTTAGGATGGCCGAATTGTCTCGGCCCGTTGTAATAGCTCTTGTGACTATCGGATTGATATTCGGTTTTTGGGCTGGAAAAATGACCAAGTTGGTTATCGATCCTTATGCTGATAGCAGTCTCTTCTTCGCCAAGAGCCTATCTGATGAAGGAACCGATTTGTCCGACCCGTATATGGAATTGTTGATGGCTGATAATGGAAACGACCTATGAAAAATAAAATAAAAAAATATCTGATCATATTTTCTGTGAGTTTAAACATAGGATTTATAATTGCTGCCGGATATACATTGATTCGCTATAAATTGCCTTATAAAGGCCATTATTCAAGATATTCATATCATATCAGATCCTTTGACAAGTTGAATTTATCTGCCGAGCAGAAAAAGCAGATTGATCAACTGGTCAAAGATTATATAACAGCATCAAAAAGGATTCGTTATTCTTCAAACCAACAGGCAATTAAAACATATGCATTGATGGAAAAACCCGGCCTACCCGATAGAGAAGTACTGGACAAATATTTAAAAGCGGAGCAATTTGCAGAGAGCAATAAGGAAAAGATTAAACTACGTCATCTGATTGATATCAAAAGAGTATTAACTGATGATCAGGCAACGAGTTTTTTTAGAAATCTTGCTGAATTAAAAAAGGCGCATATGATAAAATTGCAGCAAAAACCTTAATGTATATGGATCATGCCGTTTCGTAAAAAAAACAGGAGTAAGAACGATATCGCGTTGATTAAAGCAGTATCGAAACGAGATGAAATCGCCTTTCGAGATTTATTGAACAGGTTTCAGCATAAAATTCGGAACTATGCTTTTCGGTTTTTGGGCGATACTGAGGAAGCAAAAGATATTGCTCAGGAAACCTTTCTAAAGTTTTACAGATCGATTGATAACTACAGGTATTCAGGAAGTATAAGTTCTTATTTATACACAATAGCCAGAAATCTTTGTATCGATTATAAGCGTAAGAAGAGACCTGAATTATCGATCGATTTTCATGGACCGGTTTCATGTGGGACACCGTTCGATTCGCTGGATAGTAAGGAAAATCTCAATCAGATTATGTTGGCGGTTCGAAATTTGCCTGAGAATCAGTGTTCAGCCATTCTTTTGCGATACTCCGAAGGATTGTCGAATGCTGAAGTTGCCGATATTTTGAGTATTTCTGTTTCTGCTGTCGAATCTCTTTTAGTAAGAGGTCGGAAGACTTTAAAAAAACAGTTGGCGGGTATTGATAATTGATTTAATTCTTTTGAGCAAAATAGTATCACCGATAAAACTGTGCAAAATTATAGTTATCCTAAAAAAACTGAATGCGTATTAATGTTAATTTTAAGCTATTGATGAAACAGTTTGCCCTGACGTTGTTCATCTCTATCCTTCTTATGACGTGCAGTGTTCACGAGCCTGTCAAAAAACCCGAATTTCCCCTTAAAGAGGACAAATACCATAATTCCGAAATTATAGAGAGGGTTGAAGAGAGAGGGAAGTGGTGGAATCAGCTTGGATCAAAAGATCTAAATAATCTAATTGAGCAGGCTTTTCAGAAAAACCGGGCTTTAAAAACACTTCAAACAAAAATTGAACAAAAACTGGCTGCATTTGGAAGTACAAAAACCGCTGTTTTCCCAGATTTTTCTGTCGGAGCTTCTGCCGGTAGATCTCAAAGCACGACTTCTGGAACGAACGGTTCGACTTCAACAGTTCAATCCGATAGTTTTGCTCTTTCATTGAGTGCATCATATCAATTTGATCTGTTCGGACAAAACTCCGCGCTCATCTCTGCCGCAGAGCTGGAACTTTTAGCTGCCATAGAAGACTATAAAGGATTATTAATTGAGGTTGTGGCTGATGTTATAGAGAATTGGCTGGGCGCTTTGGAGGTTCTTTCACAAATTGAATTATTGGAACAATCTTTAATTGACGATAAAGGAAATCTAACCCTGGTGACTAATGGATATCATTTGGGAACAGCCTCTTTATCAGACGTAGTACAGGCACAGCAGCAGCTTCTGGCAACTCAATCTCAGATACCGGTGGCAAAAGGTAAATTGATTACGTTTGAACACAATTTATCTTTTTTAGTTGGGAATTATCCAAAATCGATACTGAAAGATACACCTGATATACTTTGGAGAGAATTTTCAGAGGTCAGGCCCGGTTTGCCGTCTGATTTAGTTAAAAGACGGCCCGATCTTCGGGCCGCATATGCCAGGATCAGAATAGCCGATTATCAAGTGGCGGCGGCGATAGCAGCCAGATTTCCAAGAATAAGCTTCTCAGCCTCAACCGGAACAAAATCGGATAGTTTGGATGGAGTTCTTAAAACCGATAATTTTATATGGAATCTTATTGGTAACATAACACTTCCTATTTTGGATGCCGGACAAAGAAAAGCCGAGGTGGAACGCCAGAAGGCAGTATTACGAGAACGGACCTTGAATTATCAAACTGTTTTATATAAAGCTTTTAGCGAAGTGGAAGAAAACCTGATCAAAATTAAACTTCAGCAAGAACTCATTAAACTAACCAAAAAAAGACTGGTGCTATCATCACAGGATCTTCAGTTAATTAAGCAGGATTATATTCTGGGGTTGGTTGACTGGCATCGGGTTTTAACTGCCCAGTCTCAGTATTTTGATATTCAAAAATCATTAATTACAAACCGCAAAGTTCTATTGGATCTGAAAATCGCATTACTAGCCGCATTAGGTGGGAGTTGGACAGATGAATACACCCATCCGACATCAGGAAAAATTGCTAAAACCGGAGAATAACAATCATGCCTGAAATTGTAGGGAAGATTTTTAAGGTTGTCATACCCATTGCAGTTATTTTGCTGGGAGTTCAGTTAATGTTGGTAATAATCAATAAGAAACAACCTCCAAGAGCAGCTGGAAGCATTCAAAAAGAAAAAGTAAAGCTGGTTCGAGTTAAACAGTTCAAGCCCAAAGAACACCAGGTCATTGTAAAGGCTCAGGCGACAACCAAACCAACTATGGAACTTTCTGTCGCTTCGCAGGTTAAAGGCGAAGTCATCTGGGTTAGTCCAGCTCTGGTTGAAGGGGGATGGGTGAAAAAAGGCCAATTGCTTTTCAGGATTAATCCCATTGATTATCAACTGTTGGTTCAACAATCAGAGTCCGGCCTGGCTAAATCCCAATATGAACTTGATTTGATAACCGCCAAGCAAAAAGCAGCTGAATCCGGGATTAAGATTTATCAACAGATGAAAAAAGAAAAAGATTCACTCGATGTAAATCGTGATATCAGTAGTTTAGCTCGCTATGAACCTCAAATTGCAAATGCCAGGGCCGTATTAAAGTCTTCAAGAGCCAGCTTGAAACAAGCACAATTGAACTTAAAACGAACAAATGTCTATGCTCCTTTTAGTGGTTATGTTCGATCCGTCACTTTAGCAACAGGACAAATTGTATCTTCGGGTCAGACAGTGGCAGCTATGTTTAAGGATAAACCCGTTATCTTAAGTGTATCATTACCGGCTTCAGAATTAAGGTGGATATCAGTACAACAGAACCAGGAAAGTAAGAGAGAAAAAGGTTCAAAAGTATTAATAAGCAAACAAATCGGTGGATTAACACATCAATGGAAAGGCGTTGTAAAACGTCAATTACAGGAGATCGACTCTTTGGGCAGGCTAATTACAGTAGTTGTGGAGGTAGATCAGCCGGTCTCAAATCATCACTTTGCCCTTCCTATGGGAATGTTGGTTGATGTAGCCATTCAAGGAAAGCTTATCAAAAATGTATACGGTATTCCCGCAGAGTCGTTGAGAAAAAGCTCTACGGTTTGGGTTATGATGCCGGAAAACGACAGATTGGAAATCAGACCGGTAACCGTTATTCGTAAAAACGAAAATGTGATTTTCATCTCAAAAGGCATGAGCGCCAGGGATCAGATTGTGCTGAGCCATATTCCTTCTGCTGTTCAAGGAATGAAACTGGCAAAGGCAGAAAAACCAGGACCGGTTAAGGATTTTTCAAAAAGAAATAAAAAACAAGACTATAGCACCAATAGCAGGAGCATCGAATGAACAAAGCGATAGAATGGATGGCGAAGAACTCGGTGGCTGCTAATATTCTGCTGTTGGCTATCATCATTGGAGGTATCATTGTCGCACCGACGATTGATCAGGAAGTATTTCCCGAACATGAAACAGACAATATTACTGTGAGTGTCGGCTATCCGGGAGCGGGTCCCAGTGAAATAGAGACATCGATTTGTCTGCCGTTGGAAAATTCGGTTTCTGAAGTTGATGACATCGAGGAAATAGTCTGCACCGCCAAGGAAGAAAGCGCCAGTCTATCAATAGAATTGGTTAAAGACGCAATTGTCAAAGAGGTACTGGAAAATGTTAAGACCGCCGTGGAAGCGATTCAGGATCTTCCGGAAGACAGCAACGAGCCGAATGTCAAAGATGGTTCTCATCGTCACGAAGTGATGTCGGTGATGCTGTCCGGCGATGTTCCGGAAATAGTGCTTTTTGAATACGCTGCCAAAATACGAGAGGATGTTTTATCTGTTCAAGGAGTAAACTATGCCTCGGTTTCAGGAACAAGACAAACTGAGATACTGATTGAGGTGAAACCGGAAACTTTAAATCATTTTGAATTGACAATCAGCCAACTGGCCGGAATCATCAAGGAGGCCTCAATGGATCTTCCCGGAGGATCAATCCGTACCGGTACAGGTAAGATACTTCTGAGAACCACCTCGAAACGTGATACCATTGAAGAATTTTCCAGAATAGCTGTTTTGGTAACCAAAGACGGCTCCACGATTTACCTGGGTGAAATTGCCGATATCCAAGAAAAACTTGAAGATGCCCATAGTTTTACCCTTTTTGACGGTAAACCGGCAGTAAGATTGAGTATATATCAGTCCAAGGATTTTACACCCATTGAAATGTCCCGAAGGGTAAACGAATTTCTCGATCAATATCGGGCTAACCTGCCGTATGGACTGAATCTGGATATCTGGAGCGATCGTTCAATCATGTTTGAAAGCCGATTTGAGATGTTGATCAGAAATGGCGCTGTTGGATTGATCCTGGTGATTGTTGTGCTGACACTATTTTTGGAAACAAGGCTGGCGTTTTGGGTGATGCTTGGAATACCGGTATCATTCTTGGGCTCTCTTATCTTTCTTCCCTGGCTGGGGCTTTCCATCAATATGAATTCACTTTTTGCTTTTATTCTGGTTTTAGGAATCGTTGTAGATGATGCCATTGTGGTTGGGGAGAGTATCTATCAACATCGGGAAATGGGGAAGGGTTTTTTGGAGGCTTCCATCGAAGGCTGCAAAGAGATCGTGGCTCCCGTTACGTTTGCCATTGTCACAACCATGGTAGCTTTCGCTCCTTTGTTGTTTATTGAAGGGAGGCTTGGTAGTTTTGTTTATGCGATTCCGGTTGTGGTAATTTCTGTAATTGGAATTTCTTTATTTGAGTGTTTGTTTATTTTGCCGGCTCATCTCTCACACAGTTCTCCCAAACCTTTGGGCGGTCCTTTTATCGCCATTGAATTTTTAAGATCATTTTGCAGCAGGGCCCTTAAATGGACTATTCGACGACCCTTTCATAGTGTTTTGGTATTCTCCCTTAAATACAGGTACTTTACAGCTGCTATCAGTAGTTTCATCCTGATGATCAGTATTGGAATGGTTTTAGGCGGAATTATTCCCATGTCTTTTTTCCCTCATATGGAAAGCGATCAGGTAACGGTTACTGTCGAACTGCCACCCGGCTATCCGGCGGAAGAAGCAATCAGAATTGTAAGCAAAATGCAAGAGGTCGGTATTCGTATGGCACAGCAGATTGATGAAAAAGCGAATAATGGAAAAAAAAGTATTAAACACATTCGAACCACAGTTCAGTCCCAATCCAGGCGTAATCCTTCCATGAGTACCTCTGCCAGTATTGTGATTCTGTTTAATGAAGAAAACGAGAGGAATTTATCCACCTCCAAATTTGGTCGTCAGTGGCAGCGGTCATTGCATGATTTTCCTGAAGTAGAGTCGGTTAGTATCCGAGCCAGGGGATTTTCCTTTGGTTCTGATATCAAGATCTTATTTTCCCATGAGGATTCTGAAAAACTTATGGAAATAATAGAAAAAGTCAAACTGGCCCTGACCAAATATGATGGGATAAAAGAAATTGTAGACAGTGAAAAAAACGGTAGTCGCGAATATCGCTTTACTTTGACCAACGATGCCAGAACCCTTGGGATAACACCAACTGCTTTTGCTAAAAAATTGCGGTCTGCCTATCAGGGGGAAGAAGTCTTAACCTTAAAAAAACCACTGAAGGAAGTTCCGGTGATTGTTCTGTATCCGAAGCACTATCGTGAAAATATTAATACCCTGGAAACACTGAACATTATGGCACCCAATGGTGGAATGATTTCTCTGGGGGAAGCTGCTAATATCATTGAGGGTGTGGAGCCGATTGCTATCCGTAGAGTGGATAAAAAACGGGTTATTGAGGTTACCGCTGGAGTTGAAGATGATGCCGAAGACCCGGAAGAGATTCTCTTAGCTTTTCAAAAGGATTTTCTGGATGATTTATTGATTGAGTATCCGAATCTACATTACCAGGTAAAAGGAAGACGAGTTGAACGAACCAAAGCAATGAACAGTCTCTGGCTTGGATTTGCAGCAGCTCTGCTCGGAGTTTATGCATTGCTGGCGGTTTTTTTTACCAGCTATACACAACCCTTTTTAGTTATGAGTACGATTCCTTTTGGAATTGCCGGTGCAGTAGCAGGACATTATATATTAGGATATCCGGTGACTTTTATCAGTCTTTTTGGATTGGTAGGACTAACCGGTGTGGTTGTGAACGATTCCTTGATTCTCATTAATACCATAAACCGAAATACAGCAAAGTATAAAACTTTTATTGAAGTCTTAGTCGAGTCTTCAAAAAACCGTTTCAGACCCATCGTTTTAACCTCTCTAACCACTTTTGCGGGCCTGGCCCCGATTTTAGCAGAAACGTCGCGACAGGCAAAGTTTCTTATTCCTATGGGAATCAGCCTTGGAATAGGGATTATGTTTGCCACCCTTATCACTCTGATTTTGGTTCCCGCGTTTTATCTTATTTTGGAAGATTGTAGAAATCTGGTCGGAAAACTCACCGGTAGTAAAAATCAACCCCTCTCTCATTCAACAATGTAACAGGGGGGGAATCGTATACTCAGCAGTCATACTCCCGGTTGCAGGTTTAACCGTTTGATTTCCTGGCATGGCGAAACGACCCGCTGTTGGAAGGGAAATATGATGTGGATGGAATGCCGGCAATAATTTTCTTGTTTTGACAAAAATTGTCCAAAATGCAAGTGTGTAGACTTTAACAAGATCAAGCTGCGATAGCTGTGTTTTTAAATATTCCGTTGATCCCATCAACATGATTGAGCCGGTTGTTATTAATAAGTCAAAACTGAAAAAATGGATTATCCGAACGTTGATCGGTATTGCCGTTTTCGTCGGTTTATATACTGTTTTGGCATTCGTATATTATCTATATGTGACTGTTCGGTTCAGCAACAAAATACCGAAATCTCCCATTGCCAATACACCTCAAGTATGGGCACACAAAGGGTATCACAAAGGGGTGACGCCCAACAGTTTGAAGGCTGTTCAAAAAGCTCATGAAAGCGGCGTGGACGGAATAGAAATCGATGTTCATTTTGATTTGGAACTAAACAGGTTTGTTGTTTCTCACAATAAACCCTATCGAAAGCATAACGGCCGGCTTTTGTTTTTAGAAGACGTTTTTAAAACGTCTTTTAAAGGATATTATTGGCTGGATTTCAAAAACATTTCAGAGGATAATTTAAGTGCCGCTGCCAATCGGGCTAAATTACTGATAAACCGATTTGAGCTGAAAGGACGCCTTTTCTTTGAGTCTTGGCATCGAAAGGAAATAAGTGTATTTTCCAACATGGGTTTTCAAACACTCTATTGGATGAGTCTCGAATATGAAACGGGCAGTTTTAAGCATTTTCAAGAGGTTTTTGCCATAAAATCGTTGGTGGTTAAATCCAATTTTGTTGCGTTGTCTGGTAATTATGAAAATTTTTTAAAATACTCGACCGGCACTTTCGAAGGATTTCCGATTTTTCTGTTTACGCTGAATGACAAAAAGCTCATCAACAAGTTTTTTGAGGATCAAAATGTCAAAGTAATACTAACCGATAACCCGGATTGTTATACAAATCACTCGAATATTCAAAAAGATAAATAATAAGCACAGTCAAAAACAGGTACATGAATTTGAATTCGGTTTCGAGCGAAACAAAACAAAAACACCTGAAAACAGCGTCTATTCTTTTCTTAGACTTTGTCGCAATCCCGTTTGTATTATATGTTTTTTTGGCATTACCTCGCATTTACGCCGTTTTGACCTATTCCAACTGGGATCAACAATTCTCTACCAGCTATGTTGATCTCAATTTAAACCTGGCTTACCTGATAGCGGCTTTATATTTTATTTTGAAGCATTTTAATGTTCGTCTTGCCCGAACAATAACAGCCCTTTTTCTGTTTTTTATTCTAACCATTCGTATCATTGATATAAAAATGATACGAATTTTTCGTTATAGCTATTCCCCCCAATTCTTTGGTCATCTTGAGCTGGAGAGTTTTCGAGTTTTTATCAATCAGTATTGGTGGCTACTTTTTTTGTATTGCCTGGCCTGGATAGGTGCTGGTTGGGGATTCTTACGTCTTCCTTTTCAGACTGTTTATTCAAAAAAGATGAAAACCATCGGCAGCATTGTATTTTGCCTGTTTTTTGCGCGGTCCGTGTTTATAATGAAAAACCAAAGCTGGCATTCCAGCGTGGATTTTGCTTCTCAACTCTTTGTCGAACAGGTGTTTGCGTATTATCGGGAGAGTAGCCTGTTGGAACAAA
Source organism: bacterium (assembly GCA_041556995.1). Classification (GTDB taxonomy): domain Bacteria; phylum SAR324; class SAR324; order XYD2-FULL-50-16; family XYD2-FULL-50-16; genus JAHJTV01. The sequence continues at coordinate 24,170 of JBFFHJ010000036.1, read as the reverse complement.
TCAGTTGGTCGGACGAGGAGGTAAATGTAATTCAAGGCCTCGGTTTTGATCTGGAGATCAAACAAATCCGGTCCAATCAGAACAAAAATAAAAAAAATAATCTGATTATTGTCTATCTGGAAGGTTTTCAGGACGATTATACCGCACTCGGTGGTTCGCCATATAAAGGACTAACACCGAACCTGGACCGATTTGCTCAGGAGAATATTTATTTCGAGAATTTTTATAATGCTGTTTTTCCTACCATCAATGTCCTCATATCAAGTCAATGCAGTCTACTACCGCAATTTGACAATCATTCCCTGGATCAGTTCATCTACGCTCCCAACATTCCTTGTTTGTCAGATTATTTATATCAATCCGGATATAGGCAAGTTATTCTTCAAGGCACAAATCCCGGATTTTCCGGCACCAGAAAATTTGCTGAATACCATGAATTTGACCAAGTTATTGGTAAAGACGATATTCTAAAGAGTGTACCTGAGTTGAAGTCAAGGTTAAGTTCTTGGGGAGTGAGTGATCCGGACCTATTCATGTTTGCAGAAGAAGTGATCACAGACCTTATCAAGAATCGTCCGTTTCACCTTTCACTATTCACCATAGATACCCATCCTCCTTTTGATACGTCAGCGGAATGTCCCGTATACCGTTCCAACAAAAAAAAGCTCAACGCCATTCATTGTGTGGATTATGCGTTTGGTCGGTTTTTGGAGTTTCTTAAATCTCAGAAACTTTTATCTGATACTGTTGTCTTAGTTACTGGTGATCACATGACTCATGGCAGCAATGTTTTTGGTAAAGTTTTTACCGCTTTACACATTCCGGGGAGAAAAAATAGTCCAGCCACAAAATTCAGCGCGTATACACCGGATATAGCCCCAACACTGCTGGATATTTTGGGTGCCGGCATAGTGTCGCTTCAGATGGGCAAATCACTGCTTGGAGAGCGCGCAAAATATCAACATTTAGTCGCTCGACAATTTGAAATAGTCAACGGGTCCTATTTTGGAATTTCAAAATGTGAAGTGAACAACCTTAAACAAGCAATCATACAAATATCCGAGACATCATATAACAGCTGTAATCATAAAAAAATCGTCTCTTACCTGGACAGGTGGGTCCTGAGCAAGATTAAATGATCCGTATTATGATACCTACTCATCGCCATTCGGATAAAAGGTGTCTATAATCTCTTCGGGAGTTTTGTCAAAATCATCCGCTATTTCAATTGAATCTTCCATACCCTCCAGGAACCCTAACTTTTTTAGGTGTATGAGGAACCAAGTCAAGAATAGGTTTTCCAGCTCTGGCAATAACTACGTTCTCACCTTTTAAGACAAGTTCCGCCAGTTCCGACAATCTTGATTTTGCTTCGTGTATATTTACCTGCATGGTTCACCTCAATTTTGTTTAACTGAATTGGTTTAGTCTAGCTCAGCTAATTCAGGCTCAGGTGTAAACAAACTTCTCAGCTTATTAAAGGAAAAAAGGGGTCATTATAACTGGCCATTAACAGTCACTCATTAAAGTAATTCCGGTATGGCATGAACTTGATAAAATCTTCTCGTGTCGGTTTCATATAAACCCCATTTGGATAAGTAAAAGAATCACAAGTTAAAAGATGTTCATGTTTAATGGTGTCTAGAAGTAAATAATCCTTATAAGAAGGCTTGCTTTTTTCCAGCTACTTTATATGGAATTTATCGATTTTTCACAGCACATTTACCAGAATTAGTTTGATTCTTTTCAGAGTAATGATTCCTGTCTTCTGAATTCATATACATAAAAGGCCATATAGTCTGTTCTTCAGCAATAGTTGAATTGAACTTGGAAGTTCCGAATATATTCAAATAATATCAGAACTTCAAAATTAATAAAAAATAAAAAAAACAACTATGATATCTGATTATATCGGCCCAGTACAAGCCTAATTAAAGTAACTCTTCGAAAGATAAATCAAAATAGATGTTGAAAATGCAAAATGTTTCAATTATGATTCTCCATGTTATTATACTGATTTTATACTTAATATATGGAATGAGCTGGATTTGACTTGGAGATAGTAACAGTAAATTACCCAAGTTGTTTTTAATATAAAAAAGAACTCTTAATTTATGGGGACTTAGTTTTAAATATTGATCTGATCATCCATTTATTTAATAGAATTTTTCAATATATATAACATGAACGGATAGTAAGATTTTCTGAACCTATGGCGATGACTGTGGTGTATTTTTCCATTGTTGTTTAAAGCAAGGGATCTTAAAATTGAACTTGATAGTTAATAACTCATAAAGAAATTATTAACACTTGGCCTAAATCGGGAGTAGAGTTTATAACTTCAAAAAAGGCAGTTTACGACGATGATTTCAAGTCACATTAAGCTTAACATCGTTGACTTAATATATGCATTTCAGGATTCGAATCTAACCTTCGCGTGATCAGATTTTTTTAAAAACCAGTATCGTTCTGATAGGAACCCTGGCAACCTGAAGAATCTCCGTGATTTTAAATAGATATGTTGTTACTGGTTTCATAGGACTTGAAACAGACATGTTTCAAGGTAATCAGCAACATCTCTTGTTTTTGGCCCTGAGAGATCCTTCGTCGTACTTCCTCAGGATGACAGGAAACCTGCCCACTGACTAGCCAAGAATCCGTAGTTATTTTGTTTGGGGGGATAAATGTGAGTTAATAGTCGTTATTTAAAATAACCCTTTAAAACAAGGAGAGATTATGTCGACAAATTTTTTTACAAAAATCCAAGATGGAACTATCAGGTCATTATGCGTTTTTATGATGATTTTTGCGATAGGATTATTAAGTGAGGTCATGGGACAGACCAACCTTATCGGAAACAATCCTGGATTTGAAGTGGACATTGCTGAACCTGATGGAAAACCGGACTTTTACAATTACCGACACTTAACAGAGAATTGTCATGGTTTGGAAACAAATACTGACAATGTATATTCTCAAACCAGGAGTGCCCTTTTCGACAATGACGCTACGTCAGATGCATGCTATTATGTTGCGCGTTATAATGATTCCGGTACGATCAGGGATTTTCTGAATGTGGAAACCGGAGAAGAATATGAACTAAGCATCAAATATAAAACCGAGAACCCTAAAAACTTCAACAACGAAGGGGGAATGTATCTCCAGCTTCCCCTTCAATCCGGAGATAGTATTCATTATCCCGTCTCGTATTTTCTTACACCGACTTATGTCTCCGACAATTCCTGGGAGACGATTAAGCTGAGAGGGACAATAAGAGGCAGTATCAATAAAATAACCGGGATCATTTATTATAAGGGAAAAGGGAAAGGCTGGGCAGACGATTTTTCGCTGATTAAAATAAAGGATCCGTTATGCAGAAACGGCAGTTTTGAAATGAGTGACCTGTCATCGCTGACCGAACCCTATCGCTGGTTTACCAGTAATGGAACAAAAAAGGTAACCGGGTTCGAAAATGCATATTTGGGGAACGCCGCTGCATTGCTTGAATATTCAGGATCTGATCCCCACCTACGTGGTCCTTACGATACTAATGGAAATCTTGATTGTATCTCTGTTTGTCCCGGTGATACGTATAAAATCACTGCATTTGGAAGAGTAGATACTACCGGAAACCTTTTACTGGCATTGCAATTCAGGTCCGATAACTTATCGCTGAAAGAGGAGAGAAGATCGCCATATTATTCTTCAACAGCTTGGAAAAAAATGACTACGACTACCCTGGAAAATAAAGATATTGTTGTTCCGTCAGGCACCTCCTGTATGTCATATCTTATTAAATATGAAGGTCAGGACCAAGCCTGGGTGGATGAAGTTGCAGTGGAACGCGTTAATCTAGTGGTGAACTCCAGCTTTGAAACTGACGTGCCTAATCCGGACAAGCCCGATTACTGGTGGACACGACCAATGACAGCAGCGTATCATCATGTGGAAACAGATTCAGATAATGTATTTGAAGGAAACCGGTCCGCCTTATTCAATAATACCGGCGACATTAGTGCCGACTGCGGTTTTTACGGTCCCGCTTCGACAGGTTCTGGTGTTCCAGAAAAAATGTATGTAGTTGAGGGTGAAAAATATAGCATTTCCGCATGGGTAAAAGTAGCATCCAACTTTGACGGCAACGGTGTTCGTGTACGCCTTGCATTTTACAACAACGCGGGATACATGGACAAAAATGATATTGTTTCCACTTACCACAATGCCGAAAAATGGAATAAAATATCAGCGGAGGGCTTGGTTCCTGTGGGTGCCAAAAAGATGGTCTATGTTGTTGAATACAAAGGTATAAACAAAGCATGGGTTGACACGGTTGAAGTGCTCAAAACAGATTCCCCCTGGTATTACAAGGAGGCATCCATTGATTCGTTGGAAAAAATTCCGTTGAATACTGTTCCGGAAAAACTCAGCGAGGACAATATGATTGAAGCGTTTCAAAAATTCCATGACGATATGGAAAAATATTATAATGACGATAAAAGTGAAGATGACCTTGGAAGTTGGGGTGAAAATCCGATGATTAGATGTTCTGCGAACATGGCTATGGGGTATATTCACGCCTCTAAGAAAATTTCTGATCCGGTTTTTCTTGATCGGGCACGCGCCGCATTGGAGTGGTTACTTAGAAAGCAATTGCTAGACGGATCGTTTAACAATGCATTATATCCAAGTGGGATTGCAGGCGCCGCACTTATCGATGGATACCGTGAATTTGGAGAGTATAAATATAAATCAGCTTCGAATAGAATATGCGATTGGTTGAAACGAAAAGATGCCTCCTCTAATTCCAATTACAACGCGTTTGCGATCTGGGCATTAATGAGTAACTACAAAGAAACCGGTGAACCGAAATATTTGGAAAGGGCAATGTATTTTGCCGACTGTATGTTAACAGGACAACTTGATTCCGGTATGTGGGCGGATGAACATAATCAGTATATCTGGTATCATGGAATCATTACTCGCGCCCTTGTTGCGCTTGTTGACGGAATGCCGTCTTTACATTCCAAAAGGGTTGTATATCAGCATGCCCTGTACAAGGCCCTGAACCATATTCAAAGAAATCAGATATACACTTCGGGACAAGAACGTTGCCATCCATTTAAGTGTGTCTATTACCCTGATAATAGATACTACGTTTCCCACATCGCTTCCGCAGTCAGTATGGCGTATAAATGGCTCGGGATGAAAGAAGGCTTGAAAGACTCCATCGCAACGATTTCCAATGGCGCAAATTTTTTCATGCCGAATGATTTGCAAGGATACAGTCTTGAGGCTGTTGGCACACTGCTTGACCTGGCTTATGATTAAGAAAAAATATTAAATGAAGATATAAATAGCAAAAATAGAGAAAAAAACAACGCGCAGACAGGTTGAAACCATTTTGAAAATTTTCAGCTTGAATGCGATATATCTCAGAGGGCGTGCTTTTGATTTATGATTCAGTATACACGTTTTTCAGAGCACACCCTTTCAATCTTAGTTTTTGTCAAAACATGAGCATGAATGGAAAAAAGTGTCGGTTTTAACAAGAATGGACACAACCGGGGCATATCCTAAGGTTATTAACTTGAGAGAAACAAGAATGGTAACTTGCTGCGATATAATAACTTATATTTTGTCTCCATTTCAGGTTTGTGATTGCCATTTTCAGTTTTTGGCGGTCTTCCGCAACTTTTTTTGAAACCTCTGCTGTTTCTTCGCTTAATCTGTCCTGATTATTTATCTGAAATGCAGATCATCCCGTTCATAGCAGAAGTAACTATCAATAGAAAGATCCTGAAATACTAAAGAAAAATTCTCAAGAAATCCGCCGTTCTGGACTCTCTCATTATAAAAATCCCTGCTTCTAATTAAAGTCCAGGTAAAGTCAGGAAAAATGACTTAACTCAGGAAAAGTGATTTCTTATTATTTATATCGGGTTCCGGTTCCGCTCTGTAAGTCTCGCGTATTCAGTACTGAAAAGATAAATTGGAATACATGGTCTTTTTAACCGATTCCTTCAGGTAACCGATTATATTACTTTCAAAGTCAATATGAGAAACTCAATATGCTTTCAACCTTTAATTATATTAATTTAGTAGACATTTAAAAAAAAAAAAATCCGAGTATTTGTTCGGTTTTTTTTGACAAAGCGATTGATATATATAAAAATCGAGCATACGTTCTATTTTATTGAATAACCAAAACCGGAGAGTGAAAATGATCAAAACAAAAATGAATGAATTGCTGGGGATTAAGCATCCCATTATCCAGGCCGGAATGGGTCCTTTCAGCAACAATAAACTTTGCATTGCCGCAGCAAATGCCGGCACCCTGGGGCTGATGTCAACCAGCGGTATCACGGCGGGCACAAAAGACTTTCAGCCCGAAATATACAAACATTGGGCTGCCACCGGGAACGCCAATCCGGATGATAAAATGGAGGATGTCCTTCGCAGTGCTCTTGATCAGGCAGACGAAGGTACAAAGGACTCAGGAGGTGTTTTTGGTTTGAATGTAATGGTATCAGGACCGATGATAGAGGATGCAGAAAAACTTATTAATACTGCAATTGAATATCGGGAAGAGAATCCGGATATCAAAGATCGGTTCAAGGTCATTTTTACTTCCGCAGGTGATCCATTGCCATGGGGTGACAAAATTAAAGGTGCCGGTTTTAAATGGCTGCATGTCATACCTTCCGTTAAAGGAGCATTGAGATGCCAAAAGGCGGGTGTTGATCTTATTGTGGCGTCGGGGCACGAAGGTGGATTTCATACATCCTGGGAGCCGGTACATTCTATGGTGCTACTTCCGGCAGTTGTGGAAGCATTGGCCGAATCTGGAATTCCTGTTGCGGGAGCGGGCGGTTTTTGTGATGGAAAATCGATGGCTGCGGCTCTATCTCTGGGAGCAGTAGGTATTCAGATGGGAACCCGTTTTCTGGCGACAGAAGAGAGCGATTTTGCACCAATATGGAAACAGGGAATCGTAGAAGCAGGTGATCGCGGTACATTGGTGGCACGGGGATTTGTTGGTCCAGCCCGCTGGATCAAAACTGCAACGGCCAAGGAGCACCAGAAAAACACTCTTGAGCTGACACCGGAATTGTTCCTGGACAGCCCTGGTCCTATGACCGAAGGTGCCTTAAAGTTAATGGATTATGAGCGAAAGGCGATCGATGCTGTGAACGAAGGAGACAGGGAAAGGGCTATGTATGCCGGCGGTGAGTGTGCTCAGCGGGTAAACGATATGCCAAAGGTCAGGGAAATGGTGGAAGATGTTATGTCAGAAGCTGTTAAGATTATTCAGAAGCTACCGTCGGTTCTTGTTTGATTTTTGCAACATATTTGAAATGGATTCTTTGTAAATCCTTGAGTGGAGAGGTTTGTCGGATTTTTCAAATCATGTTTATTTTTTCTCAAACAAGATTTATTTTATCAATCTTTGCTTATTTTGACTGTTTTTAGACTCTCTCATAGAAAAAAATTACTGCTTCTAAACAAAATCCTGGAAAAATAAGGAAAAATGACTTAAATCAAGAAAAGCGATTTCTTATCAATTTTTCATGATGAAAACTGGTCTTGACTAGTGTATGACCAGTTTGATTTTATTGTTTTTTCTGTCTTTCGATTTAATCGATAAGGTCTCCACTTCCTGTAGAATAGGGATTATTCCGAGATCCGGTTTTCCTTGGATTGATCGGCAATAATGCTATTGTATCCTTTGCTTTTAGTGATTCCGCTAAATGTCTTATGCGAACTTTTAAACATGTCTGACCACTGCCCCCCATTGTCATCGGAATTTCCATAAAATCAGATTTTTATGTACATCAGGTTTAATCCATCAATATTGAAAGTTATTTAAAATCACTATTACCTAATATTTCAACAAGATAGACTTCAGCCCTAAATTGTCAAGTTTATATGAAAATTATCGATTTTTCACAACACATTTACCGAAATTGGCTTGATTTGTCTTTGATCAATGACTCTTGATTTCTGAATTCATGTTCATAAAAGGCTGTAGAATCTATTCTTCAGCAATTTCCGAATTGAATTCTAAAATTCCGAACATGTTCAGAATTTATCAGAATTGAAAAATCAAAAAAAGTTAGAAAAAAATTGCAATATTTAGTTATCTCTCTCCGGGTGCAATCCTTTATAAAATAAGCTCTTCAGACGATAAATTCAAATAGAAGTTGAAAACGTAAAATGTTTCCACTATGATTCTGTCTTGTTATTATATTGATTTAATTCTAAAAATTTGAAATGAATCAGGTTGGTTCGGGAAAAGTTATAATTTATATTTTCATCAGGTTTTAGTTTAAAAGAGATCCCTTTGTTTTAGGACACTTAGTAGAAAACTAAACATGATTATCAATTTTTTTTGCGGAAATTCTCAATACCTGGCCTAAATAAGGTACAAAATTTGTCGTTCCAAAAAACGAAATCCAGGAAGTTATTTCGGACTGTATCTACAAATATTATCTATGGAAGTTGATTTTAGGGACACACCTGATCATTTATATCTTCATGAAAAATTCCAATACCTGGTCTAAATAAGGATTAAGATTTATGGAACCGATATCAAAACAAAAATCCTATTTATCAGTAGTCTCCCCATTTGACGGCAAGTCAACAGGTGTAAGAAGGTTTGAAATTCAAAGTATTATCGGTAAAGAATCACTATGTGATGATTTTAATTATTCTCTGGAAATCAGCACGAAAGAAAGAATGGTAGAAAGTGAGTTTAATCAACTGCTTGGAGGAGAATTAACCGTTTGTTTTGATTTTAAAGATCAAAACGATACTCCCAGGGAAAGATATATAAATGGTGTCGTATACAGCCTTAAAGAAAAAGGAATGAGTCGATTTCCTCTGCATTCACAGATCTGGAGATATCAAGTTGAGCTGGCTTCCTGGATGAGCCAGTTAAAATCTGTAAAAGACTGTCGGATTTTTTATAATAACAACAATACGGCTCTTTCCATTGTAACAGATCTTTTATCGGAATTGGGTTTGACTGGTTTTAAAACGGAAACACAAAGAACCTTTCCCAAACGTGAATATGTAACCATGTACAATGAAACCTATTTTGATTTTATTGTTCGAGTGTTACAGGAAGCCGGTATTATCTGGCGGTTTGAACATGAGAAAGATAAACATACTCTGGTGTTATATGATGATGCCGTTAACCTTCCCGATTGTCCCTCCACAGGCTGGGCAGAAAAGGAGGCCATCAAAAATTTCTGCAAAAAAACCGTATACATTCCAATTGAAGGGGTTCAAACCTCATCGTTCGATAACCAAAACCCTCCTGTACGACTGGTGAATAAACCACAAAATCTATCAAAAAACAGGCTGAGACATTATGAATATCCAGGCAATTTTCAGGCAAGAGAAGATGGTGAATCGAAAATGGATCGGTTACGAACTTCATTTATGGGTGAAAAACTTCTTTACGAGGGAGCCTCTACTATCAGAGCTTTGGAAGCAGGAAAACGATTTAAACTCAATGCACCGACCCTCCCTGATTTACACAGTAAGCCTTTTTTGATCAGGGAGTTGTCTATTGAGGCTACTGAGGATATGTATACCAATCAAATTATTGCCATGCCGGGCAAACACCAGTTTTTTTATAGATCTTCCGAACGTCGTGCTAAACCATTAATTGTGGGAAATCAAACTGCTGTGGTGGTAGGAGAAAGCAATTCTGCCAATATTCACATAGATAAGTTAGGTAGTGCCATGGTCCGGTTTCATTGGGACCACCATTCTCCACCCAATACAGGTTCAGCTTTTATTCGAAATGTCATGCCTGCTGCCGGGAATAACCGAGGATTTATTTTTCATCCAAATATTGGTGATGAAGTGGTAGTGAAATTTGAAGATGGAGATCCTGATAGACCCTTAATTGTCGGCAGGGTGTACGCATCATTTCAACGAGCGCCTGTAAAACCGGGAGAAAAACCTGAGCAGAGTGTTATTCAACCCAAAGATGGTGTAAATGCCAACCGGATTCTGTTTGATGATAAAAAGGATACAGAAAACCTGGAAATTCGGGCCAAAAAGGATATGAATATTAAGGTAGGTGACAACTGTACAATTGACGTGGAAAGAAACTGGAATGTGAATTGTAAAAACCTGGAGATAAAAACCACCGGAAATATCGTAAAGGGAAACATGATCAGTTTGGCAAAAACAGCGCATCATTCAGCTGCTGGTGCTAATATAAGCAATTCGACCGGGCTTGCTATTTCAGAAATTGCCGGTACTGCCAGTGATAATGAGGCCGGTGCCAACACTGTTAATACGACACTGGGTATGATCAAGAATTCCGCAGGGGGAGCGGTTGTTTCAAAAAGTCCTTTGGTTCTCAATACTGCGGTTGGAGATATTATTCGATCGGCAGAAGAAACAGTGTGTGATAAGGGCATGATGGTAGTCAATACTGGTACTGATCTAATCGACAACCATTCAGTTGAAAAGATCGGACAGGATTCCAAACTGGCAATACTCACCAATGCAAAAAACATATACAGCAAAACCGGCAGCCAAGATTCAAATGAAGCCTTAATGGTGAAGGAAGAAGGCAATGTCGTCATCAATAAATAAACCCAAAACTCCTTAGGTGGAAAATAACTATGGCTTTATCATACCTGACAATTCAATCATCATTAGACGCGACTGTGTCAAGGAAGCATAAATTCGGAATTCAACTTGTTTCCGGAACCGAAGCCATCAGTCGTAATTTCTTTTATGATGTTCGGGTAAGTACACTCGAAAGACTGACTGATGACGAAATCGATTTGTTAGTCGGTGATTCGTTGACCATTGAAATTAAATATAAAAATATTAATGAAGAGCTTAAATCCCGATTTATCAACGGTATTGTCTTCGAACTGAAAGAATTGGGTAATAGTCGGGCACCCTTGATGCCCCAAATATGGCGCTATGAACTAAAGCTATCATCATGGTTCAAAACTTTGGACTATTCAAAGGAATGTCGGATTTTTCAAAAGGCAGGTAACACCAGCATGTCTATTGTGTCGGAATTATTTCAAGAATTGGGGTATTTTGATTTTAAAAATGAAGTTCGACGAAAACTACCCCAGATTGCCTATTCTGTTTTATATAACGAATCTGTCGGGAACTACATTCGCAGAATGATCCAGGCAGATGGTATTATCTGGCGATTTGAACACACCGAAAACAAACATATATTGGTATTCAGTGACGATTCAACATCGCTGCCGACCATAGCTAAAACTGAAGTTGAACTCAAAGACTCGGTCAATACATTCCAAAAAATTCAAAACCATGTTCCTATAAAAGAATGCACGTTTTCTTCATATAATTGGGAAAACCAACCGGTAAACCACGTGTCTCAGGCAGTGTGCAAAAGCAATAAAGGATTGAGGCATTTTGAATACACCGGCAATTTCCCTTCCAGATCTGAAGGCGAAAGCAAGGCCAGACAGTATGGACTGGCTCGGAAAGGTCAAGTGGATACATATAAAGGAGAATCCACTATCCGTGCCTTTGAAGCAGGCAAACATTTCTCGCTTTTGGCCCCAATGCTGCCGGATTTAACCGAGAATTCCTTTCTCATAAAAAACTTGAAGATCAAAGCCACCAAAACCGGCTATGTCAATGAATTCGAAGCCATCAAATCCAATTGTCAATATGTATTACAGGAGAAAGAAGGTTTAAAAAAACCGAGAGTTCTGGGTCTGCAAACAGCCATTGTGGTAGGTGCCGGTGGGAATGGTAAAGTAAAAACCGATAAACTGGGTCGAGTAAAAGTACGTTTTCACTGGGATCATCATTCACCACCGGATGACGTCCTGACATCAGCATTCATTCGCGTGGCCATGCCTTCTGCGGGTACGCGAAAAGGGTATATCTTTAATCCAAGGATTGGAGAAGAGGTAGTTGTGGATTTTGAAGATGGTGATCCGGATAAGCCGATTATCATTGGATGTGTTTACTCAAAAAATAGTCCGCCTCCAATTAATCCTGCATCTCAGCCGTTTACCAGCATGATCAAAAACAGCCCTTTGATCGATTCAAACCAGATCGTGATTGATGATAAGCCGGGCAATGAAAATATCGAAATTGTGGCTAAAAAGGATATGAAGGTGGATGTTACCAATGATTTTAATATAGACGTTGTTAACAAAATTACCATTACTGCCAAAAACATAATTATTATAGCAAAGAATGAAACCAATATTTTAGCTGGAAAAGATATTGAAAACAGATCTTTAGCAACAATTATTGATATCGGTGTTGCCGGCTGTATCAATACCGCCGGGAGCAATATAGTAAATGTTGCATTGGGAAGTGTTTCCGGTTCGGCGGGTGCAGGAATCATGAGCAAAGCAGGTGCGTTATTTGCGAACACATCCGCCTCCGGTATTAACCAAAAATCGGATAAAATGGTTGCGGATATCTCAAAACTGATGTTGGCAAACACTGGGAAAACTCTGGTAAACGCCGGTACTAGTTCGATAGATTTACAGTCAAAACTGTCCATCCTTAACAAAGCATCGGAAACTATCATCAATAAAACTGACAAAAGGATTTCCGAATCTGATTTGATGAGCACAGGAAAAGCCAGTGGTTCACTGGTTACAGGAGATACTGAAATCGGACCATGATTTAAAAAAAAAGAACACTATTTTAATTCCAAGTATAATATGCCATGAGAAAATACCTAAAGTTCAACACAAAACTCGATGCTTCCGTTCCAAGAGAACAAAAATTTGAGCTCTATCAAATTCAAGGTGATGAGGGGCTTTGCAAAGACTTTACTTATGAATTGAAAATCAGCTCTTTAGAGCGGCTAACTGATGAGGAGATAGAGGGACTCATTGGCAGTCAAGTGTCGGTTGAAATCCAGTTTTTAGATAACGAACTGGAGTCAGGATGCCGATTTATTAACGGAATCATCTACCAATTGACAGAGTTGGGTATGAGCAGATCTCCTTTAATTCCACAGATTTGGCGATACAGAGTAGTGATATCATCCTGGATGAAACAACTGGAATATGTAAAAGATTGTCGGATTTTCCAGAAAAAAGGCAATACCAGTATCACCATTATCACAGAATTATTGCAGGAACTTGGTTTCAGGAATTTTAAGCAGAATCAGCTGGAGAAGTTACCGTTAAAGGAATACACAGTAATGTATAACGAAACCGTCTCTAAATTTATCCGTAGGTTACTTCAAGAAGATGGTATCATCTGGCATTTTGAACATACAAACGACCGACATACCCTGGTTTTTAGTTCAGATTCAACACGTTTTCCTGAAATTCCGCAAACAGTATCAGGTAAACATGATTCGATTAAGAGCTTTTGTAAAGAAGGGGTTTTTATTCCGGCTAAGGATTGTATGGTTTCATCTTATAATTGGGAGAATCCCCCGGTAAAACAGATTTCAAAAGCAGCAGGCACCAACGCGGCAGCGGCGTTACCTTCATTTCATTATCCAGCCGATTTTTTGATTCATGAAGAGGGTGAAAAAAAAGCGGAATACCTGCAACAAGCCATAAGGAACAAAATAATAACTTACAAAGGTGAATCGACTATTCGAGCTTTAACGGCCGGTAAACACTTTAAACTATTTGCTCCAACCTTGCCGGATCTTCATCAAAAAGCTTATTTGATCAAAGATGTCTTTATAGAAGCGGATAACGAAACATATAAAAACAGGTTTATCGCCCTACCTCCAAAACAACACTTTCGATTGCTGGCGGATGAAGATCTGGCAAAGCCGAAAATCTTTGGTACTCAAACAGCAACTGTTGTTGGTGAAAACGATGCAGGAAGACCTAGTACAGAAAGATTGGGAAGAGTAAAAGTAAGATTTCAATGGGATCATTATTCCCCTGAAAACAATAGTCAAACATCTGCCTATATTCGAGTCGCAGGGACATCAGCCGGTAGTCAGCGGGGATTTATCTTCACTCCGAGAGTAGGAGATGAAGTTGTCGTATCATACGAAGATGGCAATCCTGATAAGCCACTAATTATTGGCGCTGCATACTCTGATATTAATCCTCCCCCTCATTCGCCAGTTACAAAACCATATACCAGTGTCATCAGAAGTGATGGGGGAGTTGACGCAAATCAAATCACATTAACTGATATGTCAGATTCGGAAATTCTAAAAATTAATGCCAGAAAAGACATGAATTACAAGGTCGGACATGACTTGAATATTGAAGTGGAGAACGAGCTGTTTATCATGATAAACGATGAGACGATTAATGCTACTGAAAACATAACAACCGATGCCGATGGAAGTATTATTGAAGGAACCTCCGGGCCGATGAGTCATATAGCGGGTAGTAATATTACAAATATGGCATTGGGAGCAATTTCAAAACTTGCCGGTGCGGCGATAAAGAGTGAATCCGGTGCAGCTACAACCAACACGGCTATCCTCTCGATTGACAACAAAGCCAAGGGAGCAGTTACACAAATGGCTGATGCAATGTTGGCAAACACCTCGGCGGAAAACATTGCGAGCATTGCGGAAAATATTAAACAGAACGGGATACTTCTGATATCAAATATTTCAGAAGGCAATATAAAAAACACTTCCGGTGATGAAATAAAACATAAAGCTCTCATTCAAAAGGTTACAGTGGATGAAACCAACGAAATCGATACAGGAAAAGTAAAAATCAAAGGTTTAATCAACAACATCAACTAATTTATAACCGCGCCGCTTATGTCAAAAAAATTGTTTGTACATAATGATGCACCGCCTCAGTTAAAGCAAAATATCCGGTTTTCACAAGAAATTCTGGATAATATGCAGAATTTCAAAGGTAAAGCTGATGACGGCACCCTGACCTCTGCCGATCTGAAAGAGATGTCACGTCTAAATAACCAAATTGTGGCTAAGTTCTCTGGAGAAGGAACAGCCACCGGTGTCGGATTGGGTTCAAAAGTTAAAAGCCCGGAAGAACTGCTTGTCATATCCCGATCCAGGGTGGCCACGGTTCAAGCTAAAGCCGGTGTAAGTCCTTACCCGGTTAATTCTCTTGACGATTTGAAAACTCTATGCAAGATGTCGCCGGAAAAATCCGGTGCTCTTATCCTGAAAGCTGCCGAAAAAATAAAAGCGGAAAAAAAAGCAGAAAAAGCAAAAGGTAACACCGGTAAAGCTGATGCAGGCCCCCAAAAACAAGAGACCAAAATAAAGATCGACGGTAAAATCGTTAGAACTAAACTGGGTTACTCCACAAAATTAGAGGATGAAATATTTGAGTTGTTGAGTTTTGCCTATAGGAATTGCAAACCGAGATTCTTTGCTCCCATTGAGGCGTGGACCAATGTTGTCGTAATGGAAGATCAAATCATTAACTACTTGAAAATAATAGAACAAAATGGTGATGGATACGTCAGCAATATATTCAAAATTGTTTTCGATGCGGACAGTGACATGGATAAAGAGATAGCATTGTTTATCCTGGCTTCTATTCGACCGGATGAAGATGAGTTGATTGGAATGATTGTTGATATGGGTAAAGATGATGAAGAGCTGCTATCTAAAATAGAAACAGGTTTGAAGTATGGAATAAATCCTATTATACCCCATTATGCCAGGTTTCAGTTACTTAACGGTACTGATGATAATAAACCGATTTTTATGGAAGTTCTGGACTATCATCGAGATCCAAATGATTATAGTCACATCCTGGATAAAAGTCCCCCTGCGCTTCAAGCAAAAATTCTGAAAAAAAATGCAAAGGCCGGTGTTAAAACCGACTTTGCCTCCTTCTACCATCTTCTTGAAAATCCGGAGGAACCCTACTTTAAAGATGCTCTACTGACTGGTTTGCTTAGTGGAGATAAATATACGTTGATGAGATGTCGAAGAGTCTGTGACGAAAATTATGATAAAGCCGGAGAACTGCTGATTTACCTTGCTTGTGCGGGTAACTACAACGATTTTTCAATTCTTTCTCGCTGTCTGAAGACCCAAAAACCATCTATCGACAGTATAAGAGCATTGTCCCTTTTTGGCCGGATGGATGTTGTTCCTGAACTTATTCAATTTTTAAACCCGGAGTCTTTTCCAGTGGAATCGAAAGAAGATTTTAATCGAAAAAATTCATTATTTGAATGCTTAAACGTTTTGACCGGGGCATCGCTGGTTATGTCAGACCCTGATATCGAGGAAACAGAGGGCGAGGAGCAAAACAGAATAACTGTCCAACTTGATTATTTTGAACCCTGGAAAAAATGGTGGAGTGAGAATAACATGCGTTTCAATAACAGTGCTCGTTACCGGAGAGGAGAGATATTTACCCTTAAGAGCTGTTTAAAAGAAATGGAAAATCCAACAGCCTGCTATTGGTCAAGGCAGTATTCATACTACGAGTTGATGATCCGCTCTGGAAAGAAGATGCCGTTTGAATCTGATTGGTACGTGAAAGATCAACAAACCGCTTTGCAGGAATGGTATGCTGCTTCAGAAGGGCAACCATGGTTAAATGATTTATATCCTTGGACATTTGCCGCAATTTCATAATATGAAAAAAATACTGAATAAAACTGATTTTAAGGCCGGACAAGCCCTTGTACAAGATGGCATGACCGGCGAATCTCACTGGTTGGTAGCTGTAAAAGGCACTTTTACCATCTCACCGGAAGGAGAGCTTTCCATTGCTGAAGATCAGGCAGACATTGTCATTAATCCCAAGTTCAGGGGGGAAGAATTCCAGAGTAGTCTGCTTTATGAAACGGATATGGTGCTTAAATCAAAAGTCGACTTGATTTTGAACGCTACCTGTTATGCTCCAAACGGAGAAGATGTAACATCCCTTGTTGCCGGAGTCCAAATTGGTGGCTGGAGTAAATTCCTCAATGTATTTGGTCCTCGCAACTGGGTTCAGATTATGGGACTTATAACCAAAACCAATCCGTTGCCGTTCCAACAAATTCCAATCGTCTATGAAAGAGCCTATGGAGGATTAGACGAATTGTCAATAGAGCAGGCATTTGATCCAAGAAATCCAGTTGGAAGGGGGTTCACCAAAAGAAGATCGCATCTGAACAATCTGTCTGTTCCAAATATCGAATACATGAAATTCCCGACAAAAAAACGGTCAAAAAAAAATCGAATTGCGGGATTCAGTGCCGTTAGTAGTGATTGGCAATCCAGATCGAGATATGCCGGCACCTATGATAAATATTGGGAAGAAAACCGATATCCGTTGTTGCCGTTGGATTTTAATCCTCTTTATCATCAATGTGCACCGGAAGATCAGGTTTTTGACACCATCCACAACGGTGAACATGTACGACTGACCAATCTTTGTCGTTTTAGTCCGACATTCGATTTTGCCATCCCATCTATAGAAATAGAATGTGAGACTTTGATCCAGGGCGAAAAGAAAACTCAACCGGCAAAATTGCAGACCATATTGATTGAACCGGATAGTCCACGGTTGATAATGGTATGGATGAACAGTATTAAATGCACAGGCCAAGAGGATAAGCTGCAATATGCCAAGCCTCAGCAACATATTATTTCAATTTAATTGTTTTTCGAATCTGATGTTACAAAACAAAATCACTAAGGGGCGAATAAAAAATCAGTTCATTTTCTGTTTACAAAATGTCCATTGTTTTTGGGATTTTTATAAACAGATTATATGAAGTTACTTTATTACGATCCCTAAAATGCAAAAAACTGAATTGAGTGAATAAAATGAACCGATCTATTGCACAAGAAAACATTCAAACGAATGACAAAAAGGTGATCCTGCAAACTCAAAAAGTGGATGTTGCAAAGTTGCCGTTAAGTAGTGACGCTCGATTGGCGAATGATTTACTCACCAAAGAAACTATTCGATTTGGAGAAATCACCCGTGTGGACCGGGAAAAGGGGATTATTTGGGTAACTTGCACAGGCGATTCACAAAATGAAATTCCTGCACGAATGGGAAGTCCCTATTTAACATTAGAGGATATTCTAATGTCGTTCCATCGAATCGGCCTGGCTGTGATAGATTTTGAGACTGTCGACAAACAACCCGTTATTAGAGATATCTACTTTTCATTGAATGAGAGCAAAAAAACACAAAAAACAGAGTTACCCGGTAAAAAAATTCATATAGCTGCCGATGAAATCATATTGGAAGGAAAACAAAAAGTTACGATCAAAAGCGGTGATACCCAAACAGAGTTTCATGCAGAAAACGGAAAAATAACCCAAAAAGCCAATAAAATAAGGTCTGTAGCTAAGCAAGAAAATAAAATCCAAGGCGGTGCCGTTCGTATTAATTAAATAAAACTGCTCCAACGGAGCATCTCATAATAGCTTAGGGTGAACTAAGAATGGGTGAACTAAGAATGGGTGAACTAAGAATGGGTGAACTAAGAATGGGTGAACCCCTAAGAATGGATGAACCCCTAAGAATGGGTGAAACCAAATAACATGGGCGGTGAGGAATTTGTGGTTGTCTTGCCGGGAACCGGGAACCCCCTAAAAAAGGGTGAAACCAAATAACTTGTAACGCAAAACAATCAAAGCAATATGTCGGAATTATTAAACAAGATAATAAAATCAACACCGGTTGAAGAGGAAAATATACCGATTACGATTAATAATACCCAGGATTTGTTGGGGATCGCAAATATTACAAATGCAGAATTAACCGGGCCTGGTTTACCCATAAAAGATAGAATTAAAAATGAACTGTACCAGGATGCGTTTGAGGATTTTGCTTTTTATTATTCGCAACAAATAATAAAACAGCAAAAAGGCACTTGTTCTAAAGAGTTTGATGAAATTAAAAAACAGTTGGATTTGCGGATTGACTTTTTTCATTCGATTAGTGAGCGAATTATCCCTTTTTTAATTAAAAAGAAAGATAGTAATGAAACAGACGAAAAAACGGCCGCTGAATATCTGATTTCTATTCTCAAAACGGATTTATTTGACGTAGCGCCGGTTTATTCTGAGAAGAAGACCGATTATGCCAACAAAAATAATAAAAAAATGAAAGATGAGTGAAGAAATAATTGACACAGTGATTGTGCATTATGGGGCTCACACACCAGTAGGTATTGATGCCGTTGAATCTATCTCCAGTTGCAGGGCAGGTCTTACAAGGCTGACCATTTATCCGGAATATGAAGATAAAAACTGGAAACCTGTAACCGTCGGATCGATCGGATACATTCCGGATACATTGGATTATAGCGTTAGATTTATTGATATTTGCTGGCCTGCGCTGGAAGAAGCCCTTAATCCTTTTGAAAAGAAGCTGAAAAAGCCGCTGAAGATACCGGTACTTATAGGAATGCCCGAACCCAGACCTGGTTTGCCGGATTCTATGGATTCTTTGTTACTTGATTCCGTTAAAAAACTGGGTCGGATTAAAGATCTGAATCTGGAAGTCCAATTCATCCCAAAAGGACATTCCTCCGGTCTGTTGGCTCTTCATCAGGCCAAAGAAATGATAGAAAATCAAGTTTTCGACTATGTAATGATTGGTGGGGTCGATTCCTATTTGGATAATGATACATTAACCTGGCTTGAAGAGTCAGGCAGGTTGATGTGTTCTTACAACGAAAATGGATTTATTCCCGGTGAAGCTGCTGCATTTTGCCTGCTTGCTTCTCAAAAAACAATTGAAAACACTGATATTTCAGGCAAAGCAAGGGTTGTGCAAACATCTTGTACGGAAGAGAAAAATACCTTGGCTTCCAAACAACTGTGCCTGGGAGCAGCATTGACCCAAGCCATTCAAACATGCTTGGCCGGACTGAAAGATGGAGAATTGGTTGATCAGGTTTTTTGTGGGTTGAATGGGGAAGATTACCCGTCACGAGAATGGGGATATTCATCTCTTCGTTTGCGCAAAAAACTGGACCAGAACCACACATTAAATACAGGAACTGGCTCTTGGGGCGACGTAGGGGCTGCAACCGGACCGTTGTCAATTTGTCATGCCGTACATTCAGGAGAATGGGGTTATGCCGATGGTCCGTTAACATTATTGTTTACCAGCTCTTTAGGCACAGACAGAGCTGCCACTTTGTTGAATATTACAATCAATCAGGAAAGGAAGAAAAAATGGCGAAAGTAACAGTTAGTGCAAATGGAAAATCGATCGTACACAAAGGTAGTGGTGGTAATGCTATGGCTACTATTCCCGATGTTTGTATAACCCCGTTTCCTCCTCCAACCGGTCCTATCCCCCTACCTTATCCGAATTTTATGAAAAGCGATAAAGTGGATATGGGCTCAATCTTAACTAAGATAGATGGTGAATCAGCCGCCCTGGCGGGTAGCATTATTTCTGAAAGTACCGGTGACGAAGTTGGCTCCCAGGGAGGGATTGTATCTGGATCAACCAAAGGAAAGGGTTCTTTTCTCAAATGGTCACCGAATGTCAAGATCGAAGGTCGCCCTGTTTGCCGCAAAGGTGATATGATGACTTGTAATACCATCAATACCCTTAGCATCAGTGGCATGGATCAGGAAGATGTCCCGGACCCAACTGCAATTTCATATGAAGAGGAAATCGAAACAATCGAGATTGAATTTGTGGATGATGAAGGAATCCCTCATGCTAATGAGGCATACATCATAAAAATGCTGGATGGTAGTGAAATAAAAGGTCAGTTGGATGATAAGGGATATGCAAAAGTGGAGAATGTGCCTGCGGGTTATTATAAAATTCAGTTTCCTGATTTGGATCCTGATTTAATCATAAATAAACTACCGGAAGATTCTGAAAGCTAAGTTATTCATAAAAGGGAGAGATATGTCTGAAAACAGTCAACCGTCTGGTCCGAAAAAACCAATTAAAACAGGACCCAAAAACATACTGGAATCAGTAAACAAACAATATCTTATCGATGGGCATTTACATGTTCAAAGTGCTCGGTGTACACCTTTACCTTTTGTCTGGGGACATATGGGGCCGGTGGCTTCATGGCAAATCGGAAGAGGTGTATTGAACTTTTTTTCATGGGCCGGCAGTTGGTTTCATAATACATTGAGGATGGGACACATCGGTAACAACTCGACATTTGTGATAGCAGAGAAAGCGGTGGAGCAAAATGCTCTTGTTAAAAATGATTCCGATAAATATGGGAATATAGTACATGGGCCGATCATTGCGTTACCTATGGATATGTCGTTTGCGCATTATGACGGATACAAGGGTGAAAAAATCTATAAAGATGTGACAGAAGAAGGTAAAGAGGATTGTTATCAATATCACAGACGCAAATGGACCACCAATTATGCTTCAAACATAAAAACGGGCATTACCAAACGTAAGGAGATCTGGGTAACTGAACCCGGTCCTGATGGTCGACCAGTAAACAGGAAAAAAACTGTAACTTTCTACGAGGTTCTGGTAAAAAACAAGATGGTGCGTGGTGAAAAGTTTGTAAGTGTTGCACCACCGGAAGACGCAGAGGAAGGTGATGAAATAATGGATGAAAATGTTGAGAGAGAAACTGAAGAGGTGGAAAACACTGTGTTTAACAATTGGAACCTGCAAGTCAAACATACTGAAATGGCGGCCGTTCGGTATCCTTTTCAAATAGTCCCCACTCATCATATTGAACCAAGAAGATATATTGGCTTAAATGACGGTAATGAGAATTATTCAGATCAGATATCAAAAATCGCCACAACAAGCAATGCAGGTATTTTTGTTGGAATCAAAATGTACTGTTCCCAGGGATATCAGCCCAAAGATCCTAAAATTAAATTCCTGAAGGACTTGAGTTACTATAATGAATGTGCCTCAAAAGAGATTCCCATAATGTGCCACCATTCGCCCGATGGAGCTTTTACACATGAAAGAGAGTTTTATTACTATAACCTTGAAGCTCCCTCTGTTACAAATGCCAATGTTGAAACCCGTAAAAACAAACCCTGGCTGGACTTTTTTCAGGAGAATTTTGTTCATCCCAAGTCATGGGATCTGGTGTTATCACAAGTCAACAATTTGAAGCTCTGTCTGGCTCATTTCGGGGGTGGTGTCTGGAAATATCACAATCCCAAACCGGGTTTTTTTGATTTCCTCAAATCACCTCCAAGACCATGGCAGAAGGACTGGGTAAGTACACTTATTAAAATGCTAAAAAATGATAGTTATGTTAATTTCTTCACCGATCTTTCCTATTTTGACTATAGTGATAATGGAGATGCGTTGGTAGAAGAACTGATTAAGCCAGCCAACAAAAAACTGCTTGATAAAATCATATTTGGAACAGACTGGTATATGCTGGAAGGCGCTGATTCTTACAATGACTTCACCAAGGAAGCCAAAAAATATATTGATAAAATCACCAAAAAAATCAATCAGGGCAAGGAAAAAAAAGATCCCGATTATATTGATGTCTGGCAAAACTTTACCTTTATTAATCCAATGAGGTTTTATGGTTTTGATAATCTGGACAAATTGAAGAATTTGAAAAGCGGGATTAGGGCAAAATTTCGAACCCATATACGCGAAAAAGAAATAAGAGAAAAAGCAATAAAAGTAGAAATAAAAAGAAGTATTGAAGAAAATTTCAAAAAAATGGAAAGTGCAGCCGAGAAGTACACTAGGATTATGGAAAGAAGGAATATTACCCAATGATGAATAATTTGCCCCAAAAAGACACTATAAAATGCTATTTTTGGAAAAATATTGCCTTTTATTTGCTATTTAGCATCACATTTTTTATTCCAATAATTGGAAATGGAGACGAGAAGGCTATGAGACCGATCTACTCTTTTGAAGGGTTAAAACTGGATGTAATACCCAAACAGGAATATAAAGTCAAAGATGATCTGAAATACGGTGTTTTTAACGTTCCCATTGATAATAGCATCGGTGTTAATAGTCTTAAAAACGCATTTTCACTATTGACCTTTAAGAAAAAAAAACTATCTTATAAGACTGTTAAAAAAGGTTTTTCAAAATGGGTAGGGGGTGATTGTGAATTTCTTCCCATTTTTTCCAGAGAATATATTGGTTGGGCTCAAATGCGACGCTTTTTATTATTTAATCTAAAGGACAAATCGCATCAGTATTATGGAATACGCGCCATGCCAAAAAGATGGGAAAATATACGGGACGTTCAAGTATTGGATGGTGAAAATAAAAAATTTGTTTTTGAAATTGAAAGCCATCCCGGGGGTGGAAAACCAAGTGAATACTACTTAAAGATATATGATTTCAGTGGTAAAAAGCCAAAAACATCCACCAACTTTTTACTGCAAGACACCGTACTTCCTCAAAGATCATTAGCAGCGGTATATCGGGGAATCATATTTCTTTTTAATGAAAACAACAAGTTGGAAGCATATACGGAAGACTTAAAACAAACACACCATCCAATGGTAGATCTATACAATAACAACAGTGATATAGATGATGAATTTATAGATCTTTTTGATATACACCCAACTTTACCGTTTGCCGTTATTTGCGGAGAAACAAAATTGTGGGTATTCAGCTGGAAAAATGATCAACCCGAGGAATTTCCGATTGCATATTCTCATCAGACAGGAATGATGCAGTACTTTTCACCCGACGGTAAATGGATAGTGCTCAACTATCGTGATTATGATAAAAAAAATATAGATGGTTATTCCAACATTGAGTCAAATCAGGTTATTCTAATGCCAGTTAATGAAAACTTGCCATATTTTCTGGATCACCCCATTAGAATGAGCGGACATAATGAGGGAATAGGTGTTAAACGAGTCTGGACCACCAATCCGTTAAGCTTCAATGTTGTTTCTTCAAAGAAACTGATCAGATGGGTAATCGACAATCCCCACCAGGGATAGCCTCACACAAATATAAAAATCAAAACTCCTGATTCTATCAGTTGCCATACTGGTGATTACCTGTTTTACACCGGAAACAGGTGATTCTTTTTTTTTCGTTTCAAAGACTCTGTCACAACAAGAGAAAATGAAACCAAGACATATCGAATATATTTTTGGCAATTATACTCATGAGAAAAATACCCACCTGGACTCTGATGATGGAAAACGCTTATTAAAATGACAACTACACCAGTTTTTTTACACATAATTGGTGATGTAGATGAAAAGATTATGAAACCGATCTACTCTTTTGAAGGGTTAAAACTGGATGTAATACCCAAACATGAAT
>JBFFHJ010000035.1:0-73169 GCA_041556995.1 bacterium | reverse complement strand
GTTTTTAATTTCAAATATTTAATAAATGAGGCTGTGTCAAACCCAGATCATCGAATTTCTGATTTGCCGCTGTTTGATGAAAAAGAACAGCAACGGTTGCTGTTGGTGAAAAATGACTCCGGTTCGGAGTATCCAAGGGATAAATGCATGCATCAACTGTTTGAAGAGCAGGCCGAACGGACTCCCGACAATATTGCCTTATCGTTTAAAGGGCAAGAAATGACATATGCTCAGTTGAATGAAAAATCAAATCAATTGGCAGGATTGCTTATTGAAAAAGGAATCGGTCCCAATAAACTGGTGGGAATTTCAGCAGATCGTTCCTTTGATCTAATCATAGGAATTCTGGGAGTGCTAAAAACCGGCGGGGGATATGTACCTGTTGACCCTCTATATCCGGGCAATAGGAAGCAATATATGTTGGAAGACAGCGATTGTCGGATTCTGTTGACACAAAAAAATATTGAACAAATACCGGGGTTTAAAGGGGAGACAATATTTCTGGAGGATAGGAAAAACTATAAAAACCGTACGGTCCGTCCAATAGGAAAAGTAAAATCAGATAATTTAATATATATCGTCTATACTTCAGGTTCCACCGGGAAGCCGAAAGGAATTTTGACCGATCATCAGGGGGTTGTAAATTATATCTGGTGGTCCATAGAGAAATATGGGGAAAAAGACAGAACCGGATTGTGCTATCCATTATATTCTTCAATTTCGTTTGATTTGACGATGAATTCTATCTTTGCGCCTTTATTAACGGGTAATCGGGTTGAAATATATGGGGAAAGAGATTACGTGATTGATAAAATTCTAAAGGAAGACAAGGTAGATATCTTGAAGCTGACACCAGCACATTTAAGGACCATAAAAAACGAAACGGTTACCAATCGCCGCTTGAAAACCTTTATCGTCGGGGGTGAACAATTGGAAACCAAACTGGCCTTCGAAATCAGCCGGAAGTTTAATCACAATATAAATATCTATAACGAATATGGACCTACAGAAACCGTTATCGGGTGCATGATACATAAATATGATTACCGGGAGGACAAAGGCGCAGCAGTCCCCATCGGTGTGCCCAGGGCCAATACAAGGCTATATATCTTTGATGCTTATGGAAACGTTGTCCCCCCAAACGTGGTTGGAGAAATGTACATTGCCGGTGACGGCGTTTCTAAAGGATACTTGAATAGAAAAGATCTGACCGAAGAGGTGTTTGTTGAAAACCCTTATATTGAAAATGAAAGATTGTACCGAACCGGAGACTATGTCCGGAAAAGACGTGATGGAATAATTGAGTTTCTGGGAAGAATCGATAGCCAGGTTAATCTAAGGGGCTATCGGATTGAATGTTCGGAAGTTGAAACTAACCTGCTGGAAATTAATGGTGTTAAAGATGCCTATGTTACCATCGTGGATGATGTGGGAGAAGATAAGTCTCTCTATGCATATTTTACCGGAGATAAAGACATCCCCGAAGATACGGTGCGTAGAGCTTTGAGTGCAAATCTGCCTCATTATATGGTCCCCTCCCACTTGATACAATTGGATGTGATTCCAATAACCCAGAACGGAAAGATCGACAACAAAGCGCTGCCCAGGAAAAGTATAAAGAAAAAAAAGGGACCGGAAGGCTATATTGCACCAAGGAATGAAATTGAAAAGGAATTGGTAAGAATATGGGCCGAATTATTAGACATTCCCAGTGAAGAGATCGGGGTAAACGATAATTTTCTGGAACTGGGTGGCAATTCTATTATTGCCATTCAGATCACTCAATTGGCAAACAGGGCAGGGCTTGTTTTCAGGTCCCATCAAGTATTTAACAACCAAACAGTCGGGGAACTGGCGCTCGTTGTCAACGACGAAGAGCAATCAATTTCAGAGCAATGCGCTGTTTCCGGTTCGATTCCGCTGACCCCTATTCAGAAGTGCTTTTTTGAATCGGTTTCGATAGATCCTCATCAATACAATCAATATGCCTGTTTGGAGTTGTCGACCGAACTAAACAAGACTGCTTTCAATGGGGCGGTGCAAGAAGTCCTGAAACATCATGACGCTTTGCGGATCTGTTTTGTTAGACAAGGTTCAAATTGGCTCCAGCAAAACACACCTTATTCGGATGCATCTGTATTTATGTCCTATAATTTGATGGGATTATCCGAATCGGAGCAGGAAAATAAAATCCAATCAATAGTAAATGCAGCGCAATTGGAAATTATTCTCTCCCAATCTCCTCTTTTGTGTATCAAACATTTTGAGCTGTCTTCAAGTCGAAGTAGGCTGGTGATTTCGATTCATCATCTTGTAACCGATATTATCTCTTGGGGAATTATTCTGGAAGACTTGACGACGGCATACCGACAACTGGAAAAAGGGAAAACGGTGATGTTGCCACCAAAAACGGATTCATTTAAAGCCTGGGCAGAACATTTGTTTAGCTATGCTGAGGAAAACTCTTTTATGGATGAGACGACTTACTGGAATCAAACGGCCGAAGAACAAAACATCAAGCGATTACCATTGGACTATCCCGACGCAATCGATTTGGGTACAGAGAGTTCTTCCACAAAACATACGGTTGTCCTGGATAAGCGTCGGACAGAACTGATGTTAAAAAAGATCCCTCAAAAATTCGGTTTCCAGATTCAGGAATTCCTATTAGCCTGTATTTGCAGCGTTTTTTCAAAATGGATTGGAGATGAACGAATACTAATTGATATGGAAGGACACGGCAGAGAGGACATGGGAAATAACATTGATATATCGAGAACCGTTGGTTGGTTTAACAATATGTATCCAATTCTTTTTAATTTGGACTCATCAATATTAAATCCGGTTGAATTTGTATCTAAAATAAAGGAACAACTGGAGAGTGTTCCTCATAAAGGCATGAATTATGGGATTATTCGATATTTAAAGGGCAGTGAGAAGTTGAAAACGTTTCCGAAGGCGGATATCCATTTCAATTTCCTTGGGCAAACCACTCAAATATCACGTACTGATTCTCCGTTTCAGCTTGAATATTTTGGATTATCGTCCGGTAACCGCAATCTTGTACGTCATTTTATCTCTTTGGATATGGCAATTAATAATCAACAACTTTATATTATAGTTGGTTACAGTAAAAACCTCTTTAAATCGACCACCATTGAAAATCTTGCTGAAAATCTAACCAACAACATTTCCCTGACATTAGACGATTTGCTGGGTAAGGATATGACGGTTAATCAATCTGAATTACTACCGGTTAATAAGTCGCTAATGTTACTGTCGCCTGAAAAAGTATGTAAAAAATGTGTTTTGCCTGATACGTTTCCGAACATCACATTTGACGATCAAGGCATATGCAATTTTTGCAATAATGACTCGGCGGACGGTTCCGAAAACAATACGAAGATCCATTTTGACAGTGAAGCGGAAATAATTCAGTGCCTCAGAAAATATAAAAACCTGAATAAAAAATATGATGTCTTAGTACCGTTAAGCGGCGGCGTTGACAGCTGTTCGGCGTTAATCAATATTGTAGAAAGATATGGCCTTAAAGCGCTTGGTTGGCATAACGACCACGGTTATGAAGATTCAACGGCGACTGACAACGTAAAAAATCTATGTAACGCATTAGATGTTGATCTGATTATACAACAACATGATATGACGTTCATGAAAAAAATGTGGAAATACACGCAGGAAGCATACGGTTTAAGCGGCTGTTCTGTTTGTGGCGGAATTTTATATGCCAATGCCTTGGATATCGCCGATAAATTTAATATTCCGTTAATTATAAATGGTTATACAAAAGGGCAGGCCGAAATGATGAGCAATAAAAATAATACCTTGGATTTATGGGAAAATATAGTTACAAAATTTCAAGAGGATGAGGAATTTTTCAAGGAATTCCTGCAAAGGCAAAAACCGTTGAATAAACAAAAAATCGTGTTGTCGAGACAAGATTTGGAGCAAGATGTTGATTTAAAAAAGATACTGGTTATGCCCTTTTACCTTTTTCGGCAAAATAAAACTGATAAAACAGAACTTCAAAAAATATGTAAAAAGCGATTTAACTGGAAACAAATTAAGTCCACCTTTCCGAATAGAACGACGAACTGTGAGATGGTCTGGCTAAATACTTATTTTGATTTGAGAAAAATGAAATATACAATGTATCATGAGGAATACTCCAGCCTGATCCGTAAAAGGGAAATATCCAGGGAACAAGCAGTAAAAGATCTGGACTTTAATCCCCCCGAAGGGTTGGTGGAAAAACTGGCAGAAGAAATAGGATTAAACCCTAATATCTTCATCGCCAACTAGTCCATATTATTCATTTAATTATTGATGGTGGGCGGTTTAATTTTGAAATGAGATCCGTTATTAAACATTTAACAATTCGAAAAAACTTGACATGACAGAACAAAATCAGTTTTTAGGTACTGAAAAGATCGGTACTCTTCTTAGTAAAATATCAGGTCCCATTATTATCAGTATTTTGGTTCAAGGACTTTACAATGTAATAGATACCATTTTTGTTGCTCGCGGAGTTGGAACCCTTGCCATCGGGGGCCTTTCCATCGTGATGCCGATTCAGATCTTTATTGCCAGCATTGGTATTACCTTAGGATATGGAATGGCATCTATCATAGCCAGAAAACTGGGAGCGCAGGAATATGATCAGGCTCGACGGGTTGCCGGAAACGGTGTGTTTTTGGCGGCTTTGTTCGGAGGATTTATAACTGTTGGTGGACTTGTTTTTTTAACACCGATTTTAAGAGCATTGGGAACCACTTCGGCGTTATTTCCATATTCCGCAGATTATTTAAGAATTATCCTGTTAGGTACATTTTTTTTACTCCTTACCATTATTTTTTATGATGTCTTTCGCTCCGAAGGTAAATCAAACCTGCTGCTGATGACTGTTCTTGTGGGAACGGTTTTAAATATATTTCTTGATTGGTATTTTATCTTTATTCTTAAAATGGGAGTCAAAGGGGTCGCTATTGCTACTGTTATATCTCAAATTGTTGCTGCTTTATATGCATTTTATTTTTTCATTGCCAAAAAAATCTTCCTGACGATTACACTGAGAGAATTGGTTCCAGATACACAAATCATACGGAACATTATTTTGTTGGGAATCCCCAACTTCTTTAACCAATTTGGATTTAGTTTATCAATCGTCATCATAAATAACACCATACATTTATACGGCCCCAACCAAGCGGACCTATTGATCAGTGCCAACGGAATCCTCTGGCGTATCAATGTATTTCTGGTCTCTCCCATTATTGGATTTGTCGCCGGTTTTCAGACAATTGCCGGATTTAACTACGGTGCCAAAAAGCTGGAACGTGTAAAAGAAAGCATCCGGCTGTCTCTCTGGGTAACAACAATTTATTCGATTATCGTCTCTTGTTTTATGATCGGTATTCCGCAGAATGTGATTGGGATTTTTTCCTCGGACAAAGAACTGATCTCAACAGGTGCTGTTCTTTCCCGTTTTATATTTGCCGGTTTTTCATGTTCAGGCATTTTTTTGGTTGGCACCAGTCTATTCCTGGCGCTGGGAAAAGCAAAACCGTCGTTCTTCCTGTCCATCTCCAGAACATATTATTTCTTATTCCCGGCACTTATAATTTTCCCCGCTTTATTAGGATTCAAAAACATCTGGTACGCATTTCCATTCGCCGATATTACGTGCACAGTCTTAGTTGCAGTATTTTTAGCAATTGAAATAAGAAGCCTATCCCGAGAATATGAAGGTGAATCCTCTCATAAGTATGCAGGAAATCAGGTTTGAAGAAACGGGTTGGAATCCAGGTGCCTCATTGTATAGAGTGGGCCGTTTGTTTTAAAATCTAAAAAAAGAGATAATATTGAATGATTTACCGATGATTAAACGGATTGGCAACTTGACGGAAATCCACTTTGCCATTATTTTGTTTTGAATTAACCCGTCTTGAAGCACCTGGGAAAGATATCAGTTGTTCAAAATAAAATCGTAACCATTCAATTATTCTGAACTCCATACAATTTCCACAAAGAATAAGGGATCGTTAAAAAATAACGTAACCATTCAGCATTACCCTGCCCGAGCGCCATGTCATTTCCGCGAAGGCATAAGTCAATGAGTTAAGCTCTGTCATCCAGAGGAGGGACAACGGAGGATCTCTCAGGGCCAAAAACAATTGATATTGTTTAACATTGTATGGAACTTTCAGACAATCTGGCCGATTTGATATGGAAGGGCTTATACGCAAGCAAGTTATTTCCGGATGCTGCTTGGGCTCTGTTGATATTCTTCAGGTCACCTGAAGTTCCCATCGGAATGACAAACAGGTTACGCTTTTTTATGCCGAATAATTATAACAAAATAAAAATAGGAGCAAACAATGGACTTGGATGGAAAATGGATCAATGAATTCGGTTCGATCATGGAATTAACAGTGGACAAAAAAGGTTTTATCAAAGGAACGTATTATTCCCATACCGGGGCGACGGGAACGTATAACCTGGCCGGTATCACGGATGTCGAACCGGAATCTCATTCTCGAACCTTTGCCTTTTCCATCTCATGGCGTCCCCTTGATGAACAACCCTCGCATCCATCATTTCACTGGTGTTCCGGCTTTACAGGGCAGCTCCAGAAAAAGGATGGTGAAGAAACCCTAACCACCACCTTCATGTTGATCAAAGATACTGCCCCAGATCGAAACTGGGAAAGTACTATCGTCGACAAAGCTGTTTTTCACCGACTGAAATAATACTATGTCCCGACTTCCCAGGCAGACAGGTATTCCTTTTGTTTTGGAGTAAGATTGTCAATCATAATCCCCATATGTCCCAATTTTAGTTTGGCGATTTGCTGATCAATATTTTTAGGCACACCATAAACTTTTTTCTCCAAAATGTTTTTGTTTTTAACGACATATTCAGCACACAGTGCCTGGTTGGCAAAACTCATATCCATAACGCTGGAGGGATGACCTTCAGCTGCGGCCAGGTTAATCAGTCTACCTTCTCCCAGAACATACACACATTTTTTGTTTTCCAATTCAAATTCTTCCAGAAACTCCCGAACAATTCGCCTGTTTTTGGATATTTCAGCCAGTTCTTCCAGATTGAGTTCAACATCAAAATGACCGGAATTGCATATGATGGCACCGTCTTTCATTCGTTGAATATGCTCTTTTTGAATCACATCGGTGTTGCCGGTAACGGTGCAGAAAAAGTCCCCGATTTTGGCGGCTTCATTCATCGGCATCACTTGATATCCGTCCATGACTGCTTCCAGCGCTCGTATGGAATTTATTTCTGTTACTACAACCTTGGCCCCCATACCGGCAGCGCGCTGGGCTATGCCTCGACCACACCAACCATAACCGGCTACAACAAAAACCGAACCTGCCACTAAACGATTGGTGGCTCGAATAATACCGTCGATGGTGCTTTGACCAGTACCGTATCGATTATCAAAAAGATGTTTGGTGTCCGCATCATTGACGGCTACAATCGGGTACTCCAACACATCATTTTTCGCCATGCTTTTTAAACGAATAACACCGGTGGTGGTTTCCTCTGTTCCCCCGATAATGTTGGTCAGCAAATCTCTGCGTTCAGTATGCAGCATCCCTACGACATCGGCACCATCATCCATGGTAAACTGTGGTTCATGCTCCAGAACGGCATTGATGTGTCGGTAATAGGTATCCCGATCTTCGCCTTTGACAGCAAAAACCTCGATTTGATCATTAACAACCAGGGAGGCGGCCACATCATCTTGTGTACTCAGGGGGTTGGAAGCACATAATCGGATATCTGCTCCGCCTGCTTTTAAAGTTTGCATCAGATACGCTGTCTCGGTTGTAACATGAAGGCAAGCTGAAATTCTTAACCCTGCCAATGGTTTTTCTTTGGAAAAGCGTTTTTTTATAAGTTCAAGGACCGGCATGGATTGCGCCGCCCATTCAATTCGATTTCTGCCTTGTACTGCCAATTCTTTGCTTTTAATGTCCATTCTTTGCTCCTCTTTAAAGCTGTTTAATGGTTGGTTTTCCGGTGTTGTAATCAAGGTGTTGTATTGACATTTTTTTTATCCTACACAAGAATAAATGCTTAAGTAAAATTAATCTTTCTTCACCTATGTCCAAGTCTGACTAATGTTACCTGATTTTAATCGACTCAATATATTTTACCGGATTTATGTTCATAAAAGCATTGCCGGTGCTTCCAAGGAGCTCCATGTAACGCAGTCGGCGGTTAGCCAACATCTGCAAAAGCTGGAAACCGAGATCAATACCGCCTTGTTCACGAGACAACACAGAAGGCTTGTGCCAACGCATACAGCCGACCGGTTATTTAATATCATTTGTCCTTTTGTAAAAAATCTGGAGGAAGGGCTAAATGCTATTCGGGAGGAGAAAGAGATGCCCTCCGGTTTGTTGAGAATCGGGGCGCCGGTTGAATTTGGTGAGCGATATCTGATCAACATACTATCCCTGTTCAGGCAGCAGTTTCCAGCAGTCGGTTTTCAACTGGAGTTGGGTCATCCCTTTACATTACTTCCCATGATTCGCGATGGTCGACTCGATTTTGCTTTAGCTGATATTTTCTCCCGTAAAGGAGAATACTCCAGGGATCTTGGTATTTTCCACATCGATACTGTTCTGACTGAAGAACTGATTTTAGTTGGATCGGCAGATTACCTTACCTCAAACATCCAACAGTATTTTTCATTTGAAGAACTAAGCCGACAGTTTTACCTGTCTTATCAGGAACATGCTCCGGCACTAAAAAGCTGGTTTCGGCATCACTTCAGTAAAACATCCGTTAACTTAAATACCGTATTAACAGTGGAGAGTGTTAGAGCAGTTATTACGGGGGTAAAACATGGCATGGGATTGGGCATCATCCCATCGCATCTGGTAAAAGAAGAGATTGAATCCGGGGAGATTATTGCAGTTACAACACAGAAAGAAGCATTAAAAAGCGAAATATCATTGGTTCAACTGCAAAACAAAAGCCTTGGAATTACTGAAAAAACGTTTATCAATCACTTTAAAAAAGAGATTAAAAAAATTGGGCTGATCTAATCATTTACAGATTTTCAGGTCCTCTATCGCAGCATTTTTTTGTCACGTTTTGTCGGTTTGTTTTCATATTATTAGCTCCCAAAGCGGGAAACAAAGAGTGTTAATAAGAAGGTATCTGTATGATAAAATAGCTCAACGGAGGCATTCCCGGAATCTCACAGGCTGACTTCCATTTTAATCATTTTTAGTCATTCATGGCAAAACAACGGACATTGCTTGAATCATGGTAGCATCTTTTGATGAGAGTTTGATTTCTGTTTTATAACCCTTGTTGCGTTTTTCGATAATGGTAATAATCCAGATCCCTTTTTTTAACTGTTCTGTGTGCTTGAATGTTCCTTCAGGGCTGTTTTTTGAGTTTTTCAGATGTCTCAATGCATGACAGAGAGCTTGCTGCTCATTAACTACCGGAGGTTTTTCACATTCATTATGGGAATTCCGATAATTGCTGAAAACGTTTGGGTCTTTTATTGAATACGATGCCGGTAAAACCAAGGTCCCCTTGGTGTCAATCAGCCCACATTTATCGCTTTCGAACATTTTATGCTCACCCACTATTTGTTCTGTCATGGGGCCGTGGCATACTAATGCGTAACCACCGAAAAACGGATCAGCATAGTCAAAATCAGTTCGAAATACAATAGTCAACGATGGGTCAAAAAAAGCAATCTTCTCATTGATAAACGTTCTGGCAAGACCTTGACTAAAGTAATCGCATCCATTATCCACCATTGGCGTTTCTATGGTCTTTCCTCCTGAATTTACATAAAAAACTCTACCATCCTGAAGATAAATGCATTGCAATTCATTGGTATCAAAAAGTATTTTTTGAATATGATCGGTTGATATGTGAAGTGTATTTTTCCTGTCAATATAACCACAAACACCTTGATGAGTAAGTTCACGTAAATTTTTAGACGGGTACATGCATTCAACCGGTGTTTTTGTACACGCCCCTACCAAAATCAGAATCAGTAATATTATATAACGATATTTTAGTATCATCGAATCTCCATTAAAATAGGGAGTTTTAATCAATGCATGAATAAAATCCATTGTTTTTATCGATTATCATTCTGAATGGAATCCAAGACGATATGAAGAATCTCTTTAATCTCAAAAAATCTTTTAACTATACGTTAACAGACTTTCTTTGCTGGATGCCACAGACACGATTGTCCGCATGTAACAAGCAATAAATATCAATAATATTTTGCCGATTTTTTTGTTGATATTCATCTGGCGCCCTTTTTTCATGTATTATTTTACTTGGTGTTATTAACTGAATATTTTTAAAATCATAGTGATATTTTAAGGTCTGTGCAATATTTTCCTGTTTAACGATAGAGCTATCACATAAAAATATCCAGCCAGATGTTTTCATGGTTGATAGATACCGATTGAAGTAACCGGCAAAAGATAGCGACCCTGTGTGGGTATCTGAGGTTTTACCTGTATATCTGGTAATCGATTCCTGGAAAAATGCCTGTAAAGAATCTTTCAAGGCCAAAGATAATGCCGCTCAGTTTATAATGACAGAAAGAAAAATAACCGGTTTTCGTTCAAATGCCAACGTACACCTTGACAGTTACTATAATTTCTCATGAAGATAAGCATTCTTTAATCAACCGACAGCTTAATCTATTATAAACACCGGGTTTCATCATGCGAATTGACCGAATGCTTTCCATTGTGGTGCTGCTCTTAAATCGAAGAAATATTACTGCCCGAGAACTTTCCGAACGATTTGAAGTATCCATACGAACCGTTTATCGGGATATCGATGCCATTAATGAAGCCGGGATTCCGGTGCTTTCGACCCAGGGAAGCAATGGTGGTTTCAGCATTGTTGAGAATTATAAATTGCATCACCAGTTGCTGACCATGGATAATACCCGTGCCATTTTAACCGCATTAAAAGGCATTCAAACCACCCTACAGGACAAGGAAATTGAATTGGCTATGGATAAAATCCGTAGTCTGGTTCCCAGAGAAAAAACTGACGAGCTGGATCAGCAGTTGGACCAATTGGTAATTGAATATCTTCCTTGGGGATATGGTGAGGAATTTCAGGTCAAAATGCAGCAGATCAATAAAGCCATAACCACCAATCAACTATTATCCATCGATTACTTAAGTTTAAAAAGGGAAGAAATAACTCGAACAGTTGAACCCATGACTTTAATATTCAAAGGGTATGCCTGGTATCTTTTTGCTTTTTGCCGATTAAGAAATGACGGCCGGCTGTTCCGACTGTCACGCATACGGAGTTTTAAGATTCTGGATCAGACTTTTTATCGACGGAGTATTTCCATTAAAGATTTCACCAAAAATGGGGAGATAGATCAACCCATGGTTGACCTTATATTGCACTTTTCGCCGTTTGTTAGACTCCGAGTGGAAGAGTTCTTTAATAAAGAACAGATCAAGGAAACAAAGGATAAAAAGCTGATGGTTGAGGTTTCATTTCCCGAGGGGGAATGGGTATATTCCATGATTCTTGGTTTTGGCGAAAATGTGGAAGTGATCAAACCAGAGCGTATTCGGTCGATTATAAAGGACAAAGTAGAAAAAATAAAAAAGTTGTATCAAACCTGACATGATGGTGTCAAAGGCTTCGTTTATTCTGAGAGGGAATTGAGGTTGATTTTTTCAAGTTCAAATTATTTCTTAACACATATAACGAGGTTAAAATGGACACGTTCTGTATATCATGTGGAATCCCTATTATTGAAGAATCCAAACACGCTGTTTCCCAGGAGTATTGCCGATATTGTGCAGATGAAAAGGGCGAACTACAACCCCGTGAAGTTGTTCAAGCCGGGGTGGCCGGATGGTTGAAACAATTTGCCACCACAAGCGATGGTGTGGATTTTATGAAGCGAGCCGATAATTATCTGAAAGCCATGCCGGTTTGGGCTGAATAAACCAAATATTCAGGCGATTATTATTTGATCGCCTGGTAATACCTGTATAAAGCTTTACTGTTTTGCTTTATCATAATCAATGCCTTTTGTCGTTCCCGCATTGATAGTACGGATTCGACGTGTAAAAACCCTCAATTGAGAGATTACGATCAAAGACTATTTTCGCTTATAAGACATCTGTTTTTTCTCTGTCATCTCTTGGGCGAAACGCTCCAACCCAACTTCTCCGATTCTTTTAATGCAACTTTCCCTGTCGGATTTGAACACAAAATAAAAAAACTTGGCCACAAAGTTATTAAACCATTTGCAATCCATCACGTCCGAATAATCCTCGCATTCGGCGCAACTGCTGAATCCGTTTTCCATGCAGCATTTTCTAATTTTGCACCATGAGGCTTTTTCATTACCATGGCAGCCAGGACATTTTCCAACTAAATATTTCCTACAGGCACCGCAGTAAAGTCCGCAATAAGCGACCTGATCTTTGTCTACAGTTATTTTTTTCATCTTTTATTTTCTCGTTTTTTTTTTGAGATTAGAATAAATAAAATTGTCCGAACGATCTCTACGACAACTATAAATACACCATTGTTCGGTTTTGGGATAAAACTCAAAATCCATATCATAACTTCATTTAAATCCATTCTTTTCAAATCATATCCCCAAATTTCCTGACAAATGCTGATAACATTAACAATTTAGGATAAAAAAACCTGAAATGTTAAGTTGAGTCTATTATAGCAAAGCTGTTTGACAGCATTATGTCAGGTTTAAAATGAAAAAAATAACGAGGAATCGATTTTTAATCATTTAACATACATTTCAGGTAACTATTCAATACATTTAAGCTGATTTAGGTTGTAATGTTTATTTTTTGGTTAAAAAACCTGGTAATTTACCTTCATAAAGAAGCCACAATGAAGCACTGGCTTCATACCATGTTTTCGACAGGTCGATATGTAACTTCAGATTCGACATAAAATGGCGGCTCCTTTCTCAGAACAAAAGCAACCTGATATTTTTTGCTGACCCCTTTTTCAAGTTACAGCAACGTAAGTAGTTCGATAGAGTAAGCAAAAGCCAGGATGTCGCATAATGAAAAATATTTAAACCTAATAAAAGATTTCAAAATTGAGTCAAACGAAATCGCAGTAGGACACCTGGACTTTTCCTTTACAGTTTCCCGAAGTCTTTTATTTAGTTCATCTTGTTGTATTTGAATAAAGTCGGTTGATTCTGCTAATTTGTCTGCTTCGTCAGGGGTTGCATCAGCTCCAATACACAACTGTTGGAACTTCTTTTTAATCTTCTTTCTTTTACTGACAGTTTATCTATTGATTTTAGTTTTGCGATATCATTGTTAAATCTGGAACTCAAAACAAGCTTAAATTTGGCATCAGGATTTGCTCGGAGCACCTCTAGGAATTTGCTGCTCCAGAACTTCCTGAGATCCCTAGAATATTCAGCTCCATAGATTTCCTTGCTTTAAGATTTTTTTTTGTTTTGTCGTATTACGCTTCAATATTACTATACTGATCGTCCGCTCTTCTTTGTTTGTTTTAATGTCAATCAAACCGGGCGAGAAAGTTCTGAAATTGCCGCCACTCTTTCTCTGAAAGCGAGCCAGAAAACCTTTGTTTGTCTCTTTGAAAAGTTGCAGAATTTCATTTTTGTGCTTCTTTGCTTTTTCGGTGATGTAAATCAGCAAAGTTCTTCGGTCTGCCTCATCGTGATGCCTTTTGATCCAATCAGCTTTTTCCAATCTGTCCAGTAACCCGGTTGTAGTGGTGCGGTCCAACGCAACCTTTTCTGCCAGCTGGCTCGGCGTTATTCCATCTTCTTCCAAAATGGCTATCAACATGAAAAACTAACCATGTGTCAGATCAAACTTCTTTAAGCTGTCCCGGTATTACCTTAATATTTCCCGACTCACTTTCCCCAATTGAAAACAGATACAATCATCAAATGTCATATGAACCCGTTATTGCGATTATTAATTGATCAACATGGAAAAAAGCTTTTATAGTCTGCCAGGACCCAATCATTTGATCAGGCAGGAATTTAATACTGAATTTGTGTTTATATTATTTGTATACAAATAATATAAACACAAACATAATCTTGTTTTTTTTCCATGTACTTTTAAATTATTTACAGGATTGATAGAGTCGGGGGCTTAGAGCGGAATTGGTGTTAAAAAAATCATTTCAGCACTTTTTGTGGGTAAATCGGTAACGTTCATCAGCTAAACCGAAGATTTACTAACCACTTAAAGAGGTTCTAAGACAAAAATGAGGCTGATTTTGAGGGTACTTTTACTAGATTTCAATCACTTAGTTTGGTCCGACCAAAGCCGCAGCCCCAAATTAAATCGCTTTTTTAGTTCCACGATCGATTTGTACCCCCGCCCGGCTGATACCATATTTCGGAAGCTTGGCCTTCCCGTCTTTGAACACAAAGATAAGTCCGCACTTCCAATGGGCAAAAACAACAATAAGTTATCTTTGTTTCAGTCATATACGTAATCTTCTTTTTCGAATTCATTATTTTCGCTTTTCATTCAACGAGTAGAACTACAGTACCAAGCTCCCAGTTTGGGAATTACAACCTTAAACGATCTCACGTATGGCTGAGATCAGTTTTTCCTCATTTGGAGTATAGAAGGCTTCTAGAGGTGGACTGGAGGGGACGGGAATGTCCGGCCCCGTAACCCGCCTCAAAGGAGCTTTAAGGTTTGATAACGCCTCCTCCATGACGATCGCTGAGATCTCACCGGCAAATCCTCCCGTGCGGTTGGCCTCATGGAGTACAACTAAACGCCCGGTTTTTCGAACTGAAGCGAGTATGGTCTCTTTGTCGAGAGGTGTCAAAGTGCGCAAATCCACTACCTCAACCTCCAGTCCCTCTTGCGAGAGTTGATTGGCGGCAGCTAGAGCCACACCAAGCATGCTGGACCATGTGACCACAGTGACATCCTTTCCCTGCCTTTTTACATCTGCTTTCCCAATGGGGATAAGATACTCCTCGTCCGGGACCGGTCCAGGTTGGAAGTAAAGCTCCATGTTTTCTATGAAAATTATGGGATTATTGTCACGAATGGCAGACTTGAGGAGTCCTTTGGCATCGACCGGAGTTGATGGCATCACCACTTTCAATCCCGGACAGTGTGCTACCCAGGCTTCCAGATTATGCGAATGCTGACATCCGGCCCCATGGACCGGCCCATTTTTTATGCGCACGACCAAGGGAAAGGAAGACTTTCCTCCTGATAAGTATCTGAGCTTTGCGGCATGATTTACGATCATGTCAGATGCGAGAGTGAAAAAGGGATTGAACAAGATCTCGACCACAGGTTTCAAACCCACTACTGAGGCTCCGACGGCAAGTCCTGCAATGGCCGCTTCTGAAACCGGAGTATCTTTCACTCTTCCTGGTCCAAAGTCCTTCAGTAAACCAAATGTGGGAAGCATTGGATCTTCCATTATGTCCACTCCGACGCCTTCTCCGGCGATAAATACACTGAAATCCCTCGTCATTTCTTCCCTAAGGGCTTGATTGACTGCTTGTCCCATTCCTAATTGATTCATGGCTTTCTATTCCTCTTCTGATGATTATAGATGATGAGATTCTCGATTAAACAAAGATGTCTTCCAGCGCCTCTTCCGGGTTGGGATACGGGCTATCTTCTGCAAAGCGCACGGCGTTTTCCACTATTTCGTTTATTTCTACATTCATCGCCTCAAATTCTTCGATGCTGATCAATCCTTCGGAAAAAGCTTCGTCGCGAAGCTTCGGGATGGGACATTTTTCCACCCATGCCGCAATCTCGTCTTTGGGCTGATAAAGTTGAAGATCGCTTTCTCCATGTCCATGGCAACGATATGTTTTGCATTCGATAAGGGTCGGGCCTTCTCCAGCAATGGCGAGATCCCTCGCTTTGCAGGTGACTTTATAAACCGCCAACGCGTCATTGCCATCGACGATCTCACCCGGCATGTCATAAGCGACAGCTCTTTCGGCCATGTTTTTTACCTTTGTGTGCTCCTCATAACGTTGGGCGCCTGCATAGAGGTTATTCTCGCAAACAAATAGGACTGGAAGGCTCCAGAGGCTAGCAAGGTTAAGAGCTTCATGGAAAGAGCCTTCATTGGCGGCACCATCTCCAAAAAAACAGACAGTCACACTATCTTCCTTCTTGTATTGTTGAGCGAAGGCCACTCCAACTGCGATAGGAAGTCCCCCACCGACAACGGTTGTTGTGCACAGAGCATTGACTTCAGGCACTGCAAGGTGCAAAGTGCCGCTTTTTCCCTTGTTGCAGCCAGTCCTCTTGCCGTAAATTTCGGCCATGAGAGCTCTGGGGGAGGCTCCTTTGGCGAGAAGATGGTTATGGCTCCTGTGGTTTGATACAATGACATCTTGAGGAGCAAGGGCGGCACAGACACCTGAGCCCACAGCCTCCTGCCCCGTACATAGAATCATCATTCCAGGGATTTTTCCCTGAATTTTACAAAGCTCCGTCAGTTTATCTTCGAATTGGCGGGAGAGGAGCATGGACCGAAGCATCTCGGTTTTTTTTTCTTTCGTAACTTGCATAATTTCTCCTATTGTCCAAAATTGATTGATCAGATTCATCGTTGCTATTTTTCAGGTATTCATCCCTCCTAATCATCTGAATTGTTCCCGGCATTCAAACTCCAAGCGATTGCTAAAATTGAGATAAAAATCTGGAACACACCAAATAAGACGAAAAGTGAAATACAAACAAACACAAACGCTGCAAATACAAAGCTCAATACAATCGAAACTACAAGTACCATAATGTTTGCTTTTATTTTTATCATTATTCATTTCTATTTTTTTAAAATAAAAACCGGGTTAAGTCACCCGGCTGAAATGGAGGATTTTCAACTGGGGATCATTCTTACTGTATAACCACCTGCGTATATTTTTAGCTCCTGTTAAATCAAAACTAGAATTTGCAAATGGAATTGTCTGTGATCATATTGAATACTTGATATAATATATATATTAACTGAGTATCAGATTAACAAGTAGGTACAATTTTGTTCTTTAGTATCGAAAAAGATACTGTAAACAATATCAGCTCCGGTTTTTAAGGACAACGAGAGGGACATAGTCTTGATGATCAATTAGATGATTTCAACAGGCAGGATTAGTAATCTGTAATAAAGTTTACAAATCAAGAAAGTACAAGAGCGTGATGGAAAAGAAAAAAGTAAATCCGGAGTGTTTGATAAAAATGGAACAAGCGAATTGAATCTATAATTAAGACGCAAATAATATTCCCGAATCCAATTTATTTACTTTATTAATCCTCACATTTTGGGGTTCAAATTCCGGGGCTTTCACTGCTGGAGTACTTTCAAACAAAGGGGTTACAAAGTTCGCGTCAGATAAAAATGATCAGCTTGACACCGGTTTTGAAACGTTTTTTTTCTTACAGTCCCAATTTTTCCGCTTTTTGCTGGAGCATGGCGGATTCGGGATCGATATGGAGCGCATAGTGAAAGCATTCGGTAATCTGGACCGAGATAGCGTCCTTCAAAGACTGTAGCTACGGTATTATCAATGATAGTTCCGCCAGTCTTGAGCGAATCCGTAATAATGGTGGGAATAACAGTGTTTCTTTTCATCGGTTTCCTCGGTATTGGTTAAATTTTAGTCCATTAAGTTAACTAAAAGAAAACCCAAGCTAAGGAAGTAGTTCTTTAAAATCAGTTAGATATATTTGTTCCGTCAAACATTTTGAGATCAAAAATGTGAGTTAATCTATAACATTTTTCCAGAAATCCATTTAAAGGCAGTTTTATGATATCCATTGATGATCCCCATGAAGATTGTTTCATGATAGAGCATTGTTCAAGATATGATATTTGTCCAATGGTTCTAGTTCAAAAATTACTTTCAGGCAAAAGAAAAATTTTAATTCTTTGGTATCTTAGTTCAAAAACACTAAGATTTAGCAGTATAAAAAAAAAGCTTCCAGATGTCACTCAGAAGATGCTTACGCAACAGTTGAGAAGCTTGGAAGAAGACGGATTGATATCAAGGAAAGTGTATCCTGTTGTGCCCCCGAAGGTTGAATATAGTTTAACTGACATAGGTAAAAAAACCATTCCTATACTTGAAATAATGCACAATTTTGGAGCTGAATACCTTAACGAGAAAATTAAAAACGGTTAAAACCCGCTTTCCATATTCAAGTTCACGAGTATCCAGTCTAACATATTGCAAGTTTTTATTATCTCAATGACTTTCTTCATTTTTTTTGAGTGTCCCGGTAGGAACGTCGATTATTCGTCGTCCCCCGGGCAGATTCCCGCATGAAGGTTCCCCTCACGGGGCTCCTTGGTTGTACTCGCTTCCGTATAATAAAACAAGATTAATATGCAACAACATGGCGACGCTTCTATTCGGTTATTCGCGGTTTTAAAATTGTGTAGTACAATTCCAGGTTACATTTGATAAGAATGATATAATATTAATAATGTCAAACTGGTATATATTACTCAATGGCCAGCAGAATCGGAATAGACATCCGCACAGACACGAAATCCGGTATTGCTGGGACGGTCGTTTGGATTCATATAAAAACGGTTTGCCGTACGTATATCGGCAGAAGTGTCATAGGCATTACCTCCCCTGACAACTTTACCGTTGTCTGATGTTATGTCCGGGCCTTTTGGGTTAATTAAATTTCCAGCCGGATATATGCCGTACCAGTCACTCACCCATTCCCATACATTTCCATGCATATCATATAAATCCCAATCGTTTGAGGCCTTGGTTCCAACTTCCTTGGAACCTTCGGGCACATTATTATCCAAATACCAGGCAACCGTATCAAGACATGATTCATTTCCACATGACCATGCCGTTGTTGTGCCGGCTCGGGCTGAATACTCCCATTCCGACTCGGTGCACAACCGATACGTGTGACTCGAATTCGCATTTAACCAGGAAACAAATTCCTGAGCATCATACCATGAGATACAATTAGCCGGATAATCGACCAAACCCGAATCATTATTACAGTCCCATGTGGTATCAGGTGAAGGGCATAAAGGTTCATTAACACATTCAAGATATTCGCCCATGGTGACTTCATGGTCTAAAATGAAAAAATCATCCAATGTTACCGTATGTACCGGCTTTTCATCATCATTTAAATCGAGATCACTCAAATCCCCCATTTGAAACGATCCACCGTTAATGTGTATCATTGTTGTTGAACAGTTTATTGGTATTGAAGGCGGATGGGTATCAATGATCGTTCCACTGCCGTTGGTCACCAGGCAATTGCCGAATTTAGGTTGAGCATCAATCGATATGGTATAAGCCGTATCAGTCATCAAAGGCGTTTCAAAAGTATAACTTCCATTATTGCTTATAACCAAATCATCCGTACTATCATGAGTCATTGTCATTGTTACTGTTCCATGGAGGCCGGATAGTATAACCTCAACATATGTTGCACAATCAATTAAAATATTTGAAATATTGTGGTCTGATATCGTACCCGAGCCATTGGTAATAAAACAGCTCTGTTTTTCCGGTTGAGTTTTTATGCTGACGAAATAGGCATCATTGGCTTTTTGTGCCTTTTGAAATTTAAATTCACCGGATGAAACAACAGTTGTTTCGTCACTCCCGTTGTTTTGTATCACCAGGCTGCCATTCAAATGTACGATAGTTCCGCCGACCGAAAATGATTCATTCACAGATGATAAATCCTCCGGTGTATCGTCTTCAACGGCGCATGAAAAAACAAAAAAAAGCAGGTATATGATTATGCAAATCTTCAATGTTTTTTTCATCAATTTACCATGACCATCTAATATCTAAACCAATAGCATTTATATTATAATTTGAAAGAAGGTGGATTTGCGGTTGCTGTTTTGCTAAAACATGGGGCGTTTGATTATCGGAATTCCACAGAAGTTGATATATTCCATAACCCGCAGCGATGCTCGATAAAACAAATGCGGCATTATAATTATTCTCATGTTTGAGTATTTTGTCTTTATTATCCGAATATTCCGATCTTATAGAAGATTTTTCAGATTCGGAAGTGGTTATCCCATATCTGTGAATCAAGTTTTGATTTCGTTCAACAAGATTTTTTGAAATGTTATATTCATGTTTGGCCACAACACCGATCAACAATGCCGTTGAAAAAGCGATGACGGTCTTTTGACGTTGCGTTAAAAAAGCATCTTGAGGAACTGTATCTTCCACATCACTCAAAACCTGCCGTGGATTAAAAGAGAATTGTCCATTCCCGATAGTATAAAAATCCGGTTTTTGAGCTGTATTC
The DNA here is from genome assembly GCA_041556995.1 of bacterium. Taxonomy (GTDB): domain Bacteria; phylum SAR324; class SAR324; order XYD2-FULL-50-16; family XYD2-FULL-50-16; genus JAHJTV01. The sequence goes on along the minus strand of JBFFHJ010000035.1, from coordinate 52,806 downwards.
AACTTGTTGTTTATAATCCGTTTTTTAAAGCTCTCCATGGAAAAATGCCCGGCCATTAAGCCTCTTTTGTTCTCCAGTTCTTTGATAAAACAGTCTGTAACCGGAGAAGGATCAACTGCTTTTTTCTTTCCGACAACGGCCGATAGTACTGATATGGATCTGTTATTATCTATTTTCTCTCTGAATTCCATTAATTCATCTATCGCTTGACCACTGTAACAAAAATCAAGGACGAAAAAGACATGTTTGGCAGGAATGTGTTTATTATATTTACCTTTTTTAAAAAGCTGTAAAAAATATTTAAATGCAATTCCTTGGGACGCATTTGGCTCACCCCCATATGGAACAAAATATAGATGTTTGTCCTCATAAATACCATGACCGCTGATATAAATAAATAACGAGTCATCCGGGGCGATTATTTTACGCAATTCGTACCGAAAAAATCTACCGATATTCCTCATGGACGCATTTTCTTTTACCCGAATCATCACATCGGCAAAATCATAACTGCTTTCTAAAACACCACCCAGTTTTTTGCCCTGTTTTACCGCATAATTCAAACGATCGTTCTTGTACTCATCCACTGCAATAATAACCGCCCAGTTTTGGCCGGCTTGCAGTTTCGGTGGAACAAAGACGCAAACAAAAAAAACACCCATAAAAATAGATACTATTAATTCCAGTGTATATCCGTTATTTAACTTCGTTTTTAACATGTGCAAATATGTCTGTTGTTACTTTTGAAGAATATCCCTATTTATTTTAAACCAGTCCTCCCATTTCTCGACATCCTTCCCAAAATCGTCTTTTTGCGATAAATAAAACAACGGTTGCATAATGAACTGTTGGGCGATTGGATCAGGTTCATCTTTTAATGTCTGAATGAGCTTTTGCAAAATATCTCTATTTCTACAGTATTTATCGTCAAACAGTTTATCCGTGATATCCTCTTTATCCTCCAAACTGAAATATTTGAATTTATTGAGAGACTTCAGCATGCTCTTAATCTCAATATCTTTGTCCGATTGATTGTTTTTATCGCCCTTAAGCGTTTTTACCTCTTCCTGTTTTTCCACCTCACTGCCGGGGCGTGTGATGACACACTGTGAATAGGAGTTTGAATGGATCATAATAATGGATATTAAAATAATACTTGCTATTAACTTATTTTTAATATGGTTCAACATGCCGCCCCTCCTAGTTTTGGCTAAAACCTGTCATATTTCCGCTACCGTTAGGAACTCCAGGCCAAAAATCACGACTTTTGTGGCATCTTTGGGTTCACATATCAGTTCTTTGTTTTTAATGCAGTTGATAGCTAAATCCGTCAGTTTTTTCTTAAACGCCGCTTCTTTTTTACTGTTAGTGAAAAATGTATAAAATTCAAATTTTCCATGCGCCGGATCTGCGTTAAAACACTGTTTTAGAATGTCTAAACTTTCATTTACAAACAAGTTATAACTTTTTTCAGAATGAGCGGGCGCAACGATATCAGTGTTCAGCTCATATCGACCATCTTCATTCCGAACCAATGCTTCCGCCAGTATCAAATCATTCAATATGCCGGTTAGTATTTCATCCAGGTTTTTTCTAACCCCTTTAGACGTCTGTAAGGTCCAATACTCACTATTTTGAAGATAAAGCTTTAGATTATCCTTCAACGCTTTTTTGGCAAATTCGATGCTGAATTTTGCATCTTTCAAATGGTAGGTATCTCGTAATATCCAATGAATTAAAGATGTTAGGAGTTTTTTTTGTTTTTCTTTCAGCGATTTTTTCCCTTTTTCACCAGCTCTTGCCTGTTCTTCTTTCATTTTTTTTTCAAGAACGTCCATCAGGTCACTGTCATAAAGCTTTTTCTTGCTATAACGATCCTTTCTCACCATCAAACTAAAATATTGCTCTTCTTTACTACTTAATTCCATAAGATATACAAGTTCTTCAAAAACGGATTCTATCGGCGTGACACCTGTTACTATTCGCTTTATATACGCCGGATTGTTGGGCACGAATTGTAAGCTTAAACGGTTGTAGCTTAAGCTTTTATCCTTCTTCACGATCTGATCAAAATAAGCTTGAAGAAAAGCCAGGACATCAGTGTAACTATATATACTGATATCCAGCATTTCTAAAGAAAACCGTATGTTCATAGTTAGGCCAATTGTTATTAACTTGACAGTTGAAAGTTCTTGTCGTCATGCCGGACCTGATCTGACATCCAGAGAGAGTTACCCGGAGTTAACAATGGATTCCAGGTCAACAGGCTGTGTTATAACTCAAAAATCAGCCATATTTCACAAAATTTAAGCGAAGCATCTTTCCGGACTTGATCCGGAATCCATTGCAGTTTCTCCACTCCTACAAAAATGGTTCCCGGATCAAGCCCGGGATGGCAAAGCTAGAATTCATTGATTTTTCAATTGTGACACAGTCTTCACGCCTGGAATAACATCGCTCATATTAAGAATAGAACTTAATTTCAAATAAATACATAAAAACTCTTGACTGTGGAGTTGTCAAAAAAACCGGTTTTTTTAACAAACCTCAATTTCAACAGTGGACGATGTTTACGTTTGCAAGCTTATGGCATATGCAAAAAATGATCAACATTCTTTTTTCAAGCTTTGCCATGCTAATAAAAAAAGAACCGTATGAATAACTTAGCCAACCAACCGTTGTTGCATGACGATGGGCCAAAATGCATTCATTATTGCCCAGTGGAGTATCCGCTTTAACAGTGGGAAAATATTTTGAGTATATGTCCAAAGACAGCTTTAGCAAATTTGCTAAGAATTTTCTTGACATTTTATGATTGTTGCAATATTTTGAACCTAGCAAAAATGAACAACATAGACTCTCCAATCCCTTTGGCCCATAACCCGTTAACCAATTACACATTATAACCATCAAGAATTTTTGCCTTCTCAAAAGTATCAAAAACAACCATTTAAACTCATAAAACAAGGAAAACAACAATGATACTAAAATCAAAATTCGTGAGAAATAGCTTTTTTGTATTTTATATCAGCATTGTAGCAGTCGGTTGTGACAATAAGGGGAATGGTATTGGGTCCAATAAAAATGAACCGGGTTATATAACTCCTGTCAGCGGTGACCCCGATCCTGGAAATGATCCGACTCTTATTTCCAGGAATGACGAACAAACACTACAGGAATCATCTTTGCCAAATATTCACGCAGACACGATCAAAACTTACTTGTCAAAGGACCATCTTGTTATTGAAGGGGATAATATCCCGTATGATGGTGAAGTTGTCGTTTACTTAAGCCCAAAGAAAGCGTTTGTTCTGGGAAGAACCCAGGTAAAAGACAATAAATTTGAGATGCATATAAACGTGTCGAGTTTTCAAATCACTTTAGATGAGGATGGCAATTTCCCGGATGATGATTTTATCAGCTCACTGTTTATTGTTTTTGATAATGATCCCAACAATATGTTAAACAACGGCACTGTTCCCGATGCCCTTTTGAAAAACACACGTTATTTCGGGTCACTAATTGGTGACACAAGTGGGGATAGTGATGAAGAGACAAATGAAACGGAAATAAATGATAATGCCGTTTATTATGAGCTTCCTTTAAAAATAACTGATGCTGCAATAATTGATCTGCTAGCCATTTTGCCGATCGGCGATTTAAAAGAAGAACATTTAAAGATTAAGTCATATCAGGATCTGGTGCTTTCAGTCTTAAAGATATTAAAAGACTGGGATCTGGAAATCGATACCGGCAATCTTCCTACCTTGGGCCTGATCAATTACTACTATGCCTCTTATGATGATCCGTTCTCGGATCAACCATTCGATCCAACGCACAATAAATACAATGCTAGAGACGCTTTTCTAATCGCATACATGGTTCATAATAATTATAATTACCAGTTTTTTATAAATATCGTATTAAAGCCCGATGAACAGAGATTGGATATTAAAGAAAAATGCCAATTACTTTTTGACCGTGTTGATAGTGACTTGTTATGGCAAGTGGCTGAAAAGGAGGTGAATTATGAAAGAATTGAACGTGCCCTGGATGAAATCGGAATTGCTTATGAGTTGAACTATGCAGGTGATATACATAACGTCGTAAGGGAAGACATTAACTACTTGAATCTGGCAAGAATTCTGATAAGGATTTTTGGGGATCAAACACTCAGACCTCACTGGATAATACCCGATATCGGCAATTATGGAGAGCTTATAAATAACCCGGAAAAATTCCAACACATTGATGCTACCATTGAAGTCATTATAAAAGCCGTTTTCATGGAGAAGCTGCAAACACACCAGTATAGTGATCAGATATTTTATAACCACGGTATTATGGAAATGGTATACGAGTCATCGATATTGAAGTTAATGGAATACCGGTATGACGTACCCGGTCAATACGGTCAGCTGGTCAAGGTCTTTATCGGTTATAGATCTATAATATATGCAGCCGACACGTTTGATGTTTTACTGAAAAGCCAAAATGATTACCCGACTTCCAGAGTCTGGATCGACATTTTTGATATTAAAAAACTGCACGATATTGATCCACAAATTACCAACCAGGATGTTCAAATCGCCGGGGTCGGGGGATTATCTTTGCAATACACTGATTTACATGCGCCGTGGGTTTTTAAAAACGCCATAGATTTCAACAGGAAATATAATCATCGGAATGTTAAAAAGAATCAGAAGTTGGATGATCTGTTCAAAATACCAAATGATTATGAGGATTGGTTTAAATACAACAGTGTTGAACACATTAATTTGATTGAAATGGGCAATGGCTGGTCAAATAATTTCAACATGTTATGCAGTTACTACCATTCAAAAAAATCGGGAGAAAAGATTTATCATCTAAAAATTGGCAATGATATTATTGCTTTTGATAAAGATGGAAAGGTCCTGAGTAAGGGAATAAAAGCCATTCTGAATCATATCAGCACAAGCAAAATGACAGTGAAGATTAATGACGATCTATACCTGTTTAAACCGCTTTTTTTGAAATATGGTTATTATAATGAAAAGAGAGGGCCAGGTTATCAGCAAATTGATAGTGATATTTTTGGTATTGAGTGGATATATTTTAAAAACGGCAACCATATTCATATGGAATATGAGAACGATAACATAAAATCTATAGGCGATACAGCGGATAACTCAAGTTTTTATGTTCATTCATCGATCCATTACATCCCAAAAAGAATTAAAAAAATAATCCTTTATGACAGGTCAGATACCGAGATAGGAAGCTACGAACTTTTTTACAAAAATGATAGTTATTATAGAGTAAATAAAGTCAAAACATTGGGGTTAAACGGACAAGAGATCTATCAAAACTACGAATATGATGAAAACAACTACCTTTCATCCGTTCAAAATCATTTGGGAGAACAAGTTACATACGAGTATGGCACGACAACAAACAAAGAAGATATGGCCTTATTAACCGATATAACCAAAGCCGATGGCGTTAAGTTAAAATATGACTATAAATTCCTGCCCGACGAAAATCCGGGGCCACAAGCTTATATCTTGAAAAACAAGACCGTTGCTCTGGATGGAAAAACGTTTGTAACATCATACCAATATGACGACAACTCCTCACAGGTGAATACGAAAGAAGGATTACCAGATAAAAAATTTTTTAACAAACAAGTGATAACGGACCCAAATGGGGGAAAAACCGAAATTTTGACAGATAAAGGCAAACTAACAGAAAAAAGGTATGCAAACGGTCGAATTGAAACATGGAACTGGGACTATGAAAACAATCGCCTTGTTGAGCACACAGTAACGGAAAAGGCGATAACCACGACCATAAAAAACCTGGATTTTGATACCGATAATAATCCCATGAGAATTGAAACCATTATTTCCTCGGGTGATCAAACATCCAAAACAATCAAAATGTTAACTTACGATTTATATCTCAAACAACTGGGATTCAGGTCAAAATTAAAAAGCAAAGAAACCTACAGAGAATCTATTCTTATCGCAAAGGAAGAATTCGAATATGATCAAAGAGGAAGGTTGACGAAACAAGTGAAATACAACATCGGTTTGTTTAACCAATCCGGGATAAATAAAATAATTACGACCTATGAGTATCAGAACGACGACATCAGTTCAATTTCAATAAAGAATTGGGATGTCGATGGAAATCCTGTAATGATTACAAAAACAATAGAAAAAACAATCGATGGAACAATGGTGATTTTTAATATTAAAGAGGGTCAATTGGTTTCTATTAAAGCCTATGATAAATTCACGGGTTTATTGCTCAAAGAAACAGATCCGAATGGAGCAATCACAACATACATGTATGATGAAAAAAACCGAAAAACAAAAACCACTTACCCAAATGGAGCGACATCACAGGTTATATACGATGATACGTGCGATGAGAAGGATGGAAATATGGTTAAAACCGTATCATTTATCGATCCACTGGGGATCAGGAAAAATCAGTTATACAATCAACAAGGACGGCTACTGGAAGTATCTTTTGATTCAAGCGGTGACATGGTTCACCTTCCCCGGGAAGTTTATGAATATAATGATTACGGCAAAATAATCAACAAAGCATTCATAAACAGCGATCAAGCTGAATATATAAGTGGTTTTTCCTTTGATCCGGTTTATCATGATCGATTGATGAAAAAGACAACACCATTAACAACCATCGACTATGTGTACAATGACGAAGAACGTTCAATATCTCGGATGAAAAAAGATACCACAACAGTCAAAAACATGACCTTGGATAAGAAATTGTCAAACTATACGGCAGAGAACGATCAAGAGGTTAACACGACCTATTCCGTTAATAATACCTTGAGGAAATTAATTGATTCCAGGGCAGTAACATCATTCTATCATATTTCATCAATGGGAAACTTAAATCGCTCGAATGAACAAGGCAATGTCAATTATATCACCTATGACGCTTTGAACAATGTCATTAAACATTCGGTTGGGGAAAACAAAAAAGAGATGTATCGAAAGTATTTTGATTCCAATAACCGGCTGACAAAATTAGTTTGGGAGAACGGTTTCAGGGAATATGGTTATGACATTCCATTGGATAACTTTCCATCAAAAAATCAAAAGGGACGATTATCATGGATAAAACATGACGGGAATTTAGAAAAGGCTTTTGGATATGATATCATGGGAAATATTACCGATGAGGAATTAAATATTCAATCCATCCCAGGTGCTAATTTGTCATTTAACCTGGAATATAAATATGATATCGCCGGAAATTTAGTTAAAGAGAAGTATCCTGATAACACCGTTGTGAATTACCACTATGACCAAGCAAGCCAATTAACGGACGTTACGTCAAATAATGCCGACTCACTAAGATCGATTAAATATAATTCCTGGGGACATATTTCCTTAATAAAACTTGGAAATGGGATCACTCTTGAGTACATGTATGAAAATAACACAAGAAGATTGATAAGTGAGCAAATAAAACATGGTGAGAATGTCGTCCAGGAGACGTTGTTTGATTACGATAAAAATAACAATATCAAAAGGATTTCAGTATCCAAAAACAATGGATCTGAGACTAAAATATCCGATTATTTTTATGATTTGTTGGATCAATTAACAAAGGCTGTTGTTACTGAGAATGGCAGTGAAACAGCTTACACATATGAGTATGATGAAAGTGGAAATAGAGTTAAAGTTAAAAGAGGAGATGAAAAAGACAGAGTCTCCGTTATTAACCAGGAATCCAATCGAATAGAAAAAATTGTTGATGGTGAAGAAAACACCTTATTGGAATTCGAATGGGATATAAGTGGCAACCTGGTAAAAAAGAAGGATGTTGAGCAGAGTCTAACAACTGAATTCACATACAATAATATCAATAGATTAGAAAATGTTGTTATAATGGACTTCATGAAAAACACACAAAAGAACATATCCTTCAAATATGATTCAAGGGGAATGCTGGTTTCTAAAAAAGATCATATCAAAAAAACCGGTAAAAACTACATTTATGATAAAAATGATCAGCTTATCCAGATTGCCGATGATGAAGGCAATATTCTCAAATCATATTTTTATGCCAATGGAAAAAGATTTGCGGAAAAAAGTGTTGATGGGACTATCATATATTATCTAAACGATTACTTGGGAAATAAACGAGGGATATTTGGCCTTGATGGTGAGATTTTGGACAAACAAGAATTTACTCCGTTTGGTATCCCAATGGACAGTTCAGACAATGATGAAATGTCATATACGGGTAAGTTTTATGACAAAGATGTAAAACTCTACTATTTCCACTCCCGTTTTTATGATGCCCAGCTTGGAATATTTCTAACAAAAGACCCGGCAGAACCGGATGCGGCTGATCCGATTACATTAAATCCTTACACCTATGTGAAAAACAACCCTGTTATGAATATTGATAGCAACGGAGAATTCTGGTGGATAATAGGGGCTGTAATTGGTGCAATTCAAGGTTATAACTCCAGTAATGGAGATATTGGATCTACGATTTTAGGAGTTATAGCCGGTGGTTTACTGGGGTTTGGGTTTGATATATTGGTTGCAGATTATGGATTTACACTGAATTTTCAAATGAAATTTGAAGTAGCAGCCAGTCAAAGTGTAACCACAACATTTTTAACACAAACAAACTCCGAGGTCTGGGTCGGCATAGCAACAATGGGTATTCCTTTTATCGGTTATGAGGTCGATTTACCTCTACATGATGAGTTGAGAAATACAAACGACATTACCGGACTGGAAACAGATCCATATGTCGGCATTGTAGATCTTTTTCCCGGTTCTTCTTATGTGGATCCAAATTTGGTTCATACCCAGGTTTTTGAACCGGGTATGAACAATAACTGGGGTTATAACGGACAAGGAATGATTACCGGAGATAATAATCCTAACTACACTAGAAAAGCATATGTCTTCAGTGATCATCAGGCTTATTATCAAGCAAAAAAAATAATCCAGGAAAAGTATACTCAGCCGCCATATCTTGATAATTATGATTTTGGCCAACGAAAATGCCATAATCCCGTTCGAGACCTGATTGATGAATATGAAAATATATCCACTAAATAGAAAGTGTTTGAACAAAAACCAATAACTCTTCTTTCCTGAAGAGTTTAAAGCAATTTCAAAACAAGATTAGCATTAAAGGAGCATCACTCAGTCAAACAGTTATAGATCAAAGAGAAAATGAGCGTTATTGATGATTTATATTGATTCAAGCATTCTGATCGCATATTACTGCCCTGAAAAAACCAGTGATCAAGTTGAAAAAATACTAATCGAAACTACTAAGGATCGGCTCAAAAATTAATTCACATTCTGTTTGTAAAATATCCAGTGATTTTGGGACGTTTGCAAACAGATTATGGGAAGTTATTTTTGAGTCGATCCTAATCCTTCAATAAGTCAGCTTACAGACGTGGAACATAGTCCTCACCAAGCGATAAAAATGATCTGGGAACAATGTACGTATAAGAAAAACAACTTAAACTGGACACTTGACGCAGATGTCAGTGGATTCTTCGATCACATCAATCATGAGCTCCTTTGTGGTATACGTGTTAATGATGGCAGACTATTGCGATATATAGGCAAGTAGTTAAATGCTGGTGTTCAAGAGGGAACGAACTTATCGTACTCGAACGAGGGAACTCCCCAGGACGGTGCCATCTCACCGTTGCTTGACGATATCTTTCTCCATCATGTCTTGGACGATTGGTTTATGAAAGAGGTTAAACCTCGACTGAAAGGTCAATACTTTCTGGTTCGATGTGATTCGAGTATTCTCCAGCCCGTTTCCGACTTTTCAATTTCAAATTTTATCCACCCGGGATGAATATCTTCTGGATCATCCTCGTATGGGTAAGGATCACTGCATGAACATCAATTGACCCCCTCAAAAGATTCAATCTCTTTTTTGATTTTTTCAGAAGGTTTCATTTTATCTATTCCGATTGCCCCACAACACCAAACTGAGCAGCGACCAGTTCAGGCATAGTTTAATAAAAATAATTTATATTTTTGTTTTTAATAACTAATCTTATTTTACAGGGACATGCGTTGTCGTAATTTCTGCCAGTAGTTTGTTATTACTCCCTGTAATTCGAGTTCGAACAACAATTATGCTACGTCCTTTGCGAACAAATCGGGCTTCAGCAAATATATCTCCATCCCGCTGATTTCCGAGGAAGGAGGAGTGAAGATTAACAGCTAATGGAAAACCTTTGCCGCTGTCAGTAATTTTGGAATTCCCGATGGCAAGTACAGATGCTGTAACATCCGCGAGCCAGAGCATAGCGCCGGCTTGAATAACACCATAAGGGTTTAAAACACCTTTGGAAACAGGCATTCTACTTTTGACACATTCTTCGCTGCGTTCTTCAATATAAAACTCAATTTCACCGTTACGTTTTTTTGAATCTATTTGATCTTGTATCTGCATAAGTCTGTTAATTGAACGTATAAGATTATATGGAGTGACCGATAAAACGACGGGCTTATTCCTATAGAAAATCCGGGTGGTTGCACAATCCTGGAATGTACACGGAATCGGTTTTTCCATATAATCCCTGTTGAACGGGACTATATCGATTGCTTGTTTTTTATGGAAATAGTAAGGCTTTTTTGAGGATCTGTAAAAAGATTTTTGAGGGAATCAGATCGAAATGCTGATAACTTTGAGTATGCAACGGATTTAAGCGATGATTTTTAATGGAAAATGGATGACGATTTCCAGTTGTTTATTCGATTGAGCGATGTTTGGGCGCACTTATCCATGGATAAAAACCATCGCTGTTAAGAAGTTGGAAAAATACCGGGTTAATTATAATAAGACCTTAAGCGACCGGCCTTGACTTCCCCCGTGCAAAAAACGGATATGTTTGATAAATCCCATCAAATTCATCGATCTTTTTGAGTTTTCCAATCTTACATTTACTGCACTGGGTAATGTCGATCCCTGTCTGATCCAACATTAATTGTACGGTAGATTTCTTTTTATTCGGTTTGGACGATGATGGACCAGCACCAACGGCCAATCGGAACCTGTGGAAAGATTCTTCAGGCGATTGGCGTAGCACTGCCACCAACCATTCGAGAACTTTAAAGAACTAAAAATCAAGAAAGTGTAGTGCCAAAGGATTTTTTATTGTATCTATGTGCCTGTAATATATGTATTCCTAAAATCCAACTGTAAAAGATGAGTTAAGCTTTTTCACCTGCCAGCCTAAGAAGGTACGAAAAAAGATCTCTTAGAACCAAAAGCAGATAATGCTGTTTAATATCGTCTTGAGTTTTATATAAACAACCTGACAGAAAGATTTTCATGCAATCAAATTGCTACTGAATGTCGTTTGGGCTCCAAACAACAATAGTTAAACAATTTCTCCTAACATAATGACATTGGTTCCTACCTGGCTACCTTTGGATTTACAAAGAATAAACCAGTAAAATATCAATGATATATTGGGTGCATCACTGCCTTAATAAGCGAAAATCAAATAAAGAAACAATCCATTATTGTTGAAGACAACCATACCGTTACAAAGTAACGTTATAGTAACGCAATAGTAACCATTTATAAAATCAAAGGCACAAAATTTTACTGAGATAAAATAAAAAATAGACAAAAATTACAATTATATAGACTAATGGCTTAACAAAATATCAGTATGGCACTATCAATGCAAAGTAGTAACTAAGATTTATTCAAATCAATTACAAAATAACTTTAATATTAATAAAACTATTTGGGAGGAACTACCATGAAAAGTGAAAATATAGTCATGTTGTCGGATAACGATTTTGATGAAAAAGTATTGAACAGTGATCAACCAGTATTAGTAGATTTTTATGCCAATTGGTGCGGACCCTGTAAAATGATCGCACCTTTTTTAAATGAACTGGCGGATGAATTCAAAGGTAAAGTCAAGATAGCCAAGTTGGATGTAGATCAGAACAACATGTCAGCATCCAAATATGGTGTCAGGGGTATCCCAACATTAATTCTTTTTAAAAACGGAGAACAAAAAGAAGTGATTGTTGGTGCGGATCCTAATAAAATTCGCAACGCCGTAGCCAACGCCGCATAAACAGTACTCCCCCCAAGAACTCCTCGCTTTACATTATGGTGGGGAGTTCGCTTGTTTCCCATATTCTCCATTCACTATCCAGGCAATCCCCATATATTTCTAAAGTAAAAACGACATCTAGAATTTTGTTATTTGTCAGGATAACAAAATTAACATGCTTTTAATTCATTATGAACATGCTGTCAAAAACAGAATTGCCAGCGATGATCTTTTGAATTAACTGTTTTAATTTTATGGGATCCAGTGTTATACTTAAGGTGACTTTGAGCATCGCTGTTATCAAACCCTGTTATTGCAAATTAACGTTACACTGATGATGGTTAAAATAGAGAATAAAGGCACAGTGAGTCGGCAACAATTCAAAAGTGACACGGATACTTCGGTTAGCCAGGAGTTAGAACAGACAAAAAAAGAACTGGAACAAGCCCTGAAAAATGAGCAGCAACTTCAGGTTGATTTGAAAAAAAGTGAAAACAGGTTTATGATGCTGTTTCGGAATTTTAAGGATGCTTTATTTATTTATGATCTTGATGGAAAGATAATAGATGCCAATAACGCTGCCTGCAAAATACTGGGTACTAATTATGATGAAACATTGACTCTGGCAACCACTGATATTTATTGGGATGAAAAAGTCAGCACCTTGCCCGAAAGAAGCCAAAAGCTTTTGCAGGATAAAGATATATCCTACAATACAACACTAGTGTGTCGAAATGAAAAAGATCTTCCTGTCACAGTCAATGAGCACCTCATTGAGTTTAACCACAAACCGGCAGTGTTTTCAGTTGTTCAACATAAACCGAAAGAGGCTGATCCGGAACTGAAAGAGATCAATAATCATTTGATTAAACAGACCACATTATCCACAGAGATGATGCTTCAGGCGGAAATGTCCAATGCAGCTAAAAGTCAGTTTTTGGCTAATATGAGTCATGAAATTCGTACTCCCATGAACGGCATTATCGGTATGGCTGAGTTATTATGCGACACCGACCTGGATGATGAACAGAATGAAATGGCTGACACTATTCAAACTTCTGCGGCAGCCTTGTTGACAGTCATTAATGATATTTTGGACTATTCTAAAATCGAAGCCGGAAAACTGGAGCTGGAGATCATTGATTTTAATGTTAGAAACACAGTGGAAAGAACGATCGACCTCCTGGTTGTAAAAGCCGAACAGCAAAATATCGATCTAACCTGTTTTATCAATACTGATATATCACCGTTTCTACGCAGTGATCCGGGGAGGTTGCGGCAGATTTTACTGAACCTGATCAATAATGCCTTAAAGTTTACCAAAGAGGGAGAAATTAATCTTAGAGTGAATAAGGTGTGCGAAACAGATCAGCAGATTAAGCTTAAATTTGAAGTGATAGATACTGGTATAGGAATTCCCACCAATCGACAAGATAGATTGTTTAAATCATTTTCTCAAATTGATGCCTCAACCACTCGAAAATATGGCGGAACCGGCCTGGGCCTGGCCATATCAAAAAAACTCTGTCATCTGATGAACGGTGAAATTGGAGTGAAAAGTGAAGTTAATAAAGGATCAAACTTCTGGTTTACAGCGCAATTTGAAAAACAGCCGCCTGAAAACACTGATTCAGAATGGACTCCAAAACGAATTAAAGGCAGTCATATGTTGGTGGCCGATCTGAATCGGACGACCCGAAACAATCTGGAACACTATTTGAGTTTCGCCGAGTGTACTGTTCAAACGGCAGATTCAATTGAAGGGATTTTGAAGGCCTTAAGAGCATCACCAAATTCCGAGACTCAATATCCTCTGGTTGATATGGCTTTGATTGATTTACGTTTGCTGGAAGAAGAAGATCCGCAGTTGGAGGCCTTAAAAAAAATCCCGGTTATACTTTTGATTACTAAAAATCGCCGCACTAAAGCTAAAGAGATGATTGAGCTGGGATTCTCTGGATACATCACTAAACCGGTGAAAAAAACAGACTTATATAACCTCATTTCAACGGCTTTAGGCTTTGAAGCCCAATCGAAACAAAACAAGGAAACAGATTTGTTATCCCTGAATTTTAGAAAGGATATTAAAAAGGAAGACGTTAAAATTTTGCTGGCCGAAGATAATTTGGTTAACCAAAAAGTGGCTAGAAAAATCTTGGTAAAATTGGGATTTAATTGTGATGTTGCTGCTAACGGGAGCGAAGCGATAAAAATTCTTAAGAATACCTCCTATGACCTGGTGTTGATGGATTGCCAGATGCCGGAAATGGATGGATTTGAGGCAACAGAAACCATTCGTAATCGTGAAAGAGACAGCGGCGGGCACATACCCATTATTGCCATGACCGCTAATGCAATGCAGGGAGATCGGGAACGGTGTCTGGCGGCGGGGATGGATGATTATATCAGCAAACCCATTGACCGAAAAAAATTGGTTTCCGCCATCGAAAAGCAATTAACATCAGAATAATATATGTTCTTATTTTAAATCTCACCGGCCAATGTCTCTCACCCCTTAAATTTGATACTATTCTTTTCCTATCTGTATTTACTATACTTTCCTTTTGCATTTTTATCTCGTTTTCGTTACACTAAAAGCAACCACCGAAACCTGTATCTAATAAAAAGGTGTGAAGTGGTATGTAATCCTAATTCCCTGTTGAAGGACATATCTATGACCTAATATTTCAGGAGGTTCGATTATGACTGTAAAGATTCTCATAACCAGAAGAATTTCCAAAGAACAGGAATCCGTAGTACGTCCCTTTCTGAAACAGCTCCATCAATATGCATTAAAGCAAAAAGGCTATATTTCAGGTGAATCGCTTATTTCCAGTGAGGACTTGGAGAATCATCTTATTATCAGCTCATGGGAATCACTGGACTACTGGGAAATGTTTCTCGAACTAAACGAAGCGAATAAAATCAGGCATCAAATCGATCAAATTTTGGGTCACGAAACTGTTTATAAAATCTATTACAAGCGATAGATGGCAACCATATCCCTGTGATACAGGAATATTTGTTACCGTTTAGAGCTACCGGCAATTTTCTGCTTCTTGTTCCTCCATAACAAGCCGCCCCATCGGCGGCTTTCTCCCATGTTTTTTATTCCCTATTTTATAAGTGTTGGATTTATTAACTTTTTATCATTGTTAATATATTTAACATAAAATCGACATAAATATTAATATATACAATATTTGCCTTGACATAAGTTAAATATATTAAGTAACCTTAAGTCATATTAAATAATAGGAAGGAGATTTATGAACCCGATCTTGGATAAATGTCCAGTATGTGCTGGAAAAATGATGATTAAGGAGCTGGAGTGCCGAGAATGCCACACCAAGGTCATTAGTCAATTTGAAAACATCGAAAATCCTTTGCCGGAAATTGACAGGGACATTCTGGATTTCATCAAGGTTTTTATTTTTGCGGAAGGCAGTATCAAGCAGTCGGAAAAGATGTTGAATTGCTCCTATCCAAAAATCAAAAACCTGCTAAAAAAAGCCAAACAGGCTTTAGGTATTGCAGAAAAAGTAAAAAATGGAACAGAACGTGTTATTGATCAACTGGATAAAGGAGAAATTGATATAAATGAGGCATTAAAACAAATCAAAGGAGAATCGAAATGATTACCGATAAACCTCATATGACTTCAAACGACAATGGAGCAATTATTTTGCATCCGAAAATCGATCAAGAAAAAAACCAAACCGGGAAGGAGGATTCCATGAATTTTACAATCGAAAACAATCGCATAGAATTGAAACTTTCTATGACAAAAGCCTGTATCGAAATCATAGAGACGGAACGAGACGATGTGGTATTGGAATTCTCAAAACTGCGAAAAAAAACAATTAGTGAGATTTTTAACATCAGTTACCGAAACAGTCGATTGTTTATCAGAGAAAACCTGAGGAGCAGATCTCACATCGTGGATTCCATCTTTAGTTACAATCTCAACACAGATCTGATTTTGAAAGTTCCCATAGGAACTGATATTTCTGGAACTATTTCAACAGTCAGCGGTGATATTAAAGCAAAAACGCTAAATTTTTGTGGAGAATTAAAAACCATCAGTGGTGCCATCGATATTAACAGCATCGATTCGGACAGGTTGGAGCTTCAGGATATTAGTGGAAACGTAAAAATTGGTGAATTTAATGGTTTTATGAAGGGTAAAGTTCTTAGTGGAACATTCTGTATTCAAAAGGGAACCATCAAAGAACTGTCTTTAAAAAGTGTAACGGGAGATGTATCCATTACCAGCAATTTTGAATTGGAAAATGACAGTGATATCAGCACGGTATCTGGGAATATTGATGTGAATATTTTGGGGTTTAAAGGTGATCGGAATATTTATCTATCCACCCTGAGCGGAGCCACATCCGTTAAAGGTGATTACCCCGAAGAAAACGTTCATGTCAAACGACGTATCACTTTTCTAAAAAATCATCCATTTAAATCTGTAGTGCCGTCCATGAAAGACTTTTTTTCCTCTGTTTTTTCCATGACCGACAATGACGATGTGGAGGTTGAAACAAAACCAAAAGAGAGCACCAAAAAAAACACCACCATGATATTACAGATGCTGTCGGAAGGAAAAATTTCTGCTGAAGAAGCTGAGAAGCTATTAAACGCGTTACATCAACAATAGAAAGAACTGTTTTTTATACAGGTCAGGAGAAAACAGAATGTCAGAAAAAGAAAAGATATTAAAAATGGTGGCTGAAGGAAAGATAAGCGTGGATGACGCGGAAAAACTCATCCGGGCATTGAACGATAAATCTAATAAAAAATCAAGCCATTGGGGCAATAACCACATGCCCAAGAAAAACCGACAGATAAAATCCTTGTCGGGCAAAATCATTATCGATATAGAGAGTACCAAAGGTGAAAACGTTAAAATAAAACTTCCTTTAAAACTGGCCGGTTTAGCTGTCAAAATGATTCCAAAAGATCGATTGATCGAAGTGGAAAAAGATGGCATCAATATCCGTGACATCCTGGCCAATATTTCAGATATCATTGACGAGGTGGATGACGATATTGTTAATATCAACAGTGCCAGTGGAGATAGCGTCAGGATTTATGTGGAAAAAGCTTAAAAATTTATCCAAGATGCAAAAAAGTTCTAATTTTTGATAGAAAAATCTCTTTGATTGCTGCTGTCATTGTATCAAAAAAAGATGAACTGATGGTTGGACTCCCCATGTTAATACCATTTTGTTAGGACAAATCGATTTCCATTTTACTATTTTCCCCTGGATTAACTTCTTGGCGGCTAAGTTGGACCGTCCTACCATTTGTTCCTGCTCTAGTCGGCGTCTGTCACTTAGGATGACAGAAGGTGGCATGCTGCCGTAAAGAGCAGGCATTTTTCACTCGACAAACGAATTGGGCAGGATATTAAAAGGTAGCACCTTGATGAAAACAGCTAAGACCATGCCGCCTGCCGGGAGGCAGAAAATAGCCAGGGCAGGGATGGTCTTGGCGATGCTCAGCAACTGATCCCGCACAAATTTTTTCTCTTCTTCATTTAATTCTTCAGTCCCGGACTTAACCAGTAAAGAATACAGTGTGCCGGTTCGTTTGATTTCCTGCATAATCCTGTCCAGGTTCTTACGGATAACTAATGTGATCTGACTGTTGATCCGCATTTTTAGATGATGAAAATTGCGGTTGCCCCTGATAAAGTCAAACCGATCCTCATTTTGGTGAAAAAACTCAGCCACTGAACTGATACTGGCTTCCAGGTTGTCCCAGTCCATACCCAGGTTTTTTCCCAACTCAAAAACAAAGGAAACGTGGGAAGGATCCAACTCTTCATCGATGAGTGATAACAAGATGGTTTGCTCAAGCATGTATTTGTTAATCACAGCATCGGAAACCTCATATTCAATTTTATGGATATCTACTGGATTTTTAATAATTTCATATAGTTCTTTTTTTTCCTGGGAAGGCAGCCGGGCGGTTTTAATATACCGTTTTAACATTTTCATTTTCTGCTGTTGCAACAATTGTTTGTCACTTTCTTCTTTTCCAGGATTGTTTTTATTTGAATGATGGCTTAATGAATCATTTTCCTGGGATTGCCAGACCAAGCCAGCAAAAATGAGCACCAATTGTTTCTGGAGCACGATGTGGTTCTTTTCTATTTCCTGAAGAAAGTAGATGGGGGTTGAAGATTGTTGATGAAACAAACGGTTCCAACTGATAAGGCTATAAATATCCAGAAAAGAAAAGTTATTCTGCAATGAATTGGTGAGGGACAGCTTTTTCTCAATTTTTACTCGATTAAGGAATTTTTTTTCGAATTTTCGGATCAGTTTGGAGAACTCCCTATCCAGTAACAGCTCTTCTGTTTTCATGCCGAAATAAGGGGTATCGACTTCACATCCAAGGTAAAACTGGATGGTACGAATCAACACGCGCGCCAGGTATTGGCCGTAACTTTCGAAGTTTGGTACCAGTACTACCAATTCATGCATAAGAGCGGTAAACAGAGTCTCTGTATTGACAAAAGTGGCTTCATCCTGAAGACTTAAGAATCTCAAACCCGGATATTTTTCAACTTGTTTTTTGTCCAAAACACAACAACCGAACAATACCCCATTCTGACGCAAGGTCTTGTAAAAAATATCGTCCAAAACAGAAAAGTCATCCGAGAAAAATGATTTTTCATAATTCTCTCTTAATTCGTCCACCGAGTCCCAAAATTCAAACGGATTTTTGAGACGAAAGGTAATATATCGTTTAAGCCATCCGGGTGAATGAAAATCCATTATGTATTTCTATACTATTTTACTACAGATACATCTGTTGTAAATGTTTGTAATTCGAGGCTTCAGAGGAAATAGTCATTGATTTGCCCCTTGTTTCAACTTACTGAGAATATTAACACATTTCATCTTAAGATGCAACATTCTAATAACACAAGACAGGAAACCAACAACAAGCTTTATGCGATCGATATTTTGCCTGATACAAAATAGATAGAGGCGGAAAATATTACGCATATTGGATAAATATAAGTATTTTATGATATAAACAGATTTTATGCATCCAAAATTTGCGATATACGTAAATCCATTTAGCGTTATAAACAGGCGTGATATGGACATGGAGAGAAAAGGTATATTTGAAAAACAATTTTTCAGCAGTTTATCTTCTGAAGCTTTACTGAAAGTCCATAATCATTAATGACATTTTGTCTTATTTCATGGTATATTACCTCTATATCATTATCTTTCAGGATACGAAATTCGAATTCATGATGTCCAATTTGGCAAAAGATAAATAAAGCTTGCAAATCATCCCAAAGCCTTCTAAGTTTTCACTTAAGAAAAAAAATCAGAGTACCTTTTTAACCATTGAGGCATTCCTACAAATACAAAGCCGGATTTTACGGAGTAGAAAAAAATGGATAGAAAAAGACAAAAATCATGGGCGGAACCTTTCAGAATCAAAATGGTGGAACTGGTGGAGATGACCACCCATGAAGAACGGGAACAAGCTTTGATAGAAGCCGGGTACAATACCTTTTTACTAAAATCCAAAGATGTTTATATCGATTTGTTAACCGATAGCGGTACCTCGGCCATGAGTGATCGACAATGGGCAGGAATCATGATGGGTGACGAGGCATATGCCGGTAGTCGGAATTACTATAACCTGGAAGAAGCCGTAATAAAATATTACGGATACAATCACCTGGTACCGACCCATCAGGGGAGGGCCGCCGAACATATCATTTCCCAACTGCTGATCAAAGACGGCGATATTGTTCCTGGTAACATGTATTTCACTACTACTAAATTGCACCAGGAACTGGCCGGGGGTAAGTTTTATGACATCATTATCGATGAAGCCCATGATCCGGAAGATCTTCATCCATTTAAAGGGGATGTTGATCTTAACAAGCTGCAAAAGGTAATCGATGAATATGGGGTTGATAAAATACCGTACGTCTCCATTGCCACATCGGTCAACATGGCAGGCGGACAACCCATTTCCCTGAAAAACCTGAAGGAGGTCAGGGAATTGACCAACAAATATAACATTAAAATCATTCATGACATGACCCGAGTAGCGGAAAACGCCTATTTTATCAAAAAAAGAGAACCTGGATACGGCGATAAATCGACGGCTGAGATTGTTAAAGAGATTTGCTCTCTGACAGATGGGGCGACCATGAGTGCTAAAAAGGATGCCCTGGTGAATATCGGTGGCTTTCTGGCAATTAATGACCAGGAGATTTTTGAAAAAGCCAGAAACATGGTGGTCGTTTACGAGGGGCTTCATACTTATGGCGGAATGGCCGGCAGAGATATGGAAGCACTGGCCATCGGCATAACAGAATCCATTAATGAGGACCACATTCGCGCCAGAGTTGGACAGGTTGAATACCTGGGAGCCAAACTGATGGAAATGGGAATTCCAGTGGTAAAACCCATTGGCAGTCATGGCGTATTTTTAAATGCCAAACAGTTTTTGCCCCACCTGACCCAGGATGAATTCCCGGCCCAGACTCTGGCTGCGGAGATATTTCTGGAAGCAGGTATCCGAGCCATGGAACGGGGAGTTGTTTCCGCCGGACGAAACAAAGAAACCGGGGAGCATAATTACCCCAATCTGGAACTGGTCCGACTTACCATACCCCGTCGGGTATACACACAGGCCCATATGGACGTTGTTGCGGAAGCAGTGGAAGAGGTATACCTGAGACGAGATAAAATCAAAGGATTAAAAATGGTCTACGAACCGGAATACCTCCGATTTTTCCAGGCAAGATTCGAAGTGCTTTAACCGGTATTTGAAACGGGTCAAGAACTTAAATAAAATCATTATAATTTCAACAATTTTAAAAAGGTAAAGGATTGATGTCACAAAATAATCCATTCATACAAGTTCCTCAGCCATTTGGTGGCAGCGGATCATATAATGATGAAAAACCGGACGTTGTTATCTGGGGAATACCCACCGATTGTGGAGCCGGTAGCCATCGAACAGGTGCGTCCCAAGGGCCACGGGTGATCCGTGAAGCCAGTAACATTTGGAATACGGTTCGAACCTCGTCCGGTTTTCCCTTTCCTCAATTTGGTAAGGTGGTGGACTTGGGAGATGTTGACCTGACCACTACACCAAAAGAGGATGTTTTTAAAAAGGTGGCCGCCGATATGCCGGAATATCTTCCAGAACAGTTGATGTTGATGCTGGGCGGCGATCATTCGGTCACCATCCCTGTGATACAAAAAACCGAGATGTCTTGGGGTATGATCTATATGGATGCCCATCCGGACGTAATTGAAGATTATCAGGGATTTTCAGATTCTCATGCCTGCACTCTGAAACGGGTGATTGAATCCGGTCATGTTGATCCAAAACATACAGTTATAATAGGCATGCGAGCTCCCGAATCCGAGGAAGTTGATTTTATCAAACAACAAAATATTACTGTTTTTACTGCCTGGGATGTTCAGGAAATGGGGATAAAGGAAGTATGCCGACAAACGCTGGAGATTATGGCAAATCAACCCATTTACCTCAGCCTTGATATGGATGTTTTGGATGCCTCCTGTGTTCCCGGAGTAGAAAACCCGGAACCGGGCGGACTTTCATCCAGGGAAGTTTTGTTTGCTTGTCATTTTTTGGCAGGTAATATCCGAGCGTGTGACATCGTCGAAGTAACCGACCAATGCGATCCTGCCGGTTTAACCGCCACAGCCGCCGCCAGAATAGCCCTGGATATAGTTGGGAGTTATATTCAAAGGAAAAACAATAAGATATAACCTGACTTTGTAGCGGCAGACCTGTATGTCTGCCATTATAAATCGTAGGCGGAAAACCTACGCCAATGTCATTAGGTTCAGTAATGACATCTGTCATACTGAGGATGAGAAGCGAAATATGCAGCTTTGATCGACGAAGGATCTCTCAAGGCCAAAACCAGATGATGCCATTTAACATCGTTTTAAGTTTTGTATGGAAAAGCCTTCAGGTAACCAAGTTGTTACTGAATGTCGCTTGGGCTCCATAGAGATTCTTCAGGTTGCGTTAAACTCCACTCAGAATGGCAATAAGTAAATAACCTTCTTTAACTTTTTGATATTGCGACTCATTTTGTTTTGCATGATTTATCACATTTAAGGAGAAACCATGATTAAAACTATTCAATGCGGATTAGGCTCCATGGGGAGCCTGATGGCTGATATTGCTTTGGAAAAACGGGACATCGAATTGGTTGGCGCGGTGGTGCGCCGACCCAGTTTGCATGGTACTGATTTGGCTGACTACCTGAATAATCCGCTGGCCAAGGGAATAAAAATCTACTCTTCCATTACCGAAGCAGCTGAAGCCACCGGCGCCGAAACAGTTATGACGGCTTCCGGTTCGTTTGTGAAAGAAGAGTTGCCCATCATTGAGGAAGCGGTTAAAGCCAAGTTAAACGTGGTATCCATAGCCGAAGAGATGGCCTATCCATCCGCAGCGGACAAAGAAACAGCCGAATTTTTGGATCGTATCGCCAGAGAAAACAAAGTCAGTATTCTTGGGACCGGTATCAATCCCGGTTTTGTCCTGGATCTTCTCATTGTCACCTTAACTGGTATCTGTAGAAACGTTAAAACCATCTATTCGGAGCGGGTTAACGACTTATCTCCTTATGGTGGGGCTGTCATGGAAACCCAGGGAATCGGCATAACACCAGAAGAATTTGCAGAAGGATTGAAAAAAGGCACTGTTGTAGGACACATCGGTTTTCCTCAATCAGTAATGATGATATCCGATGCATTGGGATTGGGGCTGGATGATATTAAGGAAGAGCGAGAGCCTATCATCGCTGTTAAAGAACGGAAAGGGAAACATATCACAGTCGCTCCAGGCAACGTGGCCGGGTGCCGTCATACAGTTAAAGGATTTAAGAACGGAAAAACCATTGTCGAGCTGGTTCATCCCCAACAGATCGAACCGGAAGCCGAAGGAAATAAAACCTGGGATTATATCAGAATCGATGGTGATCCAAAAGTGGATATGCGCATTGAACCGGAAATAGCTGGGGGAACCGGAACAGCGGCTATAGCTGTAAATATGGTGCCGGCGGTTACCAAAGCACACGCGGGTTTAAAAACCATGATTGATTTGCCGGCACCTCGCCTGGCTGCGCTAAAAGATTAACAGGAGACGATGATGACAGAAAATATATTAAAAGGTGATTGGGTAGAAATTTCACGTGTGGTTTTAGAACCCAATGAACGAGCGCAAAATCTACCTGAAGATACAGCTCGTATCCCTTATAGCATGAAGATCCGGGGGACAGCGTTACAGGATGGAAAAACCGGTGAAGAGATGAAAATAAAAACGGTAGGTGGGCGCGAGGTGAGCGGGAAAGCAGAAGCCGTTAATCCATTTTATGATCATGATTTTGGAGTGTGTGTACCAGAACTGGTGAAAACGAGACAGGCCATCAAGAAAATTCGAAAAGGAGGTGGAAGATGAGTTTGTATACCGATACTATCAACCGTAAAGAGGAGATTCTAAAAAAGTCCACTGGTTTTGATTACGCCTCCTTTCGACAGGGAAAAGTGGCCTTTGATTATGAAAGCATGATGAAGGGTGTTGGGTATTCGCTGGATGAGATCAGCCGCATTCAACAGGAGATGCACGTAGGCAATACCCCCCTGCTGGAGTTAAAAAATCTGACAGAATTTGTCCGTCAATTTTCACCACCGGGTATGGGGGCCCGTATTTTTGTAAAAGATGAAGCTGCTAACCCCTCCGGCAGTTTTAAAGATAGACGGGCTTCAATATCCGTATATGAAGCAGCTCAAAAAGGTTTCAAAGGTGTGGCGGCAGCTACCAGCGGGAATTATGGTGCAGCGGTTGCCTCCCAGGCAGCTAAAATGAACCTGGAATGTGTCATTTTGCAGGAAATGTTCGATAGCCGTGGTATCGGGCAACCGGAAATTGTTGAAAAAGGGCGAAAATGTGAAGCCTTGGGGGCAGAAGTGATTCAGCTGTCCGTAGGACCGGAGCTTTTTTATTACCTGCTGTGTATTTTGGAGGAAACAGGCTATTTCAATGCATCGCTGTATACACCGTTTTCCGTAGTAGGAATCGAAACCCTGGGCTGGGAGATTGCAAAGCAAATGGAGACACAATTCGGATGTCAACCGGATGTTGTGGTAGCCACCCACGCTGGTGGAGGAAATTTAACCGGAACGGCGCGTGGGTTAATAAAGGCAGGATGTACAAAGACAAAAATCGTCGGTGCCAGTATCGATATTCAAGGGTTGCACATGGCCAGTGATTTGGATTTTAATCGTAAATCTTGCACTACCGGACATACCGGGTTTGGAGTACCGTTTGCCGTATGGCCGGATCGGTCGGATGTCCCTTTTAATGCTGCCCGTGTGTTACGCTATATGGATCGATATGTTACTGTCAGCCAGGGAGAAGTATTTTATGTGACTGAAGCACTGTCTTGTCTGGAAGGCATGGAGCGCGGACCGGCCGGGAATACATCTTTGACTGCTGCCGTGTCCATGGCCTCACAAATGAATAAAAACGAAACCATTGTGGTGCAGGAAACGGAATATACCGGGGCCGGGAAACATCATTCCAGCCAGCTGACTTTTGCCCAACAAAATGGGGTGGAGGTGCAAATTGGAGATCCTCGGAATAATGTCCCCGGAAAAAACATTATAATACCTGAGAAACCGGAACAGATTCTGGCCAAAGAGGTCGAAATAGAATCGTTACGGCGATCTTATGTAAAAAATATCCTCAAAATTACCGGTCCGTCACCGGATGATGTGGATCTTAATTTCATTGCCTGCGATATTAATGTTCAGCCTGATTATGTCAAACAGATTATCCAGGAAAGCACTTCATCGTAAAATAACAAATGAAAAATAAAAGTTTTGAAGAACGGCGAAAAAAACTCAGCTCTTTGTCTGATGAAGCGTTAAATAAACGCTTTTGGGATCTCACCCAAAAAATCGTCCAGCCCATGATCGATATGGCTCGTACTCACACTACACCCTCTATCGAACGATCCGTTCTGCTGCGATGTGGTTTTTCATCATTGGAAGCTGGTAAAATTGTAAAACTGGCCTTTGAAAAACAGTTGTTAGGATTCGGTGTCGGAAATCTGGTCTTGCGTCTGGCAAAGAAGAGAGGATTGCCCTATATCGAAGCAGGGCGGCTACTGGCAGAAAATGAAGGCTGGGAGGATATAACGTATGAAACTTAATTTAAATAAAAAGCTGGATATTGATGAAATACTGAAGAATCTAGAGATGTACAGGCCCAAGCGTAAGGGTTGGGTGTGGAGAAAACAAGGGAAAATGGAATATGGTGATTACAGTTTCACCCAATGTTCTGAGCCGCAGCGGTCCGGCAGTCATTTGTCCATGGCAGAACCGTATGGCAACATCGATCCCCAGCCAGATTGTGTCATAACCAGTGAGATTGCCTCGGGTCGATTTGAAGATGATTTAAGGCGCATGCGCATGGCTGCCTGGCACGGAGCGGATCATATCATGGTTATTCGTACTCTGGGACAGAGTCATTTTGATGGGCTGTTGGAAGGCACACCCGAAGGTGTTGGCGGGATTCCTATCACCAGAAAACAGATTCGGGCCACCAGGAAAGCTCTGGATGCCATTGAGGAAGAAGTGGGCAGAGATATAAATCTGCACTCGTATGTCAGTGGCGTGGCCGGGCCTGAGATTGCCGTACTCTTTGCGGAGGAAGGTGTCAACGGCGCTCATCAAGATCCACAATATAACGTATTGTATAGAAATATTAATATGATACGTTCATTTGTGGATGCAGCCGAGGCAAAACTTATTATGGCATCTCAAGATTTGTTACAAATTGATGGTGCGCACAATGCTAATGCCACGGCCCATAATGCTGGTAATGTCATGCCCGAATTACTGGTCCAGCATGCCATCAATTGCGTTTTTTCGCAACAAAGTGGGATGAAAAAAGAGAATATTGCCCTATCCACTGTACCGCCCACCTCACCACCTTCACCCAAGC
This sequence comes from bacterium, assembly GCA_041556995.1. Classification (GTDB taxonomy): domain Bacteria; phylum SAR324; class SAR324; order XYD2-FULL-50-16; family XYD2-FULL-50-16; genus JAHJTV01. Next base: position 26,645 of record JBFFHJ010000035.1, on the reverse strand, counting down.
TGCGTTATGATCTGGCTTATGCGATTGCCTTAAGAGATCTTTTTGACGGCTACCGCTTTCGTGCCCAGATGAATACCCGTTATGCCACCACAGATGAAGATGAGACCAACGCTTTGCATTTTCTGGATATACTCATATCTCGCCTTACCAGTGCGGATCTTCAAAGTACAATCACCGCAGATGAGGCCAAAAACGTTCCATGGCATGCCAATAGTGTTAAAGCAGTTGACTTGACCAAGGAAATTCTGATTGGACTTGACGGCCTCAAGGATTTGGTGGAGATCGATTCTAGTGGGCCGGTTTACAAACAGGCCAGGGAGATAAAAGAACGGGCGATTCTATTTCTAGAAGAGATTGAGGAAACTGGCGGATATTTTCAGGCGGTTGAAGAGGGATTGTTTGTGGATAGCGGTTTATATCCAAACCGGGAAAATGATGGTATTAAGCGTCAAATAAAAAATGGTGTGGCGGCTGGAACGGTTATCAGAAGAGAAAAAGAATATTTTGCGCCGGTATGTTCTCATTTTGGAGAAAACAATCTGCCGAATTCAAACCTGAAAAAACCGTGTGATCTCATTGACGGCTGTACGCTTTGTCGTCCTGAAAAAATTGTATATATCGATGAACTCGATCTTGAAGACAATGTAAATCATCGTCTGGCTGTAACTGCCGGTCGAACCCGGAATGATCTGTTCCCCGAAGTTGAATGGAATAAGGACGGTTTTATCACTCTGAAGATGTTTTTCCCTGAAAATAAGGCCATCGCCTCGGCTGCTGCCCTGACGCTGGTGGAACAATTGGGATTGGCTGACGGAGAAATCATTCATATCTCGGAGATTCACCCATCCGAAGGCACTCTGGTTGAATTAAAAGGAAGAGTTGTCCAGGGACTGAATCCATCGAAGCTTAAAATTCCAAAAACGTCTCAAAACCTGCCGGAGAATGAAATCAGCGCCTATGTTAAAGAAAAAGACGGCTTAAAAGTCATTGCCGGCACCATGGGAAACGATGAACACACGGCCGGGCTTCGGGAGATCATTGATATCAAACATGGTGGATTGGAGAAATTCGGATTCATCTGCCAAAATATTGGCACTTCCGTGTCTCCTGAAAAGCTGATTGACGCCGCAGTAGAGTTTGGTGCGGATGTTATCCTGGCCAGCACCATCATCAGCCATGGTGAAGTGCATCGCATTAACCTTGGAAAACTGAACGATTTATCCATCGAAAAAGGAGTGAGAAACAAATTTCTCATCATCGGCGGTGGTCCGCAAGTGACTCAGGACCTGGCCAAAGAATGCGGTTTGAACGGTGGTTTTGGCCGGGGTACCAAAGGGGTGGATGTGGCCAGTTTTATCGTTAAACAGTTATCGGTTTCAAAGTAGTATTTGAATTAAAATCACAGATATACTGATAAACCGAAAGAGAGTTTTTTGCGTAGATCCACTTGACATGCATTTTAGTTGTTGTCCAGACTAAGGGATCGCTAAAAAATAACATCACATAATCTGAATACAAACGTTCCTAAAATGATGGACATTTTGTATTCAGAATGTGAACTAATTTTAAGCCGGCCCTTAATAGATGTCGGGTGGAGCACTGATAAACGAAATGGCAGGCCAATGTTAAAGCCGTTAAGTTAAACGTTGCCATCTGTCATTCTGAAAAGGCACAATGAAGGATCTCTCAAGGCTAAAAACTGATAACAATGTCACTTAACATTGTTATCAGTTTTGTACAAATAACCTGGTATAGGAGGAATTTTAAGTAATCAAGTGGCTGCTGGATACCGCTTTTGAGCTCAGTTGAGATTCTTCATGTCGTTTCAGGCCTCAGAATGACAATACGTAAACAATTTTTCTTGACTTTATGATGTGGGACCAATGTAACCGCCAAAAGATTATTCCATAAAGGATCAATATAAAAAACAGAAACCAAATCCGGAAATGAAGGACAATCATGCTCGATCCCCGTATCCTGACAATCGAAATCGGTAGTACCATCACCAAGGTCAATGTTTTTTCAGGTCAGGAAAAAACTGACGGGGCCATTGCCTTGACGACACCTGACCAGGTGATGAACGGCTTTAATGACGCTATGCGATTACTGGAATCTCAAAGTGGTATCTCTATCAACCATATTGATGAGATATTTGCCATGAGTAGTGCCGCCGGTGGTTTACGTATGACAGTGCATGGACTGACGCGGGATATGACAGCTCGGGCAGCGGAGGAAGCTGCCTTGGGTGCCGGTGCGAATATAAAAATGATAACAGCCGGTCACTTGTCGGAAAGAGAGGTCACAAAGATACAATCTATAAAACCTAACTTGATCATGCTGGCCGGTGGAGTAGAATACGGCGAAGAGGAAACCGTGTTAAAAAATGCTGAGATCATATCCAATTTGCCGTTAAAAACACCGGTTATTTATGCAGGAAATATCACCCTTCAGGACGACATCCGGGAAATGTTTGAGAACACAGATAGCGAACTGTATATCGTTGACAATGTATATCCAAATTTTGATGACCTGAATATCAAGCCGGTACGTCGGATCATACAACAGATTTTTTCTCAACGTTTGACCCTGGCACCTGGAATTGATGAATTAAAAAAGCTGACTAACGGCAATATTACACCGGTTCCGGCAGCTTGCCTGCGGGCAACAGAAATCCTGGCAGAAACCTTGGGCGATCTGGTGGTGATTGACGTGGGAGGCGCCACCACAGATGTGCATTCGGTAGTTAATAGTATTTCGGAAAACAACCTGGAGGTCCAAATTCCGTCAAAACGGACGGTTGAAGGAGATTTGGGGTTGTTTGTCAGTGCGGATTCGGTGTGGCGAAAAATGGGGCAATCGGGCGCTCCTGCACCGCTGAAACCCATTCCCACATCAAATCAGGAAAAAGATCTTTCGGCAAAATTAGCAGAAAAAGCAGTGGAGGAAGGACTGACACGTCATGCCGGCAGATTTTTGCATGGAGCCTATTTATCGGGTGGCGGCCTTACCGTCAAAGGACAGGATCTACGAAATGTAAAACTGGTAATAGGTACCGGTGGTGGCTTATCTAATCTGGAAAAGGGCATGGAAAACCTGGAAAACATCATCAAAAAACACCGACGGAATTTCCTTTTACCCGGCAGTGAAACAAAGATCAAAATCGATCGGGATTATGTATTTTCCGCTTGCGGAACCTTTGCAGAAAAATATCCCAAACGAGCGGTTGCTATTTTAAAAAAGAGTATCGGAGAATGAATGAAATATCCCTACCTTGAGATCAATATCGATAAAATAGAAGAGAATGCGCGGATTGTCACTAACCTCTGTCAGAAGAACGGCATTGCCGTGGCTGGGGTAACCAAGGTGGTATGTGGATTACCCAAGGTTGCCAGGGCCATGCTGAGAGGAGGGGTGAAACAGCTGGCGGATTCGCGTTTGGAGAATATCTATCGTTTACGGGAAGATGGTATCAGGGCTGAAATTATGCTGCTTCGTTTACCCATGCTGAGTGAGGTGGAACAGGTAGTGGAGCTGGTTGATATCAGCTTGAATTCAGAAATGACGGTTATCAAGGCGCTTTCCGATGCTGCCGAAAAAGCCAAAAAAGTTCATCGTATTGTATTGATGATCGATCTGGGAGATCTGCGCGAAGGAATCTTACCGCAAGAAACATTGGATTTTGCAAAGAACATTTTATCCCTGAAAGGGGTGGAGCTTCATGGCATTGGGACCAACCTGGCCTGCTTAAGTGGGGTTCAACCCAGCAGCGAAAACATGGAAATCCTGGTTTATATCGCTGTGGAATTAAGAAAACGCCTCTCAATTCCTTTGCCCATGGTAACGGGCGGTAATACCTTTAGCCTTCCCTTGCTTTTATCCGACGGCATTCCCAAAGGTATTAACCATCTTCGTCTTGGGGCCAGTATTATTATGAATGCTTCCCCGACACCGGCCGAGCTTCATCTGCAACAGGATACCATTCAACTTCATGCCGAAGTGCTGGAATTTAAGGAAAAACCGTCCAGTCCATATGGAAAAACCGCAAAAGACGCTTTTGGTAAAAAACCGGTTTTCAAAGACAAAGGTATTATGAAACGTGCCATACTGGGAGTCGGTAGGGAGGATATTGATCCTGAATCGTTGATTCCAGTGGATCAGTATGCGGAAATATTAGGTGCCAGCAGTGATCACCTGGTTTTAAATGTAACGGATGTTAAACGGGAGATCACAATCGGTGGTGAGATGGCGTTCAACATGGAATACGGTTCCGTTTTGGCGGCCATGACATCACGATATGTTCACAAACATGTTGTGTATCTATCCGAAAGCCACGACATAAAAAGAAATATCGGCATTATCGGTGCGCCTATCGTGTTTGCTAAAGGGGATAAGGCTACTTGTCCTACTCCAAAACAGATACGGGATAAGGGACTCCAGACCCGACTGACAGATATGGGACTTAACATTACTGATTATAAAGATCTGGCCATTAACAGCAGCGAAGAAAAATTAGCGGAATTTGTTAGTAACATACTAAAAAAAGGAGAGTTTCCATTGGTGCTGGGTGGTCCTCATGCCATCATTCATGCCGAACTGGAAGGTATCAGCCGTGCATTTAATGAATTTGGGCTGATCTGTTTTGACGCCCATGGCGATTTAATTACATCCATTCTATCCGATCCGCAGGACACGCTGCCCCTGAGCCTGGAAAACTTTGTGATTGTCGGAGTCAGGGATCTGACCCGTAAAGAAAAAGAACTGATTAACACCTCTTCCATCACTGTATTTACCATGGAAGATATTGACAAACTGGGCATGTTGGAAGTGATGCAACGAAGTTTGGACCTGGCGTGCGATGCGGTAGACGGCGTGCATATCAGTATTGACATGGATTTTGTCGATCGCAGGGATGCACCGGGAGTTGTTTGTGACGAACCCGGTGGTATCAGTTATCGCGAAGCTCATCTGGCTATGGAACTCATTGCCGAAAGTAAACGTGCCATCTCAGCAGACATCACAGAAATAGATCCCGCCAAAGATCCTTCCGATACCACCATTAAACTGGCAATCAGCCTGATTGCTTCTCTTCTTGGTAAAAAACTCCTGTCATAAGTACTTCATTTATTACCTATTGTTCTTTATTCGATGTTGGACGCTAATCTATATTAGAATCAGAGACTCTTTATATTGCCTGATGTTCCATACAAAATGACACTATTCCACTAATGAGTCATTAACTAATAAAATCCAACTCTTTACCACCGTTGTCGGACTTATTACAGTTTTTGGGATGTACACGCTTACCTGATAACTTCCCACCAAAAAAGGAAAACATAAAATGTCCTAACGTATTTATCTATGTTGTGATGTCTTGTAACTATCTATTATATATTATTTATTATTGCAAAGATGTGCTAATTATGTAAAAATAGAGATTACTTTTTCATTAATGATTTATATTTCAGTGCTAACTTGATTAACGTTCTATCTTTTCAACCCAAACAGAGAACGGACATTATGCAAAAGCCCCAAAAAAGGTGCCGGTGCACGATATATTTTGCAAGTATGATGAAAATCTTGACAGCTCTGATAGTCCTATCATTCTTGGGTGAAACATCAATTTTTGCCCAGGGTATTTTAATTTTCAGCACTACTCACAGCAATACTGAATCCAGCGAATTGACAGAAGCTCAAGGCATTTTAAAGGTCACAGTCAGCACATTTACTCCGATTTTGGAACTAAAGGTAAATGAGAAGATACAAACACCGCAATATGAAACTAAAACCCAGCTGGAGATTCCCTATACTCTTGAAAAAGGCAAAAATGAATTTGAGATCTATGTAAAAACAGAAGCTGCTGAAGCATCCAAAGAATTCGAATTGAATCTATTGGATGCTGATGAGTTGGCTCAAAAGAAAAAAGGGGGAAAAAAGTCGTATAAAATAGATACCATGGTTTATATTCAGTCCACTGATAATGCACAGAAAACGTCGGACGATAAGGAAGCCGGACAAAAACTGGGTATCTTGGCCACGCCTTATTATTGGCTCCAGTTGGGGAAAAAATCCAATATTGAAATCAACGGTGTTTTTTTACGGGAAAAGTTTTCTGATTCGGACATGGCCGACGAGGAAACTATCTATACTAAAATTGGTGTCGGCTGGTTGAATCAAGCCGGTTTTGGAGAGTGGCGATTGGATGTCGGTTATACCGATAATGGCATCGAGATGTCTGGATTGTCGTACGAAACTGATATTGAAACCACTATGTTCCTGGGAGCACAAATTAAACTGAAGGCCTTGGACAACAAAAAGGTGAGTCTGGACATTAAATATGTTATAAGAAATCAACCTGATCCACTAACTTCCGACTACGACGGTGATGGTGCTTTATTAACTTTGGGAGGCAAATGGGATAAAGACATCAGCAATATCACCGGTTACCTGAAAGGATATTATCAACAAAATGATGCCAAAGGGGTTTATATGGACTACAACGCCATGAAACTGGAATTGTACGGTGTTTATCCCTTAAATAAAAAGCTGAACATTGGTGGTCTGGTATCCGTTAAACAGACGTCATACAAAGAATCTGATCCGCTAAAAGGGGATAAGGAGGCGTCAACCCTCAGTATCTTTACGATTCTTGGCGACTACACTTTGACAGGTTTATGGGGCACCAAAGTCTTTGGCGGCATTATGCAGAAACAGAAATCATCCAATATAGAAAGCTTGAAATATAGTACCATGATCATCACTCTGGGTGGATTATACGTGTTTTAAACATCACATTAAAACTGTCTTCAAAGAGATCTGATATGAAAACAATTATTTATGTACTAATTTTGAGCTTTATCTTAACCGGTATCACAGTTCAGGTGCAGGCGGCTTCCGTCGGTCAACTGGTGTTGGAAAAAGGGATTTTTAAATTAAGAAGAGACAAAATTGATCAAATTTATCGTCAGACCGGTCAGGAGATACCGGTGAATTCAATGGACGAGATTCAGACCGGTCCTAAAACACGCGTAAAAATATACCTGCGTCAAAAAAATGAAATCATTCATCTCTATTCCGATTCCTTTTTTAATCTGTCCACCGTGGATGATGATAAAAGTGAGCTGTCTCTGCCATTCGGTAAAATGCGATGTAATGTTAACCTTACTTTTAGTAAACTTAAAAAAAGTAAAAGACGGTTTCGTGTCAAAACCACCACCGCTGTAATTGGTGTAAAAGGAACTGATTTTATTGTACATGCCAGCGGCTTTGCTACCAATGTGTTGACCTTGGCCGGAATTCTTACCGTAGCCAGTGTGGCACAACCCGATATTTCAGTTGAGGTTCCCAAAAACAATGCCACTAAAGTGGAAAAAACAGCTCCACCCACGCCCCCGACCGAAGTCCCGGAAGATATCCAGGAAGATATCAAAACCGGAGACACGGAAGATACCTGGAAAGTGGATTTCAAAGAAACAGTAGAGGCAGAAGAACCAGAAGCGGACGCACCGGCAGAACCACCATCCTTACGCCCCGTACCACCAGAAGTTATTGAACAGGTGGGTGACGCCCAGGATGTGGCTGACGATGTTGAAGTATTGTTGGATGCGGTTGAAAAATCAATTATTTTTATTATAGATGAACAATAAAAACAGAAATATATGAGCCTTACAACCAGTTAGAACACAATGTCATTAAATTAAGCGTTTCCACTTGTCATCCTGAGAGTGAGACTAAGTCCGGAGGAAGATCTGACGAAGGATCTCTCAGAACCAAGAGCAAATGACGTCGTTTAAGCTCATCTTGAATTTTCTACAAATCATTTGATGTAGAAGGGCCTTCATACAGTCATGTTTTTGTTAAATGTCGATTAGGCTTCAGAATGACAATAAGTGAACAATAATCTTTAACTTAATGATATTGAATCAGAACAAATCCTGGAGAAAAAAATGAGATTAAAAACCGGCATTTACCTGATTGGCGTCACCCTCTTTATGGTAACTCTACTTTCCTGCAATTTTCAAAACGAAAAAAGTGACGAGCCCATTTTCATACGGGTGCATATGACTGTTGATCAACCAGTTATGCGAAATGCCAACATTTCACAAGCATCCCCCGCCACTAGTACTTCCTTGGTTATTGCCGTTCCTGCCAGTATTACCTCTGTGGATGAAGCCAGTTGGGATCAATCCTATTTTGATGCCCAATTGCTTGATCTAAACAACGATACGGTAACACTTCTCATTCCCCTTGGAACATCCATGAGACTTATAACACTGGATTATTCGGCAGATTATACCCTGGATAATATAAAAACAAACAATCCAACAGCAGACGAAGGAAAAGGTATATCTGATCCGTTTACAGTAGATATTAATACAACCAGCAAAACGGTGGTTGTGTATATGGGATGGAGAGGAACTCAACAATTTGGTACTGCCACATCGGAACACGCCCATGAAATGGTTATTGACAGCTCCAATAATATCTATCTTGTTGGTCATACGGATGCAACTTTTGACGGGCAATCTTATGCCGGAGCTGGAGATGTTTATGTAGCAAAGTTTTCCAGTTCAGGATTAAAACAATGGATCAGGCTTCTTGGAGATTCGGGAGCAGACATGGGTACTGCTGTTGCTGTTGACAGTAATAAAAATGTCTATATTACAGGACATTCGACAAGTTCAATCCTCGGGGGAGCCAGTCGAACGTATGCAAGACAACAGTTCCTGTCTCAATTTAACTCATCTGGAGTCAGGCAATGGACTGAATTTATAGGCACAAGTACTGTTGAAGCAAATGAAGGAAAGCGAATTGCAGTTGATAATGCCAATAATATATATTTAACGGAGGTCAGTAACACATTAATGAAATACAACACTTCCGGGAGCCTTGAAGCCACATCGGACTCATGGTATTCACAATATTATGAATTTGATATAGTTCCTGAAATAACCATTGATGGTTCAGGAAATATATATGTTGCATATTATGATGTTTCGGAAAATGCCATGCATATTCTAAAATTTAATTCTTCCCTTTCTTTTGTCAGCGATACAACATCAGACGCAGCTGGAATATATTTTGGAATTACAACGGACAGTTCCGGCAATGTTTACATTACCAGTTCAGCAAACAGTACGACTGTGGATGGTGAGTCTTGCCCAGTCAATCCAGGCAACAATGAGTTATTTGTAAAGAAGTATAATTCATCCATGGTCAGGCAGTGGACAAGGTTGTTATGTTCCAGTTCATATGACTATGGGTTGGACATTGCTGTGGATAGCTCAGGAAATGTTTATGTTTCCGGTTTTAGTACCGGCCCGCTTGATGGTGAAACATACGTTGGAGGCAGCGATGTAATCATTGCAAAATATGATTCAAACGGGCAGGCTCTGTGGCATGATCAATTCGGTTCGGTTGAATCTGAGGATGGTGAAAATATCGCCCTGGATAACCAAGGCAACATATACATCTCAGGAACTACATATGGAAATTTGGATGGAAATACAAATGCAGATTCAAGTTACTATACGGAAGATGTATTTATATCCAAGTACAACTCGTCAGGTCAGCGAATCTGCGCAAACGATACACCCTGTCCATGATATGACTGATAGACGATTTTCCACTACCTTCTAACAAATGAGATCGCAGAGGATTTGACGATGGAAAAACATTAAAACACTAAAGTCCCAAATCCTCATTAATCAACACCACTTTAATTCTGCCTTTGGGAAAGGATTTTTCGGTAATGGTCCAATAGTTACAGATTCTTTCCCGACTTTGGCATTCTTCGCAATAACCGGTTTTGAGGCAGGGGTTTTTTTTCCCCAGGCGCATGACGTTCGCCGGGGCGGCGTAGTTTTTGATTCTTACCAGGGCGTCGTCTACCTCGCCGATCATTTTGTTACGTCCCACCATAATAACCACATTTTTGGGGCCAAAAGTGATAGCCGCCACCCGGTTGCCGATCATATCCAGATTCACCAGTTTGCCGGTATCAGTCAAGGCATTAGTGCCAGTGATAAAGAGATCAACCAGCAAGGCTTGTCGTCGTCTTTCCGATTTTTCTTCGTGGGATACATTTTTATCAAAGGTATCGATAACTTTGATATCCTGTCGGTCTTTTAGAATATCATACAAACCGGAATCGGTGAACGTCATGGACCCGCCCCAGGAAACGCTTTTAGGTTGGGTGTCGGGGAAAACCTTTTCCAGCACAATCCGCTTTGCATCCTTTTTGGAATCAGCTAAAAAAACCTCAAAGTTATTACCTTCCAGCACCTGTTTAACTTCGGTCAGTCGTATTTGCCAGTATTTTTTAATTGGATCTTCCATAGTTTTATATCATAAATGAGTTTTTAGATAATTAAAGTGAAAAACCTTTTTTAATTTTGTGTTTTAACCAGGGATTAGGTTTTGGTGACTAGTCTTTAATCTTCTGTGCCTTCTGCCCCTTTACCCTTTTGAACTAATAAGCCTCCGAGTCAAAACTAATCCAGAAATCCTTTCCCCGGTCGTTCATTCAAATTCTGTTTTTTTCCTTGCTTCCAGATAGGTCCAGGGATTGATTCGATTAGTCAATCCGCCCATGGTATCGACATAATCTACGATGCGGTCTTCCCGGATAGGGGTGATCTTATACGGACGAACCAGCATCACGTACGGCAGGTCATCAATAAGAATTTCCTGCATTAAGTGTTCATATTTACGGCGTTTTTTCTGATCAACGGTGGTTTGCATTCGTTCCAGGATTCTATCGTAAGCCTGGTTAATATAAAAAGAGGTGTTATGTCCTTTGCCTCCACTTTCGGGGCTTCCCATCAAGTTCCACATCTTGTTCAGGTGGGGACCGGGGTCGTAGGCAGCCAAAGCAATATCAAAGCCGCCTTCCGCCGGTTTGCTTAAAGATTTATAATACTCTTCCTGGTCTAGCTCCATCACATCGATATTGATACCGATCTTTTTCAGGCATTCTTGAATCACAGTGGCTATTTTAAGCTTTTCTTTACAGGCTGAAGGAACTGCCAGGAAAAAAGAAAGGTTTTTAAATGTTCTGGGATTATTCCTGATACCGTCATTATTGCGATCGTAATAACCGGCCTTTTTTAACATGGCGGATGCCTGTTCAGGATCGTATGCGTATTCCTTCAAATCACTATTGTAAAGGGGAAGTTCTGGATAGACGAAACTATCGATTGTCTTGGCATATCCCCTGTAGGCCTGACTAATAATTTTAGATTTATCCAAACCGTAAACAATAGCTTGTCTAACCCTCAGGTCCTGAAGAGGAGATTTCTTAAATAGATTGAAGCTCAACCATGTCAACTCCAGTCCGGGAGATACTACAACTTTCATTCCGGAAATCTGTTCGTATTTGGGGATCTGTATCGGTGTGATGCCTTTATAACCCATCATATCGAGTAAGCCATTTTTCATGGCGGAATCCAGGTCACTCCGATTTTGGAAAATATTAAATACCACCTCTTCAAAATTTGCCGCAGTACCCCAGTATTCGTCATTTCGAATGAGCTTAAGGTGTAGATTCGGTTTAAACTCTTTTACTAAATAAGGCCCCGAGCCCACAGAAGCTTCATTTGTAAAACCGTCCTGGCTGGGATCGTATCCTTGCCAGATGTGTTTGGGCAGGATCGGTCTCCAATAAAAGGGAGGATAAGGTCCGCCATGAATACGATCCAGTGTGAATTCAACAATATAGTCATCGATAATTTTATAGGATTTTATGACGGCGTCCGATGCATACCAGCTATGGTCGATTTTTGGCAGAGTCAGCATTGAAAAGACAACATCTTCTGTGGTAACCGGTCTGCCATCGGTAAAATGGGCTTTTTCATTCAGAAAAAACCGCCAGGTTTTAAAATCCTCGGTTTCCCATTCCTTGGCCAATCTTGGAATCGCCTTGTATTCAGGAGCCGGACCGATCATCCATAATTGATCGTAAACCAGCGGCCAGTAGGCAATCCCCATTTCCTTCCGGTGCCAGTTTTGATCACACATCAGGGTTTTTATGGATTCATTATGCGTAAAACCTACACTGAACCTGTTTTGGGCAAACATAGTGATAGTAAAACTGATCACCAGCAGCCAAACTAAAATGGGAAAAATAAAAATATAACAAAGACTTCTTTTAAACATCATATCTCCAAAATCAGTTCAATTATGAATTTAGGGTGCTCGTTTTTATTTTTTTGATGTTGTATATTTAAATCGACAATAATATCTGTAACACTTCGTTGGTGGAAATTACCTGCTTCGGCTTGAACAGATCCTTGGGCAATTTCGGCTTGTAAACAGTTTATTTTACTGAAACAAAAACTCCCGGTCCAACTCCATAAAATGAAGTGCTTGATTAATAAAATCACCATCTTAAGGATATTGCACAAATTCGACTTTCCTATCAAATTCAGTTGTCAGCAATATTTGTTTGAACTAAATCTCCATTAATCACCTTAGTAATGCAACCATTGCTTGTCAATCTATGTATTAAACTTTCTTTTGGTATTTACACCATAATAATCCACAAACTCGATTGTGTTTGCAATTATATGAGTAACTATTCAGTATTACATTCATTCCCATAAAGGTATTTCCAGATGTCGCTTAGTCTCCATTGAGATTCTTCGGGTCACCTAAGGCCCCCACAAACAGGTCACGTTTTTATGCTGAATAATTGCCCATAAAGTAATACAACAACATGAAATTATTTGGTATTGCTAGTTAGAAAAGAACTCTCGAACTTTTTTTAAATTACTCAGATCATGTCCAAAGGGGGTTAAAATAGGGAAAATGGACGATTGAGATTCCCTGGTTAAGTTATATCTGACATAATTTGCCAAGGTGCCGGATGGCCCCAGGTCTATGTATATATAGTCCTGCTTTTCCTCCATGGTTTGAATTGTTTTTTGAATTTGAATGGGTTCACGAAATACATCCCAAAAGTAGTTATTATCTAGTGAATGAATCTCTTTAGCATAAGTGCAGGAAATAAGGGGAATCTCGGGCTGTTTATAATTTGTGTTTTGAACAATATCTTTATAAAAGGATTCGACGGAATCCAGCATTGATGAATGAAATCCGTAGGATACGGGTAGTGTCAAAAATACAACATTCTTTTCTTTTAAATATGATTCGATCTGCCGAACGTATTCTTCATTGCAGGAGATAACAAAATGAGAGTCAAAACAATAGGCCGCTATTTCGCTGTATTTATGCAACTCAGGAGATTTGTCGAATATTTCCGGCCCCTCAAGAATACCGATCATTTTACCTTTTGGGCAGTACTTTTCAAACAATGCTAATCGTTTGGATAAATGTGCCAATGTATCATAGGGATCAACCACACCCGCCAACATTGCAGCTGTTGTCTCCCCTAAACTGGCTCCCAATAGATAATCCGGTCTGATTCCGCTTTCCATCAACGCTTTTGCCAGAGCATATTCTATCATAATAATGGCCGGACTGGAATCGATGGTACGGGAAAAATCATCGGATTTGGTTTTGTTTTTATCATAGATTGTATCGACGATGGACTTGCCAAAAACATCAAAGGCAAGATCATCTAAAGAATTCATCCAATTTCTAAAGGGCGTAAACGCTTCATACAATTCCTTTCCCATATGATAATAATGTGACCCTTGCCCCGAAAACATAAATACAACCGGTTTAGACATACTAATACTCCATTATAAATTGAGGTCTCGAAGAGAAACAGATCGTCTCGTCCTTAATCAGACGTTAAATCTGTGGTATCAAAAAAAGAACTGATAACCATTTGGAAATATGATCTTGATTTTATTATCACCGAAAAAAACATTCACTCATATCGATTGAAAGTGACGCAATATTATGCACTTGGTTACAAAAGTCAACCAGGTGATAACGAAAACCTGATATGGACAACCTCTCCTTATTCCGTTAATAGCGGAGAGTTAGACTCATCCAGATTTAAAACCTGTTATTTGTAAAAAAGAGATACCCAAATTTGGTTGTAAGCAATAGCATGTTATTTAATGAAGTGTTTTATTGTTTTCATTAACAGTTGATTTGAGATAAATGTATGAAATTTGGTGATTTAGGCGTGACTCCTGAGTTGGAAAAGGCGCTGGCCGTTGAGAAGATAACCGAACCAACACCGATACAGGTTCAGTCTGTTGAATCTTTGGCAGGCGGTAAGGATGCTTTTATCAGTTCCGAAACCGGCACGGGAAAGACCCTGGCTTATCTATTACCGCTACTCGGCAATATTAATCCCGAAACGGCCGGGCTTCAGGCGATCGTTATTGCACCGACGCATGAACTGTGCGTTCAGGTTCAGAATCAGATACAAAAACTGCTCCAAAACTCAGGTTTGCCGTTTCGTTCTCAACTTCTGATCGGGGAAACCAATCTCAAACGACAAATTGAGAAGTTGAAGAAAAAGCCGCACGTTGTGGTCGGATCTCCTGGCCGTGTGTTGGAATTGATTAAAATGAAGAAGTTAAAAGTCCATTTAGTGAAAAGCATTGTTATTGACGAAATTGACCGATTACTGGTTGGAAAATCATTGGAATCAATTCGAGCGATTATTAAGTCCACGCTGAAAGAGAGACAAATGATATTTGTATCGGCCACTGAACAGAAAGAGTGTGTTCAAGAAGCGATGTCCCTTTCATCCGGACTGGTTAAAATAAATGCCAAGTCCAGCCGGATCAATCCCGATATTCAACATCTCTATTTTGTCGAGGAGGAACGAAAAAAAATCGATCTTTTGCGTCGATTGATACATGCCGCTAAGCCAAAACGGTGCATTGTCTTTGTTCACCGCAATGAAAAGGTTGATTTGTTAACCAGCAAGCTGGAATATCACAAATTAGCAATTGCCCAGATTCATAAGGACTGTAGCAAACTCGAACGAAAAAAAGCACTTGATGACTTCCGCAGCGGTCATTCTGCGGTGCTTATCTCCTCGGATATTTCGTCACGGGGGTTGGACATTAAAGGCGTTTCCCATATTTTTAACCTGGATGTCCCTACCAAAAGTGAGGATTATATTCATAGAGCTGGCAGAACCGGTAGAGCAGGAGCCAACGGAAGCGCCATTACCTTGACAACCCCACAAGAGATTAAAGTGGTGCAAAAACATGCGCGTAACTTAAAAATTGAGATAAAAGAGGGGTTGTTGAAGAATGGAAAGATACTTGTGGAGAATAATACAAAATAAAGCCAGTCAATTATACTGCCGACTAAAAGACAGATTGGTATGACTGAACATACTCAATGGGCATATTTTATAACAACTTCGTGTAACACACATTTTGGGGTTTGGACTTGACCTTTATCTGGTCAGGTTTTTTTAAAAAGGTGAGGGTGGCATGAGTATCATCTATTGTGTCATGGCTCCTGAACGAACCGGTGTCACCATAGCTAAGCTGAATCACATCCTCTTTATTTCCTGAAATAGGTCACTTGCTTTTCTTCATGTGCTCTCCCTGTACCTTTCTTTGTTTATAACGTGATAACAGATGTTTTCTTATTGTATTCGAAACAATACTTGCAGAAAAAGTTTGGATAAAGAAATGGACGAGTGTTATTTATTGACACAAACTTACTGGTTATTCCAATATTTTCTTGCATTTTAATAAGAAATAGCATAATTTTATTAACCAGTTATGAATTTCCTGCGAAAAGTCCAAAATCATAAAAAACTGGCAATTTTGGGAGTTTCTTACTCTTTATGAGAGATATTTTTAAATTCTTGTACCATATATGAATCCGGAATTTTATCTGAAATTTTAAAATGACTTTTCGGAGCGGACCCCGTTACTAAGTGGATTTCAGTTGAATAATAATTGTTGGAATTCTCCCATTATTAGAGATACTGAACACTATACCCGACAACCTGATTTAGAAAAAAACAGCCATGAACCTTAAGCCAAGAATAAGAACGATCGGTGTGATATTAAGCTTGGGATTTTTCCTTTTGTCCTGTAGTAAAACCGTTAAATTTGAACCTTTGTCAAAAAAAATACGCCCGCTTGAAACCAGGGCCGCTAAAATAATTCTGCATGAAGATTATATTTTTGCCGATAACAATGCAAAAGAGCTGAAACGCTACCTGATACAGCATATTCAAAATAAGATGAAAAGCAAATCCAGGTTTCAATTTGAGTTTATCCCGTCCGGAGAAAAAGTTCCCAGAAACAACAGTAACAATGCTCTGGTTTTTGTTGTTGGAGATATCTGGTTTCATCAAGGTAAAACATCAGGCGATCAGGTTAAAAAAGTTACCCGATACAAAAGGGATAGATATGTTAGTCAAAGTTGGGATGAGATAGAACACCGCAAATGGGATAAAGATCAACTCCAAAACTTTGTCTCTCTTTATTTTCTTGAAATCGGTTCGGACACAAAAATACTACGAGCCACTTTGACCGCATCAAATGACAGTAAAGAGATAATAAGATCCAGAAACCAGCAGTTGTCCAATAAACAGTTTTCACAGTTTTACCAGGACAAAAAGCTTCAACCGGCCCATACCATCATTAAAGCTGATAATAATATCACGGATTCTGACAAAGCACTGAATGAACTGGCAAGTAAGGCGGTTAACACCCATTTTAATTCTCTTTAAAAACGTTTCAAAAATGAATAAAATCTTAACAAAATAAGCCATGAAACTATCGAAATGTTTATGGGTACTATTCCCGATATTATTCCTGAATATCACATCCTGCTCGACGTATATTCAGTTTGCAACCCAAAAAAGTGCAGAGCCCAGATATAACGGTATTCACAAAGTCGGTATAAATAACGTGTTGTTAAAAGATCGCAAGTCGATGAATCTGCGAGACAACCTGGGGAAATGGACGGTATCGAATAAGTCTTTTAATGACCAGAAACTGGAAGCCCTAGTGCGAAAATCGTTAGTCACAAATTTAAGGCGGTTTTCCGATTACCAGGTTTTCGATCTACATGACATCAGGAAGTTTCAAAATGCCTTTCAGCGTCTTCGACCGATGTCAGGCGAACGTATAGGAGAATTGGATTTGATGATTAATGTCGAAATTGCTTATTATGCAACAACACAAACTGGGACCTCCCAGGAAGTGATGACATTTTATCAAAAAAAGTCTGAGAAAATAGGTGAAAAATGGGTAACTACAAGAGACACCAGCAATCAAAGCGTTGTAAGTGTGCCCTATAGTCAATCGACTGCGGATGTTGTCTGTTATGTTGAAGTTATAAAAATCCAAAATGGTGAAGCCAAAGTGTTAAAAAGTTTTAATACCATATTGTCTTACGATGCTTCCCCCTTGAACACACAAGAAAGCATGGTAAACGAACTGGGAGTAGTGATAACATCCGGAATTCTAAAAAATGTCAGCAAGTATTCGGCCCTGACAAAAAGGGAAATTGATAAAGGAAGTGAGGGTGAGATTGTAGAGCTGATGGAAAAGGCAGATTTAGAAGCGGCAACCAAAAAGCTGGAGATGTCAATATCTAAAGAAAAAAAAGCGGCTGACCTTTATAATCTTGGAATATGTTATGAAGCATTGGGTGATCCCGGCATCGCCCTTCAGATGTATCGCGATGCGTATAAACTTGATCAAAATAAAGAATTGTATATAAAGGCTATCGGAGAAATCGAATGAAAAATCGTTCTTACATGATAACAAGTTGCCGTGATTTGGCATGTTATGTTGCAGTTTGTTTACTATTGATCCAGGGATGTGCCAAATACAAGGAATTTGAAGCTGTGTTTCCACCTGAAAACAATAGTCTGGCAAAATATCAAAAGATTGTCATCATCAATAAAAACCGAGGTGAACATCTTTATGACCTGATGGAAAATGCGCTTAAAAGTCAGCTGACGTCCATCCATCCCGGAAATGTAAAACCGGGCAAAAAAGACGGTGAAATCGGAAACGAAATCAAGATGTTTAATTATAATCCGAAAATCGATGCTATCCCAGAGCAGAAAATAGCTTACTTGAGCTTTGATCTGAAAGCGGATGAGGTGATCAATCGACAAAAAAAATCCAACCGGGTCTCACTGAAAAGCTGTGATTACCTTAAAAAGAAAGACAAATGCCGAACAACCGGATCCGCTTCCATTGCTTCGGGACTACAAACGCTCAAGGTTATTTTAACCGGTCATATCTATTTAAAAAACAGCAGTGAAAACGCCATAATCGCGGCGACACCCATTCAAAGAACCCTTTCCGATTCTGGAAAAGTAATAAAAACACCGGCAAATCTTATATTTAACGGTTTGAACCAAGTTGCCTATGAGTATGCAAAAAAGATTATACCTCACAAAAGAAGAATATCCAGCGAGATATTAAAGGGAGGTGATTCCATAAGCGTCAAGCTGATAGAAAATGGCGCATTGAACCTGGCCATTAACAGATTGGACAAAATCACATCAAAAAGTGATAATCCCGATTACGAGGATTTATATAATCTTGGACTTTCTTATGAAGCGTTGAACGAATTTCAACCTGCCCTGGAGCATTATCACAAAGCAAATGATCTGAAACCTCAAAATGATGCGATTAAGACAGCCTTAAGACGAGTTCAACATATCATTCAAAACTAGATTAATTGTCTTTTCAAGAAACCACGCCGGCTAAGGCTTGAGAAATGTTCAGAGAATAATCTCCAATTCTCTCGAAATTTTTGATGATCTCCATAAACAGGATTTCCGACTCAACCTTTCCGGTTTCGCTGATTCTCTGTACCGAAGTTTCTCTTAAGTCATTTCGTGTTTTATCGTTTTCGATTTCAAATTGGAGTGCCTTTTTAAGCTCTTCCTCGGAAAGACTGGCATCGAGCAGATTCTCAATATTAAACTGCATAAAATCGATTACATCGTCTGAAAACTTTTTAATTTCTTTGTTAGCATTTGGATGAAGATCCATGTGATTATCATATCTTTTCTGAGTGGCCAGTATTAAAGCATGACAGCAGTCGGCGATACTTTCAATTTCATTAACAATGCGCATCATGGCCATAACCTTAAAGGCACTTTTTTCATCCAGCACATCCTTTGACACCTTGGCCAAATAAAGGGTAAGTTCTCCTTTCATTCTGTCTGTTAAATCCTCCTGCTTCTTTATTTTCTCGACAGAGTCACCCATTCTTCTATCTGGATGAAAAAACACATCAAGAAAGGTCTGAAACATGTTGTAGGAAATGATTGCCATCTTGATAATATCTTTTCTGGCTTCATGAATAGCCATCTCAGGAGTCTTAGTAATTCCAGCGCTAATGTATTCCAGTTTGTATTCATCTTCCGTATCCCCGGGTTTTGCCTTAACCAACTTTTCAGACAATTTAGTCAAATGAGGAACAAAACCAATCAGTAGCACAATATTAATCATATTAAAAAGGCTATGAAAAATAGAGACGTATACAGTAAGATTGGTGCCCGCTATATTGTCGGCTGTAACTAAATTCAGCAGTTTCATGAGAGGTAGATATAATACCAAAACCCATCCCACTCCGATCACATTAAACAGTAAATGGATCTTAGCTGTTCTTTTTCCGTGAATGTTTGTTCCCAGAGCGGCCAGATAAGCAGTAATCGTTGTACCGATATTTCCTCCCAACATTATGGCCGCAGCACTTGGAAAGTCAATCCATCCTTGAAAGGCCATTGTTACAGTTATTGCACCAACTGCACTGGATGACTGAATGATTGCAGCAACAACTGTCCCCACACAAATGAATATGATAAAAGAGATAAATCCCTTACCTGAATATTGGGCGAAGAACATCAACATTTCAGGATTGTTTTTGAGATCGGGAAAGCCTTGCTTCATAAAGCTCAGTCCCAAAAACAGAAGACCGAAACCAATCAGCATTTCTCCCATACTGTTCCACCGACTTCTACTTGAGTAAATAAATGGGATACCTGCTGCGATGATAGGCAGGGATACTGATGTAATACTGAATTTGAAGCCCAACAGTGAAACAATCCATATAGTTACTGTTGTCCCAAGGTTTGCTCCCATGATGACGCCGACGGATTCAGTAACCGTAACAAGTCCGGCGTTTACAAAACTTATAACCATCACCGTAACAGCTGAAGATGATTGAATGATGCCCGTCAACGTAAAGCCGGTTAGAACACCAATAAAACGATTTCGCGTCATCATGTTTAGTGATTTTCGTAATCTGGTGCCGGCCAATCGTTGAATGGCTTCGCTCATCAGTTTCATTCCATAAAAAAACATCCCCAAGCCGCCAGCGATCTCAAAAATATTGGTAATAGTTATCATCTTTATTTCCTATGGGCATTTGCCCTGTATTTTATACTGTTATTAACTTACATTTTAGGTTTTTTTATCCTACTCCAATGACTGTGGATTCTTGGTTGGCCAGTGACTAGGTTTCCTGTTGTCCTGAGGAGGTACGGCGAAGGATCTCTCAAGGCTAAAAAAAGAGATGTTACTGATTACCTGGAAACATGTTTGCCTCAAGTCCTGTAAAACCAGTAACAAAAAATCTCTCTGAAATCACGGGGATTCTTTAGATCGCCAGGATTCCCATCAGAATGGCACTGGTTTCAAAAAAGTTTGATCAAGAAAAGGTCAAATTCAAACCAAAAAATGTTTGGTATTATTAAGTTTTATAAAATTGTTATCCGTACAAATCGTCTAGAATTCGAGAAATAATTGTCATCCTGTGTAACCGATGCTCATGAAAATAGGTAAAAAAGATATAGGTTTTCATTCCAGCAGTAATAATGAGATGATGTAATGTCAATGTGTTTTTTCCAATTTTATTAAGAAATGCTGATAAAGACGAGATTGGCATAAAACAATTTGTCAGCAACCACATTTGCCAATATTTTAATTGTTCCCCTATCTACCTCCAGACATTATACCCTGGATATGGTTCTATTTGAGGGACAAGCCAAATGATAACCTGGTGTTAAATGCCATCACGGCTGATGGGGACGATGGATTGATGACTCGGGGTTCACGATAACTTTATTTTGAAAAAGAAAAGAAAATGCAGCAATAGTTAAAAAAAATCTGGAAAGAACTTGCGCTGACAAACCCAAATTTGCTTTAAGCTAACCTCAAAAACTAAAAAAAACCGTCGTCTGAGGTCGCAATAACCCTATAATGAAATTGACGGTGGATTTGGATTATATACAAGCACCTTGGATTTTAATCTTCTTTTTGAATACAACAGGATTATTCTTGCCTTTCTCGTTAAAATCATAATTTTCGGAACCTTGGAGATTAAAATGTTTGTGGATTTATTCATCCCGATGGACAATATCTGGAGAAAAAGCAGGCAGACAAACGGCAATGTATTCTGCACCTTCGGCTTCCGGTGTGCTGTATTGTACCCATTTCCCGGCATGAGAAACAACAGCTTCTCCTGCTTTAACTGTTATGGTGCCATCATTTGTTTTTACCGACAATGACCCCTTTAACACTACAGTATATTCATCAAATTCAGGTGTTTGTCCCGGTTCAACCCAACCGGCAGGGCTTTTCATTCTGGCAATACTGACGTTTTCAGTTTGGGAGTTTATCCGACCGATGTATTCTTCAATAATTTTAGGCTTATTGCCAGCCGCTTCAATCACCGACGGAGATTCAATTTTTTGTACCATTTTTACCTTTTTGATTGAATGTTTCGTCTCTGGGAATGCCAAAGACTATGTTGCAATTCGAAAATTAGCCATATTTCACAGAATTTGAACGAAGAATCCTTTCCAGACTTGCACTCAGAATGACAATACGAGTTGAATCGGTCTAAATACAATGAAATTGGGTCTTACGTGGCTACCTGTAGACTTGAAAATGAAAATTGGGCTAACCTGTCAACTTTCTAATGAGTAATCGATTTGGAAAACAGGTTGATTATTACTACGCCCACAACAATCAAATGAATTACCTGGAATAGCCGGTAACTCATTTGATTGTTCACAGGTGATGATGGAAATCAACACGATGCCCACACACGATCAGATGGCATAAGTTATTCACACCGGTAGGCCCCTTGGGCTAAGTGTAAAAAAAACAAAATGGAATACCAAAAGCACCCGCCACAATTATACTGGGCCAAAGGCGAGTGAATTCCTGGATGGCTTTAAAGGTTGAAGTGACGACGATTTCCGTGATAATGGTGAGCAACGGTAAATGTAATGCATCTATATTCTCCGATATTCCATGTATTTTGCGGTAGAATCTGCAATTTCACCTCCCAGCATACTTTCAATCACGTGAAGACTCATATCGATACCCGCACTTATACCGGCGGATGTGATGATACGGCCGTTGTCTATAAACCGTTGACCTCTAACAACTTCTGTAGCTGGCGCCAACAATGCCAGCTCCTCAAATACCTGATGATGGGTGGTGGCTTTAAGACCTTTCAGCAATCCGGTTTTTGCCAGTATAAGTGCGCCGGAGCATACGGAAAGAACTTTGACCGCATTTTGTGCACAGGTTTTAATCCATTGAATGACATCTTCTTGTTCCAACACCTGACGTGTTCCATCTCCACCGGGTACAATCAGAATTTCAGGAAGTGGCGCATTTTTTATGTCAAAGTCTGGATTGATAGATAAACCGTGACGGGCGATGATGGGTTTTAACTCACGGGCAACGGTATATACATGAAACCGGGTGTAATCCCCCAGTTCGTCCGAAACGGAAAAGACTTCAAATGGTCCGGCAAAATCAAGAACCTCAATGTCATCGAATAACAAAATAGCTGTATTTTTTCGTTCCATGTTATTGTTTCTCTTTTTTATTTTTTAGTTCCAATAATCCAGTTATACCAAAAATAAACAAAGTGGGAAGAATCACTCGCAACTGTTGGGCATTCACCTGGTCAAAAACCGGTAGTATTTTTAGAATTGTTCCCAAAAGAGCCAAACCGCCACATAAGACAGTTGTCCAGGTAAATATTTGTTTTCCCTTACCAAATATGTGCAATATACCTATCGGCAATAATAAAAATGTTAAAGGATTTAGTAAAAGAATATTTTCATTGCCATAGGTGTCTTTATGATCAGTAAAAAACATCATCAAAAACAGCATTAATCCTAAACTGCCGAAGATCAGTCCAAACAATGAAACAAATCCGACGTAAAAAACTTTGCCCCATTGGCTCTTCTTTAAATAATAATATGCTGTTACTCCAAAAACAAGAAAAAGCACAATTCCCACCAAATATTGATAAAAACGGGTGTCAGATTTTTCGGCTTTTTCGTTATAAAAGGTTGTTTTTTTCCATGCATTCTCTTCAATGCGTTGACTTACCAGGGAATTATCCCCGTTAATCTGTCTATCGGGATTTTTGGCTCGTTGAATTTCCACCATTAAGCGATCAGGTAAAAACATGGTATCCCAACGAGAGATTGGTTTGTCCATTGTGTCATTCAAAAAAAAGAGCACAGGAAAATCCACCTGAGGAACATTGGACGTCATGCGATGAACATAATCTCGAAATGTAAGATCGGCGGTTTCGCTCGTCTGTTCTTTTAACTTACCGTCCAAGGCTTCGTCTATTATATCGCGTACTCGTGTTGAGCAATTATCCAGAAAATGGTCGTATAAGTAGGTTCGATTCTCCGGTCGCATATAGTTTATTAGCCGTTTTCTGATCTTCAATTTTTGTGCATGGGTCAGGTTCAGTGTTTGATAGACGATATGCCTGCCTTCTCTTCGATAGGAATGGAGAAAAGCTTGGGATTCCTGTACATAGTTCCAAAAAACAAATCGCCCCAGGGAAAACTTTAATAAGTTTTCCATATCAAACATGAAACCACCGAAACTGTACATGTAGGCTTTGCCGGTTTGGTTGTTCCTGATCTCAATAGCAGTATGCCCAAACCATGTAAATATTTCCGAATAGGGCGAAAAAGTGACTAGTCGAATATCGATGATATCCGGTTTTTTTGCTTCTTGTACCGATTTCACCGACCCGGATTTTTGGGCAAGAATATTGTGGCTACCAAAAACCTGTATGCACCCAATAAGAACAAACAATTTAACCCATTTGATCATATTTTTGTCCTCCATCCCCATGTCGGATTCAGTTCAATAGTATCAAGTCAAATTCGAGAGAAAACGTTGTATTTATGTTGAATCCAATGAAAGTAGCATAATCCCAAAGTTTTGCACAAGCTGTATTTACCTGCCCAGACAAGGCAAACGAAGCCGGTTGTTGTCTTTTTATATCTTCTTCGAATGCGGCTGATATGTGACATTGTAATGCTTATCTCATTAAGTTTCTTGAATCTTGAATAAATATCATTTCGTCAGTATCGGATGTTTGACCGCACCCATTTTCCCGTCACTTCTTTTAAACGCCTACTTGCCAGCCAATGTTAATTATTGTTCATTTATTGTCATTCTGAAGCCAAATCGATATTCAATAACAACTTGACTATATCAAGGCCCTTCTTCATCAAGTTGTTTGTAGAAAAATCAAGATAGGTTTAAACGACGTCATTTGCTCCTGGTACAGAGAAGTCCTTCGTTAGATCCTTTATCGTTCCTCCTCAGGGACTTCGTTTCACCCTATTCACTGGCCATAAATTTTTTAAAAATTTCAACCAAGTATAAAATGATAAAACCATTATACCCAAACTAAGTTAGTAGCAAAAATTTTGCTGGCTTATCGGCATATGTAACTCAGTATGACAAGTAGTAAAACTTCAATTTTATGACATTAACTTGCCAGTCAAATAAATTCATTGATATCAAAAAAAAAATATTGTGCTTATTGTCCTGTATATTTTCAGATTTTAACTAAATTTATAATATGTTGCGTAAGTCTGAAAAGCGTGGAATACAAACGGTTTATAAACTGTCACGGCAAGCCGGATCGAAGAAAATGAATTCTACTGTATTTCTACCTGAAAAATCCTTCCCGTTCATCAACAAATAGTATCCATTTATCACCTTTGTGACCATTATTTCCAAGCTTTATTAGATAGTGTATTCAGTGATTATGCAGACACCTTTTATTTTTTATTATTTTTAAACATATAAACCATGGTAATAAACTGGAGAACGTTTATTGTTTCTCCACACGGTTTGACTGGAATGGCATTTATATAAGATATTTGTTATAAAGCAATCGTGACAAAACGGTGACTTGCCTTTGACAATAATTGGAGGTTTTAAATGAAAATTCGTTATTTAATTTCAAATGTTTTGGTTTTCTTTTTTCTGATAGGAAACGCTTATGCCGATAACAATTCGGTGGTTGGAACTAAAATGTCCGCCGGGGGAGAAAAAGTAGAAGATAATACCATAATTCAGCCGAATCAAACCGGACAGCAAATAGATGTGCAAAACACTAACAATCAGACACAACACGAAGATACCGGTCCGGTATTTTATCACAAACAACGCCGAATGCAAAACCCCTTACAAATCAATCTTTTGGTAGGTGTCGGCAGATCCAATCCGACTCCTGTTGGTCCAGGGTACGGTTTTCATCTGGGATATCAACTTAGCGAGAGTATATATATTGGTTGGACATCCCATGCATATGCCGAAGGAAAGAATATCTGGGATGACAACAGAAGCTACGAATATGGCGATGAAGATTACGATGACAACAGGCAGGTCTACGGTCAGAAAGGAGTGGAGAAAACAGAATCCGAACTTGATCCTCAGCATCTGCTTCAACTGCGTTTAATACCCTGGGATTTTGGTTTATACTTCTCTTTTGGTGTATTGCACCAGGGGGCCATTAAAACCACAACCAAGTTTAAGGAGCAGGAAAGAACCATCGGTGAAAGTACTTATAATACATCTCTGGAAGCCACTGTTGAATATAAATCTTGGACTGGACTGGCTACCGGTGTCGGGTTTAATTATATCTTTGATAACGGAATCACCCTGGGCACGGAATTTAATGTGGGACTTGGAGTTAATTCAGCCAATGCCACAGTCGAGAATACCGGATCAGTAACTGTTGACCCGGACGATCTTGATTATTGGAAAAAACAGATCGAAAGCAATGAAAAAATGGCTCCCTGTATGATGATATTTTCAATGGGATACGCCTTTTAACAAAGGGTCGGCTCAAAAATTAGTTCACATTCAATCTACAAAATGTCCAGTGTTTTTAGGACTTTTGCAAACAGACCATGTAAAGTTATTTTTCAACGATCACAAAGTGTCAACCAGCCGGTTAACATGGTCTGCTAATAGCCAAAATTACACATGAAAGAGTTTACATTTATCATTGTAATATATTGTATAAAGGTTGTGGTTATTAGCATTGTCTGGAATTTAGCGTTAACCGACCTGATGCTGGCTGGTTGAAACTAAACTAACAGTTCTTCGCCGACCGGATTGGTAATGGAGTTTCATTTGGAAAAGGAACAATCCCCGGGGAACCGTTCATAAGTGTTTGGAAGGTTGTCAAAGCGCCAGAAGCTGTTTCACCTTTTTTCGGTAGGCACGGCTGATGGGGATCTCTTTAGAAGGATTTCCCCGCAGGATTAGTGTTTCATTTTTATATACCTCCTGAATTTTGGAGATGTTTACCAAAAAACTGCGATGAACCTGGGCAAATCCCTTGGGTTCCAAGTCTGAAAACGCTTTTTTCAATGGTTTTTTAACCACATGAAAGGTTCCATCTTCCAGGTGATATTC
>JBFFHJ010000034.1:0-74364 GCA_041556995.1 bacterium | reverse complement strand
TGTATCCGAAAGCTTCCATTCTACGGATTCGGTGATATCATTGGTGGCTTCATTATCAAATAAACCGGTGGCGGTGTATTTCAGACCTTGTTCTTCAATTATCCGGTAATTTTTTTGATCTATTTCAAAGAAACGTAACGAGGGTAAATTGACAACAATTTCCCCACTTCGGCCAACAACATTCCCTATTTGTGCTGTTATGGAAAAGCGTCCGGAGCTGGCAGCATAGAAGAGTCCGCTTTTTTCGAGCCCTCCGGGGCCGGTGCAGGTTAAAGCATGGTTGGTATAGTTAACATCCTGCGAGGAGGCTGTGGGTAGACCAATTTCCGGATTGGCGGATGACCAGACAATGGCGCCCTCATAGCCACCGGTATCGGTCAGATCGGCGGTAACGTCATTATCATAGGTTCCGACAGCAATATACTGCCTCAGACATCCCTGGGTGATATACCCGGCGCCAGGTACTAAATCAGGACAACAGGCGGAGACATTGCTACTGGATACATCGGGAAATATCTCGATGGACACCAGGGAAGGTGAGACAACGTCAAAGGTATATTCGGCGTAAAACTGCTTATTGTTATGCAAAAACTCCGCTTTTACCGTGACCGATCCCAAATCTGAAAAACTCAGCATTTTGACATCCAGATTGGGGTATACCTCCATGGCTACGTCGCCGGCAGACTTGCTCCAGCTGATATTACCCGCCAAATCCACATCGCTGAGTTCTTTTTCGGTGTTGTCATTATATAAAGCGATAATTTTGAACACGAATTTTTTATGTACAGGAACAGTGGATTGTGTGTACTCCAGGCGAATGCCATTTATCACTATTTTGACTTTTGGCTTTAAGACATCGGAGAGTTTGTCTTCTCCACAAGCGGAAATGATAAACACGGTCAATAGTAATGTGAATACCTTTTTCATTTTACATTTGGTGTTTACCTAACCTTCTGATATAAATAGCATAACATTATATGAAGTTATGACAGGTGAAATAACAATGTTGTTAATGACCACCGTTTTATCCGGCGCCATATTCTCTATGACGTCTTCGCTGCAAGAAAAAAGGAGCAGGGAGAATAACAGGAGAATATGTGTTTTTAATTTGGATTGAAAAAAAAGATGTGGCAATTTCATTTTTTGTATCTGAAGTGTTATTTAGCGCCGTTTTTTAAGTCGTCCGAGATATGAGTGACGGGCTTGTCAGAATCACATATTTCAGGACAAAAGATTTTCACTAAATCACATTTTTAGTGATTTATAGTTAATTGGAAACGATTAATATTTGATAGTTTATTATTTAACTTAACACTTATATTGTGTTTTTATTATCGGTTCTTTTATCGATTCAAAATTTACCGTAAATTACAGGGATATTTCCCTGGAAATTAAACCAGGTTCGGTATGGTGGCAGCATTATAAATCTGCCGGTAACACCAATGTTCTGTTAACTGAGTTTTATTCCACCATTATTTCATTGTTATACAGAGTTCCGATTTTCCCCAAATTAGTGGTTGAGAGTTTCAGAGTTGGTTCAAAAGTTCAAACAATGCAATACCAGGACTATTTATCTCATTTTTTTTGGAGATAAAAATCCAGCTAAAAAATGGAGTTTTTCGCTTGAATGAAAAAACAAAAGTATGAATCGGACGTGAAAAAAAAGTTATCTTGAATTTTTTATAGAACGAATACTAACATGGGTACATTTATAAAACAAGACTAAAAAATATTAATATAGAAAGGATTAATAGCACAGCGGACTTACATATTATTCAAATGGTATAATGAATATGTTTTTTATTTTTATTAAGGATTTGGTTCCTGATAGTTTTCCGTGGTTATCATGGGTATTCATATGAGTGTTCCGGGAAGAATATTTGTGGGGTGGCAGGAAGGATTATCCTGCCGGTTTGTGGGAGTAAATAGAAGAATTGTAGGGGGATCTCGTATTGGATTAATCGGTACCGAAATAGATATCGCCGTAATCACCCAGTCCTGGCAGGATAAAAGCTTGCTCGTTCAATCCTTTATCTACTTCGGCTGAGATTATTTTTATATCCGGATGTCGGTCTAAAACCGCTTTGATCCCCTCTGGTGCGGCAACCAGATTAATGAAGATAATCTTTTTCCCGTCAACGCCATGCTCCTTTAGAGTGGTAACAGTGGCGTTGGCTGATCCGCCGGTGGCCAGCATGGGATCGAGAATAAATACATACCGTTCTTCAATTCCTTCAGGCAGCCAGGCTTTATAAAAAATGGGTTTGGCTGTTTTTTCATCCCGTTGAATAAGTATGTGGACGATTCGAATTTTTTTTGCCACTTCTCTGATACAGTTTTCCATACTTAAACCGGCCCGGATAATAGGTACAGCGCAGATTTTCCCAATAAATTCCGTACCAATATATTTTTCTCCGGTCCGAGTTTCAACGATTTTTTCCCGTGTCGGTAATAAGTTAAGTCCCTCTTCAATCAACAAACGGTTTATACGATCTGCGTAAAAAATAAAATCATTTCGTTTGGTGTTTTTATCCCGAATAATTGTCATCAATGTTCTCAATTGGGATGTCATTTCCAAGGTCATCAGTTGAGGGTAATCGATGCCGTTAATTATAGCCATATGTCCGCTCCATTGTGTGCGCATTGTTCCGATAATGTGTCCCGAAAATTGCTTTCAGGCTTAAAAATAACCTTTCGCCGGTTTTTAGCAATTGCAAATGAATGACAATCGTTTTTTCGATTGCTGCTAAAGAATTTACACATTTTCTTTTATTCAGTCATGGAATTCACAAATACCATTGATATTATTTATGAAACTCATTGTGATCCATGGGGAATATTTAAAGCGTAATAACCTTGATAGAAGTATGCCAGCAGTACAAAATAATAGTGTACAAGATCAATAGAACAATAAGAAAACTAATTAATAAAAATTCAAAAATATCAGGGAAAGAGGTGATATCACATTGAATGTTAAAGCGTTGACCTTGAAAAGATTCATTTACTATTTTTGATACCTGATTTTAGTTTTAATGTTACATCCTTTAGGTGGTTCATATTCCTTTCATTTTGTCGCTTTGGGCGGTTCATAAAATCAAGCTACTGGTTTTACTACGGGTGTTTGACGAATCGAATGTGATTGGTTCGAAATTCGGTAACTCGTAAAAAGAGTTTCATCATTACGGTAATCATCCGTACTGGTTAATCCTTATCCGATGTTTTTGATTTAAGTCACCCGATATCTGGATTTAAATCTGGGCAAAAGAAAATATCTGTTATTGTCATATCATAAGGGGTGTTGGTAAAATAATAGTTACTGATACGGAAATGGAAACCATAAAGAAATGTTGTTATAAAATGGGTTTCGATCCAAATGTCAAGGTCAGCAGTTAAACAAAAATCTTTGAATTAGAAGAGGATGTAGCAAACTTATGAATAAAATATTACTCAAAAAGCAGCTATCCGATGACGTGTTTATGATGAAAATCGAGGCACCGCTTATTGCAGAAGAGCGTAAGCCCGGGCAGTTCATTATTTTGCAACTGGATGATGATTTTGGAGAACGGATACCTCTAACCATAGCAGATGCCGATGAAAACGAAGGCTCTATTACCATTATTTTCCAGGTGGTGGGGAAGACAACCCATGATCTTGCAGGATTAAATGAGAATGATAGTATTTTGAACCTGGTAGGTCCTTTGGGACAGCCAACCCATATTGAAAAATTCGGAACAGTTGTATGTGTGGGTGGCGGTATCGGTGTTGCTCCCATGCACCCCATTGCAAAGGCGCTAAAAGCAGCTGGAAATAAGGTGATCATTATCATCGGTGCCAGAACGAAGGAACTGGTTATTTTAGAAAAAGAGATGACAGCCATTGCCGATGAGATTATTGTCTGCACGGATGATGGATCATACGGCCGCAAAGCCTTAGTTACCGAGCCATTAAAAGAGGTTTGTGAAAAAGATCCAAAGCCGGATATGGTTATCGCTATTGGTCCTCCTATTATGATGAAATTCTGTGCGGAAACCACCCGACCTTACGGTGTATTTACCCAGGTATCCCTGAATACTATCATGGTAGACGGAACGGGTATGTGTGGCGGATGCAGGGTTAATGTCGACGGTCAGGCAAAGTTTGTATGTGTTGACGGGCCGGAGTTTGATGGACACAAGGTGGATTTTGACAATATGATGTCCCGTCTGGGTGCTTACAAAGAACAGGAATCGGCAGCCCATAAATGTAAACTTGATAAGGCGATTAAATAATAAGAGGAGGAGACATCATGAGTTACCGAATTCCGCAAGAATTGGAAGCGGAAGCCAAAAAACTACTGGAAGAAAATCTGCCCAAAAAAGATGAATTAAAAGCTAAACAAAGAATCGCGATTCCAAGTCAGGATATGCGGTCCCAAGACCCGAGTGTCAGAATTACCAATCTGGATGAAGTTGCGCTTGGATACTCACCGGATCAGGCAAGAGTTGAAGCCCTGAGATGTACGCAATGTAAAAAAAGACCTTGTATTGAAGCTTGCCCTGTTCGAATTAATATTCCTTTATTTATACAGCATATCGTAGATGCTGATTATCAGGGAGCTATTGATGTTATTAAGGAATCGAGCCTGTTACCGGCGATTTGCGGAAGAGTTTGTCCCCAGGAAGTTCAATGTCAACAGCCTTGTACTGTCAGTAAATCTTTGAAAGACGTTAATAGAGGTGTTTCAATCGGCCGATTGGAGAGATTTGTTGCGGATTGGGAACAAGCTACGGGAAAGGTTAAGCTTCCTCATGTCAAACCTGAAACCGGCAAAAAAGTTGCCGTTGTTGGTGCCGGTCCTGCCGGGTTGGTTGTTGCAGCCGATGTCAGACGAGAGGGACATTCCGTTACTATTTTCGAAGCGTTTCATAAACTCGGTGGTGTCATGCGCTACGGAATTCCTGAATTTCGACTGCCCAATACTATTATTGATCAGGAGGTTAATACGCTAAAAGCCATGGGAGTGGAATTCAAAACCAATTTTGTAGTAGGAAAAACACGAAAACTGAAAGATTTGATAGAGAAGGACGGTTTTGATGCTGTTTTTATCGGTACTGGTGCAGGACTTCCAATATTCATGGGTATTGAAGGGGAAAATCTGATTGGTGTCTTTTCCGCCAACGAATACCTGACCCGTGCCAACCTGATGCGTGCTTATGATCGCAAACATTCAGATACTCCGATATTTGTTTCCAAAAAAGTTGCGGTTCTGGGCGGTGGAAACGTGGCAATGGATTCGGCACGTATGGCCAAGAGGCTGGGTGCAGAAGAGGTTTGTGTCGTATATCGCCGGACCGAAGTTGAAATGCCGGCTAGAAATGAAGAAATCGCGCATGCCAAAGAAGAGGGTATTGAATTCTATTTTCTGCAAAATGCCAAACAGATTCTGGGAGATGAAAAAGGTAGGGTAAAAGCCATGGAATGCCTCCGTTACGAACTTGGCGAACCTGATGATTCAGGGCGTAGAAGGCCGGTGGTTATTGAGGGGAGTGAGTTTATCCTGGATGTCGATACTGTTATTGTGGCTATAGGTAACGGTAGTAATCCACTGATTCCCCAGACCACCAAAGAACTTGAGGTGAACAAGTGGGGCAATATTATTGTGGATGAAAAACAAAAAACATCCATGGAAAAAGTATACGCCGGTGGTGATATTGTTCTAGGCGCTGCTACCGTGATACTGGCCATGGGTGAAGGACGACGGGCGGCTGGTGCTATTAATGACTTGCTGAGCAACTCCTAGATACGTTTGCGAATTACTCACTTTTTTTACACCTTACTTTGTGTTCTGTTTAAGCTGTCATCAAAGGTGCTTTGAAGCGGTTCCGAAGGTTCTGTGGAGAAGGTTTTTTAAAGAAGAACAAACGATCAGATTGATTGTGCCATTACCGAACTCTTAATCAGGCACTCCAGCATTTTTTAAATACTGATTGAAGAAAGCGACGCCGAAAAAGCTGGAGTGTCTGACGGGTAAACGCTCAGAATTCTGTTCCCCCTTGTCTCCATAAGATATCGAACATCTTCCATCCAATTTACCGAGTATTGCAACTATCTGGTCAGGTTTTCAACGATTTGGTTTTGATAACTGGCCGGAATTCGGCTTAGTTTTTTTTTAATTTATTCGTTATTTTTGGTTGCAATGGGTCGAGCATGTATCGTTTATCTGTTTATTGAGCAACCTATAATTTTGTTCTCAATTGTTGTTGGTCAATAACTTTATTTTCTGTCGCCTCAGCATTTCCCTAACATGGTTTTGACATCATTATTTTGATGGTTTTCAGTGTTTTTTCTGTTGTTGCTAAAAAGGAGAAAAATCCTACCATCCGAAACGTTAGTTGTAAAGATTATGATACAAGGGATAGGCTATCAGGGATCAAATAAAAGAGAAGAAAAATAAAAAATTGGAGGCACTGGAGATAAAGTTATAAGCATATGCTCATTTTATGACAGGGATCATTATTCAATCATTTGGGGGCTGATACGATACGAAAAAGTTATAAGCATATGCTCATTTTATGACAGGGATCATTATTCAATCATTTGGGCGCTGTTACGATGCACAAAGCTGAAATTAAGTTAAATATGGATGCTAAGTGTATCAATTGGGTAATTGTACATGAAGAATCGTTTATAAGAAACGGTACAAGATCCTGAGTTTTTTCCTGAATCGATTATAAATGACATAAATCCCAAATATGTCTTTGATGTATGTTTGAAAGAAGAAAAACTCCTTTAACAGTTTTTTGATGAACGGAACCAAATAACAAAAGATGTCCATTTGAAACTAGAATTACGTCATACCTAAAGGGTTATCCGATTATTTTACAAATCTCCCCTGTGTTCACATTTTATCAAAAAGCAAGTGTTTAACTTGGTAGCAATTTTATGTGGATACACAGTTGATCATCTTTGAACGAGGGATGAAATGCAGTTAACAATTACACCAAAAACAACGAGTGAAGAGTTTGTACAAAAGCTTGAGGAGCTAAGCGGGCAGAAAGTCCATCTTTGTATTCAGTGCGGGACCTGTTCGGGATCTTGCCCTATGTCTAACTACATGGATTTCTCAACCCGAAAAGTGATGCATTTGGCCAAATTGGGATTGGAAGAATTACTGAGTAATTTGAATACATACTGGACCTGTGCCTCATGTCATACCTGCACGGTCCGATGTGTGAGGGGGATTGATATTGCGAAAGTGATGGAAACTTTGAGACAGATGACCCTTCGAACCAATCACGATTTTGTTGACGTATCGCAAGTATCTGCCGAATCCCTGGAGGATTGCCCACAAATCGCCATGGTGGCCGGTTTTCGAAAATTGACCAGTTAAGGAGAGTAATGAAAATCAGTTATTACCCGGGATGTACCTTAAAATCCAAAGCCCGGAATCTGGAAAGAGCTGCTGTGTCATCCATGCAGCTGCTTGGTGTTGAAATGGAGGAGATCGATCGATGGAATTGCTGTGGAGCGGTTCATTCGTTAACTGACGACGACCTGATCCATCATATTGCTCCGGCCAGAGATCTTGTCAGGGTTAAGGAACAGGGGCAGAGCAAAGTCGTGACCTTGTGTTCCATGTGCTACAATACGCTGGCCAGAACCAATCTCATCATGCGGAATGATGACGAAAAAAGAGATACGATTAATCGGTTTATGGATGAAGAAATCGATTATTTTGGCGAAGTGGAAGTAGTGCATTTTCTAAATTTTTTACAGGATGATATCGGTTGGGATCAATTGAAACAAGCGGTTAAATTTCCATTAAACAATTTGCGAGTAGCACCCTATTACGGCTGTACTTTGCAGCGACCAAACGAAGTCGGGATAGAGCCCTTGGGAAGCTTTGAATTAATGACCGGATTTCTGGAAGCCCTGGGAGCCACGGTGGTGGACTTTCCAGCCGCTGCCCTGTGTTGTGGATCATATCAGATTATTGGTAATCCCGATGCTGCCCATGATGTTTCAGCCAAAATACTGGAAATAGCCCGAATTACTGAAGTCGAAGCTTTGGCAACCAGTTGTCCGTTATGTGAATACAACCTGGGAAAAAGCCAGGGGAAACTGCTACAGGATCAAAAAATTACACAAAAAATACCTACCTTTTATTTTACCCAGTTAATGGCCGTGGCGTTTGGGATAGACCCGGAAGTTTGCCATTTTGAGTTAAACGATATTGCCACAGTGGATCTTTTAAAAAGCAAGGATTATGCAATTGCATAGACTTGAATCCGATATGGTTTTTTGCATATAACCAACAGATTTTGAAGACGGTTGAACGCTCGTACTATAGCAAATGGAGATTTAAAGATGCCTAAACCAAAAACAACACAATCTAAAAAACAGGCCCCTAAAATAGCAACCGGGGATCGGGCGATTT
Source organism: bacterium (assembly GCA_041556995.1). Lineage (GTDB taxonomy): Bacteria > SAR324 > SAR324 > XYD2-FULL-50-16 > XYD2-FULL-50-16 > JAHJTV01. The sequence goes on along the minus strand of JBFFHJ010000034.1, from coordinate 65,948 downwards.
TGCCGGAGGGTGCCAGTACAATTCCCGTTTATATCATGGGCAAGTGTTACGAAGTTCCAGAAACTTTGACCATCATGAAAGCCATGGAATATGCAGGGTTTAAATTTTTACGCGGAGCAGGTTGTCGCGGGGGTATTTGTGGCGCATGCCCAACTGTGTACAGAAAAGCCGGAGACTATAAGCTCTATTTTGGCCTGGCCTGTCAAACAGTGGTGGAACCGGACATGTTCCTGGCACAAATCCCTTTTTATCCGGCAAACAGAGCCGAATTTAACATTGCTAAAATTGGATCGACTGCCGACGTTGTTTATTCGTTATATCCCGAACTATTTCGTTGTGTTGCCTGTAATAATTGTACAAAAGCTTGTCCTATGGATGTAGATGTTCTGGGTTACATTTCTGCTGTGAAACAGGGAAATATAGCCAAGGCTGCCCAGATTTCCTTTGACTGTATTCAATGTGGTTTATGTGCCAGTCGATGTATGGGGGAACTACCTCAATATCACATCGGACAATTGGTTCGCAGGATATACGGTAGAAATATCATGCCCAAGGCACAGCATCTTAAAAAACGGGTTAAAACAATCAATTCAGGTAAATATGATGACTTATTGGAAGAATTGGTTGCCATGGATAGAAAAGAATTGGAAAAACACTATACAGAAAGAGAACGGGAGCCGGATCTGGCTCCGTCAGGTGCCTGGATGCCTAAAGAGACTCGTTATCTATAATAGCCGATCAAGGGGAATTAAGGAGAAAAAAAATGGCTTATACACCCGAAATGTTAGACCTAATTAAAAAAGTCGAAGCAACCCGTCCGCAACGATTGGAGATGTCGCGTCGAAACGAACATTATCCGGCCCTGACGTTGGACGAACGGGAGCAGGTATTAAACAAGTATCATCCGGACTATCAAAAGGACGGAAAACGTGCAGTAAAAGTAGGACCCAATAAAGGTGACGTTTTTCAGAATGAAGTGGCCGATCTATTGGAATCCAAATCATTTATCCGACCGGATAAGGTGAATCTGTCTAAAGTCGATTTGGAAACAGATGTATTGGTTATCGGTGGTGGTGGCGCCGGTACTTCTGCTGCCCTGATGGCCACAGCAAATGGGATGAAAGCGATTATTGCCACCAAACTTCGCCACGGTGATTCCAATACAGTTATGGCGGAAGGTGGTATTCAGGCTGCCAGTCAGGAATGTGATTCTCCCTATTATCATTATATTGATACCATCGGCGGTGGACATTTTACAAACCAGCCGGATCTGGTAAAAACGTTATCGCGGGATGCTCCATTATCCATTGAGTGGCTGGAGAGTCTGGGCATGATGTTTAACAAGAATGATGACGGTCGTATGGTCGTTCGTCATTTTGGCGGCTCGTCCCGCAAACGACTGCATTCAGCTGGTGATATGACAGGTGCTGAAATTATGCGGGTGATAAGAGATGAAGCCAGGAACCACAAGGATAAGATCGAAGTATTGGAATTCAGTCCTGCTGTTGAATTGTTATTGGATGATGACGGCAAGGCTGCCGGTGCTATTTTATACAATATGGAAACCCAAGAATTCTCAGTGGTAAAAGCCAAAGCAGTCATTATCGCAACCGGTGGTTTTGGTCGTCTTCATATCAAAGGATTTGCCTGCACCAACCATTATGGAGCAACCATGGATGGTGTTGTTATGGCTTACCGTGCCGGAGTAGGTAATAAGTATCTATATTCAACACAATATCATCCAACCGGTGTGGTTTATCCCGAACAGAACGTCGGTCTGCTGATAACTGAAAAAGTACGGGGTTTGGGTGCGCATGTTTTGAATTGTGACGGCGAACAATTCTGTTTTCCCCTGGAACCGCGTGACGTAGAATCAGCTGAGTTGATCTGCGAAGCCATGGAAAAGGGAAAGGGAATTATGACGCCTACCGGTCGGGTTGGACTGTGGCTCGATTCTCCCATGATCGATGACCTTCACGGGGAAGGAGCGGTAAAAAAGGAGCTTCCTGCCAAATTTATTCAGTTTATCCGACATAATATTGATATCAGTAAATATCCCATGCTTGTGTATCCGACATTACACTATCAAAACGGAGGTATCAACATCAATGCCGAAGCCGAAACCATTATTCCGGGTCTGTTTTCCGCCGGTGAAACTGTGGGCGGTGTCCATGGTGAAAACCGGTTGATGGGCAATAGTTTGCAGGATATTATCACCTTCGGACGACGAGCGGGGATTAATGCTGCTGAATATGTAAAAGACGGCATAAAAATTAAGAAGCTAACCCTCGATCACGTTAAGGCGTTTGAAAAGGAACTGGACAAGGCCGGTATTAAACAGCCTAGCGTAGCGCCGATTCTATTACCTGATTACGCAACAGACGAGGTCAATGCTCGTCGTTGGAGTGAAGCATTAACGAAAAACTAACCATTAATACCTTAGTAAAGTGGAAAACCAAAATAGCAATTTATTAAAGGGAATACACAATGCCAAATAGAATCGGAGTTTATGTCTGCCATTGCGGAATTAATATTGCCGGTAAGGTGGATGTGGAAGAAGTGGCCGGATATGCCCTTAATGTTGAAAACGTTGTGGTGGCACGTGATTATAAATTCATGTGTTCCGATCCGGGACAGGAACTGATTGAAAAAGACATCAAAGAAAATCAGTTAAATAGAGTGGTTGTTGCTTCCTGTAGTCCGAGACTTCATGAACGAACCTTTCAAAATACCTGTCAACGGGCGGGGTTAAATCCGTACTATTATCAGCAGGCATCTATTCGTGAACATGTGTCTTGGGTAACGGTTGATCCGGAGGTTGCAACCAGAAAAGCAAAAACACTGGTTACGGGAGCCATTAAACGGGTACAACATCATGGCAGTCTGGAATCACGACAAGTTCCTGTAAATCCAGACGTTTTGGTTGTTGGTGCCGGGATTACAGGTATGCAAGCAGCTTTGGATGTCGCCGCAGCAGGTAATAAAGTTTATCTGGTGGAAAGACAGCCAACCATTGGTGGACATATGTTGCAGTTTGACAAGACATTCCCCACCCTGGACTGTGCTGCCTGCATAGGAACACCCAAGATGGTTTCCGTGGGTCAGAATTCTAATATAGAACTGTTAACATATAGCGAAGTTAAAGAGGTATCAGGCTATATCGGTAATTTTACCGCCACTATTAAACGAAATGCACGCTATGTGAAAGAGGGAATCTGTACCGGATGTGGCGAATGTGCCAATGTCTGCCCGGTATCTCTGCCCAGCGAATGGGATGAAGGACTGGCCATGCGCAAGGCGATATACAGCTCTTTTGCCCAGGCCGTACCGATAACCTATACCATAGACAAAAAGGATCGGGCGCCTTGTGTTTATGCCTGTCCGGCAAGCCTGAATGTCCAGGGATATGTTCAGATGGTAAAGGAGGGGAAATACGAGCAGGCATTAAACATCATTATGGAAGATCTTCCCCTGCCGGGAGTTTTGGGTAGGGTTTGTCCCCACGAATGTGAAAATGCTTGTCGACGCTGTGACGTTGATCAACCGGTGGCTATTCGTAATCTTAAACGTCTGGCTGCCGATCAGTTTGATCCGAGAAAGATTAAAATAAAATGCCTGCCAGAAAGAGAGGAGAAAGTAGCCATTATCGGTTCGGGTCCGGCAGGCTTATCTGCGGCGTATCACTTGGCCAGAAAAGGCGTCAAATCAACTATTTACGAAGCACTTCCCCAAGCAGGTGGCATGTTACGGGTAGGTATTCCCGAACATCGATTGCCGCGAGATATTCTGGATCAGGAGATTGAAGTTATCACAAATCTGGGTGTAGAGATCAAAACCAATACAGCTCTGGGACCGGATCTGACAATAGATGATTTGAAAAAGGACGGATTTAAAGCCGTCTATCTCGCACTGGGTGCTCATAAGGGCATCGAGCTGGGGATTCCCGGTGAGGATGCCAAAGGTGTTCGTCAAGGTGTTGATTTCTTAAGAGAAGTAAACCTGACCGGTAAGACAGAAGTGGGGAATAAAGTTGGTATCATTGGTGGTGGAAATGTGGCGATTGATGTGGCTCGAGTGGCGGTGAGAATGGGAGCTGAAGAGGTCAGCATCATTTATCGTCGTACACGGAAAGAGATGCCTGCTTTTGAAGAGGAAATTCATGCTGCTGAAGAGGAAGGGGTGAATATCACTTATCTGGCTGCACCGGAAGAGGTTATAATAAAAAACGGAAAAATTGCTGCTTTGAAAGTGATTCGCATGGAACTTGGTGAACCGGATGCTTCTGGAAGAAGAAGGCCAGTACCTGTTGAAGGCAGCCAATATGAAATAGAAATTGACCAGCTGATACAGGCCATTGGACAGCGGCCTGATCTTTCATCTTTGGAAAAGGTTAACGGTTTGGAGTTAACCCGTTGGAATACAATCGTAGCTGATCAAACGACTTATGTAACCAGTATGGAGGGCGTATTTACCGGAGGTGACGTTGAAACTGGACCTGATATTGCTATCAGGGCAGTGGCAGCCGGGAAAGAAGTGGCTGAATCCATTGTCCGATATATAGATGGACAAGAGATGGCGGAAGGGCGTGAGCCGATTTCCAATAAGCTTAAAGAAAATGCCAATTACAGGCCAATACGCGAAGATGAACCGGTGGTGGAACGAGTGGCCATGCCGGAGTTGCCGATTAAGGATAGGGCTGGCAATTTTAAAGAGGTGGAGCAGGGATATGATGAAGAAGCGGGCAAAGCCGAAGCTGCTCGTTGCGTCAATTGTGGTGACTGTTGTGAATGTATGGCTTGTGTAACAGCATGTGAAGCCAATGCAGTGGATCATTCCATTCAAGACAAAGAAATGGAGGTGAATGTTGGCTCCATTATCGTGGCCACCGGCTTTGACCTAATGAACCCATCCCCGATGAAGCAATTTGGATATGGAAAATATCCCAACGTGTTTACCAGTCTCGAATTCGAACGTTTAAACAATGCCACCGGTCCCACCAGCGGTAAGATTCTGATGAGGGATGAAAACGGTAAATTCACCAAAGAGCCGAAAAGTGTTGCCATTGTTCATTGTGTAGGGAGTCGAGATGACAATTACCATGATTACTGTTCACGTGTGTGTTGTATGTATGCCCTGAAATACGCTCACCTTATTCACGATAAGGTTGGCCATGATACAAAAGTCTATGATTTTTATATCGACATGCGATGTTTTGGAAAAGGGTATGAAGAGTTTTACAAGCGATGTCAGGACGAAGGGATTTCATTTGTCAGGGGTAAACCGGCGGAGATTTCGACCATTGCACTCAATCCTGACGAAGTTGGAAAACTGGTTATGGTTGGTGAAGACACCCTGGCGGATATGCCTTATCGTATACCGGTAGATATGGTTGTGCTCTGTTCAGCCATTCAGGCCAGGGAAGACGCCCCCGATGTTGCCAGAACATTTGGTATTGCTCAGGGAGCTGATGGATTTTTTCTTGAGGAACATCCCAAACTGGGACCACTGAATACCGCAACGGACGGTGTATTTTTAGCCGGTGTATGCCAGGGACCCAAAGATGTACCGGATACAGTTTCGCAGGCTTCCGGGGCAGCTGCCAAATCATTGCAATTGGCACATCGAGGAAGTGTTGAAGTTTCTTCTACCATATCCTGGATTGATCCCGATATTTGTGCCGGATGTCAAACATGTATCGGTCTTTGCGCTTACGGAGCCATCGAATTTGATGCTCGCAGAGGGGTTTCCGTGATTAACGAAGCCTTATGTAAAGGATGCGGCAGTTGTTCGGGATTTTGTCCCAGTGCTGCAGCACAGGTTAAGCATTTTAAGGAAAAACAGGTATTTGCCGAGCTGGATGGTATTCTGGAAGCGATTGCCAAAGTGGGAATATAACACTAATGACACCGCCTGTGTTCAAGTATAAAAAACGTAAAAAATAGCAATTTATGGAGAAATCGTATGGCAGATTATGAACCAACCATCATCGCCTTTTTCTGTAACTGGTGTACCTATACAGCATCTGACCTGGCGGGAACGTCCAGGCTGAGTTACCCACCCAATGTCAGGGTAATTCGGATGATGTGTACAGGGATGGTTGATCCCAAATATGTGATTAAAGCTTTGCTGGAGGGAGCGGATGGTGTGATGATCAGTGGCTGTCACCCAGGTGATTGTCATTATATAAATGGTAATTACAAAGCCCGTCGCCGCGTTAAACTATTAAAAGAAATTCTTCCTAAATTCGGATTTGATAAGAACCGATTAAAGCTTACCTGGATTGGCGCAAGCGATGGTGTAAAGCTTGCCGAAGCCATCGATGAACTGGTCACGCAAATTAAAGAACTCGGCCCCAGTGAAGCCAGGGCTCAAATGGTTCTGTAAAGCAAATACTTTTGATTGATAACAAAGGTTAAAAAGAGCTGAGATTACGGAGTAAACAATGGCTAAAATAGTAAAAATCGAAGTAAATAAAGGACCACTTACCGCGTTACAGGATCTGTTTAAGGCAATGCTGAAATCAGGGGAAATCAAAGCGGTTTTAGTACCCATGTTTCTTCCCATGAAAAATGTTGTCATGCCGTCACTGGTAACCGACCCGGATCAACTGGACCGGACAGATCCCCTGGCACCGTCTTTTTCCATGAATTCGGCCAAACTTGTTTCAAGGCTGACCCGGAAACATTTGGGCGAAAAAGTGGCTGTTGTCTTGAGATCGTGCGAAATAAGAGCGTTTATTGAGTTGGTTAAGTTAAAACAGGGGAATGCGGATAACCTTATCATTGTCAGTCTTGATTGTCTGGGGGCATACAGTAATGTTGATTATGCCCGTTTTGTCGGTGACAATGCAGAAGACAGCACAAAACTATATTATGAGAACGTACTTTCCGGTAAAGGCCCCGCCATAAATGGTGTAGAAGCTGCTTCTGCTTGTCGGATCTGTGTTCAACCTATTTCGGAAATAGCTGATATTTCCATCGGATTATTTGGTGTTGATATCGATAAAGAGCTTGTTATTCAGTCCACATCCGATAAAGGCGATGATCTGGTGACTGCCTTAAAACTGACGGAAACGGAAAAGCCTGCAAAACGACAAGAAGTAATTGATTCATTAATTAACGCCAGACAGGCGGAATTGGACAAGGTAATAGCCGACACGGCTGAGGAAGTTGGAAGTATTGAGAAGCTTAATCAGTATCTGGCTGCTTGTGTTAACTGTTATAATTGCAGAGTGGCTTGCCCTGTATGTTATTGTAAGGAATGTGTTTTTGTTACTGATGTCTTTGACCATGAGCCCCACCAATATTTAAACTGGGCGGAACGTAAAGGTGGCATTAAAATGCCTACCGATACCGTATTTTTTCATATTACGCGCATCGCTCACATGAGTTTATCATGTGTCGGATGTGGTCAATGTTCCAACGCCTGTCCCAATGATATTCCACTAACTGAATTATTCCGCACCCTGGCCAATAGTACGCAGCAATCATTTAAATATATGGCCGGTAGGAGTCTGGACGAAAAACCACCCTTGTCCGAATTCAAAGAGAATGAGTACCAGGATATCGTCGGAATTAATGCAGGTTAAGATAAAGACAAAAGATATTTAAACAGTAATTTTTATTTATATTGCAAAAAATACTTGAAGGAGAACCTGACATGACCGGTTGTCTAAGCGCATGGGAGGGGAAATCATGAAAAGAAAAATCGGCACGGCCATGGTTGTCGGCGCCGGAATCAGCGGTATTCGTTCGGCATTGGATCTAGCCGAAGTGGGTTATGGTGTGACATTAATCGATTCATCCCCGTACCTGGGAGGAATACTGACGCAATTGGATTACCAGTTTCCAACGGATCATTGCGGTATGTGCAAAATGCTTCCCACGGTAGAGAGGGATGCATCATCCCAATACTGTCTTAGAAAAGGGCTTTTTCACGAAAATATTGACATTTTGCTTTCCACGGAATTGATATCGGTTGAAGGCAGCCCGGGGAATTTCCAGGTGACGCTGAAAAGTAATCCTTCCTGGGTGGACGCAGAACTGTGTATAGGATGCGGTGATTGTGTGGATAAATGTCCGGAAGAGATACCGGATTCCTTTAATTTGGGACTGGGTAAAAGAAAGGCGATTTATCTACCTGTACCGCACAATATTCCCAATACCTACCTGATTGATCCTGATGCTTGTACCAAATGTGGTGACTGTGTGGATGTATGCCCCACTCATGCCGTTAAACTTCCGGACAAAGCGATGGACGCTGTTGAGCGGGAAGTGGAAGTCGGCACTATCGTATTAAGTGCTGGCACCAAATATTATGATCCGTCATCCGGCAGAGATACATATGGGTACAATGAGTTCCCGGACGTTATCACCAGTAGAGAATTTGAAAGACTGATCAGCGGTTCCGGGCCGAATAATGGGAAGCTGCTAAAACCGTCTGATGGAAAACCGGCAAAAAAAATTGCCTGGTTTCAATGTATCGGCTCAAGAGATAGCCAAACCGATTCGGAATTTTGTTCATCCGTTTGCTGTATGCATGCTGTCAAGGAAGCACGTTTGGTCAAGGAAATGAGCGGTGGAGATGTTGAAACTGCCATTTTTTATATGGATATGCGGACTTTTGGTAAATCGTTTCAACGATATCGAGACGAAGCGGAAAATAAATATGGTGTCCGTTTTGAACGATCCCGTGTTCATTCTGTGGTTAAAGATTTTGATGGCAACGGATTAACGATTGTTCATGTCAATCATGATGGCACACGAAATGTGGAAAATTTCGACATTGTGGTGCTTTCCATTGGTCAACGTCCTGCGGATGGTATTAAAGAACTGTCTGAAAAACTTGAGCTTCCTTTGAATCAATGGGGATTCTGCCAGTCGGAACCATTTGCACCATCTCTGACCCGTGTGGAAGGAATTGTATTGGGTGGTTCCTATTCAGGTCTGAAAGATATCAGCGAGTCGGTTATCCACGCCGGGTCCGCTTCGCTAACAGCTTCCAGAGTGCTTCATTCTTCGGGGGGCAGCCTGGCGGTTGAAAAAGAACAATCTAATGAATATAAAGATGTTTCAAAAGAGTCTCCCAGAATCCTGGCAGTAATTTGTCATTGTGGAAACTCTTTGAAAGAATCATTGGACAAGGATGCTCTTAAACGTGATCTGGAAACAGATCCCTATGTAGAGAAAGCGATATTTATCGATCAAACCTGCACTGCTGAAGGGTGGGAGACTTTGGTGGAAACATCGAAGGAAAACAATCCAAATCGAATTCTTATCGGAGCCTGTTTGCCGCATGTTTATGATCGAAGTTTAAAAAGACTGGGGCAGGAAATCAAACTGGACCCCACATTCATTGAGGTTGTTGATATTCGTTCGTCCGGTTTTTCCACTCCGTTTAATGCCATGAAAATTGGTATTTCAAAGTTAAAGCAGGCTGAAACGACTCCGGTGATGACCCAACCCATCAATCAACGGGCTTTGGTGATTGGAGGTGGAATTTCGGGTATGACAGCAGCGTTGGCCATTGCTGATCATGGATACGATGTTGATCTGATTGAGCAGGAAAGGGAGTTCGGTGGAAATCTAAAATGGTTGAATGAAACCCTGGATGGTTTTAAGACAGAGGACTTGTTAACCGAAAGATTAGCCAAATTGAAGGACCACCCACAGGTACATCTGCATAATGAAACAACGGTTTTGAATTCAAACGGTCAGGTTGGTGCTTTTCAAACCATTGTCAAACATCAAGATGATTCTGTTGAAACATTGACCCATGGGGTGACGATTCTGGCTACTGGTGGTCAAGAGGCTGCAACCGCAGCCTATCAGTATGAGAAAAGTGATTTGATTGTGACTCAAAAAGAACTCGATCAGAAACTGGCAAACGGTTCAATAGACCCGAGTAATCTGAATTCTGTTGTGATGATTCAATGTGTCGATTCCAGGGAAGATCCCAGGAATTACTGTAGCCGCATCTGTTGTACATCCTCGTTAAAAAATGCCCTGCATCTGAAAATGCAACACCCTGATGTAGCAGTGTATGTGTTTTACCGTGATTTAATGGCCTACGGTTTTGCGGAAACTTACTATACAAAAGCTCGTGAAGCCGGGGTGATTTTTATTCCGTTTAAAACCGATGCAAAACCACAAGTGACTGTCACAGATAACGGGGTTACTATTGCCGCATTTGAGCCGATTATCGGACGGGATTTGGAAATTGAAGCCAATTTACTGGTAGTGGCGCCCGGTATTGTACCATCAGCCTCAAAAGAATTTTTTAACCTGATGGGAACCGAGTGTGACCAGGACGGTTTTTTTCTGGAAGCAGACTCCAAGTGGCGTCCAGTGGATTCAATCAAAGAGGGTATATTTGCCTGTGGTCTGGCCCATTCCCCACGAGATATCACTGAATCGATAGCCAGTGCTGAAGCGGCGGCTCAACGCGCTCTGAGGCTATTGAATAATAAAAGACTGGTGGCTGGAAAGGTAGTGGCAGAAGTGCGACACGCCATTTGCTCTCTGTGTGAAAGGTGTCTTGACGAATGTCCTTATGGTGCCAGGCAGATAATCGACGAGAAGGTGGATGTGAATTCGCTCATGTGCCAGGGATGCGGATCATGTGCAGCTGTATGTCCGAATAGTGCATCAATCGTTAAAGGATACAGGGATCAACAGATGATGGATGAGATCGAATCCGCCATGGCGGGGATTCTATAAAGTCCTTCAACAGCGAATTTGTAAGGACGGGCCTGTATGTCCGTCCGAAAGCTCCCGGAAGAATTCGAGCAGAAACACGGATCTACCCCCTGCTATTTATCCTCGATTTTAATCAACGTTTTGTGTGTTGATTAAAACCAAATTTTGATTAAAAAATTCTATCTTTTCTCCTCTCCTTTCTTTTAGCAATATTTCATTCATTTATTTACCCTTTTTCTTCTCCGACGTTACGTTTTCAATATTTATTTGCCCGGATAGGCTGAATCTCTTATAATAATTGAGGGGCGTTAACCTTGTCTGATATGGCCATGTTATTTCTAATGCTCGCCTGAAAAAGATAGATTAAGATCATAAATTCGAACATCTTCTCTTCATTTGTGAGGAAAAACTTGGTAACTTTGAGAAGAGAATGCATCATAATCAGAATTTTTTAATACTTCAATTTTCGAAGTATCGTGTTGTTGTAATTACAAAAAACTTCCACGGGAGAATGATACAATGTCAAAAGATGTAATTGGATCGGTGATGGTTGTCGGTGGTGGAATCGCCGGGATGCAATCAGCGCTGGATCTGGCTGATTCTGGATACTACGTGCATCTAGTAGAAAAGAGTCCATCAATTGGGGGAGCTATGGCTCAGCTTGACAAGACCTTCCCCACAAACGACTGCGCAATGTGAATTATCTCTCCAAAACTGGTCGAGGTCGGCCGGCATCTGAATATTGAATTACATACTATATCAGATATTAAAGAGGTATCAGGAGAAGAGGGTAATTTTAGCGTTACTTTAAATAAAGGCGCGCGATATATTGATATTAACAAATGTACAGGATGTGGTGATTGTGCAGAGGCTTGCCCTGTCACTCTTAAAAGCGAATTTGATCAAGGAATTGGTAATCGAAACGCTGTATATCGCTCCTATGCCCAAGCAGTGCCTGGAGCTTTCTCAATTAGTAAAAAAGACAAATCCCCTTGTACCAACGCTTGTCCAGCCAGTGTTAACGCCCACGGATATGTATCCTTAATTGGTGAAGGGAAATATAAGGAAGCTCTGGAAGTTATCACACGGAATCTACCCATGCCCGGAGTTATTGGCAGGATTTGCCCACATCCTTGCGAAGATTCATGCCGCAGGGGAGAAGTAGAAGCTCCGGTTTCCATTTGTACGCTAAAGCGTTTCGCAGCTGATCAGGTAGATATTAATGAATTGGAAATACCTGAAATCACACCCAGAGAAGAAAAAGTTGCTATTATAGGAGCCGGTCCTGCCGGACTAACAGCTGCCTATTTTTTAGCTTTGGAAGGATTTAAAGTTACCATCTTCGAAGCTCTTCCGGTTGGCGGTGGAATGTTGAGAGTGGGTATTCCGGATTACAGGTTGCCACCGAGTATTCTGGAAAAAGAGATTCAATGGATTCAAAGACTGGGTGTTGAAATCAAATATAACACGGCTTTGGGTAAAGACATTACCATTGAAGGTTTGCATAAGGATGATTTTAAATCTATTTTTATCGGTGTTGGTTGCCATGCCAATATGAAACTGGGCATACCTGGTGAAGACCTTGACGGCGTAATTTCCGGGGTGAAGTTTTTAAGAGACGCTGCTTTGGGTGACATGAAAGAAGTCCAAGGCAATGTAGCCATCGTTGGTGGTGGTGATGTGGCTATTGATGCTGCCAGAACAGCTCTTCGCATGGGTGCTGACAAGGTTAGTATTCTATACAGACGGACTGAAGCTGAAATGCCTGCCCGTGATGAAGAGATTGAAGACGCTAAAGAAGAAGATATCGACATTCAATTTCTACGAGCACCTGTGGAAGTGATGCATAAGGACGGTAAGGTTACCGGGGTTAAGTGTCTTCGCATGGAACTTGGAGAGCCGGATAAAAGCGGACGAAGAAGACCTGTTCCCATTGAAGGAAGTGAATTTGTAGTTGACGCCGATATTCTTATTCCAGCTATTGGTCAAAAAACAGATGCTTCATTCCTGCAGGAAAGTGATGGAATTAATCTGAATAAATGGGGCGATTTTGATGTTGATCAAGTCACCTATCAGACTTCCCGAGAAGGCGTTTTTGCAGGTGGAGATGTTGAAACAGGAGCATCAATTGCTATTGCGGCTGTGGCAGCCGGTAAAGAAGCGGCTATTTCCATTACCAGATACCTGAAGGGTGAGGATATGAAGGCGGGTAGAGAACCTGTCGAGATTCCCCAAAGTGATTTTAATCCCATTCCTGTCAATATCGAAAAGGTGCCTAGAGTTCATATGAATCGAATCCCGATGGATGAACGAAAATCGGGTTTCAAGGAAGTTGAACTGGGTCTTTCCGAAGAGCAGGCCAAAGCTGATGCTCAAAAATGTGTTAACTGCATGGTATGCTGTGAATGTCTGGAATGTGTTAAGGCTTGTGGTGCCGGTGCCTTGACACTGGAAACACATAAGGAGAAATCCAGTGAAGTAGCGCTGAATGTTGGATCAATTGTCATAACATCAGGCTTCTCACCTTATAATCCGACAGAGATGGATTATTATGGCTTTGATAAACATCCGAACGTTATTACATCACTACAATTTGAAAGAATTCTTTCCGCTTCCGGTCCTTTTGAGGGTCATATTGTGAGACCATCTGATCACAAGGAACCTAAAAAAGTAGCCTGGTTCCAATGTATCGGATCACGAGAAGTTAATAATTGTGACAATGATTATTGTTCATCGGTCTGCTGTATGTATGCCATAAAGGAAGCCGTCATTGCCAAAGAGCATGATAAAGATATGGATTGCTCAATATTTTACATGGACATGCGGACCTTTGGGAAAGATTTCGAAAAATACTATAAAGATGCTGAAGACAAACACGGTGTCAACTTCATCCGTACACGCGTGCACAGTATCAATCCGGTCGTCGGTACGGATGATCTGGAAATCCGATATGTGAAAGAAAACGGCGATTTGGTGGTGGATGTTTTTGATATGATTGTTCTCTCTATTGGTTTGGAAACATCTCCCGAACTGAAGAACCTGGCCAAAATGTTTAACATTCAGTTAACACAAGGCAATTTTGCCCAGACATCCAGTATGGAACCGGTTTCTACATCAGTACCCGGTATCTTTGTCTCCGGTGCTTTTCAGGGACCCAAAGATATTCCCCAGGCGGTTGTTGATGCTAGCGCCGCTGCCACAGCAGCCGGTGAATTATTAGTTTCGGCCAGAAATACATTGACCAAAACAGCGGAGGTTGTACCGGAAATCAATGTGGCAGGAGAAAGGCCAAGAATAGGAGTATTTGTCTGTAACTGTGGTATTAATATCGCAGGTGTGGTCGATGTACCCTCAGTCAGGGACTATGCAGCAACATTGCCTTACGTAGAATATGTGACAGACAACCTGTATTCATGTTCTGAGGATACTCAGACTAATATGACTCAGATCATTAAGGAAAACAACCTTAATCGGATTATCGTTGCTGCCTGTACGCCAAAAACTCATGAGCCTTTGTTCCAGCAAACCCTGATTAACGCCGGGTTGAACAAATACCTGTTTGAGATGGTGAACATTCGAAACCATGCGTCATGGGTGCATAAGGAAAATCCGGATCTGGCCACTCAAAAGGCGAAAGATCTGGTCCGAATGGCGGTTGCCAAAGTCGGACTGAAGGAACCGTTACAGGAAGCTAAACTGGATGTAAACCAGACGGCTATTGTTGTCGGTGGCGGTATTGCCGGTATGTCCTCCGCATTGAGTCTATCCCGACAGGGTTATGAAACTCATTTGATTGAAAAAGATTCTAAACTTGGTGGACAGGCGCATAACCTGTACAAGACCTGGAAAGGCGAAAACATTCAAGAACTGCTGGCTGAGTATATTCAACGAGTTGAAAATCAAACCAACATCAACATTCACCTGAACAGCACATTGACAGGTGTGGAAGGATTTGTTGGCAATTTCAAGACCACTGTTGGCTCCAATGGAAGCGAACAGGTAATTGAGCATGGTATCGCAGCCATTGCAACCGGAGCATCTGAATACAAACCGAGCGAATACTGCTATGGTGATGATCCACGGATTATGACCAGTCTTGAACTGGATCAGAAACTTATCCATGATGATCCATCATTGAAAGATGTTAATTGCGCCGTATTTATCCAGTGTGTCGGATCACGAGAACCGGATAGGCCCTATTGTTCCCGTGTTTGCTGTACGCATTCCATTGAAAACGCACTTGAACTGAAACAACGCAATCCCGAAGCCAGGGTGTTTGTTTTGTACAGGGACATTCGAACATATGGCGAAAGGGAAAGAGCTTATATTGAAGCTCGTAAAGCGGGTGTTATCTTTATTCGTTACTCACTGGATAACAAGCCGAAAGTGGCGGTTAAAGATGGAAAAGTCTCAATACAGGCAACAGATCATGTTCTGGGTCGCCCGATTGAGATTGAAGCCGATGCACTCACCCTGGCATCAGCCATTATACCGAATAAGGATGAGAAGCTGGCACAGTTCTTTAAAGTGCCTGTTAACGCTGAAGATTTTTACATCGAACGTCATGCGAAACTCGGACCTTCTGAATTTGCAACCGATGGTGTATTCCTTTGCGGATTAGCCCATTATCCGAAGTCGATTGATGAATCGGTGGCCCAAGGGCAGGCGGCAGCTTCCAGAGCCGTAACTTTGCTGGCACAACAAACTATTACTGCAAATGGAGAAATCGCATCTATTAATGTGATGAACTGTAGCGGTTGCGGAATTTGTGTCAGTGTGTGTCCATACTCAGCTCCATCATTTATCGAGGAAGGGCGCTTTGTTGGAAAATCCGAAATTAATTCCGCTCTCTGCAAGGGCTGTGGACTTTGTGTCTCGTCATGTCGTTCCGGTGCGATTAATCTGAAAGGATACGATAACGATCAGATATTTGCCATGATTGACGTGGCCTAAGAAGTATGTTGGTTGCTTAAAGTTTATGAAATGGTGCTCGTATTTGAGACTGATTTTTTGATCTCAAATATGAGCATAGACCCAATACCAATAGAAGGAGATAACAACAATGTCTAATTGGGAACCAAAAGTAGTGGCCTTTTTATGTAATTGGTGCAGCTACGGAGCTGCCGACTTGGCCGGTGTGAGTCGCATGCAATATCCACCGAATATCAGAGTGGTAAGAATCCCCTGTACCGGGCGGATGAGTCCAAAATTTGTGCTGTCTGCTTTCATGAAGGGGGCTGACGCTGTCTGGGTATCTGGTTGACACCCCGGTGACTGCCATTACCTGGAAGGTAATTATTATGCTCGTCGAAAGTTCGCACTTTTAGCAAATCTGATGGAACATATGGGGGTTGATCGAGACCGCCTGCATTTTTCATGGGTTTCTTCTGCGGAAGCAACAAAGTTTATCGAGGTTGTTAACAAGGTTATAGCATCAGTGAAAGCACTGGGACCTGTCAAAAAATTTGTAAAGACCAGATAAAGGAAACTCACATGCTAGGATATATTAATAAAATAAGGGAAATATCAGAAAATCTCTTAAAAGAAAACAAAGTAGACATGATCATTGGTTTTCGTAAAGGAACGATGCCGATGATGAATGAGCCATGTTTGATAAAAAGCCCTGATGACGTAGAAAACCTGGTGTGGGATAGCAATTGTGGAATCAATCTGACAACGTACTTGACCGATAGAACTGAAAAGATCGGTGTTATTACCAAAGGATGCGATTCAAGAAACATTGCTACTCACATTATCGAAAATAAAATAAAAAGAGATCAGCTTGTGATTATCGGCGTGCCTTGTAAAGGTATGATCGATAAAAATAAAGTGGCTTCCCTGGTTAACAGTGAAATTCAAGAAGTTGTTGAAGAGGAAGGCAAGGTTATTTTAAAAGGAAGCGGATTTGAAAAAACCATTCCCAAGGATGAAGTGTTGCAGAAAAACTGTGCGGTTTGTCAACATCGAAATCCTGTTTTGTTCGACGAGCTGGTCGCTGACAAAGTTGAAGAACAGACAGATGTAAATCGATATGAGGATGTGCAGGCCATTGAAGAGATGTCCATTGACGATAAGTGGCAACATTTTGAAGATCTGCTGTCAACCTGTATCAGATGTTATGCGTGCAGAAATGCCTGTCCGCTTTGTTATTGTCCAACCTGTTTTGTGGATGAATCTCGACCGCAATGGGTGGGAAAAGGTAACGACCCGACAGACACAAGGACCTTTCATTTCTTAAGAGCTTTTCATTGTGCAGGCCGATGCACGGATTGCGGATCTTGTGAAAGAGCTTGTCCCATGGGAATTAATATGAGGACTTTTACCAAGAAACTGGAAAAAGATTGTGTTGATCTGTTCGGTTGGCATGCCGGTCTTAATACAGAAGAACGTCCACCGCTTGATTCATTCAATCCTAGTGATCCGGATGAGTTTATTAAATAATAAAAAACCAATTCGATAAGGTTAAAATATTATGAAGATCATAAAAATTGAAAAAGACGGTTGGGCAAAAGGTCTGGAGAAGCTGAGTGGGAGCTACCGACTATTCGGTCCGGTTTTGGAAAAGGAATCCCACGAGTATAAAGAGCTCAACCAGGGTGAAATGCCAGATTTAGATTTGGTGAATACACGTCTTTCACCCAAGTCGGTCATATATCCACAAACCCAGGTAATGTTTGAATATTCCACGGATGAATCGGAAAAAGATTCACATGTTATGAAAGAGGTTCCGTCCGACGATAAGCCAAGGGCAGTTTTGGGCGTTAGACCGTGTGATGCAGCATCGTTTTTATTGGTTAAGCGAAATTTCGATAGTCCCGAATATAAAGATCCATACTGGGTAAAACCATATGAGAATACAACTTTTATAGGTCTGGCCTGTGACAATCCTTCTCAAACCTGTTTTTGTACGGCTGTAGGAAACGGACCATACGGTGAAGATGGATTAGACCTTTTATTGATTCAAGAAGGGGATGATTATTCTGCAAAAGTCATCACTAAAAAAGGTGAACAACTAGCCAAAGCCGCCGGTTGGAATACAGAAGGCTCTTCCGATGATATTGAAACCCGGAAAAAGGAAGCGGAAGATAAAATTGGCATTAAAGACATTACCGGCAGTTTAAAGAATCTTAAGACAACGGACCTTTTTGAAGCGCCGTTCTGGGATGATATTTCCTTTTCCTGTTTAAATTGCGGTACATGTACCTATAGCTGCCCGACATGCTGGTGTTTCGACATTCAAGACGAAAATTCAGGTACAAACGGAAAACGGATACGTAATTGGGATAGTTGTATGTATCCTTTGTTTACATTAGAGGGGTCCGGGCATAATCCAAGACCCGTTAAAATGCAAAGAGTTAGGCAACGATTCATGCACAAATTAAAATATTACGTGGACAAGTATGATGCTGGTGTTCAATGTGTCGGTTGCGGACGGTGTATCCAGTTATGTCCTGTCAATATAGATATTAGAACAGTTTGTGAAATCATGAATAAATACAAGCCTGCTTAACTTTGAAACATTATAAGGAGAAATACAGTGCAAAATCCATATTTGCCTTATCCGGTGCGTATTGACGAAATTGTGACGGAAACGGAAGACCGGGTATTAAAAACGTTTAAGCTGGTCTTTATCAATCCCGAAGATGAGAAAAAGTTTCAGTATAAAGCCGGTCAATTTGCCGAACTTTCCATAACAGGTAAAGGTGAAATACCCATTGGAATCGCTTCTTCACCGACTGAAGAAGGGTATTTGAAGTTTACCGTTAATAAAACCGGATTAGTATCAGGTCATCTTCATTCAATGAAGGTCGGGGATGTCATGGGGATTCGCGGACCTCTTGGAAACTGGTATCCCTGGGAAACTTTGGAAGGAAAAAATGTAGTCATCATCGGTGGAGGATTCGCATTCTCTACACTGCGGTCCTCAATCATTTATATGCTGGCTAATCGAGACAAATTTAAACAAATTGATGTCGTGTATGGCGCTCGTTCACCTGGGCTGTTGCTCTATAAGGATGAATTGGCCGAATGGGAAGCCGCCGGTGATATTAACATGCATATTACGGTTGATGCTACCGATGATCCGGATTGGAAATATCATACCGGTTTTGTCCCAACTATAACGGAAAAGAAGGCACCGCCAGCAGATCCGGATACATATGCCATTGTTTGCGGACCTCCAGCCATGATTCGTTTTACTCAGCCTGTACTGGATAAGCTTGGTTATAGTCATGAGAATATCATTAATTCGTTGGAAAAACGAATGAAATGTGGAATTGGTATTTGCGGTAGGTGTAATATAGGAGAGAAGTTTGTATGTAAAGATGGACCTGTTTTTACACTGGAGGAGTTGAATAAGATGCCGGTTGAATAACAGTTTTTTATTGTTAAGCACACCCAACATGGGAATTATTTGATGGAGGAATTAACAGATGGCAGAACCAGCGATCAAAATTAGTGGAAAGAAAAAAAGCAGGTTCATGGACAAGGTTAAGGAAATCCTGCCGGAAGGTGGGAACCTTGACGCTTGTTTAACCTGCGGAGCCTGCGCATCAGGGTGTCCGGCCACCGGTATAGATGGACTGGACCCAAGAAAGATACTTCGTATGGCGGCTTTGGGAATGGATGAGGAATTAACAACCACTCCATGGGCTTGGGCTTGTACCATGTGTATGAGATGTGTTTATGTTTGTCCGATGAACATAAACATTCCCCAATTGGTGTTTAATATGCGAGCCGCCTGGCCCAGGGACAAACGACCCAAGGGTATCATTGGATCATGCGATGCTGCAATGAAAGTTGAAAGCTGTAGCGCTATGGGTCTGACTGGTGAGATGTTCCAGGAAACAGTGGAAGAACTGTTGGAAGAAGTCCAGGAAGATCAGGAGGGCATGGAGAATCTTCAAGCTCCCTTTAATAAAAAAGGTGCTCAATACTTCCTGAATCAGAATTCCAGAGAACCCCAGATGGAAGAAGATGAGATGGTGCCACTCTGGAAGATTTTGGATAAAGTCGGAGCGGATTGGACATACAGCGATAAAGGCTGGGCAGCAGAGAACTACTGTATGTTCCTGGCTGATGATGATGCCTGGAAGAAAAATGTTGAGATAAAAGCCAAGGCGGTGGATGATTTAGGCTGCAAGGTCTGGCTCAACACCGAGTGAGGTCACGAATTATTCTCAGTCCGGTCTGGACTGCAAAAGTTTAATATCAAACACAATTTTGAAATCTCAGATGTCAGAATTGAATATGCCAAATGGATCAAAGAAGGAAAATTGCCGGTAAGCTCTGATTGGAACAAAGACTTGGGGATTAAATTTACCCTTCAGGATCCTTGTCAGTTAGTTAGAAAAACGTACGGTGATCCTGCTGCTGATGCCATGCGATATACCGTGAAAAAAGTGGTTGGTGAGGAGAATTTTATTGATATGGCTCCTAATAAGTCCAACAATTACTGCTGCGGTGGGGGCGGTGGATTTCTGCAATCGGGTAGAAAAGATGAACGCCGTCAATATGGTAAGTTAAAGGATGAACAGATTAAGGCGACCGGTGCAACATATTGTATTGCCCCTTGCCATAACTGTCATTCACAGATTCATGACTTATCTGAACACTATGGAGGTGGATATCACGTTATTCATTTGTGGACATTGATTTGTCTCTCCATGGGAATTTTGGGTGAAAATGAACGTATACATTTGGGACCCGATCTTCAAGATTTTGGCCTGGATGATTAGCCAACGCTGATTAAGCAAAAAAGCCCTGGATTCAGTTTGAATTCAGGGCTTTTTTTTGCTGTTTATGGCATGCGGCAGGAATGGAGATATTCCATAGGCAAACCTGCGTGTTATCCCCACATAATAATTGTATTGATTTTATTAATTAACGCATTCCGGGCAGACACGACACTTATTGCTGTTGAAAAAACTGTACATGGAATAAAGCTATAGTAAGCATTTTTGCAGCTATCCACCGATCTGCTTCATCAGTTGAGATGATCCGTTAAAGGACAGGTCTTGTTTGGTTTTAAGGGCAGCGGTCAGAATCGTTTCAAGCTCCTTTTGGGCTTTTTCTTTCGGCAGATTCGTTAAATGGGCGATGGGGAAATTTTCATTACTACTTAAACATCCGCGAATGGATCCGTTAGCAGACAATCGAAGTCGATTGCAGTTTTTACAAAAAGGGGCACTATCGTTGGCAATGACACCAAAATATCCTTTGTTATTAATGTAATACCTGGAAGAGGTTGAGTCACTGGTAGCATATGCGGGGGTGAAGGTATATTTTTCTTTTATTTTAGTAAATACCCGTTTTATGGGCATAAATTTTTTTTCAAAGGTTGCCCGATCAGCCAGATGTCCCATTTGCATCAATTCGATATATCTAAGCTCTATTTTCCTATCCAGACAGAAATCCAGCAATCCAACAATTTCGTCCTCATTCATCATCAACACCGGCACCATATTTATTTTAAGTTTAATACCCCGGCGCAAAGCAGCATCAATTCCGTCCAATGTCTTTTGCAATATACCACCGCGTGTAATCTGATGATATCGATCTGCTTCCAGTGTATCCAGACTGATGTTTAGCCGATTAATTCCGCTTTGAACAAGAAATTCCATTTTTTCTTTTAGCAATTGTGCATTGGTGGTCAGGCTGATATCGGAAATGTTGAGTTTGTAAATCTCAGGTAAAACCTGGTCTAGTTTTGGACTAATCAAAGGTTCACCGCCGGTTAACCTGATTTTTTCTATTTTGAGGATGTCGTTCAGCAGTGAGATAAGGTGAACGATTTCCTTGCCTGTTAATTCCTGTCCTGTCTCACTGAAACAACGTTTGGCAGGCACACAATAAGTACAGGCTAAGTTACATTCGCCGGTAAGACTGACACGCAGTGACTTAAACTGCCGTTCACAGGTTTCTGCTACCATATTTCTCTCCAGGGAAGGAAATCTACAATAGTACCGGCTTTTAAGGTATTATTTTCGGCAGGAAACTTAATGAGACCGTGACTTTTTTCAAAATTGGAGAAATCACCGCTGCCCAGTATTTTAACGGACTTGATACAGGTAACCCCCTCGTGAAGATGCATGATCCCAGGTGTATAGTGTTCCCGTGGTGATTTTGAGGGGATATCTTCCATCAACGGGAGTCTTATAAACCTATTTTCAGGGGAGTTTTGTCCGGATAGCTTCCTGATGAATGGTTCTACAAAAATACGAAAACAGGTTTGAACCGAAACCGGGTTTCCCGGAAGACCAAACACAAAGGTATTATTTTTAGTAATACCGAACCACAGGGGTTTGCCGGGCTTTACTTTTACATTATGAAAGATTTTTTTTACTCCGTTTTCCATCAGCATTTGTGGAACATGATCAAATTCTCCCATCGAGACTCCCCCTGATAGGAGCAATATGTCACCTTCAAGTCCCTTTCTGATCATGGAACCGATAATTTCTGTATCATCTTCACCAATGCCCAGAAATTCCACTTCCAGGTTCGCCATGGCGGACATGGTCCTTAAAGTAAAGGAGTTACAATCACGGATTTGATGCGGCAATGGCGTTTGGGCCGGAGGAACGATTTCCGTTCCGGTGGAGATAATGTTGATGGTTGGTTTTTTATAGACTTCAACGGAGTGAACACCGACGGAAGCACAAATGGCAATACCGGCCACTGTTAGTGGAGATCCGGCTGCGATGAGTACTTTACCTTGGGGGGCATCTTCTCCTTTGATGGCGATATTGAGTCCCGGTTTCATTTTTTTTTCAGTTAACTCAACAATGTCGCCTGTTACCTTGGAGTTTTCCACTTTAACCACCGCATCAGCTCCTTTCGGGCAAGGAGCCCCAGTCATAATCTGAACGGCTTCACCCGGGGATACGATCAGATCAGTTTCTACACCGGTTTGAATTTTCCCCTTGAGCTTTAGTCGTACTGTAGGGGAGGAAAAATCGGCCGAATTTACGGCGAAACCATCCATAGCGACCCGGTTAAATGGTGGTATGGGGCGATCGGCTACCACGTTATTAACAATAACATAGGAAAGGGCTTTCTCTATAGCCAATGTCTGCGTCCCAAGTGGGACTGCACTATCCAAGATTTTTTTTTGAGCTTCAGCAACAGTAATCATTTTTAATAGTATATATATTAATGGCAGGTGCTCTACTTAATTTGCTAAAATCTTCTTTTTAGGAGGTAAAAATTATTTGCCAGGAATTTTTGTTTGACCTATTTGTAGGATGATTTTACAAATGCTGGCATTGTATCAACGGTATTTGCTTTGAGATGTGTGATTTAGCGCTTTGGTAAAAACAGCATGTTATCAAAGCATATCAAATAACTCTAAGAAACTCAATAATACCATGTTTTTATATTGCGTTTAATAACAAATACATACAGTGTACAATGTATCTTAGTAAAATTCAAAGAGTTGGAAATAATGATAGTTCAAATCAAATTTTAGGGTTACATATTCAATTCATGTAAATTAACAGGCTTTTGGGTAAATTAAAAATGAAAGAAAAATTTGCACAAACCTGAAAATCGATCTAAACTATAACCAAAGAATCTATCATGAATTTGCAAAAAAACGGTTATTAAAACAGTTAATTACGAATGAGCAATATAATGGAGTTTTAAATTCGAATTGGCTAGACAGTTGCTAAGGTGATTAACAGTATTTATCAATGCCATGGGAGGTTTTATGAAAAAACTAATATTAGTTCCCATTACACCGAGCGATATTAGTAAAGAAATCGTCAAGGCTGCCGATAGATTGGCAAATTGCACTGAATCCAAACTGATTTTTATCCACTCCATAAAAAAGGGGAAACTGGAGGAAGATCAAAAAGAATTAGAGAAGTTTATAAAGAATGTCAATGTAACTGCTGATTTCGAAGCCAAGTCATTTAAGGGTGTAAATTACCACATAATTCTGGACGAGGAGGAAAATTGCAGGCCGGAATTTATTATGATGCCGACACATTCCCACAAGCTGCTGGAGAGAATGTTATTGGGAAGCACATCTGACTATATTTTACACCATTCAACGGGTTCCATCTTTTTTTACAAAGCACAAGCAGAAACGCTAGAAAACATCATCATTGTTCCGGTAGATTATAGCGAAGTAAATACTGATGTGATTGTATTGGCAGATCAGTTTGCCCAAGCTACCCAAGCGACATTGCATTTCATACATATTTACAGTCCACCACCCAAAGCGTTTTATAACCTGGAATATGTATGGGAGATTGAGAAAAAGTCGAACAATGACCGTCGGGAATCGGATCGAATTCGAAATATAACTGATGAAGAACAAGAAAAATTGGAAGGATACCTGGGGCAAGCGGATATAAAATCCGATTTCGCATCTACTGTTGAATATGGAAAACCCTATCTCCATATTTTAGCATTGCAACAAAAACTAAAGGCTAAGTTGATTATGATGCCGCACCACTCATATAGAATACAGAAAAGATACTTACCGGGCAGTGTTACAAAATATATTTTGCATAATAGCCAGTGCCCGGTGTTCGTATATAAAAGATAGCATATTTCGATTATTGCTGGATGTCGAGTTTGGAAGATCAAAATCAATGATGGCAGTGTGCCGGACGGTTCAAACGAATTGAATCTGCAACAAATCATATAGGGGAAGTTATGAAAACAGCAGAAGATATTGTGATAAATAAAAAACGTTCTATATTAACCATACGGCCTAGCACTCTGATCATTGATGCATTAAAGATCATGGCGAAAAACAAGTCAGGTTCTATTTATATCAAAAATGACGACAAAATTATTGGATATTGGTCTGAAAGAAATTTACTAAGAAACAGCATAGCTGAAAATTTTGACATCAATACCGCAAAAATCGGTGATTACATGGTAAAAGAGCTGGTGACCGCTCCGTATAATGCCAATATCTATCAATTAATGGATATTTATTTAAGAGAGTACATCAGGAGAATATTGATTGATAAAAATGGGGAGTTTATCGGTATGGTTTATATATTTGATGTCATTGAAGCCATCCTTACTGAAAAAAACAAACAGCTTAAAGAACTAAATTCATTAGTAAATTTAGAGTATTACCAGCATGGATTTGGTAAGCCAAAATAAAGAGGGCAGCCCAAACACAATATCATTAAGATGAAATAGAGCAATATCACATTGTCGTTCAGAATGGAGTCTAACTGGAGCTTAACCATAAAGTTAAAAATTATGACCAATAGCTGTCATCCTGAGGAACTTATCTATCTAAAATAAATTAGATTCTTCACATTGATACTGCTCCACTTGGAATGACAATATAACATGGTTGGACCTTTTCGGCTAAACTCTAACTAAAGCGGCCCGAAGAATGACAACGTTAATGAAGAGGCTCTATTTATGCTGGATGCCGTATTCGACCTAAAATCCGGTGTTTGGAGAAGTATTACTACTGTTGATGGAACAGCCTTTGTTTTAAAGAAACAATATCAGTATTTTGATGCCACCCAACAATTAGATTGGTCACTGCCTTTCAAATCAAGTCCCACCCACATGATTGCGAATGTCATCGCATCATGTTGGGTGAACTCCTGCTAACTGACTGCCAGATGTTTCGTAATAAAATGTAATCCAGCTGATTCATATGGACCGTGCATGGTTTCCCTGGAGGGAACTTTCCGTTCCTGGCACGACGATGGACAGGAGTTTGATGCTTAGATTGGAAACCCTTTTGTCAATATGTTTTCATCCCAAGGAGGTACGCAAATGGTATCTCATGGCCAAAGGCAAGAGATATTGATGAGACTACCCGGAGACATGTTTGTTCCAATTCCTGTGAAACCCTGCGACAAAAATCTCTTTGAAAGCATGAAGATTCTTCAGGTCGTCAGAGCTTCCAGAATGACACTGGTTTTTGGAAAAATTTGGACAAGTAAAGGTCAAATCCAAGCTATAAAATGTGTGTTAATATAAACGTAATTTGATATATTAATCAATTTTATTGATAAAGTGTCACATGAAGAAAATCTATTATCTGTAAAACGTGACAAATTATATAGTCAACCCTTGATATTAAAGGAATTCATCTGAACATATATTTGTTGTTTTATTCCATATTATTTGTGATTGTTCAATAATATTAGATATATATAAGGATTGTAAAAACAGGGAGACATAATTTGACTATCTAATAGAATCAACATGTTATATTCATTGAAAATCTGTTTTTTTATCAAAGGATTGTTTTTTTTTAAAATATCATTGCTAATGTAATTTTTGTGTGGTAAGAGATAGTAAACTTTTTTTGGAATGTATTGTGAAGTGGATCTAAGATCTTTAATAACTCAAAAAGGGTAAATTATGTCGATAGAAAGATATCAGAAATGGCGAGATCATAAAGGAAGACCTTTTACTCCTGTATCTATTGATGGATTGGAGTTAATTAGTGATCGAAATTTGAACAAAGGAACAGCTTTTACCAAGGAAGAAAGGAAGGAATTTCATCTGGACGGTTTGATTCCACCCAACATATCAACGCTTCAAAACCAGATAGCCAGGGTTTATGAGGGATATTGTTCAGCTCCGACGGATATTGACAAGTATATTTACCTTCGTTCTCTTCAAGACCGTAATGAGACCCTTTATTATAGTCTGCTGGAAGAACATATCGAGGAGATGATTCCCATTATTTATATTCCCACCGTAGCCACAGCGTGTTTGCAGTTCAGTCACCACTACCAGCGTGCCAGGGGGTTGTATATTACCAAGGACAATGTGGATAATATGCAGGATATGATGCACCATTTTCCATCACAGGAAGTCCAGATCATCGTTGTCACCGACAGCCAGGGTATCTTGGGCATTCATGATATCGGAGTCGGTGGAATGGCTGTTCCCATTGGAAAATTGGCACTTTACACAATGGGGGCTGGTATTCATCCGTCCTATTGTCTGCCTGTTGCTTTGGATATAGGAACCGACAATGAAGAACTTTTAAGTGATCCCCTGTACCTTGGCGTTGAGCATAGGCGTATCAAAGGAGAGGAGTACGATAAGTTTATTCAAACCTTCGTTACCAATATTCGTCAGGCATTTCCAGGAGCTATTTTACAATGGGAGGATTTCAGCAAAGAACATTCATTCCAGATTCTGGAAACGTATCGTGAGACACTTCCTTCGTTTAATGACGATATACAGGGGACGGGTGCTGTTGTATTGGCGGGAGTTATTAACGCCATGAAAATTAAAAAAGAGAAACTGTCCGATCAGACATTTATTATTTTTGGTGCTGGTTCCGGCGGGGTGGGATTTGCCCGTCAGTTGAATGCTGAGTTGATAAATGAGGGGGTAGGAAGCGATGATGCCCACAAAAAGATTTTTTTGGTTGATTCCAAAGGTGTCGTTTTGAACAATCGAAACGAATTGGAAGATTATAAAAAGCCATTTGCCAGAGATCCGGCATTACTATCGACATGGAACCTGTCCACCGATCAACCCAGTTTGTTGGATATTATTAAAAACACCAATGCAACAGTATTGGTAGGAATTTCCGGACAGAAAGGTGTATTTACCGAAGATCATGTGAATGCCATGATGAAATCGACGGATCGTCCCGTGATTTTTCCACTATCCAATCCGGTGGAAGAGAGCGAAGCTACACCTACTGATTTATACAAGTGGAGTGGGGGGAAAGTAATCGCAGCTACCGGAAGTATATATCCGGATGTGAATTTTGAGGGTAGACAGTATCGCATTGGCCAAGGCAGTAACGCTTTCATTTTTCCAGGAGTTGGTTTAGCGACTCAAATTGCCAAAATCAGTGTCATTACCGATGAAATATTTTCCACTGCCGCTAATGCGTTAGCTTCATGTGTCAGTGGAAAAGAGTTGGAGTCGGGTGCTGTTTTTCCAAGAATTAAAGACTTGCAAAAAGTGGGAATCAGAGTAGCATCGGATGTCTTAAAAAACATTATGGAACGAAATCCGAACATCGGATTCAAAAAAGACGAGTTGCATGAAATAATATCCTCTAGAATATGGAAACCGGTTTATCATCCATATCGAAGAGTATAAAGGAGAACGGTAAGTTTTTGATTTTAATCATTTACTAAAAACAAGAAGATACTATGGTCAATTTTTGTCGGTTACTACAAAAGATTAGCCGATGATCCAATCAGAAGACAATATTCTTCTCGTTAGATATCAGCTGAAAGGCTAAAAAATATAATAGTTGTCATCCTGAGGAGCTTATAACGAAGGATCTCCTGGAATCACTGAAATTTTTCATGTCGCTGCTGCTCCATTCTGGATGACAATACAACATTGTTGGACCTTTTCGGCTAAGCTCTAGTTAAATCCACATTAAATTTACCATTCGTACATCATTTCTTTTGGTCATTCTGGTTTATAACAGTTATACCCGCCGTTATATTCAAATGACTCCTGCAATATACTGATTTATTTAAGACATAATGTCATTATTTCCATAAAAATAACGACATTGTTGTCGATTTTAAGAATAGATTTAACGTAGTTCCAGAATTCAAATGTCATCTCTCCGATACACTAAATGCTGTAAAATTGATCTATCTTTTTTTTTTGATAAAAGTTTTTGATTTTACCATGACGCTTTGGTTAGAATATCAACGATAAAACGCGGTTTTATCAGAAGATGCAATGAGTTGTCATATAAATATGCGTAAATGGAATTGTGATAAAGATCACTATCGATCGATAAATTTCTTTGATAATAACGATCAATTTTATTTACCATTGTATCTTGTTACTCAAAACATAGATTCTATGGATCAAATGGGATGAATGGGCTTTAAATAAAGACGGATTCATCGCTAAACGGGAATTGTAATTATAAAAGGAAGACAAAATGTTATTTCAGTTTGCTAATATTTTTATTTTTGCGGTTATCGCCGTCGGTTTCGTGTTTGTAACGTTGATTGTCGGCAAGCTTATTCGCCCCGATAATCCCAATCCAATAAAACAATCCGTCTACGAATGTGGAGAACCTCCTATAGGGCCGGGATTTTCTCAGTTCAACATGCGGTTTTATCTCATCGCTTTTGTTTTTGTTATATTTGATGTGGAAATCGCGTTTATGTACCCGGTGACAGTTATTTTTCGAGAATTGCTAAATGATGGTTGGGGGCTTTTGGCTTTTGCTGAAATTGCACTATTTGTCACCATTCTGTTGGTTGGTTTCATATATGCCTGGAGTCAAGGTGGGTTGGACTGGGTGCGTAGTATATCAGATAATGATGCAGGAAAATAGTGTTGTAAAAGAGTATTCAGGTCAACATCATATTCAATCAAATTGTTAAATCGGTAATAAAGCAGCAATGAAAACATTCTATAATAATATTGAATCCGAAGGCGTTGTCGTAAGTACCGTTGATCATATATTAAATCTGGCCAGGGCAAATTCCTTATGGTATTTGTTGTTTGCAACGGCCTGTTGTGGAATTGAGAAGATGCAAACCGGCGGTCCCAGATCTGATCTGGAACGTTTCGGGTGTGCACCGCGAGCGGTTCCCAGGCATGCGGATTTAATGCTGGTTGCCGGGACTATTACTCTGAAAATGGCCAGTCGAGTAAAGACGTTGTATGAGCAAATGGCGGAACCAAAATATGTCATATCCATGGGGAGTTGTGCCAATTCCGGCGGTTTATTTCAAGGCGGTTATTCGGTTCTTCACGGAGTGGATAGAGTTATTCCGGTTGATATTTATTTACCGGGATGTCCGCCCAGACCCGAAGCTTTATTGTCGGCTATAATGGACGTCCAAAAGAAGATAAAGAAAGAGAAGTATTTCAGGAAAAAGTAACATCTATCCATCTATTATATAAATAGATCTAAGTTCGGCATAATTCCTTTTATTAAAGATAGGGAGTTGAAATTGAATACGTTAGAAATCTACGAACTCATAAAAAAGAATACGGATGCAGTTGTTAGTTTTCAGGAAGATGAAGGACCAACAGCATCCATTTACGTTCGGTCAGACCATTTGTCGATTGTCATGGAATACTTGTATCATGATAAAAAGTTGGATTTTAAGGTTCTGATGAATCAGACAGGGTTTCATGAAACGGAAGGTTCCCGCTTGTTTTGGCATCTGCATTTTAATGTTTCAACAGAAGAAAATGAAAGTCACACCCATGAGGAATTCAGATTATTCTGGCATCTTTTTTCGTATGCCAATGATCACAGGGTTGTTATCGAATCGAGTGTTCCGATTGGTACACCCGAAATTCAAACTGTTACTTCCTTATGGAAATCCGCCAATTGGTTGGAAAGAGAGACTTACGATCTTCTTGGAATCAAATTCATCGGCCATCCAGATCTGAGAAGAATTATGCTTCCGGAAGATTGGATTGGATTTCCCTTGAGAAAAGATTATGAGATGCCAACCTCTTATGGTGATATTGACAATTCTCCCTCCGAGATAACTCGGAGTTTTCAACCCAACGGTAAAAAGAAATGACGTCTGCATTAAAAACGGATTATTTGACGATCAACATGGGGCCACAGCATCCTTCCACCCATGGCGTGATCAGGTTTATCATCAAAACGGATGGTGAGATTATTCATGACTGTGATCCTGATATCGGGTATTTGCATCGTAGCATAGAGAAAATTGCAGAAACTCTGACGTGGCAAGGTTTTGTACCGTTTACGGATCGTATCGATTATGTATGTGCTATGAACGCTAACCTGGCGTATTGTATGGCTGTTGAAAAATTAACTGCCATGGAAATCCCCAAAAGAGCGGAGT
Organism: bacterium; assembly: GCA_041556995.1. Taxonomy (GTDB): domain Bacteria; phylum SAR324; class SAR324; order XYD2-FULL-50-16; family XYD2-FULL-50-16; genus JAHJTV01. The sequence goes on along the minus strand of JBFFHJ010000034.1, from coordinate 35,470 downwards.
ACATACGGGTGATTGTTTCGGAACTGAATCGTATTTCAAGTCATGCTGTGGCGATCGGAGCGGCAGCCATGGATATGGGAGCGATTACACCTTTTGTCCATTTTCTCAGGGAAAGGGAACACATTAATGATTTGCTGGAGATGGTTTGTGGTGCTCGATTAACCTATAACTATATAAGCATTGGAGGTGTAAACGCTGATCTGCCTCCTGGTTTTATTGAAAAAACAGCGGAATACCTGGATCATCTTGAACCCATCGTGGAACAGATCAACCGACTGATCAGTTACAACCAGATATTTATTAAACGGTTTGGCAATGTTGCAGTCGTGTCGCCTGAAATGGCGATGGCTTACAACCTTGTTGGTCCTAATCTGAGGGGATCGGGAATAAAATTTGATCTTCGCAAGGATAAACCATACAGTGTGTATCCGGAATTGGATTTTGACATACCTGTAGGGGATGGAAGCCGGGGAGCTGTTGGTGATTGTTATGATCGGTATATGGTGCGGGCTAAGGAGATCAAGGAATCAATCAAAATCATCCGACAGTGTTTGAAAAAAATCCCGGACGGTGAAATCAAGGCAGTTGTGAAAAGTTCCATTAAACCGCCAAAAGGTCATATATATTTCAGGACTGAAACACCCAGGGGAGATACAGGGTATTTCATTTTCAGCGACGGAAAAACGTCTCCATATCGTTTGAAAGTTCGTACAGGTTCATACACTGCCATGTCAATTATCCCCGAACTGGCAAAAGGTCTTTTTATTGCCGATCTGGTTGCTGTTATCGGATCATTCGATATCGTAGCGCCGGAAGTGGATCGATAACTTACTATTCCAATTTTGAAAATTGTTATGGAAGATATTTTAATAAGCATAGGATTGGATATATTGCCGGCCAAAGTAATTGCCGCCATTCTTATTGCACTGATTTTATTGTTGGTATTTGTTACTTTGGGTGGAGTTTTTACATGGCTTGAACGTCGGATTTCAGGATTTATGCAATCCAGACTGGGTCCAAACCGGGTTGGTCCGGAAGGACTTCTCCAATGGGTAGCGGATGGCGTAAAACTGATAACGAAAGAAGACCTGATCCCATATGGTTCGGATAGAATTCTTTTCAGGATCGCCCCTTATTTCTGCTTGATTGGTATATTTGCCACACTGGTTGTTTTTCCATGGGGAAGCGGCATTATTGTTGCGGATCTGAATGTCGGTTTGTTTTACTTTATTGCTATTACATCATTGGTCGTTATCGGCGTATTGATGGCAGGTTGGAGTTCAAATAACAAATGGTCCCTTTTGGGAGGGATGAGATCAGCTGCTCAAATTGTCAGTTATGAAATACCGGTAGGCATGGGATTACTGGTGCCGATTTTAATTACCGGAACGTTATCCATGCAAGGGATTGTGGCAGAACAGGGATGGCTACCATGGGAATGGATGCTATTTCAAAGCCCCTTCACCATTATTTCTTTTCTTGTATTCTTTATTGGATCACTGGCTGAAGCTAATCGAGTACCATTTGATCTGCCGGAAGCAGAATCAGAGCTTGTTTCGGGATATTGTACTGAATATTCCGGTTTTCGATTTGCAGTATTTTTTCTATCGGAATGGGCAAACTTGTTTATTTTAGGTGGGTTAACAACCGCTGTTTTTCTTGGCGGTGGAAATTTGCCGGAAATACTGGGCGGAATCAAAATCTTGAGTGTGGCTGTTTTTGTTGCCAAATCCTTGGTAATTGTTTTTGTGGTCATGTGGATTCGATGGACGTTGCCCCGATTTAGAATCGACCAGCTGATGAAGCTTTCATGGAAGTACCTGCTGCCTATGGCCATTGCAGCGTTTTTTGGTCAGGCCATTTACATGTTGCTTACATGGAGATTCCCAGTGGTTCAGCAGATTGTAGCTATCGGTTTGTTTGCCATTTTTGTTTTAGTACTAATCAAGTTCCTTCAACGTGTTTTGGTGAATATGAAAGAACAGAATATTCCCGTAAATATAAGAACAGGAAAAGTGGCATAGGTTTTAATCATAATCTAGTCAAAAAATCATTCTAGACGTACCAATATTATGAATGCGTATTTTAATAATATAAAAAACGGAATTCAGTCTGTTTTCGAAGGTATGAGCGTTACGTTTGCATCGATGTTTGTTCGCCCGGTGACTGTGCAGTATCCGGAAGTGGATATTACAAGCAACGAAACCATTGCCAAGAATTACAACAGCTCGTTGCTGGGCATGCCCGATAATTATCGGGGGATTCTGGATGTTGATCTATCCCTGTGCACCGCTTGTGGATTGTGCGCTAAGGCTTGTCCTATTGAATGCATCGTTATTGATAGTGTGAAGTGCGACAAGACGAAACTGGTCGATGGTGATGGAAATCCGGTTAATAACAGATTCACACAAAAAGAAGCGCTCAAAACACGAGCCAGCACTCGATTTAATATTAACGCCGGCAAGTGTATGTATTGTGGTCTTTGTACAATGGCCTGCCCGACAGAAGCTATTCGACATACCAAGAAATTTGAATTTAATAAAGATAATCTGAACGATTTGGTATTGCGATTTGTCAACGAAGAGGAAAAAAATAAGGTCGAAGCAAAGGCAAAAGAAATTGAAGCTGAAGCTGCTGCTAAAAAAGCTGCCAAAGCGGCTAAAGAAAAAGCCAAGGCTGAGAAGGAAAAAGGAGAAAAGGAATGATCGAATTACCGCAGATATTCTTCGGTATTTTTACCGTCATGGTGTTGGGCGTTGGATTAATTGTGGCGTTTTCAACGAATCTGCTGCGATCCGCATTTGCGCTGTTTTTTGTTCTGTTCGGAGTTGCAGGTTTATACGTTCTGTTGGGAGGAGACTTTATTGCTATTGTGCAAATTCTCGTCTATGCGGGTGGTGTGAATGTTTTGCTTATATTTGGAACCATGTTAACAGCGGAAGTGTCGGTACCTGGAAAAAGTAACCTCTCTTTTCATGGATTTTTTACGACTGTGGTCGGTATAGGACTCTTTATTTTGCTTTACGGCGTATTGAGTTCTACCCAGTGGACAACGATGAATCCCATTGAAATGCAAGCTACGACAAGAGACCTGGGAAAGCTGCTTTTAAAGGAATACGTACTTCCCTTCGAAGTGATTTCCTTTTTGTTGTTATCGGCAATGGTGGGTGCTTTGGTATTAGTAAATAAAGGAGATTAGAAATGGGTTTACAAGGTTACCTGGCTGTTTCCGCAGCGCTTTTTACATTGGGAATCGTCATGTACGTCTCCCGTAAAAACAGTATTGCCATTTTAATGGGAGTTGAGTTGATTCTGAATTCTGCCGCCATAAATTTTATGGCATTTTCGCGATTTACTCCTTCTCAGGCAACTAAATTGAACGGCCCTTCCCTGGCATCTCAAATGGACGGTCAGGTTTTTGCGGTGTTTATCATTCTGATGGCCGCTGCAGAAGCTGTGGTTGCTTTGGCCATCGCTTTGACTGTTTATAAGGAGTTTAAAGAGATCAGGGCGGACAAATTAGCAAGTCTAAAAGGTTAAAGCAGTAATAATATATTTGAATTTGTGGTCTAACCATATAAACATTGATTCAATAAACGAATAATGAGTTACATACAAACAGTAATTCCGTGGGTTCCGATTCTTCCTTTGTTTGGAGCGATCATCCTTGGACTGGCGGGGAAGAAATTCTATAACAGATTCGGTGAAGACGCAACCGGTATTTTAGGTTGCGCCATGCCAATATCTGCAGCTGTTTTAGCATTTACATCGTTTGTCGCTTTATTAGGGCTTGATCCTTCGGATCGGGTGATTCAAATTGAACTGACCGAATGGATTTCTGTGGCAGATGTTCAGTTGAATTGGACGTTTCGATATGATCCTCTTACAGCTTTAATGCTGATGATCATCACTGGTATAGGGTCCCTCATTCATATTTATGGCATGGGGTACATGCATGGTGATAAGTCCTTCTGGCGATTCTTCTCATACCTGAATCTGTTTGTTGCCGCTATGCTAATGCTGGTTTTAGGCGACAATCTGATTATCATGTTCCTGGGGTGGGAAGGTGTGGGACTTTGTTCCTATCTTCTCATTGGTTTCTGGTTTGACGAAGAAGCCAACGCCATTGCAGGTAAAAAAGCGTTTCTAACAAACAGGATCGGTGATTTGGGATTTATTACCGGTATATTTCTTCTGGTACTCTTTTCTACACAACATTACGATATTGTTACCTTATCGTTCAGTGAATTAAAAAGTAGAATTGGTGAGTTGTCACAATTAACATTTTGGGGATTTCCGCTGTTGGAAGTCGTTGGACTCTGTTTCTTTGTTGGTGCTATGGGTAAATCAGCCCAAATTCCGTTATATGTCTGGTTACCGGATGCCATGGCCGGACCGACGCCGGTTAGTGCGCTGATTCATGCTGCGACAATGGTAACAGCCGGTGTATATATGATGGGACGAATGTATTTCTTGTACACTCTGGCACCCCATGTACTAGGGTTTGTTGCTATTATCGCTGCCATGACTTGCTTTTTCTCGGCGACAATCGGCATGGCACAGTTTGACATTAAAAAAGTATTGGCTTATTCCACGGTGAGTCAACTCGGATATATGTTTTTAGCCATGGGAGTTGGTGCTTTCAGCGCAGGAGTTTTTCATTTACTGACCCATGCCGCTTTTAAAGCTGCATTGTTTATGGGATCAGGATCGGTTATTGTGGCGCTGCATCACAAACAAGATATGCGGGAAATGGGTGGTTTATTGAGAAAAATGCCCATAACCGGTTTTTCATTTATTGCCGCTACGTTTGCCATTATGGGGTTTCCTGGCACGTCCGGTTTTTTCAGCAAGGATGAAATTTTATGGAAAGCGTTTATCCAGGGATCACCGGCGCTGTGGGCAGTTGGATTTACGGCTGCAGGAATCACCTCCTTTTATATGTGGCGGGCAGTATTTATGACCTTTTTCGGCGAAACCAGAGCTGACAAGCATACATGGGATCACTGTGAGGAACAACCAAAAAGAACTGTTATTCCCATCGCTATATTGGCTGTTTTGGCTTTAACCATTGGATTCTTAAATGTACCCCATTTTCTGGGGGGACATAGTAATTTTACCAACTTCTTAGATCCGGTCGTGCATGACATTCATGGGACGCCAGCTGAAAACTTTCACAAAATTCAGCTTCAAACCGCAGAAAGTCATCAAACGCATACGGCGACTGAAGAGTCTTCCGTAGTTGTTGAGCATGAAGAGCAAGTTGATCATACGGCCTTGGAATGGGGATTGATGGGCGCATCTATTGGTTGGACGTTTTTCACAGCGTTTTTAGCTTACTTCTTCTACCTCAAAAAACCGGAATTGCGTATAAAGATAATGGAGTCATTGTCTGCCCAAAAAGTATTTAATGTATTGTACAACAAGTACTTTATTGATGAATTGTATGAAGCAATTATCATAGGTCCGATTCGTCGACTTTTTGAATTCCTGGGGGCATTTGATCTTCACATAGTAGATGGTCTGGTGAATCTGGCTGCTTTTATCGGCAGATCTTTGGGCGATTTTATCGGGGTTTTCGACAATGAAGTGGTTGATGGTGCTGTGAATGGCGCTGGTTGGACAGCTCAGTCCGGCGGAAAATGCGTCAGTATTCTGCAATCCGGTAGAATTCAAACCATTGTTGGTAGCTCTTTGATAATATTTATTATTTTAGTTGTCTCTGTCGTGTTTTTCTTGGGGTAATCTGAAAACACGATTGCCTTGTTTTTATTAACGAATGTTGGTTTAAGAATATACAGAAATTGAGGTTGTGATGAGTCATATTTTATCATGGGTTGTATTTTTACCGTTAATTGGGGTTCTGTTTCTCTGGTTGGTACCCAAGGAAAAAGCGAAATGGGTTGCTTTGATTGCTACAATTGCGGATTTAATCGTTGCAATGCCCATATTTATCGACTTTGATAAATTGAAAAAGGGCGTTACCACAGTTGGTGAAATGCAGTTTGTAGAACATGCGGAATGGATACCAAGCCTAAGGATTGAATATTTTATTGGTGTTGATGGGATTTCGATCACTATGATACTGCTGACCCTGATCATTGGAATCATGGCAACATTGGCGTCGTGGAGGATCAGCGTATATGAACGTGGTTATTTCTCCATGTTTTTGCTGCTGCAAACAGCCATGCTGGGTGTGTTTGTGGCCTTGGATCTGATTCTATTCTACTTGTTCTGGGAGATTATGTTATTTCCCATGTATTTTCTTATCGGTATTTGGGGAGGGCCCAGACGAATATATGCAGCCATTAAATTCTTTCTTTATACGTTGGCTGGAAGTGTTGGAATGCTGCTGGCCATAATCGCTATCTGGTATTTTGCGCCTGGGGAAAGAACCTTTAATATGATTGAATTGCTGCAACGTGTCCAAGCCGGTGGAACCTTCTCTGGACCTGCAATTTTCGGGTTTCCGTTTGCCAAGGTCATTTTTATAGCCTTGTTTATCGGTTTTGCTATTAAAGTTCCGATTTTCCCCTTCCATACCTGGCTTCCAGATGCCCACGTTGAAGCACCGACGGCAATTTCTGTTATTCTTGCTGGTGTATTGCTGAAAATGGGAACTTACGGATTTTTGAGAATTAATTTCCCACTGTTTCCAGAAGTTTTTGAATGGTTCCGTGATTTTCTCATTGTGCTGGCGGTTATCAATATCGTCTACGGTGCGTTGTGTGCATTGGCCCAATCGGACTTCAAGAAGATGATCGCTTACTCCTCGGTCAGTCATATGGGATTTGTAATTTTAGGCATCGGTGCTGCCACAGCCCAGGGAATTAACGGGGCTGTTCTCCAGATGTTTAATCATGGAACAATTACCGCTATGCTCTTTCTTTTGGTGGGTGTCGTTTATGACAGGGCGCATCACAGACAGATTGGTGGATTCGGTGGATTAGCTTCTGTTACACCGGTATATGCATCCATTACCAGTTTAGCCTTTATGGCTGCTATTGGATTGCCCGGATTAAGTGGGTTTATTTCTGAATTCCTGATTCTTACCGGTGCTTTCAAAGTATTCCAGATGGCAACCATTGTTTCAGGTCTGGGTATCATATTCGGTGCAGCATATATGCTGTGGGCGTATCAAAGAGTATTTTTTGGAAAAGTAAACGAAAAATATACAGAATTAACTGATATGAACGCTGTTGAACTGGCGTCAGTTGTGCCGCTGATCTGTATTGTGATTTTCCTGGGTATCTTGCCCAACACGATTATCAGCTATTTTGAGACATCATTGAATTATCTCAGTCAAGTATTAATCAATTAGTTGTTATATTCATAAAGCCCTGAAAGTAACAATTGGTTTTCGAGGAATTAATTTCGGGGTACAAAAGATCTATCATTAATTATTATCAGCCTGTGTATATAAAATGGTAAATACATTACCTAATTTGAGTTTTATGCCGGCCCATGTGTTGATGGGTTGTGCAATTCTATTCTTTTTTCTGGCCAAGGCCATACCGGGAATTAAAAAGTTACCACCTTCCGCCGTATTTCTACTGGTTTTAACGGGGAGTTTTCTGTTTGAGCTAACGGGTAGCGGTTCTGAGTCCTTGTTTTTTGATCTGATTCAAGTGGATTCTTTTAGTCGGCTGTACAACGAGCTATTTTTCATTGTCATAGCGGTTACCATATTTATGGTGTTGAATAATCAGGAAATGAGTGAGGATATCAAATGGGAGGTTTATGGACTGTTGGCCACTGTTTGCCTGGGAATGATGATGATGACATCTTCAGCTAATCTGCTGATGATGGCTTTGGCTATTGAATTGGTTTCCATTCCATCATATATATTAGTTGCTTTGAACAAACAGAATCCGGTCTCCAAAGAAGCAGCCCTTAAGTATATCCTGTTTGGTTCCTTTGCCGCCGGTATTATGTTATATGGGATGTCGTTAATTTTCGGCATAACCGGTTCATTAAGATTTGATGCTGTTTGGGAAGGATTGTCAAAATATTCGATTAGTGATAGCCCCATCTATTATTTGGCTTTACTGATGACCATGTCTGGCATGATTTTTAAAATTGCTGCTGTTCCTTTTCATTTTTGGTGTCCAGATGCATATCAGGCAGCTCCGACTCCTGTAACAGCATTTTTATCCACTGCTCCCAAGGTTGCCGGCATCGCCTTGCTGATTCGATTCTTTTATTTTCATGTTTCGGTACAGGCAGAGAATTTAACACAAATTTTATCGATTATTTCCATGGCGACCATGACACTTGGAAATCTGGCCGCTCTGAGACAAAGCGATATTAAGAGATTGTTAGCCTATTCATCCATTTCCCACGCCGGTTTTTTATTGATGGGAATTGCGGTTTTAAATCCTGAAGGTAGGCACGCTGTGTTTTTATACATCCCGATTTACCTGATGATGAATTTGGGAGCTTTTATGGCTGTGGTGTATCTTTCCAGAAGCAATAACTTTCAGATTGAATCTTATGCCGGCATGATCAAAAAGAAACCGTTGCTGGTCGTTGGATTTACCGTTTGTCTCTTTAGTCTGGCCGGGATTCCACCATTTGCAGGGTTTGTGGGAAAGTTTTATTTGTTTAAGGCTGTCATATCAAAGGAATTATATCTGTTGGCTGTTGTAGCTGGAATAAACTCAGTTATTTCTTTGTATTATTATGTAAATGTAATCAAAGTAATGACCATTGATTTCGAAGACAGACCCATACCAGACTTTAAGGCGGGAAGTTTCCCAATTGCCTTTGTTACAGTTTGTGCGGTTCCAATTGTGTTTTTTGGCGTATATTGGGTACCGTTACTGGATTGGGCTCAGAAAGTCCAACTGATATTAAAAGTATAGAATCGATTCTATCGTTTTAAACTGATATTTAAACCCGCCGTGTCTAACGTAACAAGGCGGGTTTTTTTTTGAGAAGCGTTTACACAATCTGGTTTTTTTTATTTTTGACGAAAAAAATACTAGATTTGCATATCGTTTGTCCACTTGGTACGTTTAATATAGTTACTTTAGACGGTGTACTACTAAATTGACTATTTTCTCCTACCTCCAAATTTAAATCAACAAGAACATATCCAATCAAAAACAAAACGAATGGCAAATGGCAAAGAATTGAGTAACGGTTTTGGTAAAAGTGCATTATTAACTGATTTTTACCAATTAACCATGGCATACGGATTTTGGAAAGCTGGTTTTGACGATCGAGAAAGTGTTTTTCATCTTTTTTTCCGTAGAGCACCATTTCAGGGAGGGTATTGTGTTTCTTGCGGTTTGAATGATGTCATTGAATTTATAGAACAGTTTAAGTTTAAGCAATCGGATCTTGAATATCTGGCCACTATTAAGGGAAATGATGGGAAACCGTTATTCGAAGAAGGTTTTTTACATTATTTATACAAAATTAATTTTAGCTGTGATGTTGATGCCGTACCCGAAGGAACGATAGTTTTTCCATATGAACCGATTATTCGTGTTCGTGGGCCCATTGTTCAATGCCAGATTTTGGAGACACCCCTTTTGAACATGATCAATTTTCCGACTTTAATTGCCACGAAAGCCGCCAGAATTTGCAGGGCAGCGCAAGGTGATCCTGTTTTAGAATTTGGTATGCGTAGGGCTCAGGGAATTGACGGTGCCATGACAGCCAGCAGAGCTGCTTATATTGGGGGATGCAATGCAACTTCCAATGTGCTGGCAGGAAAAAAGTACGGGATACCTGTTCGGGGAACCATTGCACATAGTTGGATCATGGCTTTTGAAGATGAAATCGAAGCTTTCGATACCTATGCTGATATTATGCCCAATAATTGTATTTTATTGGTTGATACTTACTCTACTCTTGATGGCGTTGCCAAAGCAATTGCAGTTGGACAACGGCTAAAGAAAAAAGGATACCAATTGTCCGGTATTCGGTTAGATTCCGGTGATTTGGCGTATTTAAGTATAGAATCCAGAAAAATGTTAGATAAAAACGGGTTTGAGGATACTAAAATACTGGCCAGCAATGATCTGGATGAACGAATCATTCAAAGTCTGAAGATTCAGCAAGCCAGAATTGATATTTGGGGAGTGGGAACACGCTTAGTAACAGCGTATGACCAACCGGCTTTAGATGGAGTATACAAGCTTTCCGCCATTCGAAACTCAAGCGGTGAATGGGAATATCGTATAAAAATATCAGAACAATCTGCCAAAGTCACTACACCCGGTATTCAGCAGATAAGGCGGTATTATCGGAACGGATCCTGTATCGGTGATGTCATTTATGACATAAGAACAGACCTCAGCCAGGGTTGTACTATGATTGATCCATTTGATATTACACGACAAAAGAATTTTACTGAAAAAGATCGCAACACGGATTTACTTTTACCTATTTTTCAAAAGGGTAAAAGAGTTTATGATTTACCGGGAATTGAAAAAATAAAAGAAAAAGTAAAACAGGAAATTGGCTCATTCCATACCACCATTATGCGTTTGGTTAATCCCCATCAATACCCTGTAGGAAATGAAAGATCGTTGAATGAATTAAAAACAAAACTGACACTACAATTGAGGACAAAAAGAATTTAGTCAAAATTCAGTTTTTCATGTGGATTGTAAAATGAAACCACCGATTTCATTGATTATATTTCGATGGAAACCGGTGCAATTTCTTTTAAAGATGAAGAATTCCAGTGGTTGTCTATCTAGCAATCGCATAGTATGATTTTTGAGGAAAAGTATTGCTTTTCAAACCTTGTTATTTAACCGATATTGAGAGTAAATCTGTGTTACTGTAAAATCCGTGATTCCAACAGACATTATTAATAAGATTTCATAAATAAGGTGTACTAAATTTGGGAGGTAAACATGATTGCTTTAATTCTGGTGGATCTTCAGAATGATTTTATGCCCACCGGTACGTTGCCAGTACCTGATGGCGACCAGGTTATATCTTTAATCAATGATCTCCAAAAAAAATATGATCTGATTGTCGCCACCCAGGATTGGCATCCTGAAAATCACAAGAGTTTTGCTGTTTTTCATAATAAACAACCCGGTGAAATAATCCAGCTAGATGGCATGGATCAGGTTTTATGGCCGGTACATTGTGTGCAGAATACCAAGGGCGCTGAATTGGTTGCTGATTTGAATATTGAAAAAATCGACAAATTGATACAAAAAGGAATCGATCCGGAGATTGATAGTTATAGTGGGTTTTTCGACAATTATCACAAACGATCAACCGGATTGGGCGATTATCTTAAGCAGAAAAATGTTACCGAAGTTCATATTACAGGCTTGGCCTTGGATTATTGTGTTAAATTTTCCGCCTTAGATGCTATGGAGTTAGGATTTAAAACGAGTGTTTTTTCCGATGCCACCCGTGCCGTCAATATAAATAAAGACGATGGGCTCAAAGCTATTTTAGAAATGAAAGCAGCCGGGATTAGCATTCTTCCTGGGTAGTTGAATGTTATGAGTTTAAATGTTTCGCCGTAAATATCAACTGGAACCACAGATTTTATTGATTATTAATATCTGTGTAATAGGTGGTTACAAATTTATTAATCGCCAGTCTAATTATTGATCCCCTTCACTTTAATCTTATATCTCAGCGCTCTTTCACTAATGCCCAATTCTTTGGCAGCCCTGGTTTGAACCCCATTGTGCTTCTGCAACGCCATTTCGATAAGCGCTTTTTCTGCATCTTCCAACGGCATCAATTCCAGAAATGGTGATTGCGGCTTATCTTCTTCCTGATGACTGGATGTTACCGTAAGCGGAAGATCCTTAATGGTGATTATGTCATCGCGGGCTAATACAATAGCACGTTCGATAATGTTTTCAAGCTCTCGAATGTTACCTGGGTAGCTGTATTTTATCAAAGTTTTTTGTGCTTCCTGAGTGATGCCCTTGATATTTCTGTTATTTTCTTTAGCAAATTTTGAAATGAAATGTTCCACCAAGGGAATGATGTCCTCTCTCCGTTTTCTTAATGGTGGAATGAAAATAGGCACTACGTTTAATCGATAGTACAAATCTTCTCGCATCTCTTTCATTTTAACGGCTTCTTCCAAATCCTTGTTAGTGGCTGCAATGATCCTGACATCCACTTTGATGGTTTGGTTACTGCCAACTCTTTCGAATTCTCTTTCCTGCAATACCCGCAAAAGTTTTGTTTGAGTGGTTGAGCTGATATCACCGATTTCATCCAGAAAAATTGTCCCTGTATCCGCTTCCTCAAATTTACCCTTTCTATCGGTTATGGCACCGGTAAATGAACCTTTGATGTGTCCAAATAACTCGGACTCAAGCAAAGATTCGGGAAGAGCGGCACAGCTTACTTTCACAAATGGTTTATCCTTTCTGTCGCTGGCAAAATGCAGGGCAAAAGCTATTAATTCTTTCCCGGTTCCCGACTCTCCCCTTAAAATGACTGTTGCATGTGAACTGGCTACCCTTTGTACCATGCTCATGACTTCATTTAGCGCACTACTGTTACCAACAATGTTTTCGAACCGGAATTTTTCCTGAAGTATCTCCTTCAACTGCCTGTTTTCCACCAGCAGTCGTTTGTTATCAATACATTTATCAATAAGCAGCAATAACTCTTTTAAGTCAATGGGTTTCGTTAGGTAATCCGAAGCTCCTGATTTCATTATTTTAACTGCCGTTTCAATATTACCGTAGGCTGAAATCATAATGATGGCTATCACAGGGTCGGCCTCCCGAACCTTTTCAATCAGTTCCAAACCGTTCATCTTCGGCATTCGGTAATCAGCAATCATTAAATCAAATTCTGTTTCTTGAACCAGCGTCAAAGCGGTAGTAGGATCATGCTCCGTTTTGACAATGTAACCCTTTTTCTGTAGAAATCCTTGCAGGGTTTCCGTTGTCGATACTTCATCGTCTACGATCAGGATTTTTGGTTTCATAGTAGTTTTTTTTGAGCGGTTAAAGAAAAAAAAATCAGTACTTCAATTGGGGTAGCGTGACGGAAACAGTAGTGCCTTTGTTCGGATTTACTGACAATTCTATATTACCATCATGAGCCTGCACAATTTTCCTGGAAATATATAATCCAAGACCTGTACCCGTTTTTTTGGTTGTAAAATAGATATCAAAAATATGATTGATGTTTTCTTTTGGTATACCTTGCCCAGTATCTTCTATTTTTATCAACCATTTGTTACCTTTGATAATGGATGAATGAATAGTGATGAAGCCACCATCTTTGGTTGCATCCAGTGCATTTCTCAATAAATTAATCAAAACCTGGGTTAGTTTTTCACGGTCGCCATAAAACTGGAGCTTGTCAGCACTGAAATGTTTGATAAGCGATACGCCTTTTTTCTTGGCTTCTGCATCAAATAGCACAGTATTTTCTTCGAGAAAATCGTTCTGGAAAAAATATGTTTTCCTTGGCTCGAAAGGTTTGGCAAAATCAAGGAAATCAGTAACGATCAGGTTGATGCGATCAACCTCTTTTTTCATTAGATCTGTCAAGGAAACATATTCATCCAAATCATCATCGTTTTTCGGTGTAAATTCAAGTTGAAGACGCTGGATGGTGATGGAAATACTGTTTAGCGGATTTCTAACTTCGTGGGCGATACCGGCGGTCAGGTTAGCCAGGGAGGCAAGCTTTTCATTTTCTCGCATTTTTTTCTCCATGACTTCCAACTTTTCCATGTTCTTTTGGTTGAGTTTTACGGCAATAACAGCGGCAAAAATTGCTAAAATCATGATGACACTGCTATTGACCACTGCGTTTTTAAATGTATTGTCGTAAATTCGGTCGATTCTGGCCAAAGGATAGGAAATCCTGAGCACTCCTTTTGTTGTTGGTGTATAATTGATGGGATGTATGATCTCCATGGTGTCTGCGTCCTGATCCCGAAAGAAAAAGGAAACACCGGATTTCAAAGCGTCAAGGTATTCCAGTTTTTCTTCCGTAAAACCAACATGAGACGGATCGGAATCAGCGATAATTCTGAATCGATCATTGATAAAGCTAATAAACTCAACCACATTCTGATTTTCGAGAGATGCAATCAACAAATGAAGGCCTACATGAATTTTTATGTCGATTAACTTATTGGCTCCAAATGAAAACCGAATTGATCCCTCCCGATGAAAGCGTTCGATATCAATCGTTTGATCTTCCATAGGGGATGTCGTATTTGACGTTGATTCGCTGGCGATTGAAGCTGATGGCTTGGCAAAGGCGCTGATCATTACATTGCCTTTTTTATCCAGAATTTCGATCGAATCAAATTTTGAGTTAGTTAGAATTTCCGACAGTTCATCTTTTGTGATGCCATGAGGATCGGCATCAATTTGATCTATGGTTAGTGCAGTTTTTTTGATATTTCGGTGGATTTGTTGGGAGGTGAGTTTGACGGAATCAATGCTCTGCTGCGCACTGACGGCAATCGATTTGACAATCAATTCGCCTTGTTTCCAATAAATTTCAATCAGATTGGAGCGTGTGCGATCAATCAGAAAGTAAGAATTTCCGATAAGTATAATTAGCACCGATGTTAAGAACAATCCTGCATAAATGTAGGAAATGGCACCTCGTTTTTTCATTGGCAGTGTCAAGGTTCTTGATACGTGTCTGAATCGATGCGGTACTTATTGCATGGTGTAGGTAAATAATATATTAAATAACACTTATTAATATCATGGGGAATACGTCTTTTTTAAGGAATCCGGCACTAAAAAAATCATGTTAGTTACGTTTAACAGGTAAGGTTTTAATATATCGAATATTTTATTGCCCCTTAATGCTATGCAGGTTTCCAACATGTAGATTATGAATGTTTTTATGTTACCGGAAGAATCTTAATTGTTTTATTAAAAAAACACAAATTGAGTAAATGCTTCCTCAGGGTTAATTGGTTCTGTCTCTCAAAACCAGTATTTTCTTGAACATAACAATCTGTTCTTATCAATTTTATCTGATAACTCTATTTTGTCTATGATTACAATAAATTAAATATCAATCACCGTTTTTTGTGGAATTATCAATTAACCGATTTGCCCAGAATGCCCCTCAATGGTTCTCATCCCCATAAAAGTTAAAGTCAGAAATAACACAAATAGCAGCGATTAAAGAAAATCACTGCTATTTTTATTGATATCATACCAATTTACTATTTTATAGAGATGGCCACAAACATTTCGCGACCGTTTCTTGAAATGAGAAGATGGACTGGACGCGAAGTCTTTTCTGCATCTTTCATCACCTGGTAAAAATCTTCTATTTTTTCCATTTTCTGATTATTGGCTTCCAGTATAACATCATCTTTTCGTACACCTTTTTCCCAAGAAATGCTGTTTTCATCAATATTGTAAACCAGTAATCCATAATTTTGCTTTATATTCAGACTGAATTTATTCTCTGGAGTAATTTCCACTAAGTGAAGACCAAATCTGTTGGTTGTATCATGTAAGGAAATAATATCACCCGACGGTCGTAAACCAACCTTGACAGTTTTTGTCAGGAATTCTCCCCGACGGAAAATCTTTATTTCAATCATGGTTCCCGGTTCAGTCTCAGCCACTAATTGTTGCAGATCGTTAGTTTTTTTCAGTTTTTTATTGTTGATTTCGACAATAACATCACCTTGCTTTAAGTCGGCTTTTTCCGCCGGTGAGTCTTTTCCAATTGACGTCAACACCACCCCTCGCATGCCTTTTGGTAAACCAAAGGATTCAGCCAGTTCATTGTTGACATCTTGTATTCCTACACCAAACCAACCGCGTTCAACTTTGCCATGTTTTTGCAGTTGTTTAATGACCTTGCGAGCCAGGTTGCTGGGGATGGCAAATCCAATGTTTTGACCACCAGCAACGATTGCCGTATTAATGCCGATAACTTCCGCATCCTGGTTAAAAAGCGGCCCACCGGAATTTCCAAAATTAATAGCAGCATCTGTCTGCAAAAATTGGCCATATGCAGTGTTCGCAAATACGTTTCTTCCCCGACCACTAAGAATTCCTGCTGTTACTGTGTGATCCAGTCCAAGCGGATTTCCGATAGCCAGAACCCAGTCCCCGACTTCCATTTCGGATGAATCTCCCCATTTGACATGAGGCAGATTTTTAGCATTAATCTTTATTAATGCCAGCTCACTGAGTTTATCTTTGCCGATCACTTTTGCCTTATATACAGTGCCATTGTACAAGGTAACCTCGATCTTGTCTGCGGTGGCAATAACATGATGATTAGTAACTATAAACCCGTCGCTGCTGATAATAAATCCTGATCCCAAGGCAGATTGTCTTTGCTGTCTTGGCATATCTTTGAAAAAACGTTCAAAAAAAGGATCTCTGGAAATGGGAGGTTTTTCAACAATGGCTGAAATACTGATGTGAACAACTTTTTCTTTTTCCGATTTAACAATGGGCGCAAACGATTGGAGTCTAGCCAAGGCGGATTGTGCAAAGCTTGCTGACATGAAAATTGTCAAGCAATAAATAATTACGATAGATTTTGTTTTCATATTTACCTCTTGGAGCGATGGATTTTATTTATAAATATATTTAATTTACCAATATTGTATATTTTTACCCACAATATATTTCTTCATCTTGTTCATCAACATAAACCTTAAAGCCGAATTCTCTTAAACCCCTCAGGTTCGGATTATTCTTTCTATTGGCTTTCATGCATTTGCTGCACATACAATCGATATGATGTGTTTTTTGGTATTTTTTCAATTTCATTTTTGACAGATCTTTGCCTTCTTTTTCCATTTCGAACAGCATTTTTTCGATTTGCTGCATGGCTTTCTGAAATATTATTTGTTTTTTCTTTAACATATTTTGGGATACTTTTAAGTTAAAAAAACAGAATATCCAGGGTTAATGAGACAAACATGGTAACACTGATGATGGCGTTCATGTTAAAAAACGCCATATTTAGTTTGCTGAGGTCATCCTTCTTTAGGAGACTATGTTCCCAAATCAACAATCCAGAGCAACCGACAATGCCCAAAATGAAAATCCAATGGAGCTGTTCCAGTCTTACCAGAAGTATCCAACAAACGACTGTTATCAAGTGAAGCAGTTTGGCGAAAATCAAGCTTTTGGAAATTCCGAATTTTACCGGTATGGAATGTAAGCCTACTTTTTGATCAAAATCGATATCCTGTAAGGCATAAAGAACATCAAATCCGGCAATCCATGTGAGAACGGAAAATCCGATAACCAGTGGAGTAACCGATATTGATCCGGAGACAGCTATCCAACTCGCCACAGGAGCGGAACCGATGGCCAGTCCTAAAAAAAAGTGGGAATAACTGCTAAATCGTTTAGTGTACGAGTAAAAACAAATTAGAAAAATTGCTACCGGGCTCAGTTTAAAAGCCAAAGGATTCAGGTTCCATGCAGCAAATACCAACAATCCTAAAGAGAGTAGCACCATTATTATAATGGCGATGGGACTGATTTCTCCAGTAGCTGACGGGCGATTGACAGTTCGCGGATTGGCTTTGTCCCACTTAATGTCAACCAGGCGGTTAAACCCCATGGCGCCGGATCTTGCCCCTACCATGGCCAGGATAATCCAGGCAAGAATTTTCCAGGTTTCAGGTGAAACTAAAGAAAGATCAATGGCGTGTAAGGAAAGGATGGCGGAAATGAGCGCAAATGGTAATGCAAAAACAGTATGGGAAAATTTGATTAATTCGAAAAATTTGCAGATGTTGACTGTAACCATAGGCTTGTGGGATTCATTTGTAGGTGTGTTGATTTGTCATGTTTTAGGAGCTGCGTTGCAACCAAAGATGACATCGATTTTACTGTTCTCATGATTGTGCGATCTCTGTCATCTATGAAGTCTGCTTTCTTATTGATTTTATATACTAAACATTGTATTTGAATGTATAAGTATAAATATTACAAAATATAGCGGCTTAAATCCTGATCTTTAGCAATATCGGACAGTCGCTCCTGAACGTATTTTCTTGTTAAAACGATTGTTTGATTGGATATTTCCGGAGCTGTAAAACTGACTTCATCCAGTAACTTTTCCAGAACCGCGTGTAACCTTCTGGCTCCAATATTTTCTGTTTTGGAGTTGACTTCGGTCGATATCTTGGCGATTTCATCAATGGCATCATCCCTGAATTCAAGAGTTACGCCTTCCGTTTTTAAAAGTTCAACATACTGTCGAACCAATGAGGTTTTCGGTTCTTTTAAAATCCTGACAAAATCGTCTTTAGACAGAGAGTTCAGTTCAACACGAATTGGGAAACGTCCCTGTAATTCAGGAATAAGATCAGATGGTTTGGCAACATGAAAGGCTCCGGCGGCAATAAATAATATATGATCCGTTTTAATCGGACCATATTTGGTATTAACGGTGCTTCCTTCCACGATGGGTAATAAATCCCTTTGAACCCCTTCACGAGAGACTTCACCTCTACCATAATTATCACTTTTACTTGTGATTTTATCTATTTCATCCAGGAATATCAGACCGGATTGTTCAACCCGTTTGATAGCCGCAGCATTAATGTCATCAGAATCAAGCAATTTTTCAGCTTCTTCCTGTTCAAATAATTTCCTGGCTTCGGCTACGGTCACTTTTCTTTTTTTCGATTGTTTGGGAAGGAAATTGGACATCATGTCTTTAATATTTATGTCCATGCCTTCACTACCGGTGATGGGGAAAAATTCTATGGACGGACCTCCTGAACGATTTTGCACGTGTACATCGATAATTTTATCATCTAATTCACCATCAGCCAGCTTTTGAGCAAATTTTTCTCTTAGTTTGCTGTCGTCTCGAATTTGATCATTAATGCTTTCGTTCGATCTGTTGGGAGAAGCCGGAATTAGAATGTCCAGAATTCGGGCCTCTACATTTTCCTTTGCTTTTTCCTTAACCGAATCCATTCCTTCTTTTCGAATGATATTGATGCTGATTTCTGCCAAATCGCGAATCATGCTTTCTACATCCCTTCCGACATAACCGACTTCGGTAAATTTTGACGCTTCAACCTTTATAAATGGAGCGTTAACTAGTTTTGAGATTCTTCTGGCGATTTCCGTTTTACCAACGCCGGTGGGTCCGATCATAATAATATTTTTGGGCATGATCTCTTCCTGTAGGTCTTCTGGAACCTGCATTCGCCGCCATCTATTACGTAATGCAATGGCCACGCTCCGCTTTGCATCATTTTGCCCGACTATATAACGATCTAAAAAATTTACAATTTCACTTGGGATTAATGATTTTTCCGTTATTTCCACTCTTCCTCTTTATTATCAGATAGTTGATTCTAAGGGATGTTTATTTAATAGTTTGAATCGTTATGATTGGTTTGCTGTAAAAAAGCATAACTTTAAGCATACACTATTTTGGTTTTAGCTGAAATCGAAATTAATAGATATTACTCATATTAATCAATACCGCAAAAACCAGACTTGGATTTTATAACTTTGGGTTTGAATGAAAACTCTTATATTATAAACTTAGACAATCATTATGGATCTTGCCGTGGAGGATCTCATTATAACTACTGAGATTTTTCATGCCAAAGCTGAAAGTTTTGCTTCTCATAATGCGAGTCTAATTTGAACGTGGTTTCATTTAAATACTACTTACTATAATCAATTTCTTCCAGGTGAAGATTGGGATTGGTATAAATACAGATGGATGCGGCGATTTCCATGGATTTGGTTACGATATCACGTGCGCTTAATTCGGTATTTTCTGATAATGCACGAGCAGCGGCCAACGCATATTGTCCGCCGGAGCCGATTGCCAGAATCCCGTCTTCCGGTTCAATCACATCGCCGTTACCGGAAATTATCAATGATTTTTCAGAATCTGCTACTGCCAGCAAGGCTTCCAGGTTTCGTAACATCTTTTGAGTACGCCAGTCTTTAGCCAGTTCAACTGCTGACCTTACTAAATTTCCATTGTATTCTTCCAGTTTGGCATCGAATTTTTCAAAAAGAGTAAAGGCATCCGCCGTTGACCCGGCAAATCCTGCCATAACTTTGTCATTATAGGTTTTCCGTATCTTTTTAGCATTGGCTTTCATTACCGTGTTGCCCAAGGTAACCTGACCGTCACCGGCAATGACGACCTTATTATTTCTACGGACACATAAAATTGTTGTCATTGGATTCCTTTATCAATTGTTTTTTGTGCTGTCCCAAAACGAAGATCTCTTTACTTTCGTTACGTGAACTTTTGGGCTTGATGATGTTTACCTTGTTATATTCGTCTCTCATCTGCTTTAACAGGCGATCAAACGATCCTCCCTGTAGGATTTTTACTAAGGTTGATCCGTTTTTTTTCAACCAGTGTTGTGCAATGTGTAAGGCCATCTGACAGAGTTGAAGAGAGCGTTCTGCATCGACACTTTTGATTCCCATTGTATTCGGTGCCATATCACTACAAATAATGTCGTATTGATCAACGTAAGATCCCGAGACGGATAAGTCAAGATCGTTGATGTCCGAATGAATAAATCTCATATTTTTTTTGAGCGGGATTTTCAGATCCGTCCTGTCGATTCCAACCACTAATCCGTTATCACCAATTTTTTGCGAAATAAATTGCATCCAACTTCCCGGGAAGCATCCTAAGTCCAAAACATTGCTTCCAGGTTTTAGTAGTTTGAATTTCTGGTCTATCTCTTTGATTTTGAATGCGGACCGTGCCGCAAATCCTTCCTGTTTAGCTTTTTTATAATAGTAATCCTTGACTTTTTTCATCTGAAAGGATTGGCTGTGTATTTTGTTTTTAATTTTGTTTTGATTGAAGATGCCTAATTATGCTGAATACGATAAAACAGCAATAGGAAGAAAGCCGGTTTGATTGGGTGATTCCGATGGATTTTCAATTTTTTCATGAAGTTAAACTGAAAGATTTTTATTTAAGTGCTATTTTATTTTATTCCAGATTAGCTCCATTTCTTCCAAACCAAACTCTTTCCCAGCTTCTTTGGCTTCTGATATGGCTTTTTCAACATGAACAAATCGCTTGATAAATTTGTCATTTCCTTTTTTCAAGGCGATTTCCGGATTTATATTATAAAACCGAGCCAGATTGGTGATAGTGAATAGAAGATCGCCAATTTCCTCTTCGATGTTTTTTGTATTTTCCTGTTTCATTTCCTCTCGGACTTCCTCAAGCTCCTCTTCGACCTTTAATAATACATCCCATGCACTTTCCCAGTCAAATCCCATATTTGCGGCCTTTTTGCTGATGGCCAATGCATTCATCAAAGCCGGGGCGTGAACTGGTATTCCATCCAGAATCGAATCACTGTTTTTTTCCTCGGATTTTATTTTTTGCCACTGCTGTGTTAATTCACTGTCGGAAAGCGATTCTCCATTGCTCTGAAACACATGCGGATGCCGATGAACCATTTTCTCCGAAATGGCATCAACCACATCATCAAGCGTAAACCTCCCATCTTCCGCCGCAATCTGAGCGTGCAACACAATCTGCAACAACAAATCCCCCAACTCCTCCTTTAACGAATCCCCAATATTTCCATTCTTTATCTCCTCAATTACCTCCCAAGCTTCCTCAAGCACATAAGGAGTCAAAGAAGAATGTGTCTGCTTCCGATCCCAAGGACACCCCCCCGGCGACCGAAGTCTTTTAACGATTTCAATTAGTTTTTTCATGAAGAACCTGGAGTTTATATTCAGATTGACTAATAGAATTCAAATAAGTAATTTAATATAGAAAGAGAAAGCAAAAGAAGATCAATAAGTTACTCATTGAACAAAATAACTGGAAGCACATAATTATTCAAAAATATTAAATGGTCATTTTGATGCCTATATAAAAACTTGTCAATAATCTAGTTTTTTAATGAATTACTGAGTCCTCTCCGTAAAGTCCGAAATCATTAAAAACTGGCAATTTGGGGATATCTTTATCCTTCGTGAGGGTGTGTTTTTTAATCCTAATGTGAGTTTATGGGGTATAAAAAAGACTTTTTGTAACTATTTGTATTTTTAGCGTTATTGGCAACAATATATACTCCTTGACTTTATAAGATTGAAGGATTCAAACTATTGATATTATTAGGTTACTTTTTTGAAAATTACCAACTCGTAGCCTCATTCTAGTACCCGTAATATAAAGTTGGGATTTTTTCGAAAATTCAAAAAATAACTTTTCAGAGTAGACTTAATTGTAGGAAATCTTATAAATCATCTCCAATACAATAAAGTCTTTATGTTGCTGAAATATAAAGAAAAAATAAATATTTGGACAATATATAATATCAATGCAACCCTAGTATTTGCAATGGATCGATTTTTTCTGTTTGTTTGTAAGTCATCGAGTATCAACTCCCTTCTGTTTGAGCAGTTTTAACTACTTCAAATCTATGCAATTTGAGAATTAAATTCTGATGTTGTTTTGCAAGGCATTTAGTGTAGCATAATTCATTCTATATCATTTATAATATTGCTATTTTTGGAGGTTATATATACTAAATTTTAATGACGTGTAGAACAATATATTTGAGTTAATCAGGTTCTGAATTAAAAGCTTAAACCTGAATGGAGATGTATGTGTATGCTTATCAAAAATAAAAAAATGATCTTTTCCCCTTTTATAAAGATATTCTTAGCTTTTTTCCCGGATCTTAAAAACCTTCCGAATAGAATTCGAGGAATTGGACCATTTTTATTAAATCTAAGAGAATATAAAAAGACTGCTGGAAAGATTGATCAATCGATACCAAAATGGAAAAATGCTTACCCACAGTTGGATGATCGGTATAAAGAATCGGGAAGCCTACCGGGGCATTATTTTTTTCAGGATTTGTGGGCTGCAAAATTAGTGTATCAGTCGAATGAAAGGATTCATTTTGATGTTGGTTCAAGTGTTGAAGGCTTTATTGCTCATATTGCAGTTTTTTGTAATGTAAAGATTATAGATATTAGACCACAAAGCTTAAAAATAGAAAATGTCGAATTTATACAGGGTGATGTAACAAATCTTAATTTTCCTGATAATTCAGTTAGAAGCCTTTCCTGTTTGCACGCCGCTGAACATATTGGGTTGGGGCGGTACGGTGATAAAATTGACCCTTTGGGAACAAAAAGAGCTGCTGAAGAACTTCAACGTGTATTAGCAAAGAATGCCAGTCTGTTTTTTTCAGTACCAATTGGAAAAGAACGAATCTGTTTTAATGCACATCGTGTGTTTGCTCCGAAAACGATTCTTCAGTACTTCAATAATCTCAGTTTACAATCATTTTCAGTTGTTGATGATAATGGCGAATATATAGAAAAGGCTGAAATGGACAAATACACCGAAGCAGATTATAGCTGTGGATTGTTTCATTTTATAAAAAAATGATTTGATCGGAAACTAATCTAGAGCTTGTTGATTTACTTCTATTTTGGACAATATTGAAAGATAAGATGCTGATATTTAATTTTATATATTATTAATTTTTTTTAAAAAACTGATTAAATCAACAAGTCATCTATATGCTTGTTGTAATGTCCATTAATAAACAAATTATTAAATAAATATAATATGAAAGCAGTAATTTTAGCCGGAGGATACGGAACTAGAATAAGTGAAGAAAGCCATTTAAAGCCAAAACCGATGATTGAAATAGGTGGAAGGCCTATATTGTGGCATATAATGAAGATGTATTCTTCATATAATGTAAATGATTTTATTATTTGTTGTGGTTATAAAGGTTATATGATCAAAGAGTATTTTGCAAATTATTTTCTTCATATGTCTGATGTAACATTCGATATAAGGAACAATGATATGGAAATTCATCAGAACAGTGCTGAACCGTGGAAAGTAACCCTCGTTGATACGGGGGTAGAAACATTGACCGGTGGGCGGTTAAAAAGAGTGAAACAATATGTCGATAAAGAAACATTTTGTATGACATATGGGGATGGCGTTTCGGATATTAATATTAAAAAACTGATAGAGTTTCATATGACTCAAGGGACTAAAGCTACGGTTACTTCGGTTCAACCCCCGGAACGTTTCGGAATACTCAATATTGAAGGAAAAAAGGTTGTTGAATTTAAGGAAAAACCTGTAGAAGAAGCTTTATGGGTGAATGGTGGTTTTTTTGTTTTAGAACCTTCGATATTCGATTTAATTTCAGATGATTTCACTGTTTTTGAAAAAAAACCTTTGGAACAATTATCTCTAACAGGAGAGCTATCCGCTTATAAACATCATGGATTCTGGAAACCCATGGATACGCTACGAGATAAAAATTATCTAGAAGAGTTTTGGCAAACAGGTAACGCACCCTGGAAGGTATGGTAATGAATTTAACGTTCTGGAATAAGAAGAGAATTTTGATGACAGGGCATACGGGTTTTAAGGGATCTTGGATGTCTTTATGGTTACAGCAATTACAAGCTGAAGTAGTGGGATATGCTCTTGAACCGCCCACAAATCCAAGTCTTTTTGGCCTTGCGGATACAGAAAAGAGAATGACTTCAATAATTGGAGATATAAGGGATTTTAATAAAATATCACGAATTATCGAAGATTATTCACCTGAGATTATAATCCATATGGCCGCTCAACCGCTAGTCAGAAAATCATATGAGAACCCTGTTGAGACTTATATGACAAATGTTTTAGGAACCGTGAATATACTTGAAGCAATTCGAAAATCTTCTTCTGTTAAGGCTTTTCTTAATATTACAACCGATAAATGTTACGAAAATAAAGAATGGTTTTGGGGGTATAGAGAAAATGAACCGTTGGGAGGTTATGATCCGTACAGCAGTAGTAAAGCGTGTTCTGAATTGGTTACGTCATCCTACAGACGTTCCTACTTCTTATCGAACAAACATGGAAAGTTGAATACGGCAATAGCCACTGCTAGAGCAGGTAATGTTATTGGCGGTGGAGATTGGGCGAAAGATAGGCTGATACCTGATTGTGTCCGATCCTGGATAAAAAAAGAAAAAGTCATTATTCGATATCCCAACGCAATTCGTCCTTGGCAGCATGTATTGGAGCCACTTTGTGGATATTTGGAATTAATTGAAAAACTGTATACAGATGGCAATAATTTTGCTGAAGCTTGGAATTTTGGTCCTGATGAAAATGATGCTAAATCTGTTGGTTTTGTTGTAAAACAACTATCAAACCATTGGGGAAAAGATGCGGATGTTTTAATTGATAAAAGCGAAAATCCACATGAAGCCAATTATCTAAAACTTGATTGTTCAAAGGCAAAAAACAAACTTGGGTGGTCACCAAAGTGGGACTTGAAAGGAGCCTTAAATAAAACAGTGGAGTGGTATTTAACTTACCAATCAAAACCTGAAAAGCTCCATGATAAAACAATTGAGCAAATATGTGAATATATGGAAACTAAACAGATTACATGAAAACAAGAGTGTAAAAAGAGACAATATAATGAATAACATTGCCATTGGAGATATCTGTATTTATACCGAATCTAATTCAAAGAATCAAGAAAAAGTTCTTATTACTTCAGACTCAAGCAGGAATGGAGAAGTTTCAATAATTCAAAATGATATATCCTTAAATGAAATGCCGGGTTCTCTGTATATTCATGTTTCTCCGAATGATATTGAAAAGGGAGTCTTTGATGAAGAATTTGTTTTTCCAGTGAATAGGCAAACATTTGTTCATAAAGAACAAATATTGAAAAAACTGGGCTGTTTAAAAAAGGAAAAACTGATTGAAGTACTAAAAGGAATTACTTTTAGACAGACTGAAATTTTTTACAAAGCTGTCCATAAGACTGCAATGGAAGAAAAATTTGATAAAGCATCATCAAGAGTTTCTTATGCCGGTCGTGTTTTTGATGAAAAAGAAATGATTAATTTAGTTGATAGCAGTCTTGATTTTTGGTTAACTGCCGGTCCTTATTCAAAGCGATTTGAAAAAAAATTTGTTGCCAAAATAGGCGTCAATTACTGCTCACTGGTAAATTCCGGATCATCAGCCAATTTATTAGCGTTCATAGCCCTGACATCTCCTAAACTTAAAGATCGGAGAATTCACAAAGGTGATGAAGTGATTACTGTTGCGGCCGGTTTTCCAACAACTGTTAATCCAATTGTTCAATATGGGGCTATTCCTGTTTTTGTGGATATAACTATCCCAACTTACAATATTAATGTTGAGATGCTTGAAACAGCTTTATCAAAGAAGACAAAAGCAGTAATGATAGCACATACACTGGGAAATCCGTTTAATATAAATGAGGTTCAGAAATTTTGCAAAAAAAACAACCTATGGTTGATCGAAGATAATTGCGATGCCCTGGGATCTCAGTACGGTGGTAAAATGACCGGAACGTTTGGCGATATTGCGACAAGCAGTTTTTATCCACCCCACCATATTACAATGGGAGAGGGAGGCGCAGTATACACAAATAGTAAAGAGCTAAAAAACATAATTGAATCTTTTCGTGATTGGGGGCGAGATTGTTCCTGTCCTTCGGGAAAAGACGATACCTGCAAAAGACGATTTGAGTGGCAGTTAGGTACTTTGCCAAAGGGATATGATCACAAATATATTTATTCTCATTTAGGTTATAATCTTAAACCAACTGATTTACAAGCCTCGATTGGTTGTGCTCAATTGGAAAAACTGGATGATTTTGTCAAAGCTCGTCAAAAAAACTGGAAAATACTTTTTAATGGCTTAAAACATCTTGAAGAATATTTTATTTTGCCGGAAGCAACTTATGATTCCTCACCTAGTTGGTTCGGCTTTTTCTTAACATTGCGTAAGGGAATTTTATTTAGTCGAGATCAAATTGTCCAATATTTAGAATCAAAAAGAATACAGACCAGGATGCTTTTTGCCGGAAATTATCTACGTCATCCTGTATTTGATGAAGTTAGAGAACAGGGAAAATATAGAGTCGTTGGCAGTTTGGGAAATACAGATCGAGTTATGAGCGATTCTTTCTGGGTTGGCGTGTATCCGGGGATGAATGATGATATGCTTTCCTATGTTATTGAGCAAATTCATCAGTTTTGCCAATAGTCCAATCAAGATATCAATTAGAGGAACATGAAAGGAGCTGATTACATTGCTGAGTTTTTGAGTAGACGGCATTTAAAGAAAATTTTTTTAGTAACAGGTGGATCTTGTGCTTTTATTATTGATTCTATTGCTCGGCATCCCGAATTGGAATATATTTGTTTTCAGCATGAACAAGCGGCTTCTATGGCAGCGGATGCAGTATGGCGGGTTGATCACAAGACTGTTGGTGTTACTGTCGCGACAAGTGGTCCCGGTGCGACAAATCTTATCACAGGGATTGGATGTTCATATTTTGATTCAATTCCTTCTATTCATATTACTGGTCAGGTTAACAAAAGAGAAAGCTCAATATTTCTTGGTGCAAATGTTCGTCAAGCCGGTTTTCAGGAAACAGATATAGTTTCTATGGTTAAGTCGATCACAAAATATGCTGTTCAAGTAAATACAGTTGATGAGTTAAAGGAAGAACTTGATAAAGCATATCACATAGCAATATCTGGGCGTATGGGGCCTGTTCTGATTGATATTCCCATGAATATTCAACAAGAGGATGTTGGTGATATCATGTTATTAAATGATAATAATAACAATTGGAATACTACAGAAAATCCATTGTTTTATGGAGAACTTAAAGAGGAACTAAGAGGTTTTTTTGAAAAGGCTGAAAGACCTCTTATTCTGTTTGGAGCTGGTGTTGGGTTAGCAAATGTAGAAACAGAAGTCATACAATGGCTGGAAAAACAACAATTGCCTTTTGTTTCCAGTTGGAATGGAATGACCTATTTCGATCATGATTCGAGTTTTTATTATGGTCAAATAGGTGTATATGGAAATCGAGGTTCTAATTTTATCCTTCAAAATTGTGATGCTTTATTGGTTATCGGAAGTCGTTTGGATAATCGACAGAGGTCTGGTGATTCGAGATATTTTGCTCCTGACGCAAAAGTGCATGTCATCGATATCGATGCTGAAGAGCTTAAAAAGTATTCAAAAGACTCCTATGCTTTTACAAAAATGAATTTACGAGAATTGCCGTTTGTTCTGGAAAACTTGGAAATTTCAGAGCTAAGTTCTGATTGGAGAAGCTATATAGCTGGGATGAAAGAAAAATATTTTGGCAAAGATATCAGTGGATTTTCTAAAAAAAACAAATCAATGTCTCCATACAAAGTTGTACAAAGAATAAATCAAATTATTGATAATGACTCCGTTGTTATTGCTGAAACTGGAGCGTGTCTTTGCTGGGTTTTTCAGATCTTTCATCGTAAAGATCATACTTTATTTACTGCTGGAGGTATGTCACCCATGGGCTATGGGATACCAGCTTCAATAGGTGCTGCTTTGACTTCACCGAGCAAACAAATTGTCTGTTTTGTCGGCGATGGTGGTTGTCAGATGAATATTCAGGAATTGCAGACAATTAAGAATTATAATCTTGAGATAAAAATTGTTGTTTTAAATAATTCTGGTTATGGCATGATTAAACAGTTTCAAGATAGTTACCTGGGTGGACGTTATGAAGCAACCGGAAATGGGTATAGTCATCCGAATTTCAAGAATCTGGCCAAAGCATATGAAATAAATTATAAGCGGATAGAAACTGTTGATGATATTACAAAGGAGCTGTTTGCATCTCCTGGAGCAATTTTAGTTGATATTATATTACATCCCGGCAGTCTGATTGAGCCCAAACTAGAGATGGGGCGGCCGATTAATGATCAGTTTCCATATATGAATAATGCTGAGTTTAAAAAAGCCAATAGATTTGTCCGATTTAAACGTTTCAAAAATGGAGAGGAATAGAAATTGATAAGAAAAGAGGTTTTAAAAGAAGATCTTAACCATATCATTTCTCGTACCTGTAGGGTTTGGAGCCAAGTATACAAAAAAAAAATTTTTCTTACAGGAGGGACCGGTTTTTTGGGGAAATGGTTATTGGAGAGTTTCATCTTTGCTAATAAACAATTTAACCTAAAAGCCGAAATCCATGTACTAAGTCGCAACCCTAAAGCTTTTCAACAAAAATACCCATATTTAGCTGAAGACAAACATGTTGTTTTTCATCAGGGAGATGTTAGAAATTTCAGATTCCCAAAATGTTGTTTTGAATACATAATTCATGCTGCTACTGATACCAATAATCAGCTAAATAAAAATGAATCATTAATACTGTTGGACACTGTTCAGGAAGGAACACGGAGGGTTCTTGAATTAGCGCGTTCTTGTGAGGCAAGTCGGTTTCTATATATTAGTTCGGGTGCTGTATATGGAAAACAACCAAGAGAGTTGTCACATATTTCGGAAGATTATTCGGGAGCGCCTAATCAACTGAACTCAGATTCGGCATATGGGGAGGCAAAACGACTTGCAGAATTACTGTGTTCAATTTATCAGGAACAATACGGTGTTCATGTCAATATTGCACGATGCTTTACTTTTGTTGGTCCTTATTTGAATCTGGATATACATTTTGCCATAGGTAATTTTATTCGGGATGGACTTGAAAAAAAAACAATTCGGATCAAAGGGGATGGGACTCCTTATCGTTCCTATCTGTACGCAGCTGATCTTGCCATTTGGTTGTGGACCATTCTGATAGAGGGAGAATATGGACATGCTTATAATGTTGGCTCTGCAAAAGCGATATCTATATTGAATTTAGCAAAAAAGATTAGTAGTAAGTTTCATCCGAGTCATGGCGTTTATACTTCAAAGCTACCCGATACCAGTATTCTTCCATCTAGGTACGTTCCTAATATTGAAAGAGCATATAAAGAACTTGGATTAAGGAGTTGGGTGGATTTAGATACTGCAATTTCAAGAACCATTCAGTTTTATACCGACTGACCAGATTTCTTTTCAGATAGTCTCTAAGATAAATTATAAAGGCGGGGAGATGCCAATAAAAGTATCAATTTGCATTCCAACATATAATCGAGCAGATTTGCTTAGGGATACATTGATTAGTATTGAAACAAATATTGAAAATCAGGATATAATTGAAGTCGTTATTAGTGATAATAATAGTCAAGATAGCACTCCAGAGGTTATTAACAGCTTTGACGGTCGAATTAGAAATCTACGGTATTACAAAAATACTAGCAATATAGGTCCTGTGTGTAACTTAAGAAAAGCCATTGAAATGGCAACAGGTGAGTATGTTTGGATTTTTTCTGATGATGATATTATGGCTCACAAATCAATGAGTTATTTACTTGGTTTTCTTTCAAAGCATCCTGAGATTGATTATGTTTTTTATACTCGGGAAGTAGTAGATAATGTACTTAACCCTGTTGATTTGGGCATACAGCCTTCGAATTTAACTACTGATAAGGTTTATCTGGATGGTAATAGCCTGTTTTGTGGCTGTGGAGGACAAATGCCATTCATATTAGGTTTTTACAGTAGTACTATTATAAAACGACAAAATTGGCTTAAAAATGCTGCTAAAGTGAAAATAATTTCAAAAGATTACGCCTGGGACCATTTAATAATTATCTTAAGAGCGATTAAGGATAGCAGATGTGCTATCCTTTCCAAAGTCGGTGTTCATGCAAGATTAAACTATAGGATGATCAAGGCAAGAAGTAAGGTGAGTTTTGACGACAGTATACATTGCTTTCTTGAAATAATGAAATTAAAATATTCAAGAGAGATATGTCTGGATACAATGCATTCTATTATTCGTATTGAATCGAAAGGATTTGTAATTGACAAGGCAACTGGATATCGGCGTGATACATTAATCGGCTTTTTTCTAAAAAATAAGCTTAAAAAGATGATAATATTTTCATTCCCATGGTTTATTCTCAGTCTTTTGCCTTTTACAGTATTAAATGCTCTATGGCGAATGTATTGTTGGAAATATATAAAAGAGTAATAATATTTTATAGATCTTTCTTTATTTACAGTTATCATGACAATTGTTTGTTTTTATCAATATGTGAATTTATCACGTTTCAAAAAAATGAAATTAATAGAAAGTTATGAGTATTTCTAAATTTATAAAGAGAATTCTTAAACCTCTTGTGCTTGTTGTCCCAAGGTTCGCAGTTTTGTATCAAGTAATGCGTGATAGTCAAATCAGAGTTAGAGTGCCGAAAGAAAACCCATTGGGATTTAAATTTACTGGAAACTCTGAGATAGGAATGGAACAAGGTACGTTTGAAATACAAGAAACAGAAGTTGTTAAAAAATGCTTAAATTATGTTGATACCTTTATAAATATTGGTGCCAATATCGGTTACTATTGCTGCATTGCGCTGCAACAAGGAAAAAAAACAATAGCATTTGAGCCTATTGATACAAATCTTAAGCATCTGTATGTGAATATAAAAACCAATAATTGGGATAACGATATTGAGATATTTCCCCTAGCTTTGGGTAATAAAACAGAAATAGCAAGTATATACGGAACAGGAACAGGAGCATCTCTGGTAAAAGGATGGGCTGGAACATCAGAATATGACAGCAAATTGATACCTGTATCTACTTTAGACAAAGTACTGGCAAATAGGCTTGCTGGGATGAAGTGCCTTTTTCTTGTTGATATCGAAGGTGCTGAAAAATCAATGCTGCAAGGAGCATTAATACACCTGACTATGGTTCCTAAACCTATTTGGTTAGTGGAGATAACGATCACAGAACACCAGCCTAAAGGAACAGCTATAAATCCGAATCTTAAAAAGACTTTCGAGATATTCTGGGAAAACAGTTATGAGTCATGGACAGTAGGTGAGCAGTTCCATCGTATCAGTCGAGAGGAAATAGAACAAATATGCAAAACAGGTAAAAACAACCTGTTAACTTATAACTTTCTTTTTATTGATAAAGATGATGTGAGTAAAATATTTCAAAACAAACATTGTAACTAAATAGTAAGAATTTTAGTAAATGGTTCTTCTGGGCTGTAACATATAAACATTTTAATTTCAGTTATTTCGGCAGAATAATAGGCTTCTGATTATTTGTTTTATTAGTGGCTTGAAGCTAAATATTAGACCCTTAACTTTTAGGCTCAAAATGAATATTTTGGAACCCAGTTTAGGTCCAGAGGCAATAAACAGTATTCGGAGGAGATCATTTATAATTTTATATAATCTACTAACCATGAAGAAGCGGCGACGACAATTGCGACAATATCTTGTATGAAAAAAGAATTTGCCAAATTGAATTAAGTAATTATTATACTGAATCAATTGATTACAGTGAGGGCATATAATAGATATTTCGTAAATGCTTTTGACAGAACCATGAATGTATTCACTTGAAGTCTTTTTCAATGAATGGATAACTGTTAAAGGTCTATGTCTCAATTGTACAAAGAAAATGTCAAATTTAAGCTTTTTAAAATCTTTATCATTCATGGCATCGGCTGTGTTTATTTCAGCCGGGTTGGCTATAAAATCCAGTTTGTCTTTAATTAAGCCTTGCTCAACACAATGCTGATAGATTTTTGTTCCAGGGTAAGCCGAAATAAGACCAAGTTGTATTCCTGCATCAGTCTCTTTTTTCCAGAAATCAAGGGTTTCTTTGCTTGTTTTGGGGGTTTCAGCGGTATCACCAAAGATAAAGTTTGCCTGAAGACTAACATTATATTTTAGTGTTATTTTAACTGCTTGTTCAATTTGTTCTGGAGTAATGTGTTTTCGCATACTTTTTAGAACGGTAGGACTATAGCTTTCAAAACCATAACTTACCATATGACATCCTGCTTCTTTCATAATACTTAGACACTCCTCATCCAATCCATCCACCCTCATTTGACAATTCCAATAGCAATCCCACGAGGTTTTATCAAACAATTTTTTGATTCGTTCACAAAATTCTAATACCCTTTTCTTATCATAAGTGAATAATTCGTCGTAGATAGCAATGATATTAATCCGGTGTTTTTTTACCATAACTTCTAATTCAGACATGATAGAATCAATGGATCTTTGCCTATACTTTTGTCCGAGTGGGTGAAAACAGAAGGAACATAAAAAAGGACACCCTCTACTTCCGATTATTGGATATACTCTCGGATAATCAAATAAATCATAGAAAAAGAAATCTGTAGGGCGCATATTGTCAAGATATGTATTGAACTCAAATTCTTTAAAATCAGGCCAAGGAAGAGTATCGAGATCAGTAATTGGTGGACGTTTTTTAGTCATATAAAATTGTCCACTTTCATCAAGATATCCAATCCCTTCCACACTCTCGATATTTCCTTTGTTTTTTATACAGTTTATGAGTTCTTGTATTGTAATTTCGCCCTCTCCAATAACGATATAATCTGGTTTTAGTGCTTTAAAAATTAGTTCTGGTTCACTTGAAATCATTCCTCCACCTAATATTACACAAGCATTTGTTTCGGTATTGTGAACTGTGTCAGTTATAGTTTTTATCTGATGATATGAATTTGAAAGCCCACCCGTGCATACAAAATCATATTTTAGATCTGCCAACAAACAGTCTTGAACCAGATGATCAGTTCTTCCATTGTAGTGGTTCAAATTTAAACATTTCACATGATAGCCAGCTTGTTTTAGCACGGCCGATATATAGCTAAGACCAAGAGGGAACATGTATACATTGTTGGCGTAATCGCCTTCATTATATCTAGGAACTACAATTAATATTTTCATAGTCCAATCAAGAATGAGGAGATGTTTTACAACAATAGGGGCAAAGAGTCGGTGTTGCAAAATCAAACTTCGTTAATCAATTTAATAGTAATTTCTTTCAAAGGAAGTTTTCTATATTTGATAACTGTTTTTCCTTCAAAGCAAATTGAATTTATCACTCCCGAAATAATAATAATAATAATAAATAAGAACCAAGAAAAATATGATTTCAAAATAGTCATGCCGATCCAAAGAACAAAATATGTTGGGATGAGTTTTATTATAGTTATAAGCAGGGACAGTACAAAACGATTGCTAGAAATATGAATTATTTTTGAAGCTTTATACCAGGAATATCCTACTGATAGGAAACTGGAAGAGATTATACTTGCCATAGCAACTCCATTGATGCTCCAAACTTTTAAGAAAATAACTGACAGAATAATGTTTGTAAAAGCTTCAAAAAATAGAATATAGTTAATTGTTTTTATATCTTTCGTGGAATAGATAATACTTATAAAAACTGGTATTATGGCTTCTCGTAGACAGAGTATAGCTGATAAGAAACTCAGTGTATTTCCACCAAATTTATCTTCACCAACCCAATGTAGCACAAAAATTTGATTTAGGAAAACAATTACGCCGCCTGAAAACAGTCCAATTCGCAAGCCGATTTTAAAAAGTTTTGTTGTTACTTCATGCAATCGTTCATAACTCTCTTCTTTAATTAGTTGGGCAATACTTGGAAACGCAAGGGATATAATTTTTCCTGGGAGAAACTTGGCAACAATGGCAAGCTTCATGGTTAATACATAGATTGTGACACTAGCTGTTGATATGAAGTTGGCAATTATTAAAGTATCAGTAAAATTAAGAATATAGTAGCTAGTGCTGCCAAGCATGTATCGAAACGAGAATAATGAAATCTCCTTAATATCTTTCGACCTGACATATAGCAATGATAATCTAGGTTTTAAGTAATGAAATGTAAAGAGAATGGTGACTATTGTCAGAATGATGCTAATTGATAAGTAAGAAATCGAAAAAGATAAAAGTTCTAAACCGCATGTCAATAGAAGAAGTGGAAATAACTGTACTAGCGTTTTTTGTCCAAGCGCCAGTCCATTTGAGAAGGATACTCGATTCTGGCCATACAGTATATTGGTTAGCCATAACCAAATAGCGTTTACCGACAAATTTATTGTCATAATGAGGAAGATCCAATGACTATTTGGAAAACTATTTGAGGAATCTTGAAATGAAGGGAATGTCCAATATACAAACACACATGTTAGCATCATCAAGCATATTAATAGTACTTGAACTGCTGCTACTGAACTAAGTGATTTTTTTGTAGTTTCAATTCCCACTGCTTTTTCGCTAGCTATTGTTTGGACAATAAAAATCCCTATTCCAGCATTAAATATGTTTAGGAAATTCATAAAATCCAAAATAGTTGTCCAATAGCCATATTCATCATTGTTAATATATTGGAAGAACAGGGGAGTTACAAGAATACCAAGTGCCATCGTTAAAGGTATCCCTAGAATATCAACAAGTAACCCGCCCATTAAACTTTTTATTCTATGATGCATTCTAAAATTTATTTATGTATCAGGTCGGATATCATTTTAAATTATTAATAAAGTTAAATAATTTATAAAATAAATTGATGAGTTATATGCTATCACTAGTGTCCAATTGTTTGGTTTATGACAACCTCTAGGGCTAGTATTGTTAAGGCTTACAGCCGTTTTTTTGATTTATCGATTTGATTTTTTCTCAAGCATCCTGTGTAGTTTTTTATTTATCAATAGATGGTACAG